>JAKFYB010000039.1 GCA_021731085.1 Dehalococcoidia bacterium
CCAGTCCCCAGCCCCTCGCGACCGAGCTACGCTCGAGCTCAGCAGCATGCTGACCGCCGGCCAAATGATGGCCGAAGCCGCCCTCCTCCGAGAAGAATCCCGTGGCGCCCACTACCGCACCGACTTTCCCGATCCTAAAGACGAATGGCGCCGCCACATCGTCTTCCGCCGCGCGTAGCCGACCAAGGACGGGCGCCCGCGCCCGCCTCAAGCTCAAGAAGGAGACGAGCGAAGCAAGTCCCGTCATTCTGAGCGAAGTCGAAGAATCTTGTTGCTGATACTTCCGTGCGACCACCGAAGGCCACCGGCTGGCCGACAGAGAGGGGCTCAGTAGCTGCGTAGCTCTGGCTGCGCCAGGTCTCCGCCCAGCAAATTCTGCGATCTCTGTGCCGTTCCATCGCATTGACATAGCTTCCGCAGCGGCGCGTGAGCACATAGAACGAATGTGCTATACCCCTGTCGGCGAACTCAAACAGCCCGCAGGAGGCAACCGTTGCCAGCCAGGAAATCCGTCATCCCGATGGAACGAATCGACCACGCGATCTACCTCATCCGTGGCCAGAAGGTCATGCTCGATGCCGACCTCGCCCTCTTGTATGGGGTCCCAACTAAGTCCCTGAACCTCGCCGTCAAGAGGAATCTGGAGCGGTTTCCTGATGATTTCATGTTCCGTCTCACGGCCGAGGAGTTCGGGCGTTTGAGGTTTCAAAATGAAACCTCAAACCAGGATTCAGATTCAGATGATGCTTCTTTGCGGTACCAATCTGGGACCTCAAACACCCGAGGCGGCCGCCGTACCCCGCCGTACGCATTCACCGAGCAGGGCGTCGCCATGCTTTCCGGTCTCCTGAACAGCCCGCGCGCCATCGCCGTAAACATCGAGATCATGCGCGCCTTCGTTCGCCTCAGAAGATTGCTGGCCGAAAACGCCGACCTGTCGCGCAAGCTGGCCGCGCTTGAACGCAAGAACGACCAGCAGTTCAAGGTCGTGTTCGACGCCATCCGACAGCTCATGGCCCCACCGGCAACGCCGGCAAGAAAGATCGGCTTCCGGCCAGCGAAGCAGTAAGGTGCCGTCGCCGCAGGAGGACGGACGCCCTCGCCCGTCGTAGGGGCGCCGCCTGGCGCGCCCGCCGTCGCACAAGAAAAGGCGAGGACCCGAACCGAATCTCGATTCGCATCCCCGCCCAAGATGCTGACCGCTGAAAGCTGAGTGCTGAGAGCGACCGCAGTCGCCCGACCGCGGTTGCCCTACGCCAACCGCAGGATCAAGATCACCAGCAAGATGATCAACAGCAACCCAACAATCCCACCACCGTAATACATGATCTCCTCCTCATCTCCATCTGTGATTTCTGTGCCTTCTGCGGATCGCCCCTATTGAGCCGGCTGCTCGCCGCCGTCGCCGCCCTCGGGCGCCGGTACGTCATCGCCGTCCGGAACATCCGGCACGCTCGGCGCGTCAGGCGCGTCCGGGACATCGGGCGCATCAGGCACGCTGTCCGACGTCCCCGGTGTCGTATCGACGCCGTCGTCGTCGTCCCACGGCTGCGTAAACAACAGCGCCAGCCCGATGATCACCGCCGCCAGGATCGCCAGCGCCGCCAGCATCATCCCCGCGCCAAATCCCGATCCCGCGCCGCCGCCGTCAACGACGTGCGTCTCGCGGACGACCGGCTCCGTGTGGTGTACGTCTGCCATCTCAGTTCCTCCTCTTTCGTATCTGTGCGAGCCATCTGCTCCGTTGTTGATGCGTTGTACCGGCGGCGAAGCGGCGTGGGCGTAACACGCCGACGCGCGCGTGTAACAATCGCGCAACGGCGACGCGCTCGTGAAGGAACCGCAGATTCCACAGATGGGCACAGATGGAGGTCAGGAGGACGGTCGCCCCCGCCCGTCGCGAAAGGAGCTGCACGGCGTCTCTCACATGCCACATGAATCACGTGCGCGACTCGCCTCGTCAAAATGGTCGAAGCAACGCTTGGGACGAAACAAAATGATGCTGGTGACCGTTTGTCTACAGTAAGGCATCGACCAGCGGTCGCGATGGGGCGCGTCCACAAATACGCAGAAGGAGAACACGCCCCATGAAGAAGTACCTCTGGATAGGCCTGACAGTCGTGGGCCTCGGTATCTCTTGCCTGATTGCGACAGAAGCGCTCGCGGATGCAGGTAGCGGACAGAGTGCGGGCAACCGGAGCGACAACTACGTCGTGATCTGCCACTACGACCGCAACCAGCAGGGCCCTAACGCCGGCCCGCACACGATCACCATCAACGCTAATGCGCTTGACCAGCACCTTGTCAACCACGTGAAGAAGGAAGGGTTCGTCGGCGACGACAGCACCGGTCCGTGCCCTGGCGAGACGCCTCAACCAACCCGTACCGCGCCGGCATCCACGCGCACAGTGGAACCAACGCAAGGACCTGACTAGGTAGATCGCACAGATGGGGTCGGCACTCGGACGAAGTGGGCCGACCCCATCTCGTTGGCAAGCCAGAAAAAAACGTCTAGCTCGCGTGGCCGCTACATCACTGGCAATGCGCCGGTTGGACGTTAAGCAACCAGGGAAAGTACAGCGCCGATTACGCCGCTACCGGTCGCGTACTTCTCAGCGTGCGGAAGCTCCAGCACAGTCCAGATGTGTTTGCCGTTGGTGCGATGGGACAACTCCATACGGAGTCGATCCGCCGCCATGCTGGCGGCAGCTGCCCCGGTGCCGGGAAGAACGGCCACTATCGCGCGATCTCCGACAAGGCCAACCCTGTCATCGACACGAGTCGCGTTGCTTATGGCGACCCTCGCCTGCTGCACGAGCTCGGGTGACAAGCCCATCGGCAGATCTCTTCGCACTACTATGAGTACGGAAAGCGGACGACCTTGTTGGAGAATCTGGTCGATCTCTTCGATTGTCAGCTCAACTCGAGCCACGGCGTTCTCGATGATCCCACTAGACATTCGACGACTCCAACGGTCGATTCCAATAAGCGTGTCGTTCGACCACGACCCTAATTGTTGTTGCCGCTATTCCCATTCCCATTCCCATTCCCGTTGCCATTTCCGTTTCCGCTGCCGGTGCCACCACCTTGCCCCGGGGGAGTTGCCGGCGGGCCGGGAGTTTTCGTTCTGTCAGCCTGACCCGGTGGGGTCTTCGTGCTCTCCGTCTGGCCCGGAGGCGTCTTCGTCTTCTCAGCCTGACCAGGTGGCGTCTTCGTGTTCTGTCCCTGGCCGGGCGGTGTTTCGGGCGGCCCAGATGGTGCCGTCGCGGGTGGCTGCGATGGCGATTGCGGTGGTTCGGACTCCGGAGGAGCCCACACTACGGTTACGGCAACAGCGTGAACGCTTCCATTGCCTCCGCTCGTTCCCGAAACGTCGGCCGTTGCACCAGCCATGAGTTCTCCGATGATCGTCGTTTTCACATCGGTCTGCACCTTGAACACCTGTCCACCAACCACCAGCTCAAACGTGTTGCCTCGAATGTTGGAAACAACGCCCGACAAGGTAATCGGCTGCGTCCCACCGGGCGCTGGCACCGATGTCGCATCCGGCTGCGCAGTGCTCTCTCCTACCCGTTGGCCGGCTGCTGTGGGAGTAGCGTTCAGTCCTACGGCGGCGGTCGGCGAAGTGTCGGCCTCGTCCGCAACGTCCTTGGTCCCGACGGAGGAATCGTCGTCGCCGGGAACCAGCGGCTGGGCCCACGAGGGCACCACGCGCGTGACTGCGCTCCCGATCTCCTCGTCGATGCCGGTTGTAAGGGCGACGGTCGTGGCCGCAGCAGCTCCGCCCGCGCCGAGCAACGCGAACGCGAACACACCCGCTGGCAGTGACATAGATGCGAAGATGAGCCTCTTGTTCCACCACCCGGCGCGGATGCGTGGTGCCGGTTGTGCCTCACGCACGATTGCCATCTGAGAGCGACGCAGTGCGGACTGGACGACGTTGAAGTTGTCGTGCAGGCGATCCGTCGGCTGCTCGTAGACAAGCGATGGATTGGCGAGCGCCGCCGTCTCAAGGAGTGGTCGCAGTTCGTCAGCATGGTGCGGGTAGCGCGCGAGTATCTCCTCGATCTGTTGGCCCTGACGGAGTGCATCGATCGAAGCGTCCAGCGCATCGTTGAAGGCGTTCTGACCCATCATGCCGTCCGCCGTTCCGGCTCACTCAGGAGGCGCTTCAGCGATCGAAGGCCGCGCGCCTGGAGTGCCTTGACTGCTGTCTCGGGCTTGTTCACGACCTGCGCGACTTGCGCGTTGCTCATGCCGCCATAGAAGCGCAAGATAATCACCTGCTGCTGGTCGTCCGTGAGCGAGCGGATCGCCTGCATCATGTCGTTGCGCTCATCAAGCATGCCGATCGCATCGACACTGTGCTCGATCTCCTCTGGCAGTTCCGCAGTCTCCTGCGTAGCGCGTTTCGCGGCCGACTTGCGGTAGTCAGCCGTGACGTTGTGGGCAATGCGATAGAGCCAGGCCAGTAGGGGCATGCCACGATACTCGTACTTAGAGATGCCCGCGATCGCGCGAACGAACACATCTGCGGCGAGGTCTTCGGCGGTCGAGCGGTCGCCAACACGGAAGTAGATGTAGGAGTAGATCTTCTCGACATGGCGGCTGTAAATCTCGGACCAGGCTTGTTCGTCGTGCACCTTCGCGGCCGCGACGAGTTCCTCCTCGCCCTGGTCGTCCGTCGGTACGGACGCCGGCGAGGCCGACCCTTCACTGTGTATATCCCTGTCGAACAGCAAACCGAGACGCCCTGACAAGCAGATTCAAACAATGGCCGTGCGAGCGGCACCCTTAGTGATTCTCGGCAGATTGGCGGAGCCGAACGATGGACGGGAAGGCGATCCCAGCTTGCAATTGCGGGCACCACGAAGGGCCAGATATCCAGTATCTGGTCCTTCATGCCGTATTCAGGCCGTGGGGGTGGCCGCCGGCCTACTCGGTGAGTTTGGAAAAGTGGACCAACGCGAGCGGATCATAGGTTCCCGCGAGCGCTCGAGCGTTGATGTCCGCTTTCACAAATCGGCCCTTGATTTCGCAGTTGTTCCCCTGACATTTGCCGCTGTCGTAGCCCTCAAGAAACAGCAGCGCGAAACGCTGGATCGTGGCCGGGTTCGACGCTCCGTTTCCGAAGTCATCAACGACGGGGATGATGATGACGCGGCGGCTGCAGATGTCAGTGTCTGACGTGCACTTACCGGGACCGTCTGTCCACGGGTTGCAGTCTGGATCGATGTTGCTGATGCCTGTCACGGGATCAGGGGCGCTGAACGTCTCAGCGAATGAATCGCAGTCCGTGGACGTATTGTTCATGCGGAAGTCGACCCCGGTGCGTGTAGGGCCGATGAGGTTACCCGTTTGTGGTGTGCAATCCGGCCCGTCGCAGGTCGGCGAGTTCTCCGAGCAGGTGGAGGGATATACCCCAGGACATGCTCCGGTCGTGCAGTTCGGTGCTGAGACCGCACACGCAAATGAATCGCTCCCATACATGACCGACTCGTTGTAGACGTTCGCCCCGGGCCCGTCGATGCGTATCGCGCCGAAGTTGCCCGTGTTGCCGCCGGTCGCGTCGTACTTCATGACGACCACCGTACCGAGCGTCGATGCGTCCTGGGTTGCCTGGGTGATAGTCCACGGAACTATGCCCGCACCGCCACCGAATGAAACCTTCACCGCCGCAGCTCCAGCGCCGACATAGCGCGAGTCGACACCAAGGACCTTCATAAATGCGAACTTGTGGTTGCGGGTTATGGATGCGCGAACAATCGGTGGGTCCGCAGCCGCATTGATCGTGAGCGTGACGTCCGAAACAGCGACGCCGTTCTCCAGCGCAAACTCCTCACCGGCGACGCGAGCGGCGTTGGTGTCCGGCAGCTTTTGTGCCGCCGCAAGCGCGATACTATCGGCTGCGTTCTGAAGGTTGCGCCGTTCGCTGTAGAACGTACCAACATCAAGGGCCATTCCCGTCATGCCGAGGAGAACCGGGAACGTCGCCACGGCGAGCATGATCACCTGGCCGCGCTCAGAGGAAAATCGCTTCAGAAACTCGCGCATCTTCACAATCTCCCCTACTCCAACCGCATGCTCGTCGAGGAGCTCACTGTGATGCTGTCGTCCAATGCGCCGTTCGAGAAGAAGTTGACGACGCGGTCAACCGGCGTGATGAAGTGGTACTCATAGTCGATCGCCACTTCAACGGGCTCGCCCGGGGCGGTCCCTGACGGATACGTCACGTCAACATCGAGCACGTTGTCGAGATTGAGGCCGTTCAGCGACTTACACGCGCGGCCGACGGTGTTCGTCGTGACGCTCCCATTGCAGTCGCCGGTGCCGCCGGAAGTGAATGTGCCCGGCGGGTTGCCGACCGACGCGTAGCGCGCCGCTTCCCGGCTTGCCTGTGCAACGCCGATGTAGGCCCGCAGGCCCATGCCGAAGTCGATGATGCCGAAAGCGAGAATGATGAAGATCGGCATGACCATCGCGAACTCGGCGAGGCTTTGTCCGCCTTCCCGAAATGATGACGTTGCTCTGCGTCTCGGCATGCACACCCCCGTCTACCGCTTCGCGAACCGCAGGCGCGTGCAGGCGCCATGTGGGCTTGTTAGTGGCTATAACCGGGGACTACAGCAAATCGAGACGGCCCTACGCGGAAATGCCAGCACAAACTGATTCGTCGGTCTTCAGACCCTGGGTCGTGTCAAGAAGGGATTTTGCGCGAGGGCGTCTCCTTTCGCTTGAGACGTCTGTTATTCACAACGGACAACGGTTTCGGACCGCCCCCATCGGCCGACCTTCATGTCCACAGCCCCATTCAAGAACGCGCCGGTCCAGGTGCCCCATCGCTCGGACCGGCGCGTTCTTCATCTCCGACCAAGCACCGTACCCAGGGCGATTCCTTGTTTCCTCGATCAGCGGACCTGCGGGCGACGGATGGTCAGTGCCTGTGGCTAGCCTGATTCAACATGGGTCCCGCCAACACCAGGATCAGAAAAGCCCCGGGCAGTCGGGGCTTTCTGAACGGCTTCATTGTTGCTTGTCAAGGAGGGTTAGCGGTTCTTTCCCTTGCCTCGGCGTTCCGAGACTTCGCCCTCGCCCTCGTTTCCTCTTCGTCGTCATCGCCGCCTACGTGGCAGGGAACCGTCACCTGCTTGCCGCTCGGCGTCGTCTTGACGATGGTCTCGCCCTTCTCGCAGACGCCATCGCCGTCCTCTGGGTGCTTCGAGGGGTTCGAGTCCGGGATGCCGCTCACGTCGTCGTCAGCGACCGGCGTTGCGGACACCTCGGCCGTTGGCGTGGCGTCCGCGGGCGTCGCCGTCGGCTCCAGCGTCGGCGTGCCGTCTGTCGGCGTGCCCGTGGCCTCTGGCGTCGGCGTTTCCGTCGCATCATCCGGGGTGCCCGTTGGATCGTCCGGCGTCTCGGTTGCGACCGGTTCCTCCGTCTCGGTGCCGTCCGGCGTTGCGGTCTCAGTAGGGTCGGTTGGCGTTTCCGTAGAGTCCGACGGCGTTTCTGTCGCTGCGATTTCTGTTGGCGTTTCTGTCGGGTCTTCGAGCAGACTCATGTCCTGCGATGCGAACGTTCCGGCGACGGCGAGCGACGCGAGGGTGATCCCCGCCACAGCGGCAATGACTTGCTGTTTCATCCGTACTCCTGACCTATTACTTCCTGATTCCCACGGCCTGCTTAACTGTGCCGGTGGCGCGCTGGTAACGCCCGAAGGCGGCGAATATTGCACGATCGCCTGCGAAAATTGAAAGACCGCGCCGTCGGTTAGGGCGTTCCCCTGCAACGGTTGTCCGGGCCGCCGTCGCTTCCCGACGAGTCTCTCCCAAGCATGACGACGCGAAACGCGGATGATGTTTCAGACGCCGTTCAGATGCCATGCCGCCAGGGCCCGGGTGAAATGAAGTCGAGCCCTGATTGTTCTTAGTATTGAACCGTCCAGAAACGATGTGGGGCATCGGGGCGGCCGCGCACCGTAAAGCAATCGATGGGGAAGGAGTCTCATCGTGTTGCGTCCCCGTTCCGCCACATCAAACACATCGCACAACCGCTCCGAATCCGGACTCAGCCGCCCGGGACTCGTTCTGTCCCTCGCGCTACTGGTCGGCGCAGCCTTCCTCGCCTACGCGCCGTTCGCCCGCGGCGACAAAGGATCGACAGCGTACGCCGAGGGAGGCGACTTCTCGCTCGACTTCATCGGTGCTGCGCCCGACGACTACAACCACCTGACTTCGCCTGCCGTGGAACTGGCAGCCGGCGGCCTGCAGTTCGACAGCCGCGCGATCAACGATCACGTCGTCGAGCAGCTTGAGGCCGAGGACTTCATGTGTGGCGACACGATCGTCTTCTTCACCGAGGTGACGGTCGATGATGGCGCCGACGGCACGCAGTCCATCGACATCAGCTACGACTTCGACGCGCAGAACAACGGCCAGCAGGGCGTCGGCTATCGCGAGATCGTCGCCGTCGGCATAAGCAACGTCGACTTCGCCGGCCAGGCGCAGGAAAGCGGCAACATCCTGAGCGGCAACGAAACTGTCACCAAGGTCGCTGGGACTGAGCTCTATGCCCCGGGCGGCGCGACGCCTCCGACCGATTTCGGCACGGACGACGCGGACAACCTGTTGTTCACGGTCCGCGTTACCGGTCTTGAGGCCGATGAGGTGCTCATCGTGCGCATCGACGCTCGCTTCGCCTGCTTCGCGAACGGCGCGACGGGCAACCTCCACGCCGCGATCGACTCGGCTGAAGTGACCGGAGGTGGCGCGAAGAGCTCCATCTCCGTCGGCCAGCAGGACATCCCGATGCTCGGCATTGGCGAACTGCCGACGGCGACGCCCACGAACTCTCCCACGAGCACTCCAACCAGTTCGCCGACAAACACCCCCACCAACACCGCGACAGCGACGCCGACGAATACGCCGACCAACACGGCCACGAACACCCCAACGAGCACCGCCACCAATACGCCCACGAACACCGCGACCAGCACGCCGACGAACACGGCAACGAGCACGCCGTCGCCAACGGACACGCCGACGGCCACCGCGACGAACACGCCGGTGCCAACGTCGACCGACACACCAACGTATACGCCGACCAACACGCCAACGAACACCGCGACCAACACGCCGACGCCAACGGACACACCAACACCGACGCCGACGAACACGCCGGTGCCGACGTCGACGAACACACCGACGAACACGGCGACGGCCACCAACACGCCAACGGAAACGCCGACGAACACGCCAACGGCTACCAACACTCCGACCGAAACGCCGACGAACACGCCAACAGCTACGAACACTCCGACGGAGACGCCGACAAACACGCCGACAGCTACGAACACGCCAGCGGAAACGCCGACGAACACGCCAACGGCTACCAGCACGGCCACGGCGACCGCCACGAACACTGCGACCAACACGCCGGAGAACACCCCGACGCGCACGAACACGCCGGAGCCGAGCTCGACCGCGGTGCCGCCGACGGCAACGGCCACCCTCGTGAATGAGGTGCTGCCTGTCGTTCAGCCGCCTGTGGTCGTTATCCTGCCAAGCACGGGGACTGGTGAGTCAGGTGGTCGCGAGTCCGGCGCCGTGCTCGCAACGCTGGCGACCGCCGCCCTGGGGCTGCTCGTCATCGGCTTCTGGGCAAGGCGGCACGCTAGCTAGCGCATAACTAGGAACAGGCATCGGAACACCGTTGAAAGGGGCCTCGCTTTGGAGGCCCATTCATTGCGTGATGCGTGCGGCGTCATCACGAAAGTAGCCGCGTAGCTTCAGCCTGGGCCCAGTCGCCGCACAAAAGCACGGCACGGGTCCCAAACAGAATCCCCGCCGCGTCTGCCACGGGAGTTGCCCCAGAGCTTCAGCCGCGCATCGTCGCCGGGCGAAGCCCGGACGATCGACGGCCTCGTCGCCTCCTCACTGTTACTTGACAACTCGGATCATACGCCTATACCGTTTCCTCAACACATCTGTGCTGATCCGAGTCTGTACTTGACAGACTATCGGTGAACTCCACATAAGGAGGGACGGCGTTATGGATGACGAACCAACCGCTGGCACGTCGGACAGTCCTCAGCAGGCCGTCCTCGATGCCATGCGCGAGATACTCACGCCGCTCGTCGAGCAGCCCCCGAAGCGCAAGCGGGGTCGGCCCCGCAAGGACAGGGCTGCATCCGGTGCCGTGCCCGCGCACCTCAGCCGGGACAAGGGGAGCGCTCCCGATTCGGCGGTCACGCCCGACGCCATCACGCCTCGGTCGGTGCCGCCGAACGCGCTCACGCACGGCCTCTCCTCCAACGCCGTCGTGATCCCCGGCGTCGAGTCCCAGGAGGAGTGGCAGGCCTTCCGCGACGGCATCATCGCCGATCTCAATCCGGAGGGTGCCGTCCAGCATGCGCTCTCCGTCCGCATCGCCAGCCTCTTCTGGCGTCTCGACCGCGTCTCACGCTTCGAGTCGGATACCATCGCCGCCAACATCGACGCCGTCGAGGTCGACTACAACAAGGGCTGGGGCTTCTACCGCGGCTCGCTCAAGGAGGCCGTGAGCGCGCGAGACGCGGCTGAGCGCCACCTCGACATCCTGCGTGGGTTGCCTGGCATGCCTCTCGGTACGCAGATCGATGGCGAGGACGCGGATGCCGTCCTCGAGCTGCTCGGCGACGACGACGATATCGAGCTTCCGCCGCAACTCGTCGACTACGTCGAGGGCAGGGTCCACGCGAACGGCACACTGCTGATGATCGCCGCGAAGACCATCGCCGAAGGGCGCGGCCGTCCGCTCGAGGACCTCTTCGAGAGCGCTATCAGCGCCGCCGAGAAGGCGCTCGACAAGGCCGCCGAGAACGTCGACTACGCCACGACCACTCACGACCGCATGCGCCGCGAGCGCCACGCCCCGCCCGAATCCTTCATCCGCACCGCCGGCCGCTACGAAGCCCAGCTCGACCGCGCCCTCCACCGCGCCATGACCCAGCTCGAAACCCTCAAAGCCGCCCGCGAGGGCCGCCCCATCTCCCTAACCCGCATCCACGTCGAGCATTGAAGTGATTCTCCCCTCTCCAGTTCCTGGAGAGGGGGCCGGGGGGTGAGGTGGGGTGAGGTAAGAACAATGAAAAATTTCAAATCAAAAATTCCACACAGATTCAAAAACCCGAATAAACCCGCGCCCATCGCCGAAAAGTCACTCGTTCGTTCTCCCCTCTCCCGTCCTGGGAGAGGGGCCGGGGGTGAGGGACCTCCCCGTCTCCAGCGTCATGGAGAGGGGGCCGAAGGGGTGAGGTTCGTTCTCCCCTCTCCCGTTCTGGGAGAGGGACCGGGGGTGAGGGAAGTGAGGTCGTACAATGGCCCAAAACCTGAATCCCTCACCAACTGACACACTGAGGTACGAACAATGGCCGAAGGCCTAACCCTCCCCGCCGCCCACATCATCGACGACCTCGTCCTCTCCGCCCTCGACGAGGACGGCGCCTACGACGACGTCACCACCCGCGCCCTCGTCACACCCGGCCAGTGGGGCCGCGGCGTCTTCATCGCCAAGGACGCCGGCGTCCTCTCCGGCCTCCCCGTCGCCGCCGCCGCCATGACCTCCTATAACGAGGAGATCGCCTTCGACGCCCTCATCGAGGACGGCGAGCGCGTCTCCGCCGGCACCGAGCTCGCCGAGGTCGAAGGCCCTCTCGCCGCCATCCTCTCGTCGGAGCGCGTCGCCCTCAACTTCGTCCAGCGCATGTCCGGCGTCGCCACCCTCACCCGCCAGTTCTGCGACTCCATCGTCGGCACGAAGGCCCGCATCCTCGACACCCGCAAGACCACTCCCGGCCTCCGCGACCTCGAGCGCTACGCCGTCCGCTGCGGAGGCGGCTTCAACCACCGCTACAACCTCGCGAACGGCGTCCTCATCAAGGACAACCACATCGCCGCCGCCGCCCAGCGCGAACTCACCGACATCGCCGACGTCGTCGTCCTCGCCCGCAACTCCGTCCCCCACACCATGAAGATCGAGATCGAAGTCACGAACATCACCCAGCTCGTCGAAGCCATCCAGGGCGGCGCCGACATCATCCTCCTCGACAACATGACCCCAGCGCAGATCCGCGAAGCCGTCGAGAAAGTCCAGGGCCGCGCCCTCATAGAAGCCAGCGGCGGCATAACCATGGACGTGGTCCGCGAGATCGCCGAAACCGGCGTCGACTTCATAAGCATCGGCGCCCTAACCCACAGCGCCCCCAGCCTCGACATCAGCCTGGAGGTCGGCAGTGTATGAAGCGATCGGTGCCAGAACGACGGGCGCCCCCGCCCGTGGTAGAGCCATCGAGCGCGCGATCCGCAGCGCTGTCATCCTGAGCGCAGCGAAGGATCTTGCCGCTGACAGCGCCGAGCAGGCTTCGAAGGCCAGCGATGTCCGAACAGGGCCGGGGGGTGAGGTGCCCCGATGACCCAGATCGTAATCATCAGCGGCCCCCCCGGCGCAGGAAAAAGTACAACCGCCGACGCCCTCTGCGAACGCTACGACCGCACCGTCCACCTCCAGATGGACGAAGTCCAGAACAGCATCCGCATGGGTTACATCCCCCCGTACAAGCCGGAGTCCTACAACCAGACGCTCATGATCGCCCGCGCGACAGCCCGCGCCGCAACCGCCTTCGCCGCCGAACTCTACGGCGTCTTCATCGAAGGCGTGGTCGGCCCCGACAGCCTCACGGCCATGCTCGAAGAGCTAAAGCCCGCCGGCATCCCCATCCACTTCGCCCACCTCCTCCCGACGGCCGACGCCCTCATCCAGCGCTCCCACGCCCGCACCCAGATCAACGCCGGCGTCACCGACGACATGCTCCGCCAGGTCCACGCCATGTTCGCCGGCTGGAACATGCCCGGCGTCACCATCGACAACACCAACATGACCGCAAACCAGACCGCCGACGCCGTGATGGACGCCTGCGGCACCGGCGAAGCACTAGTGTGGTCCCCATGATCCCTCGATCGGGTGGCCATGGAGGTGCTGTCATTCAGAGCGAAGCGAAGAATCTAGCCGCTAACACCACCGTTCGGCCACCGCAGGCCACCCACATCCCGCACAGAGTTGCCGATTCCGTGCTGTCGTCGATAGTTCAACCAAGATCCTTCGCGTGCGCTCAGGATGACGTGCTCCGACCGTCCTTGGACCTTCGATTCCTTCGTGGCCCTTCGTGCGGATCCACGTCTGTGCAATCGGTGGAGTCTGTGGATAGACTGGCGCTGAACGGCAACGCTGGAGGCGACTGACATGACAGCTCAGACCGCACCCGAAAACCCGAACATCGGCGCCATCGTCACGCAGGAGGTCGAGCGCACCATCACGCGCGCCCAGCGTGGCATCGACGTCCTCCTCAACCGCGAGGAACCCGAGACCGGGAAGACGCCGCGCGACGTCATCTACAAGCGCGGCACGATGCAGCTCTACCACTATCACGCGACCACCGACGAGGTCTACCGCGTCCCCGTCGTGCTCGTCATGTCGCTGATCTCGAAGGCCTACATCCTCGACCTGACGCCCGGCTTCTCGTTCGTCGAGTTCCTCGTGAACAACGGCTTCGACGTCTACATGATCGACTGGGGCATCCCGCGCCCTGAAGACAAGAACCTCAAGCTCGAGGACTACACGCAGGACTTCATCCCCGCCTGCATAGAAGAAGTGAAGAAGGAGAGCGGCGAGCCCGACGTGTCCGTCATCGGCTACTGCATGGGCGGCCTGCTCGCCATCCTCTACGGCGGCGTCCACGAGACAACGCCGATGAAGAACCTCGTCACGATCGCCTGCCCGGTCGACTTCGACGGCATGGGGCTGTTCAAGCAGTGGACGGACAAGCGCTGGTTCGACGTCGACCGTGTCGTCGACTCCCTCGGCAACATCCCGTCGGAGATGATGTACCGCTCGTTCGAAATGCTGCGCCCCGCCGACCGCCTCGTGTCGTACGTGAGGCTCTGGGACAACCTGTGGAACGACCTCTATGTGAAGCAGTACCGCCTGATGAACAAGTGGACGAGCGATCAGATCCCCTTCCCCGGTGAAGCCTTCCGCCAGACGACGAAGGAGCTGAGCTGGGAGAACAAGCTCATCAAGGGCGAACTCGAGCTGGGCGGCAAGAAGGTCGACCCGAAGCACATCACCTGCCCCATCCTCAACCTCAGCGCCCAGCACGATCACATCGCCCCGCGCGACGCGACGAAGGACGTCATCAACATCGTCGGCAGCGAGGACAAGGAAGACGTCATGCTCAAGGGCGGCCACGTCAGCCTGGTCGCCGGCCCCAACGCCGTCCTCCGCCTCTGGCCCAAAGTAAACGAATGGCTCTCGGAGAGATCCGTCTGACAACGACATCGACTCCCCCTCGCCACTTCGTGGAGAGGGGGTTGGGGGGTGAGGTGCCCCGAACATGAGCATGAACGGAACATCAGGATCGCTGACGCTGCCGCGCCAGGTGAAGCTCGACGACGAGAGCTACATCACCCTGCGCGCTCTCGGCCGCAACGACATCGCCGAGTTCCTGCAGTTCACGACGTCGCTGCCGGATCACGACCTGCTGTTCCTCCGCACCGACATCACGGACGCGGGCGTCGTCGCGGACTGGCTCGACAACATAGAATCCGGCCAGATCGTCACGATTATCGCCGAGCGCGACGGTGACATCTGGGGCTATGGCAGCCTCCACCTCAGCAACACGCCTTGGTCGAAGCACGTCGGCGAACTGCGCGTGCTGATCAACAGCCAGCAGCGCGGCAAAGGCCTCGGCCGCGCGTTGACGGACGCCATCTTCGCCCAGGCCCTGGACCGCGGCATCGAAAAGATGGTCGCCCAGATGACCATCGACCAGAAGGGCGCGATCTCCACCTTCGAACAGCTCGGCTTCAAGGCCGAAGCCCTCCTCCGCGACCACGTGAAGGACCGCACCGGCCAGAAGCACGACCTCCTCGTCTACAGCCACGACGTAGCGGAGTTCGCGGGCCAGATGGACGCCTGGGGCATCTCGGAAGCGGCGTCGGGACTGTGATGACGCGCAGGACGGCTGGACGACGGCAGCAATCTAGGGGAATGGTTCGCGTTTCGTAGGGAAGTCGACGCGCATCGTTCGTTGCTGAGCAGGTGAAGCCTCGGGTAAGGTGCTGCAAACGTGAATCGAAAGGATTCGACCACCGTGAATTCCCCACACTCGACCGGCAACATGTTCCGCCTCGGCTTTGCCGCAATGGCGATGGCGCTGACCCTGGTCGGTGCAGCTCTCATGAGCGACAGCACGCCAGCGCAAGCAGCCGTGGTGAGCAACGCTGCGGCGATCACCATTCCAGCTGCAGGCACGGCGGGACCTGCATCGCCGTATCCGTCGCAGATCACGTATCCGGGATCCGGCGAGACGATCGTCTCGATGACCGTCACGCTGAATGGGTTCACGCACGCGTTCCCGGATGATGTGGATGTGCTCCTCGTCGGGCCGACGGGTACGAGCCTGATCATCATGTCGGACGTCGGTGGTTCGACGGACATCTCAGCCAACGTCACGATCGACGATGCTGCGGCAGGACAACTGCCCGATGGAAATGTTCTGATTCCGACCGGGTCGTATCAGGTCACGAACATCGGCGCTGGAGACCCCTTTGCGGCCCCCGCGCCTGCACCCGGTGCGGGCACGGCGCTCTCGGTGTTCAACGGAACTGATCCTGCCGGAACATGGAGCCTCTACGTCGTCGACGACCTCGCTGGCGATATCGGAGCCTTATCGGGTGGGTGGAGCATCGACGTGACGGTTGCCGCCGCCGCGACGGCCACGCCGACGCACACTGCCACGGCGACCAGCACGGGCACGGTCGTTGTGGCGACGGGCACAGCGACGGAAGAAACGGCGCCGAAGACGCACACGCCGACCCCCGAAGTGAGCTCGACGCCCGAAGCAGCGACCGAAGTGCCGAGCGCTGTGCCGACATCTCCGCCAGTGCAGCCGTCACCGACGGTCGCGGGTGGCGGCGTCTCGCCGATTGCACCGCCGGACACAGGATCGGGTGGGTACCGCTAGCGGCGGTCAGATCTGGTTCTGTGCGTCGTGCCGTGATGCTATCGCGGCGGCGTTGAGGTCCGCGAGCGCGGCCTCGAGTCGTTCGAGCTTCTCGGCGTCGAGCCGCTTGAGGATGTTGAGCAGAAAGACGCCGGCGACATGACGCTGCGCAGCAACCGTCTCCTGGCCATTTGCGGTGAGGAAGTTGCGCACGATGCGGCGGTCGGCCGGCTCCTCTTCGCGTCGCACGAGCCCCTGCCGCACCAGCCGGTCAATATGCCCCGTGATCGTCGATGGGTTGACGCCCAGATGCTCCGCCAGCGATCCGACAGGCAGCCCATCGTCGTCGCGCAGCACCCACAGCAAGCGGATCTGCGGCATCGTCAGCCCATCCTCGGACCAGCCCTGAATCCGCAGCGCATCAATGATGCCGAGCGCATCGCCGTACGCGTACGCCACCCGCACCATCGCATCAAACCGCTCCGGCTCCACACCGAGCATGCGGGCGGCGTCGGCCGGATCCTCGGGCAGGTCGTCCGCGCTGTGGACTGCCGCTAGAGTGCTTGCCTGACCCAAAACATTTGCCCTTTACAAAACTAATACTGCGGGAGTATAGTCGAACGTCAGCCGAGAATACAACTGGCTCCAGGAGGTTCCGCTATGACCACGACCTACAGCACGTTTGCCAAGAAGGTCCAGGACACGCCGTCAGTGCGTGAACCCGCCTACCGCCCCGCGATGTGGCTCTCCGAAAAGGAGAAGGCCGATCTCGCGACGAAGATCGGCGACGCCGACCTCTACCAGGATCTCTTCACGATGCGCGAGATGGTGCGGGAAGCGCCGGACAACATCGAACTCAAGAAGGCGCTGGTCAGCGGCATCGCCAGTGCGGAATTTGCCGGCATCGACGCATTCAGCCGCAAAGTCGTCGAGTGGCAGGACTGGCCGGTGCCCAACACGCTGATCATGGCGATGGCGCGCCAGACGTGGGACGAAGTGCGGCACGCATGGCTTGCGAAAGGCCTCGTCGAGTCGTACGGCGGTGAGATCGGCGACTATCCGGACACGCTCGCTGGTGGCGGACCGCCTCCCGGCGTCGCGCCGCAAGGGCCGTTGCAGCAGGGGTTTGGTGCGCAGGCAGAAGAACTTCTGCGTGAGCCCGTCGTCTCGCTCTCGATGACCAACGTTTCCCTTGAGGGCGGCGCGCTGATCCTGTTTCAAGAAACATCGGCCGTGGCGGAGAAGATCGGCGACAAGCTGATGGCGCACTGCTACGACTACAACTGGGCCGACGAAGTGACGCACACCGCAATCGGCGACTACTTCGTGAAAGCGCTGACCGAAGACAACCCGATGGAAGAAAAGAAGGCGCTGCGTGTACACGCGCTCGCCGAGTCGTTTCGGACGAGGCTGTCCGGCCAACAGAGCGACGAACTCAAGGAGTTCTTTGCGGAAGAGATGAGCCGCGCGACGGATGCTCTCGGCTGAGCAAGAAACGACACGAAACACAGAGACACAGAGGATCGGCTGGAACTAGGTGAGGTCTCTGTGACGCTACCACATCGAAGACTGACCTAGACAACGACGCGCGCTGAAAGCCCGCGCTCCGGAACTGAACGCTAGAACGGATGTGATGCATGGCGGTTGTGGCTATTGATCTTGCGGCATGCATCAACTGTGGTTGGTGTCGGCGCGTCTGTCCTACAGAGACGATCAAGTACTTCTCGACGGGGCATCGCACGCACGTCGTGGAGCCGGACGGCTGCATCGACTGTGGAATCTGCGTGCCAGTTTGTCCTGTAGATTGCATTTCCGTGGTCGACTACGAAGTCCCCGTGATCGCGCTGACTGAAGCAAAGACCAAGGCGAAGGCGTTTGCTGCGAACCAGCGGCGGATGAAGCAGGATCGTGACGCAATCGTCGCACGAACCATCGCGAAGATACCGAAAGTGAGCACCCATGCCTGAACTGGCGGTCGATACACGGAATGTTGGAGGCGCGTTCTCGGTGGACGAGATCGCGCGGCGGCTGATTAACTACAAGTACGCCGAGAACGCATGCATGACGGCGGCCGGCGGCTGGGCGTCGTCCATGCCGCTGATTAAGGTGAAGTTCGCGCTTGGCGAGCACTGCTACGAAGACTCGATTCATTCGTTTTGGCTGGGACAGCGGTTGCCGGAAGTGCGGGTCACTGAGGAACAAGAGCTGGATGTGCCGCCGACGCTGCGCTGGTCGAACAAGGCTGAGCCGCCGAACGAGCAGTTCCAGAAGTTCATCGAGACGATGCAGCTTCAGGGCGACCAACTCCTGCGGCTCGTCGGGCTCTACCGCGTGCTCAAGACGCACCTCTGCGTGTACTACCGCCACGACGCACTGCTCACGGACCAGGTGTGCGACGCGCCGACGGTGCGCATCCTCAATCACATCTTGCTCGAAGAAGAGAAGCATGTGCGCTGGGGCCAGGCGATTTATGAAGAGCTTGCGGACACGCCGGAGAAGCGCCGCGCCGCGCTCGAATGGCAGATGGAGCTCGAGGACCTGCTTGTGAAGTCCGGTGGAGTGACGGGAGGCAGATAGCCATGGCGTCTGGTGCGGCAGTCATTCTGCCGAAAGGAGCCGGCGAAGTTGCTCCAGATCCTCTCGGTCGTGCGAGACACATCAAGGCATCGCCGGACGCTACGCACGATGCGTACACTCTCACGGAAGCGACGCTGCCGCCGGGTCTCGGCGCACCTCCCCACATCCACCACGAACATGAGGAAGCCTTCTACGTGCTTGATGGCGAGGTGA
The DNA here is from genome assembly GCA_021731085.1 of Dehalococcoidia bacterium. GTDB lineage: Bacteria > Chloroflexota > Dehalococcoidia > DSTF01 > JACRBR01 > JACRBR01. Next base: position 18,827 of record JAKFYB010000039.1, read on the forward strand.
CCTTCGTCGTTGAAGGAGAAGGCCTCGTGGCCACCGCCGGAGACTTCGTGCTTGTCCCGCGAGGAACGACGCACGCCTTCGATATCTCCGGGGATGGAGACGCTACTTATCTCTGTATCTTCTCTCCACCAATTACGGACAAGGAACGGAAGTCGCTCGCGCAGCAGATAGAAGCAATGGATAGGAGTCAGGCGTGAAGTTTGGGATTTTCTACGAGCACCAGCTGCCGAAGCCCTGGGACGAAGGCAAAGAGCTGAAGCTCTTTCAGGACGCGCTCGACCAGGTTGAGCTGGCGGATGAGCTCGGCATCGACCACGCGTGGGAGGTGGAGCACCACTTTCTCGAAGAGTACTCGCACTCGTCGGCGCCGGAGGTGTTTCTTGCCGCCGCGTCGCAGCGGACGAAGAACATCCGCCTCGGCCACGGCATCACGCTGATGCCGCCGGGCTACAACCAGCCTGCGCGCATCGCCGAGCGCATCGCCACGCTCGACCTCGTGTCGAACGGCCGCGTCGAGTTCGGCACGGGTGAGTCGGCGAGCCGCTCGGAGCTTGAGGGCTTCGGAATCAATCCTATGGAGCGCCGCGCGATGTGGCGCGAGACGGTCGAGCAGGTCGCCAACATGCTGGCGATGGATCCCTACCCAGGCTTCAAGGGCAAGTACTTCCAGATGCCGACGCGCAACGTGGTGCCGAAGCCGGTGCAGAAGCCGCACCCGCCGATGTGGGTCGCTTGCAGCAATCGCGACACGATCCACCTCGCGGCGCAGCTCGGGCTCGGAGCGCTGACGTTCGCCTTCGTCGACCCGACGGAGGCGCAGCACTGGGTGAAGGACTACTACGAGACCTTCAAGAACGAGTGCGTGCCGATTGGCCACACCGTGAACCCGAACATCGCAATGGTGTCGAGCTTCTCGTGCCACCCGGACGAAGGTGAGGCGCTGCGCCGTGGTACTGACGGCTTCCGCTTCTTCCAGTTCGCGCTCGGCCACTTCTACGGCTTCGGCAAGCACAAGCCCGGTCGCACGAACATCTGGGAGCGGTACGAGGCCGTGAAGAACGAAATGGGCTTCGAGGCGCTGGGCGGGGGCGCGGGTGGCATCGGCACGCCGAAGCAACTGCGCGAGCACCTACGCAAGTTCGCTGACGCGGGCGTCGACCAGGCGGTGTTCATCCAGCAGGGTGGCAACAACCTGCACGAGAACATCTGCGAAGACCTGGAGCTGTTCGCGAAGGACGTGATGCCGGAGTTCAAGGCGGAGGAAGAGGCTCGCCAGCGGAAGAAGAACGAGGAACTCGCGCCCTACATCGAGAAGGCGATGGCGCGAAAGGTCGCGATGAAGCCGCTGAGCGACGACGAGATTCCGGCGTTCGAGTCATACGGCTACAACATCGCCGAGATCGATACATCGAAGCTGCCGGCGGGCGAGAAAGCGCGCTTCGAGAACATGAAGAAGATGCGCGAGATCGTCGCGCGGTTCGATGCGGAGCGCGAGAAGGCCGCCGCACGCTAGTTCGCGCCTATACGCCCGCACTGCAGACGGCCCCGTGCGTGAGTACGGGGCCGTTCGTACAATCAGCGACGAGCTTGACGAAAGGCATGAGCGATGGATTTGAACGGCAAAGTGGCAGTGATCTCCGGCGCGGGGTCGGGGATTGGGCGGGCGGCGGCGCTACGGCTCGCGCGTGAAGGTGCGAGTATTGTCGTCGCGGACTGGAATGAGGACGGCGCACGGGAGACGGTCTCCCTTGTCGAGGCGGCAGGTGGGAAGGCGGCGGCGATTAAGGTCGATGTTACGAAGTCCGCCGAGATCACGGCGATGCTGGACTTCGCTGATGCGACGTATGGTGGGTTCGATGTTCTCTATAACAACGCGGGTGTCGGAACGGGACAGCCGCCGTTTCCGGAGAGTCCGGAGGCGAACTGGCGGCGCACGGTCGAGATCGATCTGCTGGCGGTGATCGAGGGCACGCGGCAGGCGATCCCAAGACTGCAGGCGCGTGGTGGCGGCGTCATCATCGCGACGGCGTCGCTCGCCGGGTTATTCGGATTCCAGGCGGATCCGGTGTATGCGGCCGCGAAGCACGGCGTCGTCGGACTGACCCGCGCGCTCATCGGGCTGCACGCTTCGATGAACATCCGTGTGAACTGCGTCTGTCCTGCCGTCGTACGGACGCCGCTTGTGACGGCGTTCGCGGACCGGCTGACGGGCGCCGAGCGCGAGGCCGCCGACAAGCGCCTGTCGGCCATGCCCATGCTGCCGCCGGAGGAGATCGCTGAGGCGGTGTACGATCTCATCCGCGACGACAGCGCTGCCGGCGTCGTGATGGGTGTCTCGCTCGGCGACACGCGTCGCGTCGTGGACCCGCCGATCACGCTGCCCGTGACATCTGGCTCACTGGATCGGCGGTAGATCTCCACGAAGGGCCACGAAGGGCCACGAAGTTCGCAAAGGACGGATGCCATATGGAGTACGTGACGTCGGCGGATGGTACGCAGATCTCGTACGAGCGCACTGGTTCGGGGCCGCTGCTCTTGCTCGTGCACGGTTCGCTTTCCGATCGGAGTGCATGGGCGTTCGTGCGCCCGGCGTTCCAACAGCACTACACCGTGTTGGCGATGGACCGCCGCGGTCGCGGCGAGAGCGGTCCGTCGACGCCGCATGCACTGGAGCGCGAGTTTGAGGATGTTGTCGCCGTAATCGAGGCTGCGGGTGAGCCGGTTGATCTCGTTGGGCACTCGTTCGGGGCGCACTGCGCGCTCGGCGCCGCGGTGCTGGTTCCGGAGAGGGTCAAGCATCTCGTGCTGTACGAACCACCGCCAGGCGATCTTGCGCAGGCAGAACTCACGCCATTGATGGAAGTCACAGATCCGTCTGAAGGCGTCGAGCGGTTCATGCTGCACGGCATCGGCATGCCGCCGAATCAGGTCGCTGCACTGAAGGCCACGCCGTACTGGGCGTTCGCGACGGGGTTATGGCCAACGATGGCAGCGGAAGGCGCGGCGCTGATGGAGCATCGATTCGATGCACAACGCTTCTCGTCGCTGGAGATGCCTGCGCTGTTCCTGGTCGGCAGCCAGTCCGAGGAGTTGCTAGGCGGAGTGTTGCGCGACTTGCGCCCCGCGATGCCGCACGCAGAGTCCGTTACGTTCGAGGGGCACGGGCACGCCGCAAACCTTACGGCGTCGAAGCTGTTCGCGGAGACGGTACGGGAGTTCCTGTCGCGCTAGGCCATGAAGCATGAGACAAGGGAGAGGGACGGGTTCAATCCCGTCCCTCTCTTCGCGTTCTGGTTCGGCGTTCGCGATTAGTCGCGCGGGAGGCCGAGGCCGCGCTGGGCCATGATGTTGCGCTGGATCTCCGACGTGCCGCCGGCGATGGTCGATGAGACGGCGGAGACGTGGCCGAGGCCGAAGCGACCGGCCTTCGAGAACTCCGGGCTGCCGCCGATGACCTGCGAGTACATGCCGTTGAGCTTCACGCCGAGAGCCGCGATGCGCTGCTGCATCTCCGAGCCGAAGAGCTTGCACATGGAGGCTTCGTGGTTCGGGACGAGGCCGGCGTTCTGCATGCTGACGACGCGGTAGGACATGAGCTTTGCGACCTGCGCCTCAATCATGCGGTCCGCGAAGGCGAGTTGTACTTCGCGCTTCTTCGCGCCGACGGCGATCGTCGGGTTCTCCTTGGCGAACTTGATCATCGACTCGATCGACTTGCGGATGCCGACGGACGAGCCGATCGAAGAGCGCTCGAAGTCGAGTGTCGTAGTGCCGATGTACCAGCCGCGGTTCTCCTCGCCGATGCGGTTGCGGGCGGGCACGCGGACGTTCTCGAAGAAGACCTCGTTGAAGATAGCGCTGCCAGCCATCGTCATCAGCGGCCGCACAGAGACGCCGGGGTCCTTCATATCGAGCAGGAAGTAGCTGATGCCGCGGTGCTTCGGCGCGTCGGGGTCCGTTCGCGCGAGCATGTACATCTTGTCGGCGAACTGCGCGCCCGTGGTCCAGATCTTCTGGCCGTTGATCACGTAGTCGTCGCCGTCCTTGACCGCACGCGTCTGCACAGACGCGACGTCGGATCCGGCCTCAGGCTCGGACCAGCCCTGGCACCACTGCACACTGCCGTTGAGGATGCTGGGCAGGTGCTCCTTCTTCTGGTCGTCGGTGCCGTGCACGATGAGCGTCGGACCGAGCATCATGGTGCCGAAGCCGCCGACGTTCATCGCGCCGAATTCGGCGAACTCTTCGTTAAGGATGAACTGCTTCTTCGTGTCGAGACCGGCGCCGCCGTATTCCTTCGGCCATGCGGGAGCGACCCAGCCGCGCGTCGAGAGGGCAGCGCGCCAACGGTCCATCGGATTGCTGACCTTCGTCGGATCGCGGAAGAGGCCTTCGCCGGAGTCGGTGCCACCTTCACCCTCGGTGGCGGGGCCACGGCGCGGCGCGCGGCCGCGGAACTCATCCGGGTATTCCTTCTCGAGGAAGTCGCGAACTTCCTTACGCCATGCGGCTTCTTCTGCGCTGTCGTTGAATTCCATGCTTGCGTCCTCCGGCCCATGTGTTTGTGTTCAGGCGAAATAATTGTAGGTCACGCAGTAGCTAGATCCAAGAATCAACAACCTGAGGCTGGCGCCGAGCTTTCCGTTCCCGTCAATCGGCTGCGGTCCAGCGACCGTATGGCAGTTCGCCGCCTCCGCCAACATCGAAGATGGCATCTGCCACCTCTTCCGTTGTCGGAAGGTGACTGCCGAATTCAAGGTTATGGCAGGCCGGACTCTTGAGTCCCGTGCGGGTGCCAGATGCCCAGAACTGGTCGGTGCATGCCTGAACCACAGCGATGCTCTTGGTGATGTCTGATGAGGCCGACGACGGCCCATGACGAAGCCGGTAGATGAGAATCACCGTTTGGTCGGGCATGCGGGCGTACTCGACGGCGTTGGGGCCAAAGGCTTTGAGAATGTCGACTTTCGTACGGTCCGGCCGCGGCCTGCCGGATGCCGCCTCCAGCCAGCGCTCGTAGCGTCCCCACATCGACCAGGCGTTGCGGGCCGATCGTCCCTTGTCGGTGAGCGCATCGAAGAACACTTGCGCGGCGTGGCTTGCGAAGTACATGTCTGGCGGCCTCTCCCAGCCGAAAAAGGCGCGCGCGTCGAACGCGGAGACCAGTCCGCTATTCGCGGCGGATGAGCAAGCGTTGACGAAGATAAGCGTGTTACTGAAGTCGAGCCCCTTCTTCTCGCGGAGCAATCGGAAAAAGTCGGAGGATACCCACAGCTCGAGTCGTCCGTTCACCTCAACGTTGGCGCGGATCGTTTTCTTTAGGTCGTCGTCGAGTGGAAGGCCTGCGCGGGACAGGATCTCTTCTCGGATCGCGTCCTCGAGTGTGACCATCTCTTCGTGGCGAATCTTCTTGTTGCCAAGTATCTTTTCGCGCTCGGCCTCACCGAGCGTTCCCATCTGCAGCTTGATGATGTTGTTGTCGAACGCGGAGCCGTGCGTGAGGATGTAGATGACGCCGTACTTCTTGGTCGTGAGCTTCTGTGTTAGTTCAACCAGCGCATCGATGCCAGTCTGAACAGGCTTCCTCTTCTCGATCCGCCCGAGGATCGTGTCCGCGCGATAGCCCGCGCGCTCAAGCGCCGCCTTGTTGCAGGCGATATCGTCGCCATCCGACGGCTCACGGAAGCCGGACCAAGTGCCGACAATTGGTTTCCCGGCCTTGTCGTAACGTGGCCCCGGGTGGGGAACGTCATAGAGCGGGGCAAAGAGAAGAGCGTTCCGCTCTGCGGGTGGAGGAGAATCGTCGCTGGTGATCGGTTTGGGTTGCGATGCCGCGCTGTAGACGCTAACGCCGTAGCCGCCCTTAGGCTGCAGGCCTTCGCGGCCGGGTTCGGCAACATTGCTACCGCGGACTTTTGCGATGCCCGCGGGCGAGGCAGGCAGAGCAGGGCACGTCGCGGTGACTGCTGCCGCAGAAACAAGCGGCTCGGATTCGCGAGGCACGCTCGAAACGGCGCCGCCTTCTGTGACGCTGAAGCGCTCGGTGATGAGATCCTCGTCGCGCCCGTCGTTGTAGGTGATGACGGCGTTGAGGCCGTTCGGCGAGATCGTCACAGACCTCACATCCGGGAACGTCCTTGCCTTGTCGACGGCCGCCTGCAAGGCCGCTTCCCAGGCGAGGCCCTGATCGTTGACGCCCTCGACGAACGTCTTCATCGCCGCGGCGGTGGCGTACTCGTCGAGATCGTAGATGCTCCAGTCGGCCTCGAACTCGGATGTGACGCCGATCGTGTCGCCGCCATCGGCCGATGCAGTGCTGTCGCCGTCGCCCGGCGTGGGATCTCCCTCGGCCGAGGAGCTCGTCCGCGTCCATGTCGACGATCCCTCGCCCTCGCTGAACATCTTGACCGGGATCTCGAGTGTGTCGCCGTCGAGCTTATAGGGCCGGTCGGTCGCCGAGATCTCCTGTCCGACAAAGGTGATCGTCATCTTGCCGTCGCTGATGCTGTATGTGCCGTCGTCAACCAGCTCATCATCGAGGCTCTCTGCCCGTACCGAGAGCACTTCGTCGCCGAGCACCAACGTGACGGTTGTATTGTCCGCGGGCCCCGTGCCGTCGGAGTCGGTCACGAGCATCCACGTGCCGCGTACGTCGTCGCTGCTGGTGACGGCCGTTGCATCGGGTTCGCCGCTGTCATCGCTGTTACTACTACCGCCACCACACGCAACGACCATGGCGGCCACAACGACGAGCGTTGAAATCAGGAGGCAATGGCGAATCCGCATGGTGCTCACGCTTTCCGGGAATGCCCTCGACTTGGTGTCTCTATGTAACTTCGGACAGAGGGCAGTGCAACCGTGCCTTTCCCCTGTTTCGGGGCGGAAAGACCCGAGGTTGGACGGTGGGCACTGGCTTCCGACAGATTCGAGCGTGCTACGCGGAGGGGAATTCGGCATCGATGGCCGCACGGAGCGCCGTGAGTGTGGCATCTCGGCCTTTGCGCTTGTTGGTCGCGTGAGCGCCGAGGTTGAGCGCCATCAGTTCCGCCGCTTTCATGTGGGCTGTGGCGGCAACATCCGCGACGGGCACGACGGCGTCGAGCCAGCCGGCTGCAATCGCGGCATCGCCCGGCTCGTAAATCTCGGCGAGAGCGAGCGCGCGGTGGGCGTGCGTGGGCGTGAGGCGACTGTTCGTGACGACGTAGGCTGCCGTCGGGAGCGCCATGCCGATCGCTGTTTCGTTCGCCTGGATCTTGAAGGCACCCGCTGCGCCGATGCGATAGTCGGCCGACAGCAGGAGGAACGCGCCCATCGCGATCGCATGACCGGTGCAGCCAATCACGACCGGCGTGGGGAACGACAGCAAGCGCGCTGACAACGAGAATCCATCGCGAAGCATCCGCACTCCGGCGGCTGCGTCACCGCTGCGAAACACGCTGAGGTCGAACCCGCCCGAGAACCGGCCCTCCCGACCGAAAATAACGACGGCCGCCTTCGCTGCCTCCGCCTGGTCGAGCGCTGCGTTGATCTCGGCCAGCATTGCCAGCGACAGCGCGTTCACCTTTCCGTCGTCTAGCGTGATTCTTGCGACGTTGCCGGTGAGTTCGTACGTGACGAGCGTGGCCAATGAGCCCTCCTCTGATGCGGGATGCGATGTGAGATTCTAGACTGCGTGCGATGTCCGAGAAACCCGATCGCATTCACGTCACAGGCGGGCCCGGGAGCGGGAAGACGCGCCTCGCGAAGCGCCTCGCAGGTGAGCGCTCGATACCCATGCATGACCTCGATGGGCTATTGCTCGCCATCGGTGAACACGTCGAGGGCATCAACGCTGACGGCGCCATCTCGAAACTCGCTGAGATGCCGCAGTGGGCAAGCGAAGGTGTGTATGTCACATGGTCGCAGCCGCTTCTCGAAGCCGCCGCCGTGATCGTGTGGCTCGACCCGCCGTGGCGCGTCGCATCGTACAGGATCGTCGCGCGCCATGTGCGGCTCGAGCTTGCGCGCCAGAACCGCTTTCCCGGATGGCGACGGTTGTATCGGTTTTGGCGGTGGTCGGCGCATTTCTACGACGACAGCAACGAAGCGACCATCAACCGCTACGGGGCGCCCAACACGCGGTCAGCGCTGGAAGCGGGGCTGGCGCCGTATCAAGAGAAGATCGTCGTGTGTCGGACGAACGACGAGATCGAGGAGTTCGTCCAGCGAACAGCACCTCGAACGGGCGCTTAGTCTTCGAACGCGGTGAACAACTCTTCGAACGCCTTCATCTGGCCGCCGCTGGCGCTTGACGGCACGAGGATCGGTGTTCGGACGCCGGCGGCATACCACTGCTCGACGCCTTCGCGCACTTCGGCGGCGCTACCGTAGAGCGTGACGTCGGAGAGCCACTTATCGGACATGAGCGACGGGATCTTGTCGATGGCGTTGTCCTGCATCGCGTCCTGGATGGCGCGCATCTCCTCTTCGTAGCCGGCCTCCACCCAGTAGTTGCGGTAGTTCGGCAGCACGACGTAGCCGGTGAGCGTCTTGCGCATGACCGCGGCCGCAGCCTCGCGGTCGTCGCTCACACATGTCGGGATCATGTCACCGATGAAGAAAGCGTCACTGTTGCGCTTGTCGGCGGGCAGTAGCGAAAGCGAGTGCGCCATCCGCGATCGCGAGCCGTTTGCCCATACCGCGCCCTCCGCGATCTCGGCCGAAAGCTCAAGCATCTTGTCACGCAGCGTGGCGAGCACGATCGGGGGCAGCTCGCCCGCGCCCTGTTGCGACGCCGTGCGCACCTGCTCAACAAAGTTCCGGATGTCCGACAGCGGCTTGCCCGGCTTGATGCGCAGGCGCTGGTGTACGGGCCCGTGCGTGACGCCGATGCCGAACCAGAAGCGCCCGCCGGACAGTTCGTGGATCAGCGACGCTTGCCCCGCGAAGTCGGACGGCTGCCGCAGGTAGATCGGCTGCACCGTCGTCCCGAAGGAGATGTGATCCGTCTCCAGCGCGAGCGCCACACCCAGCCCCATCGCATCGCCGAATGATGGCATGTAGATGCCCGAGAACCCGCGTTTCTCGATCTCCTTCGCGAGCTCGATCGTAGCTTTGCGGCGTCCGGGCACGGCGGCGAGTGAGAGCGCTGGTTTCACGACTGGTGCCTCTCTGTAACGGTGTTGTGATGTCGTCTGACTTAGGATGCTTGAGTGCAATCGCTAAGTCTAGTGAGGCGGGTGAGGTACGTATGCCCGGCGATACCGATGTTCGCGCGCAGGAGTCTGCGGAAGAGGATGCGCTGATTGTCGAGTACCGAGATGTGCTCGCGGAATTGACGCTGCTCACAACGGTTTCGGTACTGCTGTTCGGGTTCCTGCTGGCGAATGCCCGTAGCTTCGAGGATTCACGGCTCGAAGAGTGGGTGTTTGCGGCGGCGGTCGTGCTGGTGGCGAGCGCCACGCTCGTGTTCATTGTTCCGGTGGCGTACCACCACTACCAGTTTCCATACCGCAACTTCGCGAAGTTTCAGGCGCGTAGCCACCGCTGGGTACTGATGGGGTTGCCGTTGTTGGCTGCCGGGTTCTACCTGAGCCTGACCTTGGCGATATGGGCGCTGTTCGATGTGTTTGCTCCGGCTGTTGCGGCGCTGCCTATTGTGGCGGCCGCCATCGGATTTGCCGTCAGAAAGGGTGAACTGTGACCCGTCGCGCGCACGTCAGGCGAGTTTCTTCGCCATCACGACGTACGACCCCGCCTCACCCTCAACCGCAAAGCCCGCGGCTTCGTACATCGGCACAGTGCCGTGATACGCCCGCGCGGCCGAGGTCGCCTCTCGCGGCGGCAGCGCCCGGGCCCGCGTCATGCCCTGCGAGCGAAGAGCATCACAGGCTGCGCCCAGGAGGCGCTTGGCGAGCCCTTGCCCGCGGTACGACGGCGCGACGTTGAAGCAAACGATCGCGCCCGTCGTCCCTTCCTCCGGGTCGTTCTTATCTACGTACTCGGCAAGCGCCGGCAGCGTCGGCATCGGCGCGGCGTGGCACCAGCCGATCACCTTGCCGTCGAGGTACGCCATCAACCCGTGCGATTCGCCGGCCTTGATGCTCTGTTCCTTCGCATCTCGGTTTTGCTGTGGCGTACGGGTCTCCCAGTCGGGGCCGTGCTCGGCGTTGTAGAAGAAGCAGTAGCAGCGCGCCCAGGCCGGGTTGTCGGCGAAGGCGTCGCGGTCGAAGAACGTGAGGAAGTCCTTGGCGCGCTCCGGCGTCAGCGGCTTGATCTCGATCGCGTCGGCGTCGATCGCGCTCGTCGAGCCATCCCAGGATGTGACGCGGCTCTGGTGCGCCTCCATCATCGGGCGGAGCATGGCTTCGGTGAACTTCATCTCGGGATGCGCGGCGTCCGAGTGTGCAAGCATCGCCCTAACGATGTCTTCGCCATCAGCCGCTTGGACACGGGCGCCGCAGATGCAGTTGAGTACACGCATGGTGTTAGGTTATCGCGCCGGTGGGTGCGGCACGCAAGCGTCATCGTGACAACGTTGTGACAGTAGGTGGGGAGACGAACCTCAGACTGCCGCAGGACGGCGCGGGTTCAGCACAGCGCACACGCGCTTGATCGTTTTCGACACCTTGGGTCGCGAGCGCCACCAGCGGTACATCGTCGAGTGACGGTACCAGTAGTCCGACCACAGGTGCATTCCGCCGAGCGTCGAGCGGGCGGCCGTGCGCGGCGTCCAGGCGAGCGTGAGCTTCGGGACGTCTTCGTACAGCGGGCGCGGCGCGAGATCGAGGTTGCCTTCGACGAGCGCGATCGCGAACTGCGCTACGGCTGCGTCCTCTTCCTTCTCTTCGCGCGAGATCGTCAGGTGCTCGGCCGGGTACTCGATCTTGGCGTCGATGGGCTCGTGCATCTGGCCGATGATCAGCCGTGCGACGATGCGCGAGTAGGCGCGGTGCCGCTCTTCGTCGTCGAGGCGTGAGGCGATCAGCGCTTCCATTCCGCGGCCGGAGGTTAGCAGAATCGCGTCGGCGTCCTGCAGTTCGGCGGAATCATCGCAAACAACGCCCATCTCCTGCAGGATCGATCGCAGGCGCTTCACGCCAACGACGTGATCTTGCTCCGACGGCAGGCGTCGCAAGCGCTCGCGCAGTTGGCGGCGGGTGTCGTCGAGAGGCAGCAGCGTCATTGTGTCGCCCGTCATCGCGTGTGCTCCATGACGGGCGGCGTGGCCAGCGGTTCAGGCGAGACGCCGAGAAGGTGCCAGAGCATCCTTCTCCGAAGGACCATCTGGTCGGGCGAGGACATCGCGCGGAACTTTCGCAGCAACAGGTCGAACTGCTTCATGTCGCCGGTCGTCCATGGCAGCGAATAGCCACCGAGTTCGAGCATCTCGTGAAGGTGGCCGGAGCTCAGCGCGTCACAGCACAGCGCCCAGCCGACCATGCGCTCCAGCGACAGCGGCACTTCGCCCTGCCCCTGCTCGTAACGTGAGACCATCGACTGGCTGATATGGAAGCCCAGCTCGTCCATCTCGTACGCAAGCTGTGCCTGCGAGCGCTCCCGCCCGCGCATCTGGCGCAGGCCATCACCCACGCGGCTGCGGATTGCGTCCCAACGGGCGATCTGGACTTCGTCGCGCTCTGGCATGGGCGTAGTGTACCGCCGGGGCGGTTGCGGGCGCGATATTTCGTGTGCATATCAGGGCGTCAGTTGGTGACTGAATGCGAGGCTGGATGCTTGAAATTGGAAGCTGGCATGCCTCGTGCGGCGCCAAGCGTCCAGCGTCCAGTCTCTGAGCCTCCAGCGTCCAGCTTACGGATACCCGTAGCGGCCCACGAACCACGCATAGGCGTACGCGGCGATCTCCTGAGCAACAGGGATCGCCGTGTATTTCGCCGGCAGGTACTGCGAGTAGAAGGAGATGGCGTACCCGTAGCGTTGGCCGCCGCGTTCGAACCAGACGATGCCGATGTCGTTGTCCGCCCAGCCCTGCTCGTAGAGGAAGCCGTTCTTGTGCGACTGGATCGCGTCGTAGCCGGCGCTGCCGATGATGTATTGCAGCCCTGGCTTCACGAGCGTCATCTTCTGTAGCAGGTAGTCGCGCCACTGCGGGTTGACGACCTGGCCGTCCCAGAGCGCGCGCAGCCCCCGGTTCGCGTCGAGCGCCGTGATCGAGTTGTTGATCCCGCCTGCGAGCGACTCGTGCGGGTACGCCGGCGGGTGATCCATAAAGGTGCTGCCCATGCCGAGCGACTGCATCATCGCGTTGACCGCGTTGATGCCGCGAAACAGATCACCCGCGCCAACCCACTCCTTCATAAGGCGTCGTGCGGTGATCGGGTCAGAGCGGTTGATCGTCTGGCCGATGAGATCCCCCGGCACGGGCTCTGTGTAGAGCCCCGCCTGTAGCCCTTGCACGACGGCCATCAGTGCGAACAGATTCAGCGTGCAGCCCGGAAGCCGTCGGTCGTTGCCGTTGACGTCGATCGTCTCGCCCGTCTGCAGATCCGTGATCGCAACGGCGACGTTCAGACGCGCATTGAGGATCGCGCCTCCGATCTGATCGCGGAGCGCCAGCATGTCGGTTGTCGCAGGCGGTGTGTATGCGGCGGGATCGCAGATCGGCGTGTAGAAGCTCGAGCCGTAGCTCGGCGCCCAGGCCGAACCCGTCCACGTATTGATACGCGCGGTATGGCTCGTGCCCTGCCGCACCCCGTCGAGCATAAAGCCCCACGCGTCCTTCCCGACCTGCCCCACGTTCACGTACGTGCCAGGCGCAAAGTTGTTGTTGTAGATACTGAGGTCGACAAACTGCGGCCCCACGCGCGCCGAGTTCCACAGCAAGAACACGCGCACGGAGTTCGCGCCTGTGCCAGTGCACTCCATCGCGTAGATTTCGGGCGGCGCCGCTGCGGGGTAACTCCACGGAACAGGTGGCGTCGGCGCCGCTTTCGGTGTCGCAGTGACCTGCGGCGTTGCGCTGACCTTCGGTGTCGCCGTTCTCGTTGCCGTGCGCGTGAACGGATTCGTTCCGCTGTTGCCCGCGCTCGCCGAGTCACCGCTGTTTGCGTAGACGATGCCGAGCGATGCGGCAGCTGCGGCGATAAGTACAAGACCCGCTATGAGCTTCACTGCGTTGGACCTTCCTGCCCTTGTCGCCGTCTCGCGTCCGGGCGCGAGCATTCTTTCCATAGACCGACGAGCGCGCCGCTGCTAGGCTGCGCCACCATGAGTATCGAACTGCGCGTCCGCCGCCTGCACCCCAACGCACAGATGCCGGTGCGCGCCACCGAGGCCGCGACAGGCTTCGACCTGTACGCATGCCTGAGCGAGCCCGTCATTCTCACGCAGACGCCGCAGAAAATACCCTGTGGCCTCGCAATCGAATTCCCCTACGGGTACGACGTACAGGTCCGGCCGCGGTCAGGTCTGTCGTCGAAGGGGGTTGGGGTCGCGTTCGGTACGGTGGACGCAGATTACCGCGGCGAGCTCTTAGTCACCATGTATACCTTCGGAAGTTTGGAGACGTACGAGCTTCAGGACGGCGACAGGATCGCCCAAATGGTTGTCGCGCCCCTCGCGCATGCCGTGACGGTCGAGGTCGCCGAGCTATCAGACACCGTTCGCGGCACCGGCGGCCACGGCTCCACCGGCCGCTAAGCAGGGGCCACACTCCGCGCTTCTTCCGATCCGGAGCGCGGGCTTTCAGCCCGCGTCGTCGCCCAGCGCGATGGCCAGCAGCGACAGCGCCACCGCACATCGAGTAGGGGCGCTGCCCTGCCGCGCCCTCGCCGTCACGAAGCAGATGGGAATGCCGGAGCGCGGCTTTCAGGCGGACGTCGTTGCCAGCCACCGAGATCCGGAGCGCGGGCTCAGCCCGCGTCGTCGTGAGCGTAGGGGCTCGTAGCGACAGCGCCAGCACACACCTCGCAGGGGCGCCGCTCTGCCGCGCCCTCGCCTGTCACGAAGCAGACGGGATTGCCGGAGCGCGGGCTTTCAGCCCCCGTCGTCGTCCAGCGTAGTGGCCAGCAGCGACAGCGCCAGCACACACCCTCGCAGGGGCGCCGCTCTGCCGCGCCCTTGCCGTCGCGAAGCAGATGGGATTTTCGGAGCGCGGGCGTTCAGCCCGCGTCGCCGAGGGGCGCCGAAGCGCGCAGCGGCAGTGCTACCGCACATCGCGCTTGTGTCCCTCAAAGCGCCGTTGATACACTAATCGCAGGTTCGGACGGCGACGGCGTTCGGCCCTGCGTGTGGCACCTAAGCGCGCGCAGGGCATTTTTGTCGCCATTCCAGTCTCGTGTGGTGGGCGTAGCTTAGCGGTTAAAGCGCCTGGTTGTGGCCCAGGAGACCGAGGGTTCAAATCCCTTCGCTCACCCCATTCCTCCCACTCACGACATCCTCGAAAGGTAACCCCGATGCCTGATGGCGACGAGCCCGTCGAACCTTCACACGCGCCGGAGCCAACCGCGTCTGAGCAATCAGCTCCGGCGGATGCCGTCACGCCCGGTGGTTACGCCTACGAAGTGGTCGACGATGACGCAAACCGGGAGGCGTTCGCACCAACGCCACCGGAACATGGTTCACGAGCCGTTCCTGTATGGGCCCTTTTCAGCGCGATGCTTGTCGTGGCGCTGATCGCCGGACTTGTCGTGTGGTTCCTCCTGCCCGGCACCGAAAGCAAGAGCGATAAGGCGTTGACGACGACAGGCGCGGGCCTGCTGAACGCGTTCACGGCAGGTGGCGAGACGACCACGACACGCTTCGAGGGTGAGGCACCGCCCGGATATCCGGAAGATGTTCCAATGTACGACGTGGATGTCGTGTCCTCCGTCTTGCAGATCTCGGAGGCGAGCGCAGGCTACATCGTCGTCCAGCACTCAGGCGACGACCGCGACACGATCTCGGAAGACCTCAACGCGCGCTTTAGTGAGGACTCGTGGCAGATCGACGGCGGTCAGGAGAGCACGGACGCCTCGCTGATCCAGTTCTCGAAGACGGATGACGCCAATGTCTCCGGGATCGTGCTCCTCACGCAGTCCAAGGATGGCGAGCGCACGACGATCATCACCAGCCTGCAAGACGCAGGCGGCGCCGACGAACCGGACGAAGCATTCGTACTCCCACCACCCCGCAACGTCCCGCCCGGCTTCCCGAGCGAACTCGTGCCCTATCCAGACTCCACACTGATCGAGACCGCGTTCCAGAAAGAGTCCGGCCGAACTTCCTACGCGCTGTCCTACCTGACCGAGGCGGACGCCGATGCCGTCGTCGAGCACTACCGCAACGCGCTCGAAGATGCGGGCCTGACCGTCGAGGATGGCGACGCAACGACATCGCCGCTTGAAGACGCGCAGGTGCTCACGTTCTCGAACGAAGATCTCACGCTGCAGGGTGAAGTCGCCATTGGCACATTCGCCGAGGACGAGAACTACACCCGCATCGACGTCCAGGCCGGCGACGAGCGCGACGGCGAAGAGCCCGCGGACGACGACGAGGGCGCTGACGCCACACCAGAGGATGACGAGCCCACATCAGAAGCCGACGGCGAGTAACGGCGCGAACCACCCGCGTGCGATGTTAGAATCCAACCACAAGCGCCCGTAGCTCAGCGGATAGAGCATCGGTCTTCGGAACCGAGGGTCGGGGGTTCGAATCCCTCCGGGCGTGCCACCTATCCTTCTACCCTGGCGCCGCATTCCGCCGATCCGGGATCAGCCCCGTAAAGAACAGCGCGAGCAACGCCATCGCTGCGAGAACTCCGAGCGCGGCGCGCAGCCCCTCGATCCGCGCGTCGGCGTTGGCGTTGATGATCTCTGTCGTCACTTCCTCTGACACGCCGGCGTTGGACAGCGCCTCTTCAAGGTCCGCATCCGACACGAACGGCACACCGGACGAAAGTTCGACCGACGCTTGCGACTTCACTTCGTTGGGGACGTTCGGGTTCTCCTCGACGTTGTGCAGGAACGCCGTCGTCAGCGAGGCGATCAGGATCGAGCCCGCCAGCGCAGTGCCGAACGACGCCCCCAGGTTGGTCATTGTGTTCTGTATGCCTCCGACCTCCGAGCTTTGCTCATCTGGCACAGCTGACACCGTGATCGCGCCGAGCTGCGAGGCGAGCGCGCCCATCCCCAACCCGATCAGCAGCATCGGCACGAAGACGATCTCGGCGCCCGAGTCCGCTTCCATGGCGCCGAGGAGGACGAGCGTCCCAGCAAGCAAGAGCAAGATCCCAGCGCGCACGACGAGCCGCGGCGAAACATCTGGCAGCAGCCGCGGAATACCAACCGCCGCTATGAGGAGCGTCGCGGACAGCGGCAGCAGGCGCACGCCAGTCTCGAGCGCGTTCAGGCCGAGCGCGACGGACAGGAACAGGGGCACGGTGAAGAACACGCCCATCTGCACCATGTACTGAAAGAAGAACATCGTCAGGCCGCCAAGGAGCTGGCGATTGCGCAGCATGGAAGGTGCAAGCAGCGGGTCGGCCTTCTTCGCTTCCAGCCGCGACTCCCATTGGAAGAACAACCAGATGACGAATAGCCCACCAACGATGAGCCAGATCGTCGGCGACAGGTTGAGCCACACCGGAGCACCGGCCTTTGGCGAAATCCAACCCCATTCGCCCGACTTCAACACACCCAACACGAGAAGTGTCAGGCCACAAGCGGACAGCGCGGAGCCGATGAAGTCGATTCGGGGCCTTGACTCGGGTTTGGCGTCGGTAATCCGGCGAGCCGAAACGAGGATCGCAAGTACGACCAGCACCTCACCGGCGAACACCCACCGCCACGAAAAATACGTTGTCGCAATGCCGCCGATGAGCGGGCCGATAGCGATGGCGATGGCTCCTGCTGCTGCGACGATGCCATAGGCAGCGGGCCGTCGTTCCTCAGCGAAGTTACTCGCTACCAACGCGACGATCGCGGGCATAATCAGCGCGGCGCCGATGCCCTCCAGCACCGACCAGCCGATGATCAGAACCGTCAGGTTTGGCGCGAGGGCAGTCGTGAAGGAGCCAGCACCATAGATCACACAGCCAATCGCGAAGACGCGCTTTCTTCCGAAGACCGCACCGATCTTGCCGCCTGTAATCATGCACGCGGCCATGACAAGCGTGTACAAGGTGATCGCCGTCTGAATGCCGGTGACGGTGGTACCGAGGTCGTCCGCCACCGTCGCGATCGACACGTTCATGACCGAACTGTCGAGCGTCATGAGGAACTGGCCGGCTGCGAGCGTCAGAAGCACGATGCTTGCGGCGGCGGCCTTGGGGTTCGTCATTAGTCGATCGTCTTACTTTGTGTCGCGGTTGACGAAGAGCAGCGGAATCACGACGAGCCCCACAAGAATCAGGAAGAACCACGGCGCGACGTAGAATCCGAGTATGAGCGCTGGGCCCACGAGAGCGACGAGGAGCACTGCGGCCAGCAACTTGTTGTTCTTCACGTAGGTCTCCGTTCCCACTCGTGGCCGCGTTGGCCTGACAGCGTGAGAATACTCGCCTCCGCTCCGGCGCGCCAACGCGTTGCCCAAGTTAGGCGGCTGTCTCGGGCGGGCCGTGTGGAACGGCCTATACTTTTCGGCATGGAGTTCTACGACGTCGTCAGCCGGCGCCACATGGTGCGCTCATTCTTGGATGCTCCCGTCTCGTCCGAATCCATCGAGCGCATCCTCAACGCCGCTCGCCGCGGCCCCAGCGCCGGCTACAGCCAGGGCGTCGAGTTCGTCGTCATTACAGACCCGGACGTGCGATCGAAGCTGTCGCCGCCGCCCGAGGTGCTTGCCACGAAGGGCGTGCGGAACTTCATCGAGGAAGCCCCCGTTGTCGTCCTTGTCTGCGTGAGCGCCGAGATATACAAGTCGCGCTACCGCGAAGGCGACAAAGCACGGGCTCGCGACGGCGCCGACGACGATGATCTGTGGTTCGTGCCGTACTGGCACACCGACGCCGGCGCCGCGATGATGCTCATTCTGCTCGCCGCCGTGGATGAAGGACTATCGGCCGGCGTCGCTGGCGTGATGCGAGCGGATGGTCAGGCCCGCATGCAGCGCGCGCTCGGGATGCCCGACACGCACATCGCGATTGCCCTCATCGCCATCGGTCACGCCGCGGCCGATGCAAGGAACGTCCGAAGCAGCGCGAATACACGCAAGCGGCGCCCCCTCGACGAAATTGTGCATCGCAACCGCTGGTGATGACTCGCGCGTCCGGGATGGCAGCTAGTCGAACAACTCGTCGAGCACATGACGAGCGAGGAGTGCGCCGCCCTCCGGCGTGAAATGAAGACCGTCGTCCTCGCGGGCGAGGATTTCTTCGCCGTCGTCATTCGCGAGGAATTGCGCGTACCCTCCCGCGCCGTCGTCTGTCACCGACACGGCATCGACAAAGCGCACCCACGACCGCTCGCTGGCCTCGGAACGGAAGATGCCGTTGAGCTCCGCGACTATCGCCGCGCGTCCGGGCTCGGCCATCGTCGGCTGCCCGACCCAAACGACATAACGTACATCGGCAAGCGAGTCCATGATGTGCCCGACCTGCGCGGTATACGCATCGAAGTCGATGCCGTCCGTCGCGTCGTTCGCGCCGATCATGAAGAAGACGATATCGGGATTCTGCGAGGCCACTTGCTCGCGGATGTGCGTCTCCCAGTCGAAGTAATCCACCGACCTCAGGCCGCTGCCGTTCTCGTACTCTGGTTCCACCTGCAGGGGGATGGCGCCAAGCTCGACCAGCGCTTCTCTCATCGCGACGGACATGTAGTACGACGTCGAGTCGCCACTCGACCAGAACGTCAGCCCTTCCGCTTGTGATGGCTGTGCGTCCGCAGCCGCATCGCCGCCAATCGGACTAACGACGAACCCAACGAGCGCCGCCACAACGACGGCTACAGCGGCGAACACAAAGAACAGGCGCTTCGAATCGCGTCTCTTCATGGGCGACGGCGTGAAGATGTTGAGTCGGACGTCTCTCATAAGCCTTGGGCGAAGCGCGACCACGCTTCGCTCTCAAGCATAGAGGATGCCCAAGCGCATGCTGTTGTGAAAGTGTTTCAAGCGGCCCGTTCGCCCGAACCGGCGTGCTCGCCGACCAACCAGCGTTGCTGCTCGAAGTCGTACCGCCGGATGATGCTCGCGGGATTGCCGGCGACCACGCTGAACGCAGGCACATCGTGCGTTACGACAGCGCCCGCACCCACCACAGCGTTTCGACCGATCGTGACGCCCGGCAGCACGATCGCGTTGATGCCGATGAACGCACCATCTTCGACGCGCACAGCCCCGCGCTTCTCCAGCGGCTGATCGATGATTGCACGGTCGATTTCGCGATAGCCGTGGATCGTGTCGCCGATGAACGCGTTGCTTGAAATCAGCACGCGATCCCCGATCGTCACTTCATCGATGCACCCGACGACGAAGTTCTGCCCGATGCTGCAGTCGTCGCCGATACGCAGAGTCGGGGTGTAGTGTGCACCAAGGTGATCCGTGACGACGGACAGCAGTGAGTTCGGCCCGATGATCGTGCCAGCGCCGATGAAGATCCTGCGTGCCGAGACGATCGTGTATGGCGGCCGAATGATCGATCCAGCCCCCAGCGCCCCGAAACGATGGACGCGCCGTTGGGCCGATGACGCAATGCGAAGCGCCATCCCCGCGACGCCACGCTGCGTCGTCTCACGCATGGCTGACGACCTCGAAGCCCATCGCGTTGTTGCGGCGAATTGCGCCGAGCATGTCGCGCGCGACGTAGTACGGTTGCGCGACACGCCAGTACCATGTCCGGTTCGTGCGCCTGTATGCGGCTTCAATTGCCGCGAATGCCGCGTCGAACGACGAGGCCGGCTCGCGGACACCGACAGCAAACACGGTGTGCGGCTTCTCAGGATTGCCCTGGTAGCCAACCAATGTCTCCGCGAACGGCGTGTAGAGGTACTTGAACGCTGCCGGCGTGAAGCGCCAGTAGTCCGGCTCGCAGTGGATGAACAGGTCCATCACCGACGTCGCGATGGCGACGCCACCCGGTTTCAGAGCCCGGTAGACCTCGGCCATCGCGCGTGGCGGATCCTGCACATGCTCCAGCGTGTCGAGCAGAATCGCCGTGCCGATGCTCTGGTCTGCGAACGACAGCGCTTCAAGATTCTCGACGCGGTCGACGCCCGGGCCGGGACGAATGTCTGTGCCGACGAAGTCCTTGCCACGAAACACTGGTCGCAGATCCGACATCGCACCGTCCGTCACCTGATACGACCCGAACTCGACGATCGGTTGCGGCAGGTCGATGTGCGTGGCGGCAATCTCGAGCAGCGCGCGGGTGTTCTTACGCATGTTGGACTCCGTTTCGGGCCGTTCCCCGCCACAAGAACGGGAACACGCGTGAGGCGACGATGCTCACCGGCCGCTGCCACGAGCGCAGCGGCGGTGTGTATCCGTCGATCACGATGTCGTCGAACCCTGCGTCCTCAAGCAGACGCTGTAGGCCTACTTTGCTGAACGCGCGGACGTGCGTGTAGTCATCGTAGAAATTCGCCGGAAACGGATAGAGCTGCGACCACTGCGTCGGCACGTACGAGATGAAGGAGCCACCAACACGCAGCGCCCGCCGCATCTCGGACGCGAGCGCGAGGGGCTGTTGCACATGCTCCAGCACTTCCTTGAGGCGGATCACGTCGAACGCACCCGTCGGGACGGGCAGATGTTCGCCCGCGCCCTGAATGACCCTGATGCCTGTGCGTGCCGCAACACCCGCAGACGCATCGAACGCTTCGACGCCGACCGCATCGATGCCCTGCCGCACGCACGCGCGCACAAAGCCACCGTTCCCGCAGCCGACGTCGAGTACCGGCGCCATTCGCTTAAGCGAGCGAATCATCTCGAGGTCGCGTGCCACAAGCGCATCAGGTTCGCGCAGCCGCTCCCAGTACGTTGCTCTTGTCGAGGGCTGTGGTGCTTCAGCGCCACGCTCAGTTGGCAGCGGCGCCTTCCGCAAAGGCGGCGGAGCTATCGAGACGGTGGTCATTCAGCGAATCCTTTCGCCAGCTTCGGCCCGCCCGGCCGTGCTACCAGTGGACGACGCGGCGCAGTATCTGGTTGTACCCCCGAAACAGGAGATTGACTATGCGTGTCAGCCCGTAGTTTTCGCTCAGCCCCGTGTGCAGGTTCGGCTGTAGTGAGTCCAGGAGCACCCGATCAGGCACGCGCCGCACCGCCTGCGTCCGTCGCCTGTGCCGAATCATCGCCGGAATTTCGAAGAGAATCGCCGCGTAGGACTTCGCCTTCGCACGCGCCAAACCACGCCCCGTTCGCAGCGCGAACCACCAGACGCCGAACTCCGCCAGCGCCAGCACAGGTGCCATCGCCAGCAGCGTGCGCCAGCGGAAAATGTTCACGAGCATGAAGATGCGGTTGCGCTCGAGATAGTAGAACTTGGCCGCCGGAATGTTCAGGGTGTATTCATGCACCACGCGCGATCGCGGCGCAAGTACGATGTCCCACCCGGCCAGCCGGGCACGCAGTGAAAGCTCCGTGTCCTCCATATACATGAAGAAGCGCTCGTCGAAGCCGCCGATCTCCTCAAGCGCGTCACGCCGCGCGATGAATGCTGCGCCGGACACGGCTGCCACACTCTCCGCGCGTACGTAGTCGTGCTGGTCGTCCTCGAGCCCGCGGCAGAAAGCGATCCCGGAGAGGTGCACGACGTTGCCGCACGCATTGACGCGCGTTGGATCCGACGCCAGCAGCACCTTCGACGTCGCCAGTGCAGCATTTGGATGCTGCTCCAGTGAGCGCACGAGCGCGCGCAGCCAGCCACGCTCAGGCTTCGTGTCTGGATTGACGACAGCGACGTACTTGCTCTGCGACCGCGCGAAGCCTGCATTATTCGCAGCGCCATAGCCGCCATTCGCGCCGAAACGCACCACGTCCACGTCGGGAAACTCTGCCTCAACATGCTCGACCGTCTCGTCACTCGAGTCGTTGTCCACCACGACGACGCGGTAAGAGTCATAGTCCTGGTCGATGAGCGCGGGCAGGCTCGTGCGCAAATGCCCCCACGAGTTCCACGACACGACCGAAACGTCCACCAAGTGTTCGCCGAACGGCGCGCGGATGACCACTACTCACCGCCTTCTGTGACCGTCACGGTCGCAACCGGCGTTGGCGTCGCCGCACGCGTGCTCATCAGCGCCAGAGCGAACGTCGCCGCTACGAGCACCGGAGTGAGCCAGAAGAAGCCGTTCGTGTGTGCGACGCCAAGAATGTCTGTCGCCGGGAAGTTCACGTTCGCCTGCGTGGCGATCGCGGCGAGATAGACGACGCCGCAGAATCCAGCCTTCGCCAGCGCCGGAAGATCCGTGCGTAAGATCAGCGCGATGGGCACGAGGATGAGCGCGCCGTCGTAGAACTGCGCGTACGGCGTCAGCGGCAAGAACATCAGCGCGACGGCAGCGATGCCACGCGACTTGTCCGTGCGCAACCACGCGACCGCTGCGATCGCGAGCGACAGCAGGATGAGATCGAACGTCAGCAGCGGGTTCGCTTCCCGCCCGAGCGAGATCTGCACGCCCGTCCACGAGATCATCCACGACTGCTGCACGGGCAGAAGGTTGTCGGAGCTATTCGGCCCCCAGTCGAGGTACAAGGATGTGAACTCGACCACGCCCGCAGGCCCGATGAGCAGAAACCCGAACACCGCCAACGCGCCTGACGCACCGACAATGATCGCGATCAGCCGTATTTGCCGCGTGACCGCGAGGTACGCCACCGGTGCGATCAGGTACTGCGGCTTCAACGACAGCATCGCCAGCAGCAGCGCGCCGCGCACCGGCCGCCGCTGAATCGTGATCAGCGCGGCGAGCGCAACCAGCGCCAGCAACGGCGTCATGTGCCCAAGGCGTAGCGCCCAGTGCATCTGTGGCAGCGCGAACGCGGCGAGCGCCACGGCCGTCTTCGCCTCGAACGACCGCACCGCCGATTGCCCAATGAGTGCAATCGCGACGACGCACGCGAGGTTGATCGCGAAGAACGTCTGGTACGCCTGCATCTCTGGCAGTTGCGCGATCGGATACAACAGCGCGACGAGGAAGGGGCTGTATAGGCCAGGCACGTCGCGGTTTCGTGCTACTTCATAGAGGTTGTGGAAGTCGGAGGTCGGGCCATGAAGAAAACGATCCAACGTGTCGGGCAGGAACGCCGTCAGCAGCGCCAACTCGATCCCAATCACGACCAGAAGTGCGTAAGGCGACGTAGCGCGCACGACAGCAGCGAGCTGGGCGCGCGGTGCCGCCGCGACGGAGGGCCAGGTTGGGGCCGCATTCATGCGAGAAGTCCTCTGCCTTGCGGGAGCCTGCATCCGTGCACGCGCCTGCGCTGCAGGAGCGTCGTCATGTGACGATGCAATGGACATCGGGACAGCTTGTAGGGGTCTACGCCAGACGCGCGGACCTATTCGGGCGCCAGGGACGAGGGAATCGGCGTGAAGTTGAACGTCACGACCGTCTGCGTAGCGTCCCGCGAAATCGTCAGCTTCGCGAAGTGGGTGAGAATCCCGTCCGAGGAACTCCGCGCAAGCGTGACAGCGGAATCGTCCGCTGTCTTTTCCACGACCAGTTCGCGCCACCTCGGGCTACCTGCGAGGTGCTCCTCGTACTGCGCGATGAGTTCCTGCGGCGGCGTCTGCGACGTCCACTGCGCGTGGTACGGCAGCTCGTCACCACGACCGGCTACGGCGAGCGACATATCGTGCGGAAGCGGCACATCGAACGGCAACGCGCGAATCACGCGGTTCTCGCTGTACGGGTCCGCGGTGTTGCCTTCGAACGGTGGAGTCCCACCGAACCACGCCGCGATCAAAAATGCGCCGCCAACGATCGCAATCGACGCCACACCGCGCCCGACGCGCACAGCCGTGCGATTGGCGACATGTACACGAACTGCGCGTTCGGTTCGGGTCAGGGGGAGCGTTTGTAGCACGTAGGAGATCTCGGCCGTAGGTCTCGCATGTCCCATCAGGGGATTCCCGCATCTCCTGGCCCTACACCTGCTCGGTAGGTGGAGACACCCTGCATCCCGCAGGGCCAGCCCCGACGATGACTATGAGAACATGCAAGGAAAGCAGATCAGTCGATCGCGTGTTGCAGGGCGGGCCATGCTCGTCGTTGCGTTGCTGTGTCTCGGTGTAGCGCTTCGGCCCGCACACTCAGCGCACGCCGCGCCGGCCGGCACCGTCACCATGAGTCCGTCCGACGTCTACCTGCAGGTCGGCGAGTCAATCGCCATCACACTCATCGTGTCCGGCGGGCAAGACATCCACGAAGTGCATCTCGCCCTCGCCTACAACTCGGCCGTCGTCCAGGTCATCGACGCCAACGCAGGCCAGCCAGGTGTTCAGATCCTGCCAGGCCCGTTCCCCGCATCGGACGACCCGGGCGTAGTCCTTCAGAACACCGCGGGAGGCGGCTCGATCACCTACCAGTACTCGTTGCCAGGCAACGAGACCGATTCAGGCACTGGCACGGTCGCCACTGTGCAATTCCTCGCCCTCGCTGACGGCAACGCCAACTTCACATGGCAGACGGCCCAACTGACCGACGAGGACGGCGTCCCCGTAAGCGCCGGCGGCAATGTCGCCTCGCTCGTTGTCGGTGGCGTTCCGCCGACGCCAGGCGTGACCGACACACCCACCACGGCGCCGGCCCCCACCGAAACCCCTACGGGTGTCCCGACCGAAACGCCGACTGCGATCGCGACCGGCACGACGGCAGCGACGTCCACAGCGACAGCCGCAACGACCGCCACCGTCGCCACCACGTCAACGGCAGCGGCGACGCTCACCCCTGTGGCGACCAAGCCGGCCGCCACGCCCACCGTGAAGATCACCGTCATCGAGGATACGAATCAGGGTCCGCCGCCCCAGTCCGGCGTCGACCCTTCGCAGAGCGAACGCGCGGATGGCCTTCCGAGCGCTGGTAGCGCCACCGGAAGCATTGCTTGGTGGCGATGGGTGTTCTTCATGGCCGCGCTGATGTTTGGTGTCGCCGGGTGGTTCTTCACACTGGCCGTCTACAACAACAGCAAGGAAGTCGTGCTCGTCGACCGTCACGACAAGCGCCGGCGCCGAAAGTAGGCGGGCGTCGCAACCTTGATCAATGGCCGTGCGTGAAAGCCTTCGCGATAGCCCTATGCGATAGCCCTAAGCGATAGCCCTAAGCGATAGCCCTATGCCGCAAGCTGTTCAGCATGATTCTGCGCCATGGCGTCGTGCTCGGCGCGGACGATGCCCATGGCCGCTGCTACAACGTTGAGTTCGGCAATCAGGTCGACCATGTCGACCTCGCCCGCGAGGCTCGTCAGCATCGAGCGATCGACGGTCTCGATACCGACCTCGGTGAACATGTCGAGCAGTGAATTCGTGTCATCCTTAGCAGGCGGCTCAGCGTCGGCACCGGCCGCGGCGAGTGCTGCCATCGTGTCGGCGTCGGCAGCATCATCTTCGAGTGCGGCGCCTTCGTCGGCCTCATCGATCGCATCTGCCGGCTTCGCTATCTTGATCTCCGCCATGGCGTGTCACTCCCCGCTGGATGAACGTAGGTTCAGAGGGAGTATCGGCCGGGGACGGGTAATCCCTTAGGTGGCAGCGCCTACAACATGGCGCAGCCTGGGAAGTCGAAGGCAGGCCCTAGAATAGGCCCTGGCGCTGCGCCTTCGATAGCAGCCGGAACAGCTCGTAGAAGTTGTTCACACCCTGCTCTGCCAGCTTCTCCAGAAGCGCCGCCCGGCGATCGACCTCCTGGTAGATCTGGCGCCGGTTCTTCTCGCTGATGCCGCGCGAAGGCGCAATCCGCTGCTCGAGCAGGTAGCTATTCATGAAGCCAGTGAACTCAAACACGTCCTCGATCGGGTTCCACCGGAAGATCTCGACGAAGGAGAACGAGTTGTTCGTCGGGTCGTACGCGATGATCTCGGAGATGCTCAGGATCCGGCGCCCGTGCTTGCCGTTGGGAAGCCGCACGGCACTACAGATGACGACGCAGTTCAGGTTGTCGACATACGTCTTCGGCACGCTGATCGGCGGGCCTGTGACACGCTGGATCAGCTTTTCGACCGTGGACGCGTGGAAGGTCGCGCAGACGGCGTGACCCGTCATCATCGCCTGGAAGGCAATGTTCCCCTCCTCACCACGAATCTCACCGATAATGATTTCATTCGGGCGCTGACGGAGGGCAGCCTTCAGCAGGCTGAACATGTCGACGCTGCCGCCACCCTGGCTCATGTTTCCGCGGACGACTTCGCGCGTCCAGTTCGGGTGCGGAACCTGTACTTCCGGCGTGTCCTCAATGCTTACGATCTTCGCGTGCGCGGGGATGAATGTCATCAGCGCGTTCATCAGCGTCGTCTTACCGGACGCCGTCTCGCCGGACACGAAGAAGTTCAGCTCCGACTCGACGATGAGCGACAGGTAGCCGCACATCTGCCACGTCAGCGCACCTGAGTTCGCGATGTCTATGATGCTCAGCGGAATGCCCATGAACTTTCTGATGGTGAAGTTCGAGCCGTTTTTCGAGACGTCGCCGCCGTAGACGATGTTGATACGCGAGCCGTCAGGCAACGTCGCGTCCACGATCGGGTTCCGGAACGTCACCGGCTTCTTGATCTTCTCCGCCAGCTTCAGCACGAAGTCGTCGATTTCCTCGTGGTTGTGGAACTCGATGTTGCTCTTGAGCCCGCCGAAGATCTTGTGCTCGATGTACACAGGGCCGACGCCGCTGCAGCTGATGTCCTCAATCCACGGGTCGGTGATCAGCGGCTCAAGTACCGCCATCCCGATTTTGTCGCGGATGATGCGGTACTTGAGGCAGTCCACCTCTGCCGCCGTCACCTTCATACTGCTCGTCGTCGGTCCGCTCGAAAGGAACGGCAGCTTGAGAAAGCCCTCTTCGCCCTTCGCGACCTTCGCCTCCGGCTTTTTGTCGACCTTCTCCGGCACCTTGTCGACGATCACGCACGTGTCTTCGATCGCTTTCAGCAGGACTTCGGTCTTGTGTTCCGGCGTTTCCGCATCGGCTAGCAGTTCGACAAAGTCGAGCAGCCGTATCTCCATCTCCTCAAGCAGATCCTCCATGCGGGAGTTCGTCGGCTCGATGGCAATGTAGAAGTTTCGCGCGTCATTCTCGTCCGGGAACGTGTGTACGTAGATGCCGTTCCCCACGGGATAGATCAGGTTCGGGTCCTTGATGTCCCCCAGCTTTCGCGACGCCTCTGCATAGAAGTCCGGCACACCGTGCTCCGCGATCGGGGCGTGGTGCAGGTAGTCCATCAGGTGCGGCGCCGCGTCGGCGTGTTCACGCAGCTCTGGTGAGAGCAAGTTGTGAATAGGGCACTGCGCCTCGTGCGTTTCCGCCGCTGCCATCGCTTACGCCCTCGCGCTCGATACGGGAATGATGCGCATGCCAAGCCCAGGCTCGATGTCGAAGTTGATGATGTTACCCGTACTCTTGTCCGCCCCACGCACCTTGGCGACTTCGAGCGCCTTCATCAGTTGGTCGCCAACCTCTTGCACACGGAGGCGCAGGTGCGCGTCACAGAGCGAGCGCATGCGGATGAACATCGTCTCGTCGAACGCGTAAGAGTGAATGGTCAGGAAGATTGTCATGCGACGGTCGCAGAACTCCTTGACTTTGTTCAGGAACCGCAGCGTCGCCGCCTCCGGCACCTGTGACACGAACGATGTGATCGAATCCAGAAAGATCACATCGAAGCGACCCTCAAGCTGCGCCAGGTGATCCAGCAGTTCGTCGAAGATGTGCGCCGCCATGCCTTCGTCGACAGCGGCCGGAGCGCGATACACATTGAGGGCGCCAAGCAAGAAGAAATCCGTGACGTCGAGGTCGAGACTGGCCATCTGACGGAACAGTGACTGTGGTGTGTTCTCCGTCGTGTACAACACGGCGCGGAAGCCGCTGTTCAGTGCGCCGTTCAGCAGCTGCTGCGTGACGACGCTCTTACCGGCGTTTGACTGGCCCTCTATCAGGATCAATGACCCTTCCGGAATGCCGCCGCCCATCTTCTTGTCGATCTCGGTGCTGCCCGTCGAGATGATGCGGCGCTCGTCCGTGCTTGTGAGGAGCGTGAGCTTCTTGGCTCCGACACCCATTTGCGGATCTCCGTCTCTAGCGCCCTGGCGCGTCCCTGCATGTCGCGCCACGCTATGCGCGCCACGCGACCGGCCGCCATCGATGGCGAGCCTCTCTATGTTGTCGGCCTTCACACGGACACGCATAGGGGTGTACACCCTCGTCATTGACCCCATTCGGAGTCCCGCGGCACGTCCTCCGCGTCGTTCATGCTGTGTTCGAGGGTGAACCCCTACGCGTCCATCCTGACCGCGCGCCCACAACGAGGGTTTTTGCGAGTGACGCAACGGTAGGCCCGCGGGCGACAATTCATCGCTGACTATGGGACTACTGCGCAAGCTCATCCGACTGCGTCCAGGGTTGCCGCGCATCGCGCTGCCCGCGGGTGCGCGCGCGACGTTCGGTGACGCCGTTCATCGCGCCGTGCCGTTCGCCTTCGTGGCCTGCGCCGTCGTCGCCGTTGCGGCCTTCGTCGCGTTGGCCGTCAGCTTCGCGGCCGAACGTGCGTACTCCGATGATCGCGACGAACGGGCGAGCGCGGAAGCAACCTCATTCGCGTCTCACAGCAGTTGGCTCGCCACCGGCGACGCGTTCGGCGGCTACATACAGATGCTCCGCGACGCCGAGGACCCGGCCGTGCGCGACATCGCCGTGCCATCGGACGTACGGTCCGCCTCACTACGCCGACTCCTCGAGCTGAACACGAACAGGTTCACCGCGCTCGCCGTCGTCGACCTCAACGGCACCCTGATTGCCGCGAGCGATCCATCGCTGCTCGACGCTGCTTCAAGCCAGGCATATTCCACTGTGCGCGCCAATCGCGGCAACGCGAACTCGGACATCGTGCTTCCTGCAGGAGCTCCCGCGTACGTGGATTACGCGACGATTCTCGTAGACCCACTCGCCGGCCCCTGGGCCGTTCTCGTTGCGCGCGCCGACCCGACGCGTCTCTGGCAATCGACGCTCGCCGCCACCGTTGATGGCGGGCGCAACGTCATCATCAACCGGGACGGGCAGCTCGCAGCCGGCACATCGCCGGAGTTGCTTGGGACGACTTGGGCGGCTTCCGAGTTCGCCGGCGATGCCTACCGCTCGACCGTTGTCGGCGTAGATTCCATCTGTAGCCTCGCGCCCATCGCCAACGACACGCAGATCGACCACGAATGGAACGTCGCCTCGTGCTTGCCTGCCACTACCGTGCTGGCTGCCGGTTCGGCGCCAAACCGCGTCGCGACCGTCGCTGGTGTTGGTGCATTGTGCGCGGCCATCCTGGGTCTCGGCGCGCTCGCGTTCGTCGCCAGGGAGCGCACGCCCGATGAAGTCGGCGAGTCGGCGCCACCCGTCGACGAACCTGAGGTCGACGAGCCGGCCGCCGAGATAGCACCAGCTCCCATTCCGCAGATCTTTGTTCTGCCACAGGAAGTAGCCGACGCACGAACCCTAATCGAAGCGTATGAAGCTCGCAGCGCGCGAGTCGCCGGCCGAATTCGCGATTCAGTACAGGCACGCCTCCTCGTTGCGTCGTCGCGCGTGGAAGAGGCACTCGAACTGATCGAGAGCGATGTCGCGCTCGCGCGCGTCATGCTGATGCGCGCCGCCCACGAACTCGACGATCTCAACGAGCACGAGCTGCGCTCCATGGGTCAGGAGCTCTATCCCGATCTGGTTCGTCTCGGCTTGCCAGCGGCGCTGCGTGCCCTCCGTAAGGACATGACGGATCTCATAGAAGTTGACGTAACGGCTGACTCGGATGCCGACAGCCTCGACAATTTGAACGACCGCGCCATCGACATGCCACGACGCGTCGCCATGTATCGGCTCGCCCTCGATGCACTGCGTGAGTTCTCGGAGGCAGGCCTTGCGAACTGCACGATCGACCTTCAGCGAAGCGAAACGCGTCTCTGGCTCGCAATAAAGGGCCATGGCGACGCAATCGACCTCGACGAAGCATCCCTCGCGGCGGCCCGGATTGCCGTCCAGGCATATGGCGGCCGCTTCGTGCTCGACAGGGCGCATGACACGACAGAAGTGGCCGTCGAATACGAATCCGCTGCATCAGCAGGCGAGCCTCCAGCACCGGAGCAAGACCCTAGGGACGAGAACGCTGAGGCCGATGCTGAATCTGAAGCTGCATAGCAGCCCGTGTAGGGGCCAGCACCCCAGCGAAAATCAGCGTTACCCCCATACATGCGGCACACCGAATTCACGAACCTTTAGGAGAAGCGACCGTTCAGAACGTGGAGGGCGAGTAATGGTCAAGGCCCAAGACGGAGCGGCAAGAGGCCGGGGCGCCGACTAGGCGTCGAACAAGGAGGTGGCAACGCGGACCAACACTGCTTGGGGGAGAGCTCCCGCATGAGGAGCATTGCCATTTCTACATTTTCTTGGAGGGTTACGAATGAATCGAGTTAAGAACTTCATCCGCCGACTCGGCGAACAGAAGGGCATCACGGGCCTTGAGACCGCCATCATTTTGATCGCGTTCGTCGTGGTCGCCGCTGTCTTCGCGTTCGTCGTGCTAAGCACGGGTCTCTTCAGCTCCGAGCGGAGCAAGGAGACGGTCTACGCCGGTCTTGAGAAGACACGCGGAACGATGGAACTGACGGGCGCCGTTACGGCCACGTCTGACGGCACCGAGGCCACCGCGCTTCGCTTCGACGTCACGCTGGCTGCCGGTGGTTCGGCTGTGAACTGGGACGAAGCCGCGACGGTCAACCAGACCATCGTGTCCTACATCGACGACTCGCTGGAGATCGACGCCTTGACGTACGTCTCGACCGTCATCTCGGGCGACACCGACAACCTGCTTGAGCCAGGTGAGCTGTTCGAGATCGAACTGACGGGCCTCGCCGCCCTCACGCAGATCGAAGCGAACGACACGTTCACCATCCAGGTTCAGCCCCCGTCGGGCTCGTACATGGTCATTGAGCGGACGATGCCGGCCTCTATCGAAGAGACCCTCGTCAACCTCAACTAGAACACGCTTGGAGCGATGGCCCTCAACCGTGAGGGTCGCCCGGGGCATGGAATGCCCCGGGCTCGCTCCATAAGCCGCAGGGAGGCAGGATGGCACGGCGCAGGGATGTGCACCGATTCCACAGCGAAGAACACGGCATCACCGGCCTCGAGACCGCCATCATCCTGATTGCGTTCGTGGTGGTCGCCGCCGTCTTCGCGTTTGTCGTCCTCAGCACTGGTTCGTTTAGCGCCGACCGCAGCAAGGAGACGGTGCTCGCCGGGCTCGCGAAAACGCGCGGCAGTATGGGCCTTTCGGGAAGCGTCGTGGCGACATCGAACGGAACAGAGATCACGAGCGTCGCGTTCGATGTGACCCTCGCGGCCGGTGGCTCATCGGTGAACTGGGATCCCGCCTCGACCAACAATCGAACCAACGTCTCCTACATCGACGGGGTCGACGAAATAGACAACCTCACTTACACGACCAGCGTCGTGGCTGGCGATGCCGACAATCTTCTGGAGCCAGGAGAATTGTTCGAGATTACGGTCACGGGATTGGACGCGTTGGTGCAGCTCGAAGAAGGCGACATCTTCAGATTGCAGGTGCAACCGCCTTCCGGCGCGACGCTCATCATCGAGCGCACGCTGCCTGGCGGCATCGATGACACGATCATCAACCTGAACTAGAAAAGTAAAGAGAGTCGGCGGATGTGTGTCCGCAGGCAAGAGTGAAGCGCAGGACGGGAAAGGCAGGAAGCCGTGGAGAGCACAGCCGCTCTCAGCAGCAAGGTTGCCGCAATCGAAGACGAGATGCGGATCATCAAGGGCGAGGTCAAGCAAGTCCTCACCGAGATCCGCAGCGCGATCCTCGTGCAGGACAACCCGTTTGAAGAGGCGACCAACCGACCGCGCGCCGTTCAGATCGTGCCCGCCGTCGCTGAAGAGCCCGCGCGCGTGGAGATCGTGATGCCGCAGAGCCAGCCGCAGCCCGCCGTCATCGCGACAGCAGTCCCACACCCGGATGATGCACGGAAGGCGCAGCCCGAACCGGCCCAAACGCAACAGCCGCCACTGCACCCGTCATATCGGGACGAGCCGCCCGGGCAACAGGCCTCGCACGAACAGGCGCCAAAGCGACCGCAGCCGCGCCAACAGGCACCGCAGGGCCGCTGGAGTCTCCTGACTGTGGCCAGCCTCGCCGCCTGGGCCGAAGACGCACTGCAGAAGCTCGGCAGTAAGCGCCTGGCGATGCTCCTCGATCTGTGCGAAGTCTCCGGTTACCTCACGCCTGATGCACGCCAGGCGCTCGCCCGCGTGTCAGAGCTCGACGCACCCGAGCCGGAGCAGCGCGCATCGGCTATGGACGTGACGGTGCTGCTCCGCCAACTCGACGCGCTGTTGCAGGGAGAGCCATCGGACCTCGGTCCGCGGTTGATGTACTAGGCAAGGAGTGTCCGCGCGGGACGCTGAGGGAGTGGCGTCATCGATAAGGCAATCACGACAGTTCTGCTTACCATCGCCGCGATCGTGGCCATTGTGGCCGTGACGAATGCGGTGCTTCCTGCCGTCTCCAAGACGACCGGTTCACTGCTCGCGTCGTCCGAGGTCGTTCAGGATCGCATCGCCAGCCAGATTGAGATCGTCCATGCGGCGGGCGTCGATGGCGCGCCCGATGCCCAGATCTGGGTCAAGAACGTCGGCGCCGCCCGCATCGCCCCGATCGACCGGGTAGACGTGTTCTTCGGGCCGACAGGCGACTTCGCCCGCGTCCCGTACGGCACCGACGCAAGCTGTGTCGCGCCGTGCTGGTACGACACGCTCGAGAACGCCACGACCTGGGACCAGACGGCGACACTGCGCGTGACACTGAAGCTGGACGCCAATCTCGCGTCGGGCACCACGTACTACATGAAGGTCGTGACGCCCAACGGCACGCTCGACTCGAAGTACCTGACGGTCTGACGCCATGGAAAACAGCATTCCGGCGCTCTTCATCGCTGCCATCTTCATGCTCGCCACCGTCCTCATCGGCCGCGGCGGCTTCATCGGCATGGACAACGTCGGCCAGTCGCTGCGTGTCTCCGAAGTACGCAACATCGAACGCCGTGGCACAGAGCTTTCCGTCACGAACACCGCGATCGACCCGACCGGTGCCAACGCGACCATCACACTGCGCAACGACGGCCAGACGTCGCTCCAGGACTACGCGCGCATGGACGTCGTCGTCCAATACTTCGATGAGGTCGGCGGTCGCCACGACAAGTGGGTTGCGTACACATCCGGCGGCCTTTCTTCAGACATGTGGACGACGGGCGCTTTCACAGACGACGTCTTCGAGCCCGGCATCTTCAACCCCGGCGAGCAGATGGAGATCGTCGTCCGACTCAACCCCGTCGTCGGAGCCGGCACGACGAACAAGGCCGTCATCGCCTCCGAGCAAGGGATCACACTCCAGACACTCTTCGCGGGGCCACCCTAATGTCAGCCTTCGCGACAATTACGCGCGCGTTGCCATTCGGAGCGAAAGGGCCACGGCGCAGCGACAACATCGAGGAAGCTGCTAACTGGCAGCGATCTTCGTCGCTGTTTCGCCCCGCCGCGACCGAATACGACCTGATCACGCAGCTCACGTACATGTCCGCGTTGGCCACCGCCAACGTCGGCCGCGAGCAACTCTTCGAGAAGACGGCGCAACTCGGCTACAGCACTTCGGGCTACTTCCACCGCGTCCACCTCGTCGCCCAGAAGCTGAACTACGACTACGCCCGCGCCTGCCAGCTCGTCGCCGACGCCACAGACAACGACATGATCGAGAGCCTGCTGCTGCGGTTCTCCGCGTCGCTGTCCTCCGGTGAGGCAGAGGAAATCTTCCTTGCTCGCGAGACAGAAGTGCAGCTCGAGACATACGCGCGTAAGTACGAACGCGACCTTGAGACGTTGCAGAAGTGGACGGACTCCTTCGTCGCGCTGATGGTCTCCGTGACCCTGATCGTCGTCGTGTCGATGGTCTCGATGATGATCTACAGCGTCGGTACGCTCTTCATCCTCGGTCTTGCAACCATCATGATCAGCATGGCGTCGCTCGGTGGCTGGATCATCTACCGAACCGCGCCCGTCGAACCCAAAACACACAAGCTGCAGCTGAAATCCAAGACGCAGGACCAGATGTTCCTGTTGGCGAAGGTTCTCCTGCCGACGGCCGCCCTGCTCGGCGTCGCAACCGCGCTCGTGTTCAACGCCGGCGCCGGCATGATCGCCGCCGGAATCACTGCGTTGCCCGTCGGCATCATGGCCTTCATCGACGACCGCCGCATCGACACGTACGACAAAGATATGTCGACGTTCTTGCGCGCTCTCGGCTCCATCGTCGGCGCCATCGGCACGACCGTCACCGACGGCCTCGGCCGTTTGAATCAGCGTTCGCTCGGTTCGCTCGAACAGAACGTCCGCCGTCTGCACATCCGCCTGCGCTCTGGCCTCAGGCCAGACCTCTGCTGGACGCGCTTCGTCGGCGAAACCGGCAGCGAGTCCATCGACCGCTCCGTCAACGTCTTCTGGGACACCATCAAGCTCGGCGGCGACCCGGACAGCATCGGCTACCTGTCGTCGCTCTTCGCGCTGAAGATCTCCCTCCTGCGGGAAAACCGGAAGCTTGTCTCGCAGACCTTCATGATGCTGATGGTGCCGATGCATGCCGTCCTGCTCGGCGTGCTGTTGTTCGTCTCCGAAGTCGTCGTCGTCTTCGCGACGCAACTGAATGACGTGCAGATGCAAGCTGCGAACACGACGGTCGATGCGTCCGTGACTGGTGGCACGGATGTCACGTCCGTACTCGCGTTTGCGTCACCCAACGTCGGCTTCATCCATGGCTTCGCGCTGGTCGTCACGCTCGTCCTGACGTTCGTGAACACGTGGGCGCCGCACGCCGCCAGCGGTGGCCACCACCACAAGGTGTGGCTCTACGCCGCCATCATGCTGCTGATCTCTGGCCTGGCGTTGATGATCATTCCGTGGATCGTGCAGGGCCTGTTCGAAAGCGTTTCCGCAGACCCGACCGGCACCGGTGGCGCAGGCATTCCAGAAGTCTAGGAGGAACCATGACGGTAGAACCCGAGAACAGAAAGCCCAGCAAGGATGACCCGTGGCTGCGTGTGCCCGCCTCGGCTCGACCAGCAGAACGCCATCGCTTCAACGGTTCCGAAGCGGACGAAGCCTCCGGCGAGGTCGACGAAAACGACGAAGACGTCGAGTTCCTGAGGACGCTCGCCGAGCAAGCTGCTCTTGAGGCCAAGCCTAAGCAAGTGGCTGTGCCACGCGTGCCCGCGCGCCGCTTCAATGTCCCCGCCGATATCAACCTGGAAGTGTTCCGCACGACCGAGGTCGAGCGCACGCGCCCCCGCGTCCTCAACCAGATGGAAGTCGATCTCGTCGAGATGGATGACCTGCTAGAGCAGCTGTCGACGACGGCCGCTGCCTTGCGCCGCAGGAAGGCTGCCTGACCGCCATGCTTACGCGTGTGCCGCCCGCCTTCTTGTTTGGGCTCGCCATCTGGACCTGCATAACCGCCGGCATGGGCTGGTACGCGCTCCAGGGCACATCCCGCGCGAGCGGCCAGCTCGAAGGCGCAGACTTGCGTACGCCTACGGTTGTCGCCGCCCTTGGATCCTCTACAACCACAGCCGTCCCAACATCTGACGGCAGCACTCGCACCGTGACGTCGCGAACGTCCACGCCAAGGGCGACCACGCCGCAAGCGACAACGACGCGGTCGTCCACGCGAACAGCAGTCGCGACGCAGCGCGCGGGCACACGTACGCCCGCCGCGTCCCGCACCGCCGTGTCGACGGCAGAGCCGGGCGCGCACACCGCTACGCCCACAACAGCCGGCGAACCCACGACCGAACGGTCGCCCGAACCCTCGGCCACCGCCAGCCCTACGGCGGTACCGACGTTCACCCCCACGCCCCACGACGGTATCTATCCGTCAGCAACGCCCACCACGCGACCACCCACCGCAACGCCCGCAGCGACAACAACGCCCGCGCCGTACCCTGTCCCGCGATACGCGCAGTCCGCCGGTGTTGAGGGAGGCGTTGCTGGTGCAGGCGCTGGCTCCTCGGCCACCATCCGCGACGCGGCGCACGCACCGAACAAGGGCGTGGTCGTGCTCGACCCTGGCCACGGTCGCGGCGATCCCGGCGCCGTCCACCACCTGCCTGACGGAACCCCAAACGTCCTCGAGTCGGAGATGAACCTTCGCAACGCGCAGCTCATCCGCACGCAGCTCCTCGCGCTGGGTTACGACGTCTACCTCACGCGCGATACGCCCGGCCGCGGCCCAGATGGTCCGCTCGTCCAGCAGTTCATCGTCTCGGACCTCATCTGGCGCACGCAGCTTGCGACCGCCGTGGATGCGGATCTCTTTCTCGCGCTGCACGG
Source organism: Dehalococcoidia bacterium (assembly GCA_021731085.1). GTDB lineage: Bacteria > Chloroflexota > Dehalococcoidia > DSTF01 > JACRBR01 > JACRBR01. Next base: position 55,324 of record JAKFYB010000039.1, read on the forward strand.
AAACGGCGCCTCCGTGAAGTCCATCGCTGGCCCGGAGACGTGGTACTGCGGCCTGCATGAGCAAGGGAACGCCAATGCGAAGTTCGCCGCGATGATCCAGCAGGCGATGATGGACGCTCTCCACGAGTACGGGTACTTCCCGCCGAACCGCGGCATCATGGAAGACGCCGAGCGCCACCACGGCGACTTCTGCCAGTTCGTCGTGACCCGCGAGACAAGCATGCCGTCCGCGTTGCTCGAGTTTCTCTTCCTCTCGAACGATGACGACGCCCGCGTGCTCGCCGATGTCCGTTCGCAGGAGGTCCTCGCCGGCCACATAGCGGCCGCCATCGATCGCTTCCTCAGCGAACGGCCGTAGTCACCAGCGCCTCCGCGCCTTCCTTTCGGAGGGGCTCTCTACCCGCCCACGCCGTCGGGCGCCTCACGGAAGTGCAGGGAAGTGCAGGGAAGTGCGCTGAGCGCTACGGCAGCCCAGCGTGCGCCACGTCGGCCTCGACGACTTCGATCCAGCCGGTGCTAATGCCCTGCGCCAGCTCGGGTCCGGTGGTGGTCGCCGAGCAGAGGTACAGCGTGCGGCCATCGTCGCCGCCGAGCATGCAGGCATAGACGCCCTTAGCGTGCGCCTTCACCCTGTGCGTGACTTCGCCACCTTCTTTCACGCGCAGGCACTCGCCAGACGTCGGACTGGCGACCCAGATCGCGTTCTCGGCGTCGAGGCAGATGCCGTCCGGGAACACAGTGAGCGCCGCCCACTCGCGGCGGTTCGACAGCGTGCCATTGTCGGCGATGTCGAATGCGGTGAGGCAGCGGCCGACGGTTTCGGCCGCGATGAGAGTCTTGCCGTCGGGCGTGATCACCATGCCGTTGGGAAAGCGCATGTTGTCGGCCGCGATGACCGCCTGACTGACAGTCGGGGACGGCTGTGCCACATCGCTGTGGTCCACCATCATGATGCTCGACATCGCGAATGGGTCGCCCTTGTTGATGTCAAAGCCGAAGCCGCCGATGTAGGCGCGTCCTTGGCCGGAGACGGTCATGTCGTTGATCTGCACTCCCTCGAAGGGCGAGAGGTCAGCAACGATCGTCTCGATCCCGGCCTCAGAACGTCGCACGAGCGTACGGTCGACCATGCGGACGTAGAGCAGGTCGCCGTTTGGCAGCCAGCCGAGCCCGGCGGGTTGGTGGGCGTTCTCGATGACGGCTTCGGCGCGGCCGTCCGGCGTCATGCGCATGACCTTGTGCGCGTGAACGTCCGAGAACCAGAGTGCGCCGTCGTGCCAGCGTGGACACTCGGGGAACGTCAGGCCGTCAAGCAGGATCGTTGTCGTCAGCTGCATAGGGCGATCGTAGGCCAGTCGATGAACGGGGACAATAGGCTGTGATTCGCCCCGACTGCGAAAATCTCAATCATTTGGGGGTTACGCCGCGCCTGGGGATAACCGTATCCTCCCTCATCTGAGTTCGTAGGAGGCCGAGACCATGTACGACGTAATCATCGTGGGGGCGCGCTGCGCCGGATCACCGCTGGCGATGCTGCTAGCAAAGCGCGGCCAGAGTGTCTTGGTCGTCGACCGCGCGACCTTCCCGAGCGACATCATGTCCACGCACTTCATTCAGCCCGAGGGCGTCAAGCGCTTGCAAGAGTGGGGACTATATGACGAGGTCATGGCCTCGAACTGCCCGGAGATCCCTCAAATGCAATTCACACTGCAGGGCGTCCTCGTGAGCGCACCGCGTGATCCTTCCATGCCGATCCCGATCTGTCCGCGCCGTACCGTGCTCGACAACATCCTCGTCGCCGCCGCGCGTGATGCCGGTGCGGAAGTTCGCGAAGCCTTCTCGGCGCAAGAGATCATCATCGAGGACGGTGTCGTGACGGGCATCCGTGGACGCAACGCTGATGGCGCATCGGTTGAAGCGCGCGCGCGTGTCACCGTCGGCGCCGACGGCCACCACTCCCTCGTCGCGCGCACAGTCGCGGCCGAGGAGTACGACACACACCCGCCCTTTACCTGTGGCTACTACTCGTACTTCAGCGGCGTCCCCCTGCCGACCGGCGGCGAAGCCTTCGTCGGCCCCGAAGCAGGTGTGCTTGCATTTGCGACGAACGATGGCCTCACATGCATCGGCGCCGGCACTGACCGTCAGTTCTTCCACGACTACCGTGCCGACATCGAGGGCAACTTCTATCGCATTCTCGAACAGGCATCGCCTGCTTTCGCCGCACGCGTGCGAGCGGGCAAGCGCGAAGAAAAGTGGATCGGGACGGCAGACACCGAGAACTTCTTCCGCCAGCCATACGGCCCGGGTTGGGCGCTCTGCGGCGACGCCGGTTATCACAAGGACTTCGTGACGGGCTTGGGCATCGCGGATGCGTTTCGTGATGCGGAATTCCTGTCCGAAGCCCTCGACGCAGGCTTGTCCGGACGCGATCCCCTGGACGGCGCGCTCGCCGCCTACAAGGAACGCCGCGATACCGCAGCGAAACCGATGTACGACATGACGATCCTGTTCGCCCAGGGTCCCACGCTCGAGGAAATGGCCAAGAACATGCCGGCCGCGCAGGCAAGCGCGTAACCCAATGCCGGAGCGCAGGCTTTAATCCAGGCACCATGGTAGAGCGGGCTTTTCAGCCCGCGCGGTCGCCGGGAAGGCGCACGGGTGACGCACAGTGGAGAACGATCGGTCGTGCGATGTCTACTTCGTGTCGGACAGAGTCCGTGAACCGGAGCGCGGGCTTTCCAGCCCGCGCGTTTGCGACGAGACGCACGCCTAATCGAACACCACAGTCTTATTCCCGTACACAAGCACGCGATGCCGCAGATGCAAATCCACCGCCCGAGCCAGCACGACCTTCTCGAGATCGCGCCCCTTGCGAATCAGATCATCGACTGAATCACGGTGACTCACCGGTGCCACACCCTGCTCAATGATCGGCCCCTGATCCAGCTCCTGCGTCGCGTAGTGCCCTGTCGCCCCGATGATCTTCACCCCGCGCTCGTGCGCCTGGTGATACGGCTTTGCTCCGGCGAACGCGGGCAAAAACGAGTGGTGGATGTTGATGATGCGGTTCGGATAGCGTGTCACGAAGCCATCGCTCAACACCTGCATGTAGCGCGCCAGTACCACAACGTCGACACCCGCACCGTCGAGCAGCCGCACCATGTGCGCTTCCTGATCGTCTTTCGTAGCCGCCGTCACCGGCAGGTGATGAAACTCGATACCGAAATCGGCGGCGATCGGCTCGGCGTCCTGGTGATTGCTGATGATCAGCGGAATATCGCACTGCAATTCGCCCAGGCGCCAGCGCGCCAGCAGGTCGTACAGGCAGTGGTGCATCTTCGACACAAAGATCGCCATCCGCGGCGTCTCGTCGCTGAATTGCAGCGACCACGTCATCCCGAACCGCTCGGCGATCGGACGAAACGCCTCGTGCATCCCGGCACGGTCGACGGCAAAGCCAGCGATGTCCCACTCGACGCGCTGGAGAAATACGCCTTCCTCGTGGTCGGTGTGCTGGTCGGCGTGGATGATATTCCCGCCGTTCCGATAGAGGAAGTCGGAGACGGTTGCGACCAATCCCGTCTGGTCGGCGCAGGAGATGAGCAGAACGGCGGTTACTGGCGTTTTCATCCCACGAAGCTAGCACACCGCGGCTGTTACGTGATCGTAAGGGAAAACCCTGATCTGTATCCGCCGTACACCTTTGGGTTCACCGATAGTGGCGTCATCCCGGCTGACGACGCCGGCAACACTTCAACGGAGGTATCAGTCATGGGAATCATTGCATGGATTGTCGTGGGTCTCATCGGCGGTGTGATCGCGAAGATGATCGTGCCAGGCGACGACCCGGGTGGCGCCGGCCCAATCGGCATCGTCATTACTATCGTTCTGGGAATCGTCGGCGCCCTGCTCGGTGGTTTTCTCGCCGTCGCGATGGGCATTAGCAACGGGGTGGACGATTTCGATATCGGCAGCATCCTGCTGTCAATCGTCGGCGCCGTCATCATTCTCGTGGCGTACAAGGCGATCGCCGGTCGCGGTGGCCTCAACGCCTAGCTAACAACCGAAGAGCAGCCGTGAACTCCGCCTACCAGGCGGAGTTCACGGCTCTCGCTGGATGCATGGAGTTGAGCGCAGGACGCGCTCTTAGCGGAGGGAGCACGATGCCCGCCACCATCGCAGTTATCGACGACGACGCGCCGTTCATTCGTTTCATGGAGCGCGCACTGGCAACTATCGGCTACGATTGCCAGCCGATAACAACCTTCGACATCGATGATGCTGTACGCATCGTCGAGCAGGGCAATTTTGAAGCAGCCATCGTCGATGTGTTCATGTACAACCGCGCGTCGGGCTTCGCTTGTGTCGATGCGATCCGCTCGCGATCTGCATGCGCCGACCTACCGCTCATCGTGGCGAGCGGCGCGCAGAACAAGATCGCCAGCCAGATGTCGCTTCTTCGCGATGCCGGGTGCGCCGCCCTCGCCAAGCCATTCGGACTGGACGACCTGGTGCGTGCTCTCGCCTCCGCGAAGGAACTGGCGCCAGTACGGACCGTCGTGGACGTGCCGCCAGCCGCGTTCCCGATATCGATCGCGCCGCGCGTACTCATCCAGTAACGGCGGTGCGCGTAATTCTGGTAGCTGCGTAGCTTCAGCTCGCCAATAAAGAAAAGAGCCGCCATCGAAGTGATGGCGGCTCTTAGTTTTCGTGCATCGAGTCAGGCCAACGGCGTTACGGGAACGTGAGCACCGTACGCGCGACCTCGCCAGCCTTCATCGCCCGGAAGGCGTCGTTCACGTCCTCCAGCTTGCCCGTGCGACTGACCATCTTGTCGAGGTCGAGCCGCCCCTGAAGGTAGAGGTCGAGGTAGCGCGGCATGTCGAGTCGGAAGCGGTTCGAGCCCATCAGGCTGCCCTGCAACTTCTTCGCCCGAAGGAACTCGTAGCCATCGACCTCGACCTTCTGCCCGACGGGGATCATGCCGATGACCGTCGCCGTGCCGCCGGCCGCGAGCGAGCGGAACGCCTGCTCCGCCGTCTGCTTCAGCCCGATCGCCTCGAACGCATACTCGACGCCGCCGCCCGTGATGTCGATGATCGATGCCGCCGCATCCTTCGACGACGCGTCGATGACATGCGTGGCGCCCATCTCGCGCGCCATCGCGAGCTTGTTCTCCATCGTATCCACGGCGATGATCTGCCGCGCGCCCGCGAGCCGCGCGCCCTGGATCGCCGCGAGACCAACTCCGCCGCAGCCGAACACCGCGACCGACGCGCCCGCGGGCACTTGCGCCGTGTTCAGTACCGCGCCGACCCCCGTCATCACGCCGCAGCCGACAAGCGCCGCCTTGTCGAACGGAATGTCCGGCCGGATCTTCACGACGGCGTTTTCGTGCAACAGCATCTGTTCAGCGTAAGCGGCAAGATTCAACCCCTGGTGGATGGGCTCGCCGTTCTGCGAGATGCGAGGCTTGTCGTTTGGAGCCCGCCGCGTTGCCTCGCCGGAGCACAGGTACGGCCGGCCCGACGTACAGACTTCGCAGACGCCGCAGAACACGGACAGACACGCGATGACGTGGTCGCCCGGCTGCACGTACGTCACCTGATCGCCGACCGCCTCAACGACGCCCGCAGGCTCGTGCCCGAGAATCGCCGGGTTGGCCATCGGGTACAGGCCGTCCACGAAGTGCAGGTCGCTGTGGCAAACACCGACCGCCTTCGTGTTGACCAGGATCTCCCGCGGACCCGGCGCGTCGAGCTGCACGTCTTCGATGTGGAGGGGCTGCTGCGGCCCCCGAAACACTGCTGCTTTCACCATGACAACACCTCTCAGTGGACGAGCTAAATGACGCCACATCGTACGTCTGCGCGCGGCCAGAGGATAGTGCCATTGGGAGTGACGAAATCGCAGCGCGGGCGACCTCAGCCGCCGCCTTCAGCAACATCGACGGCCTTCGCCAGTTCCTCGACCTTGACCGGCTGTTTCAGCTCTTCGTCGATGTCTTCTCTGTTCTCAATGCCGAGCTTCTCGTGGATGTCAGCGACCATCGCGATCAGGCGCGTGACCTCCTGCTCAGCGAGCATGTTCAGCTGGAGGTCGATGTGGCTGCGGCGGTCGGACTGCCGGGCTGCGCGATTCTGGCTTATCAGCACGAACGTCGACAGGAAGATCGCCTCCAGCGACACGATAATCGTTAGCAGACCGAATGGCGGTTCGTCGAAAGCCGGCAGCCCCAGCCATCCGGCGTTCCAGACGATCCAGCCGCCGAACCAGGCGACGTGCAGGAACACGAACAGCATGCTGCCGGCGAGCGCCGTGATCCCGTCCGCAGTGTGATCGCTCCAGCCCATACCGCCGCGATCCGCGTTCTCGATGCGGATGATGTCCTCGACGTTCTTCGAGACAACCTTCCCCGCATCGTGCGACGTAGCGCCGTTCGTAGATGCGGTAGACGCGCGCCGGGTCGTGCTGCCATGGAATCGCATGTTGATCTCCTGCGAGCAATGTCGCATTCGGAAGACGCACGGATGTCATCGTCGACTCACCGCGTGTGACAGGTTTCTCGCAGTCTGGTACGCAGCGCCACCGCCAACCCTGCCAGGCGCGAGCGTACGATCTGGCACAGCCGTCCCCGGCTGTGAGTCGTCGGAGGCACCGAAGCGCGAAGGGAGGAGCGAACCAGTGTCCGATGCAGAACACAACTGCGACACTGCTCATATGCCAAACCCATCGCGCCCGTCAGCTTGGACCTGCCCCGCCTGTGGCCGCGAGTTCCGCCGCCAGAACCAGGGCCACAGCTGCGACCCCGCCATGTCCCTCGACGATCGCCTCGACACCCTCACACCCCTCCAGCGCGAGATCTGCGAAGCCATCCTCGCCCGCCTGCCCGAAGTCGGCGATGTGCTGGTCGAGCCGGTGCGCGTCGGCTTCTTCCTCAAGCACGGCCGCACCTTTTCGTCCTTGCGCCTCCGCAAGTCCGGCATCCGCCTCCTCATCATGCTCCCGCGCACTCTCGACCACCCCCGCCTGACCTACTCCCGCTCGAGCCAGTCACCGACCCGCATCGCCCACAGCACCACCCTCAAGTCCGCTACCGAGGTCGACGACGACGTCATGCGCTGGCTCGCGGAGTCCTACGCTTCGTCGGAGATGTAGCTACGGCGTTTGCCGCGTACAATGCCGCCAATGTCAGACACTGAGCAGATCAAGCACGGCAACGCCTACAACATCTTCATCCTCGTCCTCACCGTGATGTCGCTCATCATCATGGTGCTGCTCCTGCTCCCCATCAACTCCGCGACAATCGATCTGCTGACGTTCTACGACAACTTCATTTGCGCGATCTTCCTGTTCGACTTCGCGACCAACCTGCTGAAGGCGCGGTCGAAGCGCGACTACTTCTTCCGGCAGGGAGGCTGGCTCGATCTGCTCGGATCGATCCCCTCCTTCCCGAACCCGATCCTCAAGTGGGCCGGCCTCCTCCGCATCGCGCGCCTCAGCCGGCTCGCTCGCATCTCGAAGCTCCTTCGCGGCCAACAGAAGAAAGAACTCATCGACGACGTCGTACAAAATCGCGCGCAGTACGCTGGCTTCATTACCGTCCTGCTGACGATTCTCGTACTTGTCACGGCGAGCGTCCTCGTGCTGAACGCAGAGGCGCGATCCGAAAATTCCAACATTCGCACCGGTTGGGACGCCTTCTGGTGGGCCTTTGTCACGATCACCACTGTCGGCTATGGCGATCGATTCCCCGTCACAGTGGTCGGCCGCATCGGAGCGATGTTCGTAATGGTGATGGGCATCGGTATCATCGGCGCCCTCGCCAGCATCATGGCCAGCATCCTCGTCGGAGGCGTAGAGTCCGAGGAGGCACCGGATGCTAGCCCGGACCTCGCTGCTGAACTCGCAGCCGTAAAGAGCGAATTGGCAGCGCTTCGAGCAGTGGTCGAGAGCATCGACAGCAAGCTGGCAGCCAGTGCGGGATCGGCAAAGGGCCCTCCAATCACGTAGCTATACTCGTTCTATGAACGCCCCGCTCGCACAGGTATTCCGCTACAACAAGTGGGCGAACGAACGCATCATCGACGCGTGTCGTTCTCTGCGCGACGACCAACTCGATGAAGTTGTATTCAGAGGCCCCGGCAGATCGATTCGTGAAACGCTGTTCCATGTCGTCACCGGCCAGTCCGACTTCCTCGCGCGACTCAAAGGAGAGGCGCAGGACCGAACAAAGCCGCAGGCATGGACCGGCTTCACAGCGCTCGAAGACCTCGCTGGAAACTCCAATGACGCGTTGATCGCCGCCGCCGAATCACTCACCGAAGACGCTGAAGTCATCGTCCCGTTCGCGGGCAAGCAGCCCGTATTCCCGATCAGCTTCTTCCTCACGCACGCCTTCGCGCACGGTGCCCAACATCGCACCGAGATCGTGCTGATGCTCGAGAAACTCGAACTACCAGGCCCGAACCTCGATGCGTGGGAATACGCCGCCGCCGCTGGTATGGGAGCCGAACAACAATGAAGTACGGCTTCGTCCTCCCATCCGGCGATGCGCGCACAGCCGCAAACCTCACCGTCGAACTCGAGAGAGCAGGCTGGGACGGCATCTTTCTCTGGGAGCCCGTCTGGGGTGTCGATGCTTGGGTCTCCCTCACAGCCTGCGCGATGGTCACCGAGAAGCTGCGGCTCGGCACGATGCTCACACCACCGTCCCGCATGCGCCCGTGGAAGCTCGCCAGCGAAACCGCCACGCTCGACAACCTCTCCGGCGGCCGCGTGATTCTCGCCTGTGGCCTCGGCGCACCCGACGTCGGCTTCGAAGCATTCGGCGAGGTGACCGACCGCAAACAGCGCGCAGAGCTCATGGACGAAGCGCTCGAGATCACCGACGGCCTCTGGCGCACCGCCGCCGCCAATGACGCAACGTTCGAACATCATGGCAAGCACTACAACATCAGCGTCCCCGCCGAATTCATGACCAAACCCGCGCCACCCACCCAGCAGCCCCGCATCCCGATCTGGGTAGTAGGCGCATGGCCCAACGCACATGAGGACGGGCGCCCCCGCCCGTCGTATCGCTCAATGCAACGCGTCGCGAAGTACGACGGCTGGATCCCCACATCGCGTGGCGACGACGGCAACTTCCGCCAATCGACGCCCGCCGAAGTCCGCGCAGGCAAGACCTGGCTGACAGACCACGATGCCGTCACGCAAGACATCATCATGGAAGGCGACACGTCAGCAGACGACCCGTCCGCCGCCCGCGCGAAGGTCACAGAAATGGCCGACGTCGGCGCCACCTGGTACATCGAGGCCATGTGGTCCGCCACCGACCACGCCGCCGTCCTCGAACGCGCTCGCAAAGGCCCTCCGCGCATCGACTGAATTCGTCGAGTCAGACCTTCTCCTCGACCCCGAAATCCACCAAACGGCTCCACTCGAACGCATCATCCTGCGGCTCGTATCCGACGAGCGTGCGCGCGTTCGCGATGTCCATGCGCTTGAAGCGATTGTTCGAGATCGCGTGAAACACGCCGTAGTCGAGATCGTCCGGCGCCATGATGCACTTGTGGATGAGTTGCATGAGGTCGCGCCTGCTCACGACAATGTCGAGCAGTTGCGGATTGTCAGAACAGTAGACGCGCTGCTCGCGCTCATCGTCCGGCACGTACGCCCCGATGCGTAGGGCGATGCACGACATGCCGTGCTCATATGCGTAGGCCGAGCACAGCGCCTCGCCAAAGACCTTCGACGCGCCGTAGAGCGTGTCAGCTCGCGGCGGATCATCGTGGTGAGCCTGGAAATCGACGGGATACCCCATGATCGCGTGCACACTACTCGCGTAAACGATGCGCCGTACCTTCGCCCTACGCGCCGCTTCGAATACGTTGAACCCGCCGACAACGTTCGGCCCCAACAGCTCGTCGAACGTCGCGTCCACTGAGGGATTACCCGCGAGATGGACGACGCAGTCAACGCCACGCATCGCCCTCGCTAGCGAAGGCGTGTCTTCGATGTCCATCAGCACGATGTCGTCGAACCGGGCATCTTCATAGTCCTCGCGGCGCGAGCCAAGGCGCAGGCCGTAGTCGGAACGGTGCTGGCTAAGCCACGTCTCGGCAAAGTCCGCGCCGATGGTTCCGTTGACGCCCGTGAGTAAGACCCGCGGAAGCTGCTTGTTCTTCGCCATGCAAGCATGCTGCCAGATCGGCCGGAACCGCTGGCCGCTTGCGGCGTAAAGACTCTATGCCAAACTGTCGGCTCGCGACGGGCGAGGGCGCCCGTCCTCCTGCAGCATCGGAGGCTGGCATGGCGTTACGCTCGGAAACGCTTGTGGTTGATGGAAGCGATATGCGCTGCTACATCGCTATACCCGACCGAACGCCCGCGGGCGCCATCGTGGTCGCGCAGCACGCAGGAGGCGTCGACGCGTTCATACGGCTGATGACCGACCGCATCGCCGAAGCCGGTTTCGTCGCGATCGCACCGTCCCTGTTTCATCGCCAGACGCCCGAAAACCCGAAGGCGATGGACGACGCCATGACGATGATGAGCCGCCTCCGTGACAACGAGATCGTGGCCGACTGCAACGCTGCCATCGCCCACCTCAAGACCATGCCCGAAGTGCGCGCCGACCGGATCGGCGTCACCGGTTTCTGCATGGGCGGACGCGTCGCCTACCTCATGGCCACCCGTTCAACCGAGATCAGCGCGTCGATCGTGTTCTGGGGCGGCAACATCATGACTGCATGGGGCGACGGCCCCGCGCCCTTCGACGAAACGGCGAACATCACGTGTCCCGTCATGGGACTCTTCGGCGAAGACGACGGCAACCCCAACCCCGCCGACGTAGCGAAACTCGACGCCGAACTGACCCGCCTCGGCAAGGATCACGAATTCCACAGCTACGCTGGTGCAGGCCACGCGTTCATGAACGAAGGCCGCCCGTCGTACCGCAAGGAAGCCTCCGACGACGCCTGGGCAAAGGCCGCAGGCTTCTTCTCGAAGCACCTCTCTTAAAACGCAGAATGACCACCGAGCTCGACGAAATCGGCCCAGGCTCACTCAAGCTCATCGTCGCCATGGATGACCCCGCGGTGGAAAGCACCTTGCGAGCCCACGTTCCCGAGCAGCACATCCGTCGCGCCGGCAACGCGGCGTGGGTGATCTTCACCGCAGCAGATCCGCCGACGATTCGCGACTGGCTCACTGCCACCCTGCAAGATCCCGCAATGGTCTTCGTCGCCGAATTCGAGCACTGGTCTGGCTACGGCAACATCGATCAGGCGTGGCTCCTACGCCGCGGCCACTAACGAAGTTCCATCATCCATCTCCGGCTCCAGCCACCACAGCGCGATCTGTGTCACGCTATGTCCGCGAACAAGGAGAGCTTGTTGAAGTCAGTCACCATCTACAGCGACGGCGCCTGCCTCGGCAACCCCGGCCCCGGCGGCTACGGCGTCATCCTCGATCACAAAGGCAAGCGCGTCGAGAAGTCCGCGGGCTATCGCCTGACGACGAACAACCGCATGGAACTGCTCGGCGTCATCACCGGCCTCGAGTCCCTAAAGGAACCCTGCGATGTGCTCGTCGTGACGGACTCGGTCTACGTCATTAACGGCATCAAGAAGGGGCAAGCGGTGAGCTGGCGTGCGAGAGGCTGGATAACCGCGGGCAAGACGCCCGCAAAGAACGTCGATCTCTGGAAGCGCCTCCTCGACCTCTGCGAAACCCACGTCGTCGCATGGGCGTGGGTAAAGGGCCACAACGGCCACCCGGAGAACGAACGCTGCGACGAACTCGCCACAGAGGCCGCAGCCGGGGCTCATCTCCTCATCGACGACAACTACGAAGCCACCGTAGCCGAAGCAGCACCACTCCTGTAGCGGCAAGCATCCGGCAATCCGGGCCTTCCCCTTCGTTCCTTCGTGGCCCTTCGTGGTCACCGCCGATTGACGCCCTACGCGGTAGGGTTAGCCACCCCCCACGTCAAGGTGCTATACCGTAACCCCGCCATCGTTCGATCTGAGGGGCACTCGTGCACAAGCCGGTCGTAGTCCGCAAGGCCATCAACCGCAGCCGTCGCACCTACGAGGACGGCAAGCGCTGGCTGCTGCCCTACAAGTACCCCGGCGTCCGCCTCACCCCCACCCGCCTCCTCAACTACTGGCACGGCCGCTGGGAGCGCAGCCGCGGCGTCGAAAACGTGCGCGCCTACCCAACCATGCTCACGATCGAGGCGACCAACGTCTGCAACCTGCGCTGCCCCGCCTGCTTCACCGGCGCCAGCCAGGCCGGCCGCGACAAGTCGATGCTCTCACCCACCATGCTCGACCGCGTGCTCAACGAACTCGGCAGCCGCCTCCTCCAGATCGAGTTCTACAACTGGGGCGAGCCGCTGCTAAACAAGGATCTCTGCCCGATGATCCGCAACGCCGCCGACCGCGGAATCTCGACGATCATCAGCTCGAACATGAGCGTGCCGATGGACGACGCGCGCGCGGAGGAGATCGTGCGCTCCGGCCTCAACATCCTCGGCGTCTCCGTCGACGGCGCGACGCAGGAGGTGTACGAGCAGTACCGCGTCCGCGGCAATCTCGCGCTGCTGTTCGAGAACGTCCGCAAGGTCAACGCCGCCAAGAAGAAGCTCAACTCGAAGACGCCGCAACTCGTGTACGAGTACCACCTCTTCAAGCACAACCTGCACGAGGTCGACGAGGCCCGCCGCATCGCTAACGAACTCGGCATGTCACTCCGCATCTCGAAGGGCTGGGTCGCCGGCCCCGACTGGGACACCGAGCGCGAGTTCGACTTCGAGCACGACCCCCAGCCCGGCCGCTGCAGCTTCCTCTGGGACCACGCCGTGATCCACAACGACGGCGGCGTCGCCCCCTGCTGCGCCGTCTTCTACAAAGAAGACGACTACGGCACGATCGCACCCGCTGCCGTTACGAACGGAGGACGCGCCCCCTTGCCCGTCGTGGATGTGGTCAATGTGGCACAGGCGTCCCCGCCTGTGAACGGTCGAACCGCCGCCATGTCCTCCGCCGAACCCGGCGTCCCGCTCTCAACCTTCCACGATCAGAAATTCCACGACGTATGGAACAACGACAACTTCCGCCGCTCGCGCCGCATGTTCGCCGCAAAGCCCAACGAACCCCGCGACACATCCCTCGTCTGCTACGACTGCCCCGTCACCGACCTCTGGCGCAAGCAACGCACCCACGTCGCGTCCGGCGGCGCAGGAAACGTCGCCTACCCCCTCGCTTACAACGACGGCTTCAACTACTTCTTCAGCCGCCGCCCCGAACGCGCCACCTCCGAAGGCCTAATCCCCCTAGCCGAAGTCAAAGAGAAGACAATCGTCGTGTAGGGGCGCTGCTCTGCCGCGCCCTTGTTGGATGCGCACAAGCTGCTTGTCGATGAAGGTCGTCTCGTAGGGGCGCAAGGCTGTGCGCCCATTTTGTGGGCTGCCAATGCTGTCAACGCACGATGTCACGCCGGTCACGTCATCCTGAGCGAACGCGAAGGATCTTGTGTGAACACCACCGCGGATACATGCGCCAGCGCGAAGGTCGTCACTCAGACAAGAAAATCTGTGTGCCGGACCTCTGGTCCGCCTCTGCGTCCTCTGCGCCTCTGCGGTGAAAAGAGCGCCGCTATAACGATCCGAGCTCCAACAGCCGCTCGATCCCAACCGCCACCCCATCCTCATCACAGCGCGCCGACACGAACGTAGCCGCCGCCTTTACATCCTCATCGCCCTGACCCATCGCCACCGACGCGCCCGCAACCTTGAACATCTCCAGATCGTTCCCCGAATCCCCGAACGCCACCACATCCTCAACGCCGATGCCGAGATCCTTGCACGCCACCGCGAGCGCCTTCCCCTTGTGCGCCCCCATCGCCGTCAGCGTCAGGATCGGCTTGCCGTGGCTCGAGATCGACGTAATGAAATGCACCTGCTCGCCCCACGCCGGCTCTAGCTCCGCCCGCAGCCGCGCCACAACGTCCGTGCCCTGAATGAGCGCGATCCGGGGCCGACCCTCCGCCTCCGCAGCCAGCGACGTCGCAAACCGCATCTCCACAGGCGCAAGATTTGCGGGAGGCGCAGGCACCATTTTCGTCACGACGTGCTCATCAAGCACCACCGTCCCGATGCACCGCTCCTCATCGCAGATCGCGTACAGCGCGCGCGTGAACGCATCCGGCAGCCGCACATCGAGCAGATCAACGCCGCTATCAAGCCGCCGCACCTGCGCCCCGCTGCACGCCACAACCGGCGCCGCCGCCTCGACCTGTCGCGCCACCCGCTCGGCCAACTGATACCACCGCGCCGAAGCAAGAATGATCTGTAGCCCCGCCGCCCGCGCCGCCGCCAGCGCACGAAGATTCCGCTCGCTAACAGACTCCGTCGCAGTCAGCAGCGTCCCATCGAGGTCAAGTGCCAATGCCTTGAACGTCATACGAGCGCGATCGTACCAGAGCCAATCGTCTCGCGCGCCCGCGATTGTCCGCGTTGGGGCGCTGCTCGCCGCGCCCGTCTTCGTCAGCGAGAACCCGCCATGCGACAGCGCCGACCGATCCCGTGTCTTGTCATCCTGAGCAAAGCGAAGGATCTTGTCCGAAATGCATCCGCTCCCACATGCGACAGCGCCGAAGACCGCGACTTCTCGTCAGCCCTCAGCCCGCAACGCCAACCGCCTCCCGCGCCCCAACATTCGCACCCTCGCCCCGATGCCGCATCACCCGATCGCGGATCCCGGTAAGCATCTTGCGCTCCATCACCAGCGACCCCGGCTCCATGAACGCCATCGTCGGCCAGAACATCGCCCCGCTGTACGCCAGCCGGTTACGCGAGATCAGGCGCGTACCATCGCCCTCCGGATACAACACCCACGCCCACGTCGACTCCTGCGGGATCCACTGTACCACTAGCGCCCGATTCGCCTCGACGACCCGCACCTCCAGCCCCTCGCCCTTCTCGTTCAGCCCGAGAAACTCGCCCGGCTCCAGGTGCTGGAACTCCGGCATGATGCGGTCGCTGTTCTCGATGTCGATCCCCAGCCGCCGTTCGACCCAGTCGTACGTGTAGACACCGGCGCGAGGCTTCGGTCCCATCTGCACCAGCCACGGCCAGATCTCTTCCGGCGTCGCATCGATCGTGATCGCACGCGTCGTCTGCAGACGCGCGTCCGGCAAAATCTCATCGCCCGGCATCGCCCGCTCAACTTCATCCGCCGTCGCACCCCAGTTCAGCACCCGCGGCCGCACCATCTTGAAGTACCACATCCCCGCAAGAAGTCCCGCCAACCCCGCCTGCAGCGCCACCAGTCCCCGTCGTGACATCGCATCCTCCTTTGAACCTCGCCGTCCTCAGCATGGATCGTCACGCCATCCCATCGAAAGTGCCAAACGGCCACGAGCCGCGCGCCACTAGCGGCGGAGCCTCAGCTCCGCACCGTCGCCGCACACCACCAAAGGTTCCATGCGACAGCGACAACCATCTCCGGCCTGTCATCCTGAGCAAAGCGAAGGATCTTGTTCGCACAGCGACGAGGCCGGCATGCCCCAGCGCGACACCTCGCGAGTAGGGGCGCTGCTTGCCGCGCCCTCGCCGCACAGCACCCAAATGACCATGGGACAGCGCCGACGGACGCGAGCCTGTCATCCTGAGCGAAGCGAAGGATCTTGTCCGAATTGCACCCGCGCTTCGAGTTCACCCTGACGGCGGAACTACAACAAGTCGAACCTCTGCGTCTCTCTGCGTCTCTGCGTTGAGTTCAATTCATGCAAGAAGCGAGAGTCCGAGACCGTGTGCGACGTGGCCGCCGTACAATGCGCCGATGGAAATCCCAAAACTCGCCGACACCCCATGGCGACCCCTCTACACCCCAAAGACCTCCGCACACCACGTCAACGACCACTGCGTCATCCAGAACCACGACGGTCGCTGGCACGTCTTCGGCATCGCCGGCGCAACACCCGGCGTCAACCCGCAGGCCGAACGCTGGTTCACACACGGCTCCGGGAAGTCCCTCGCGGACGGCGAGTTTCGCGAGCACGGCCGCGTCTGCGATTTCGGCCGTCGCGCCTGGGCCCCGACCGTCGCCTTCAACGGCGAGCACTGGGTGATGCTCTACGGCCCCGACCTCCTCCAGGCCGCCATCTCCGACGACCCGCGGCTCGACCACTGGCAGGAGGTGCCGTGCTCGGTGACCGGCGGCCCCGTCGGCGCCGTGATGCGCGACGGCATGGTGCTGCGCCTCGACGACGACACGTGGCTCCTCTACAGCACCGGCAAGCGCGGCCACGAGGGCGCCATCAGCGTCTGCGTCTCCGAGAACCTGCTCGACTGGCGCTTCGTGCGCTTCGCCCTCACGACGACGCCCGACGCCCCGAAGCAGCCGCCGTGGGGCGCGACCGAATCACCCTTCGTCTTCCGCCGCACCGACGACTACTGGCTCTCGATCACCTACACCGCCAGCACCGAAGGCCCCGCCGGCTATCACGAGACGCTCCTCTTCAAGTCGAAGAACCCCTTCGACTTCGGCGCCTATACCGGCGCCGAAACCGAAGTAACAGCCCGCCTGGAAGCCCACGCCCCCGAATACATCGTCGATCCCGAAACCAACCAGTGGTACATCACGACAGCCGGCTGGCCCGGCGACATGTTCGGCACAAAGCTCCCCGGCTCAGTAGCCATCCGCGAACTCGATTGGGCCAAATCCTAGCGCGGCGACTATGCAAGTCCGGGGTCGAGCGACCCGTGCCACACTCCCACGATCAACACGCGGTCACCATACGACTTGTAAGCGACCCCCCAACCGCGCTAATCGCCTGATGAGCGCTGGTAGGGGTTGACACGCCGGGCGTGCGGTGCTCTAATTCTCATAGTGGCACTATAAGAATTGCTTGGAGCATCACATCGGGAAGGGGAACAGCAACCATGAAAGAGAAGACGGTGGAAGAGTTTCTTCCGCTAAATCCGGCGAGGTACTGGATCATGTCGAGCCTCATCAACAAGCGCCACGGCTACGGAATCATCCGCCACGTGGAGCAAATCTCAGACGGCGAGGTCAAGCTCGGCGTGCCCACCCTGTACGAAAACCTCAAGCGCCTCAAGGCCGACGGGCTAGTTGAACCAGCAGGAGAAACCACGCTGGACACCGGCGAGGTTCGCAAGCTGCTACGCCTCAGCGGCAAGGGCCAGCAGGTGCTTGCCGCCGACGAACGCCAGCGGCGGAAATTCATGGTGCACAACGGTCCGGCGCTGGGGGTGCCTCTATGAACAAGCTCATCACGTGGATCACCTTCGAGGCGGCCAAGCGGCTGTCCTACGCCATGAAGGAACCCTTCTTCCTGTCCTATACGCTTCTGGCCAGTTCTTTGGTAGGCCTCGTCGCGGCACTCACGCTTGTCGCGCCGGTGCCCCAGAACGCGCTGCTCGTGCTGTTTGGCGCGGCGACGTCAACGATCGCGCTTTTGGGGTTAAGCTCCTTGGCGCTACAACACGGGAAGTTCGGTTCCCTTCTTCGCAAAACGGTTGCCCGCCGAAGGATTACCGTCACTATCCACCTCGATGATGGCTCAAAGGTGATCGTGACGGAGGAACGCGAGGTGCGCAAAATTGGCTGGCGGCCATTCAAGCGGACACTGCGCGATCCGTGGTTCGATGATCCGGAAGACGTCATCCGCGATGGTGAGAACGACGAGCAGATGCCCAGCCCGGAGTGGTCGCAGCGCAACAGTTGGATGGCGTTCGTGCGCGTCGCCGCCCGCATCATCATCGACATCGTGCTCGACAACATCGCGCACCGGCTGCGGGGCTGACTTGCTGATCACCGATCGTCGCGCGTAGGAACCGTGCCTCCGTACAATTCCTTGAATACGACACGGAACTGCGGCAGGTCTGGGTAGCTCTCCCCAAACGTCGACCAGGGGATTGCTGGCCGGGCTGGAGCGGGTCGTAGTCGACAAAGCTCGTCTCACTGGCCCGTGGCAAGCCGGCTGCATCCAGCCACTCGATCACAACTTCGAGCTTACCCATCGGCTCGGCGGTGAGGTTCTGCACAAAGCCCTGACACTCCGTATATGCGCCCGACAATTCGGGGGCACACGAGGCTGAGATAAGCGTCAGCGCGTGCGTCGGTTCGGGGGCGGGCGTGGGCGCAGCGGCGGTTGCGGGAGTGGACGTAGCGGCGGTGGATGTAGTGCTAGCAGTCTGCTGATCGTCGGAATCAGAGTGCGTGATTGTCCAGCCGAACCAAAATGCGACTCCCGTTATTGCCACGACGAAGATGACCTGTTGCCACTTTCGTGGGACGTACCAGTTGGGCAGCATCGCTCACCTACCCTTGCTCACGCAGTCACCTATCGCCAGCCACCAACGCTGCCTTTGAGATTCCAAGCATGTCGGCGAATGGAACGTCGAGGCCCGGCACGTGCGAACGGATCATGTAGTCCAAGATCAGCATTTCCGTACACTCGCCGCATCCCTCTTCCTCTGCTGCCTTGCGGCTGACAAGGAGGGCGCCGGACGTGCGGTTGTAGTTCTCGTCCGTGATTGGCACTCCGTACAGCACCATCGCCTCGTCCAGCCCTGCCTTGATCTCAGCCTTGCTGAAGTTTCCGGCGAACACGACGGCGATCTTGTCGAGAATGGGGAGGTCCGCGTTCTCATCCTTTGGTGGTGCCGGACGAGTTGGCACGGTGTTTGTGTTCGTCGGGCTGTTGGAAGTGGAACTGGGCGTGCACGACCCATATGTTCCGTTGAAACTACAGGCGACTGCGACAGCCGCGATCACGGCCGCAGTCGCCGTGATGATCCGCTTCATGGTTGCCCCACTCCTTACGGCGCAATCATTGAGGCTGCGCCACGCAAGTGCAGGAACCCCGTATTTGCTGAAGTGGGCGGCGCTTAAGGGCGCGGGAGGTAACCGATAGCCCCCAAAGCGCCGCCCGGTTTCAGCTACACCACGCCGAAGCGGAATGCATCTGCGTTACCCAGCGCACCGCCACCTATTCCACAGCGGCCCTCCACCAACATGGCCCCCGGATCGTAAAGTGCCATAACGCCGTTGCAAATCCGCAACCGTCCCGCGCACGATAGCCGCCGGGGCACACACCCATGACCACAGCCTCAAGCACGGATGAACGCAAGGCCACCGTCACGCCGTCCACGAATCAGTTCGCGCCCAAAGCTCCTCTCTCCACTGCGTGGAGAGGGGCCAGGGGTGAGGTGCCCGCCTGCCACCGAAGCAGTTTCCGCACCCACCAGCGGCGAGTCATACTTCGACCAGAGGCGCAGCATGCAGAAGTTCATGATCTACATCAGCTACGAGATGCTCGTCATGTACCTGGCGACCGCCGCCCTCTACGTCGCCGGCACGACAGTCCTTGTCGTCGCCCTCTGGCATCGTGGTGAAGTGATAGGCGCATCCATCACCGCCGCCCTCGTCGCCGTCAGCTGGCTCGGCCTCCGCGGCCAGGTCACCCACGTCGCCGAAGCCTCCGCCGACATGCGCCGCAGCATCAACAAGACGTACAAAGGCCGCCCGCCATCCAATTGATCACTTAACGACTTATTATTCGCCACTTTTTTTCTGACCACGTTTTTCCAGCAAACGGCATCGAGGGCCGAACAAAACCCAACCTAAATCTGCGATCATCTGTTCACATCTGTTGATAAACCCGAGGCGGCGAACATGAACGAGGACGCACCGAAGCCAGCGCAACCCAAGAACGCCGTCGTCATCCTCCTCGACAGCCTCAACCGCCACATGCTCGGCGCATACGGCAGCCGCGAGTTCGCCACCCCGAACCTCGACCGCTTCGCCGCCCGCGCCCTCCGCTTCGACAAGCACTTCAGCGGCTCCCTTCCCTGCATGCCCGCCCGCCACGACATCCTCTGCGGCGCCCTCGACTTCCTCTGGCGCCCCTGGGGCAGCATCGAGATCTGGGAGCGTCCCCTCACCGCCCACCTCCGCCGCGCCGGCGTCAAGACCATGCTCATCTCCGACCACCCCCATCTCTTCGAAACCGGCGGCGAGAACTACCACACCGACTTCCACGCCTGGGACTACCAGCGCGGCGGCGAGTCCGACCCATGGAAGACCCGCCCCGACCCCAGCTTCGTCGGCCAGCCCATCATCAACACGCCCGGCCGCGAACCGTAC
>JAKFYB010000016.1 GCA_021731085.1 Dehalococcoidia bacterium
CCGCCTGGGCCGCCGCGAACGTCACCGTCCCCCCAAGCCGCCATCCCCGCGCCGCCTCCCGCTCCGCATTCAGAGCTCGCTCAGCATTGAGCGCATCGGCCATCCCCTGGATCTCATCCGCCGTCGCATCCCCCGGCAGCAAGTGCAGCCTCAGCCGCCGGTCGCCTGGAGAAGCGCCGGTGGGCACCACATCCCGCACAACGTGCCCCACCGCCACAAACCCCGGCGCCGAATCCACCGACAACAATGCCGGCGCCCCAACAGCCGCCGGCCCAACAGAAGAACCTCGTTCACTCATAGCCGCCAGTATGCCCCGCCCATGTTCCACGTGAAACATCACCATCAACCGTGCGACGCCGTAGAAGCCGACCTGCGTGTCGGCCCTCGCCACCCACCGCGGCCACGCCATGCGACAGCGCCCGCGATCCTCGGGTCACGTCATTCTGAGCAAAGCGATGAATCTGGCCCCAGACTCGACCGGGCGCCCCTGCGCCAGCGCCACCGTGCGCAAGCCTAGGACGCCTCGCACCCGATGCATGTTTCACGTGAAACATCACCATCCGCCGACTGCGGCAGGGCGGAAGCACTGACACACTCCGAACGCGACCAGTGATCCCGTCAACGTCATTCTGAGCAAAGCGAAGAATTTGGCCCCAAACTCGACGGGCGCTCCTGCGCCAGCGCCACCGTGCGAACGCCGGGACGACTCCTCGCACCCGATGCATGTTTCACGTGAAACATCACCATCCGCCGACTGCGGCAGGGCGGAAGCACCGGCACACTCCGAACGCGACCAGTGATCCCGTCAACGTCATTCTGGGCAAAGCGAAGAATCTGGCCCCAGACTCGACCGGGCGCTCCTGCGCCAGCGCCACCGTGCGAACGCCGGGACTCTTCGCACCCGATGCATGTTTCACGTGAAACATCACCATCTGCGCGTCGCGCGGCTGCAAAAAGGGTACCGAACATCTGTTCTTATCTACTCGCTCTTCGGCAACCCAAAGTGACAAACTCTGCGCCTCTCTGCGAATCTCCGCGCCTCTGCGTTGAACAGGAACCTTCACATCCAGCAGATCCAACATGCGACAGCGAAAAGGGGACCTCATCCAGGTCCCCCAAATTCTGTGCCTTCTGTGTCCTCTGTGGATCGACTCCGTGCGACGGGCCTACCCGTGCGACGGGCCTACCCGTGCGACGGGCCTACCCGTGCGACGGGCCTACCCGTGCGACGGGCCTACCCGTGCGACGGGCCTACCCGTGCGACGGGCCTATTCCCGCATCGCCGATCGCTTCGGCGAGATCGACACCCGCCGCTCCTCACCTTCGCCAACGCTGTCCGTCTCAACGTAGCGATCCTCAGACAACGTCAGGTGGATGATCCGGCGCTCGTTCGGCGGCATCGGCTCCAGCGTCGTCGGCCGCTTCGTGCGCTTCACCGTCTCCGCCGTCCGTGTCGCAAGCGTGGAAAGCTGCTGCTCACGGCGTCGCCTGTAACCCTCGATGTCGACCGTGAAGTAGTTCCCGTCTCCGAGTTTCCGCGTCACCATCAGGTTCAACAAGTACTGCAACGAACCTAACGTCTCACCGCGACGCCCGATCAGCACACCCAGGTCGTCGCCCTCAACTTCAAGTACAGCCTTCGCCATGCCGAGTCCGTCGCCCGGCGTCTCCGCGTCGCGGATTGAAACGTCGCCTTCGATCCCCATCAGCACAAGGAGTTGATCGAGCATCTGCGCCGCGACCTCGGCCTCATCCTCGATCGGATTGCCGTCGTCGTCGAGCTTCACTTCGCGCTCGACATCTTCTTCGTCCTGGTCGTCATCGTCGTCGTCGTCATGCACGACAGGATCAGCGCGGTTGCCCGGCGCCGGTTCATCGTCGTCATCTTCATCGCCGATGAGGCGAACCTTCACGCGCGCGTCGTGACCGCCAATGCCGAGGCGGCCCTTCTTGGGCTCCTCCAGCACTTCGATCTCGACTTCATCCCGCTCCGCGCCCAACTCATCAAGCGCATTCTCGATTGCTTCTTCGACGGTCTTACCGCTTGCCTCGACGCCGGCCATGTTTCGTCCTTCGTCCACTCTGCGGATCCGGCGCGGTCGCCTCTCCGCTCTCACTGACGGTGTAGTCCGCTTCTATCGCGGGCGATGCTTCTTCGACAACGGCTGCGGCCTTCGTTTCGGCCTTCGGCTTTGCGCTCTTCACGACGGCCGGTGCCGGCGCCTTCGCAGACCCCATGCCCGGCAGCAAGTTCCTCCACTCGACCCGGCGCCCCATGTAGAAGTACTGGAACACCACGCCCGACAGGTTCGAAACGGCCCAGTACAGCGCCAGACCCGCCGGCACCGTAAGGCTGAACCAGCCGAACATCAACGGCATCATCCACGTCATCATCTGCATCGTCTGCGCTTGCTGCTGCTGCTGGGGCGTCGCGTTGGGATTCGGCGCCGGCGTGATCAGCTTCTGCTGCACGTACATCGTCAACGCCACCATGATCGGCAACATGTACGTTGGATCAGGCTGGCCAAGGTTCCAGATCAAAAAGTGGTTGTTCAGCGGGACCGCGGTGTGAATGAACGGAATCGGGTATAGCGTCTGCGACAGACCAACGAAGCTCTCGGGCGTTTCGCCAAGCGTCCTGTTGATCACTTGGTACAGCGCAATCCAGATCGGAAACTGTACGAGCATCGGGAAGATGCAGCCCAAAGGGTTAACACCACCCTCTTTGTAGAGCGCCATCGTCTCCTGCTGGAGCTTCTTCGGATCCTTGCCCTTGTACTTCTTCTGCAGCTCCTGCAGCTTCGGCTGCATCTCCTGCATCTTCTTCGATTGCTTGTACTGGCTCGCCGTTAGCGGCCACGTGATCGCGCGCATCACCAGCGTGAAGATGATGATCGACATGCCGAAGTTGCCGTTGAACACCTGCGCCACCGCCACAAGGACGTTGGTCATCGGCTCGATGAGCAGGAAATTGAACAGGTCGCCAAAGCCCATGGGGCGGGAACTCCGTTACGGCAATGGGAAATCGCCACGGGACCGCAGCCCGTCGGCGACTTCGAATATCCAGAGACTGGGATCGCGCGGCACCACGTACAACAATTCGTTCTCGTCCAACGCCAGGTCTGCCTCGACCGTCGAACCGTCGCCAATCAAGGCCGGGCTGCCTTCGATCGCGTCACCGGACTCAAGATCCAGCTTGAAGAGCTTCCCGTCGCGCGACACCACCAGCAGCCCATCGCCACCGAACACCGGCGCGGAACGAATAGGCGCACCCGTATCGAATCCGGAAGGCCACGCTGGCGACCCGTCATTCGTATTCACAGCGTACATCTTCCCATCGAGGCTGGCAGCGTACACAACGCCGTCTCGCTCGATGGGCGTCGCCCAGAACCAGTTGTCCGCCTCGAACGACCACTTCATCGTGCCGTCCCTGTCATTGATGGCGTACAGCTTGTTGTCGAAGGCGCCGATGTAGACCGTCTCGTCGTCCTTGCCGATGCGCCCGGCGATTCCGGACTTCGCGCCCTCGAACCGCCAGATCTCGTCGCCCGTCTCTTTGTTCACCTTGTAGACGATGCCGTCAAGCGACGTGGCGTACAGATTGTCGCCATCGACATACGGCGTAGCCCACGCTTCCCCTTCCAGATCGATCGCCCAGATGGTGTCGCCGTCCGCGGCCTCCGCGGCGACAAGCTGGCCATCACGCGTTCCCGTGTAGATCGTGTCGCCATCGACGGCAACACCACTCACCAACTCGCTCTGCGCATCGCGCAACCAGCGCGTCGTACCCGTCTTCGTGTCGAGCGCATAGACGAATCCGCGGAAGCTCGCCACGTATGCCGTGTCGCCATCAGCCGACACGCCGATGTCACCGTAGATCGCCTCCAGATTGCGTACCGCGCCCGACTCGAACTCCGTGACCTGGTCGATCAGCGAGTTGATGCTGTCCTTCTGGTCGTCAGTCATCAGGCTTGCGTTGATCGCGTCCTGCAGCGCCTCCTTCGTCGGCCCCGACACGCGCAGGTCATCGACTCGCACCGCCAAATCTTCCTTCGCGCCGTCCTCGATGGTCGTCCCGTCGATCGCGTCCTTGATCTCGTCAGCGCTGAACGTGCTCACCGGGTACAGGTCGCGGTCGCGTGGCGGGAACGTCCACTGCGAAAAGCCGCTGCCATCAACGACACCGGTAGGGGCCAGTGCCGTGAGCTGGCCGTCGTTCGGCACCAGCACGATCTCCTGATCCTCAAGTACGACCGGCGAAGCGGCCGCCCAGCCGATCGGCGTTGGCGGACCACTGCACGCGACTGCGACGAGCGCCAGGAGGGCCGCCACGCCACCAAGCAGGATGTACCTGCTGGGTCGCGAATGTGGAAGAACACTTGTACTAAATCGAAGCTGTTTCACGCTCGCGACGACCCTTCTCCAGCCGCACGCCGCTCCGGCACGGGGTCGTAGCCACCGTCGTTCAAGGGATTGCAGCGCGCGATGCGCCAGGCGCCCATCGCGATCCCGCGGAGCACGCCGTACTCCTCGATCGCGCCATACGCGTAGTGCGAGCACGTCGGCTGGAAGCGGCACGAAGGCGCCATGCCTGGCGAGATTCGGCGCTGGTAGGTCTTGATGAGGTAGAGGGCTGCGCGCTTCAATGCGGCTCCTGTGGACTACGACCCCTGCGGCGGGGCCACGGCGCCAGCGCGCTTGAGCAGCGCTGCTAACATCCGCTGGAGATCTGCGAACGACGCGTCGGCTGCCGTCTTTCGCGCACTTATCACGATATCCCGTCCCGGGGCCAGTTCCAACGACGTCACGATGGCCCGGAGCCGCCGCTTCACTCGATTCCTCACGACCGCCCCGCCCACAGCCTTCGTGCATACGAAGCCCACACGCGTCGGGGTTCCATCGGTGGGCCTGCTCCGCACGACGAGCAGCCGGCCCCCTTCGACCTTACCCGCCTTGTAGACGGCATCGAAGTCGGCAGCGCGGCGCAGGCTCTGATCCTTCTTCATGGGGACCGCCTGTGCTGAACGAACCGAGGGCTTAACAGCTACTTGACAACGACGAGCCGCTTCCGGCCCTTGAGGCGCCGGCTCCGGATGACGTTGCGGCCACCGGGAGTCGACATGCGCTTCAGGAAGCCGTGCCGGCGTCGGCGCGGGATCACCTTTGGTTGGTACGTCCGCTTGGGCACGAGATTCAATCCTCGGGCACGGGTGGCGTGCCCCTACAACAACGTGATGCGCCCCGATCGAGGCGCGTCGCAGTATACGGCAACATGGTCGTTAGTGGCTAGTGATTTGGTGTCACTGGTCGTGGACTGGCTCAGCCCGAAAGAGGGTCGTTGCCAGCGGCGAACTTACCCGGCGTATACCCACCAACCGGCCGGTTGCGCGGTGCCCGCCGTACCCGTGGACGTGGTGGGGGCGTGCTGCCGTCCTTCATCCACACGGGCAGATACTTGGCGTATTGGCCGTTGGCCGGCGCCTCGCTGGAATTGTTGACCTGCGGGCGTCGACGACCGCGGTTCGATTTCTGTGGCATTGGACCTCAAGTGTGCACACGTCTGTCTCCTGCGGAGACAGAACGGTGATCTCAGTATCGGTTGAAAGTGGCAGCGCGAGAGAGGGGAGAATCCCGCGAGGGCCGACAGTCGGCTTCCGTGCCCTGCGATCAATGTACGCGTAGATAGGGGCTTTGTCTAGGGGTTTCTTACGGATCTGGCCCAATTGATCACTGGATCATCACACAAACCGCAGTTATCGAGATGGATTCGCCGTCAAATAGCAATCGCGCGCCCTGGTAGCTGCGTAGCGTTAGCTGCGCCTGTCCGCCGAAGCAAGACCTAGGGCACATCCGAGAATGTCAGCTTGAGCACGGTCGCGTATTCGTCGAGCGCGTCCTCGGGCACGGTGATGGTGATCTCGCCGAGCGGATCCTTGCTGAACATCGCATCGATGATGCTGACGCGCGGGAAGTGCTTCAGCTCCTGCCCGCTACCGACGACCGTCACCGACTTCAAACGCTTCGTCCGCACGCCGCGGACGGTGACGCTCTCGTACGGCCGCATCACGAGGTGGATGTAGACATCATCTCCACGCTTCGTCGATGGCCCGTAGAACTGCCAGGGCTCTAGCGCGGGCTCGGTGCCGACGATGCTCTCGCCATGCTTCGCCATCCACGTCGCGAACGCGCCGAGGCGCTCGTCCTGCTCGGGCGGCAGTGAGCCATCGCCGCGCGGGCTGATGTTGAGGAGCAGATTGCCGCCGCGTCCCGCCGTCTCGCACAGCGTGTGGATGAGCTTGCGCGGCGACTTGTAGCGCGTGTCAGCGGGGTTGTAGCCCCAGCTCTCGTTCATCGTCATGCAGGTTTCCCACGGGCCTGGCAGCGGCTGCGGGGGCACGAACTGCTCCGGCGTCACGTAGTCCGCCGCGCCGGGCAGGCGATCGTTGATCAGGATGCCTGGCTGTAGCTCGCGAATCATCGCCACGAGATCCTTCGCGCGCCATTGATCGGCGTTGCGCTCCCACTGGCCGTCGAACCAGATCACGCTGATCTCGCCGTAGTCCGTCAACAGCTCGCGCACCTGCGCGAACATCGTGTCGACGAACCGCGGCCACGTTTCCGGATTCGGCGGCTTCGCGTTCGGAAAGACGTACGGCGCGTGTTCTTGCAGGAATGGCGGATAATCGGGGTTGTGCCAGTCGGCGAGCGAGAAGTAGAAGCCGATACGGATGCCCTCGGCGCGGAACGCATCGACGTACTCGCGCACGATGTCGCGGCCGTACGGTGCGTGCATGATCGAAAAGTCGCTCGTCTTCGTGTCCCACATCGCAAAGCCGTCGTGGTGCTTCGTCGTGAAGACGGCGTACTGCATGCCGGCGGATTTCGCGGCGCGCGCCCACGCCTTCGGATCGTACGCCTGAGGATCGAACGTCGCCGCCGACGAGTGGTATTTGTCGACGCTGACGTACGGCACTTCAGCTTCGGTGAATACGGCCCCCGTGAGCGGCCACGAAAGCTCGATCCCCTGCTGCGAGGAGTGCCCCCAGTGGATGAACATGCCGAATCGGGCGGTATCGAACCAGGTCATGGAGCCGATCTTACGCGGTTGATCCACCAAGGGCCACGACGTCCGGAGCGCGGGCTTTCAGCCCGCGTCGTCGCCGACCACCAAACGTCCAATGCGACAGCGCCGTCAATCTCCGCGTAGGGGCGCCGCCTGCCGCGCCCTCGTCGAATGTAGAACACGGCTTCAACACCAGAGTTCAATGGATGCGGCCGAATCTAAGAGCAGGGGGCCGCACCATATGCGTCATCTGGTTGTCGTTGTCGTCATCGCGTCCATCGCGATTTTGAGTGCGTGTGGTGGCTCCGAACGTGAAGCGCCCGCCGATGATCCTCACGGTGCACCCTCTGGCACCACGATCGAAGATGGCGGCGGAATGGCGGGTGAAGCCTCGGTCATCCAAAGCGCGGATCCTGTTTCCCGCGCGGACCACGCGGGTCAACCACCGCAGGCGTCCCTCGAACTGACAAGTGGAGACCACGGAGGCGCGTGGCCGGTGGCCGGATGGCTCGCCGTTGTGGATATTGGCGCAATGGACGCTGCATCGTCCCGGCCGACGACGCGGGCTGAAAGCCCGCGCTCCGGCAGTGACGGTGCGCCCATCGGAGCCATTCCACGACCACCCCTGCAAGGCGCCGATGACGCGCCTGTCGCTGCCGACGAGAGCATCGGAATCGCGGCGCTCACGGTGACGGGCACGCCGGTGTACCGCGTGCCCGCGGGCGAGACCGTCGTTTCGATCAACACTGTGACTCACACACCGACACCGACGCGCACGTTCACACCGACGGCAACGCGCACACCATCGCCGACACCGACGCGTACGCCGACGACGGTGCCGGGATCGGCGCCGATGGTCGGGGGGTGCCAGGTGTTGCCGTCGAACAATCCGTGGAACACCGACATCTCGAATTATCCCGTGCACCCGAACTCAGCGAACTTCATCACGAGCATCAACGCGGGCGGACGGACGAAACTGCATCCGGACTGGGGCGGCGACGGCGAGTACGGCATTCCGTATATCGTCGTGCCGGCGAACCAGCCGATGGTCAACGTGACGTGGACGGCGTACGGCGACGAGAGCGATCCCGGCCCGTACCCGATCCCGCTGAACGCGCCGATCGAGGGCGGCGCATCGTCGGACGGCGACCGGCACGTGCTTGCGGTGCGTCAGGGCGAGTGCGTGCTGTACGAGCTCTACCGCGCCTTCCCAGGGAGCAACGCATGGAACGCCGACAGTGGCGCGCGCTGGCCACTCAACAGCAACGCGACGCGCCCGCTCGGATGGACATCCGCGGATGCCGCGGGCCTGCCCATCTTGCCGGGACTGGTGCGCTACGACGAAGTCGCCGCTGGCCAGATCAACCACGCCCTGCGATTCACCGTCTGGCGCTCGCAGCGTGGTTACATCCTGCCGGCGACGCACTTCGCGAGCAGCTACACCGATCCCAACCTGCCGCCGATGGGGCTGCGCCTGCGCATCCGCGCCTCCTTCGACATCAGCACCTACACGGGCCAGACGCGCGTCGTGCTCGAAGCGCTGAAGAAGTACGGCATGATCAACGCCGACAACGGCTCGAGCTGGTTCATCACCGGCGCCGCCGACCCGCGGTGGGACGACGACGATCTCAATCAACTCAAGAACGTCCCGAGTTCCGCCTTTGAAGTCGTCTATACGGGTGAGGTTCTTGATTAGTCCGTGCTGGGTAGTTCACAGACGGGTTGCGCTTGGTCATGCATCGACTTTCGCGCTATCGCATGAACCACTCGTCTGCCCGGCGTAGATTCCTCGCTTCGCTTCGGAATGACCGTTCACGGCTGCGGAATGACGCGGTTTGCAGCTTCGGAATGACAGACGGCAGAGGCACCTGCCGATACTTCTTTCGGGTTCGAGAGGGGTTTGGATGAAGCTGTTTCGATCTGTTGTGCTGTCCTTTGCATCGTTCGCCGCCATCACGGTGGTGGCGGCGCTGACGCCGTTGCCCGTTGCCGATGACGGCGTCGTGCATGCGGCCGGCCCGTGCGGGATATCCGGCATCGAGATCGATCAGGACGCGGAGGAGCAGGCCTTCCTCACCCTCATCAACAACTATCGCGCCCAGAACAGTCTCGGCCCGCTATCCGTGTCCTTCACGCTTTCGCGAGCGTCCGCATGGAAGTCGCGGCACCTGGGAGAGAACGCGTACTTCGGCCACGACGACACGCCGATCGGGCGGACGTGGAGCACCCGCGTGCGCGACTGCGGGTACAGCTACAACACCTACATCGGCGAGAACATCGCCGCCGGTTACGGCACCGCGGCGCAGGTGTTCGAGGGATGGCGCAACAGTCCGGGACACAACAGCAACATGCTGGGAAGCAACTACACGACGATCGGCATTGGTCGCGTCGTCGTATCCGGCAGCCCTTACGGCACGTACTGGACGACGGTGCTTGGCGGCCACAACGATGGATTCGCGGAGGCGTACAGCGGTGAGGTGATCACGCCGATCGCAGCGCCATCCGCTGACGGCACTACGGCAGTCGGTCAGCCAGCAACTGCGCCTGCAACCGATTCGGGCAGTAGCGGTGGTGACGGCGCGGGTCGCCTGCGCCTGGATCTCATCGCTATGTGCGAACAACTGCAAGCAGCCGGCCACCCGGCATACGATCGGATCTGCCGCAGACGATAGTCCATGCGTCGTCTTGTCGCTAAGGCGGCGGCGCGACGTTCTCCGCATCAATGCACGTCGGACCCGCACAAGACTTGAGCAAATCGACGAGCGATGCATACACCGCAGCCTGAGAAGGTGTTTCGTATCCGGCAGCATTTGTGAGCTGATACGGATCCTCGGAGTTGAAGTACAGTTCACGCTCTCCGGTTGCGTATTGGACGTAGGTGCTGAAGTCGCTCCGCAGCCCAACGTAAGGCGGCGGTATCACGGGGAACGGAGGCTCAGCAGACACGCCGTCGGGCGGCGAAGAGAACGAGAGCAGGACGGAGCGTCGCCACGCAGCGCCGTCGCCAGGTTTGCCGAGCAGCGGGAGCAGCGGCCGGCCATCTACGAAAGCAGGCGCGGTTGCATCCGCTAGCGCGGCGAAGGTTGGTGCGAGGTCCGTCGTCAAGGCGAGTCGCTGATCGACCACGCCTGCAGGAACACCGGGGCCGCGCACGGCGAGCGACACGCGAATCGATTCCTCGTGCGGCAGCCCATTACCACGCGGAACCCGATGCTCGCCGAGCAAATAGCCGTTGTCCGACGTGAAGAAGATGTATGTGTTGTCGAGCGCACCGCTAGCAGTGAGCTCCTCCACGATCGAGCCAACCATGTCATCGACGGACTGCAGCGAACGCAAGCGGCGGGCGTAGATGCCGTCGATCTGCTGTCGCTGTTCCGCCGTAAGCACTGGCAGCGCGCTCAGGTATGCAGGCTTGTCGGCCAAACTAATCGCGGAGTGCGACGGTTTCTGCGGGACGGTGGCATCCGCGAACAGCTCGTCGTGCCGCGGCGCGGACGCAGCGGGGTAGCGCGGCGCAAGCGGCGCGACGTAGAGGAAGAATGGCTTCAGATCCGAACCGCCACCAGAAACAACGGCGGTGGCATGCCGAGCGAGCACATCGCCGCCGAAGTCCTCAGGTGCGTCGCCGTAACTGACAATGGCGCCGTTCTCGTTGACTTCGTAGTTGTACTGATCATAGGCAGCGCTGCCGAGCGGCGCGTACCACTCATCCCAACCCGGCGCGATGTACGAAGGGTCCCCGGCAGTCCCGACGGCGTCGGTGTACGGGTAGCCATCGACGTACTTGCCAACGAGGGCCGTGCGATAGCCGGCGTCCTGCAACCACGTCGCGACCGTCGATTCCTCGAGACCCTTGCTGGTGAACCCCGCGAATCCACCCTCGGGCGCGGTGTTGGTGGTGATCCCGTGATTGTGTGGGTACTGGCCTCGCAGGATCGTCGCGCGCGAGGGGTCAGTCGCGATGAAGTTCGGGAGATACGTGCCCTGATCGACGAGCAGGCTCTGCACGTTGGGCATGAACTCCATGTCGGACGCAGCCATGTCGTCGGCGACGATGAGGATGATGTTCGGTTGGGTAGTCTCTTCGACGGTCGGGCTTGGACTCGCTGTACCTGCCGGCGAGTCATCGTCGCTGCACGCCGTCGCCATGCCGACCATGACGGCGAGTACGACGGCAAGCGCCGCGCGCAGAACGCGGTGGTGGTTTCGGGAGAGCAATGTCATGCGAAAGCAAGATACGGGTTTTGTGGAAATGCGTCTCTACCGGTGATGTTGGGATGAACAGAACGGCCCCCGTCTCCGGAGGCCGTTCGTATGTGTCGCGTGACCGTTCAGGCGGCTATCGCCGCTTTGCCGCTACCTTCTTCTTGGCCGGGATCTTGGCCTTGCTGGCGCCGTTGGTGGATGCCTTCGAGCCGCCCTTTGCAGACGCCGCGCTGCAGACGGTGTCCGTGATCAGGCGGGCGACGACGTACGGGTCCATGTTGGCGTTCGGCCGGCGGTCCTCGATGTAGCCCTTCTTGTCGCGGGCGACCTGCCACGGGATGCGCACGGACGCGCCGCGGTCGCTGACGCCGTAGCTGAAGGTCTTGTACGACGCGGTCTCGTGCTGACCCGTAAGGCGCCCCTCGATGCCGTGGCCGTAGTTCTCGATGTGGAGCTTGGCCTTCGTGCCGAGAGCCTTGGCGGCTTCGACGCACGGCTCGTAGCTCGCACGCATCTGCTTCGTCGAGAAGTTGGTGTGCGCGCCAGCGCCGTTCCAGTCGCCGCGGACGGGCTTGGGGTCGAGCGTCGCGTTCACGCCGAAGTCCTCGGCGATGCGGTAGAGCAGCCAGCGGGCCACCCACATGTGGTCGCCGATGGCCGGCGGACCGATGGGACCGATCTGGAACTCCCACTGTCCGGGCATCACTTCGCCGTTCGTGCCGGCAATCGCCAGGCCAGCGGCGAGGCAGGCGTCCGTGTGCGCCTCGACGATTTCGCGGCCGAAGACTTCGTCAGCGCCGACGCCGCAATAGTACGGACCCTGCGGCGCCGGGAAGCCATTGTCGGGCCAGCCGAGCGGCTTCGAGCCCTCGAAGAACGTGTACTCCTGCTCGATGCCGAACCACATGTCGAACGACGCGTACTTCTTCGCCGTCTCGGCGCAGGCGGCGCGCGTGTTGCTCTTGTGCGGTGTCATGTCCGTCAACAGCACCTCGTTCAGGACGAGTTTGTGCTTGCCGCCACGGATGGGGTCGGGGCAGACGAACACTGGCTGCAGCACACAGTCGGAGTTGCTGCCGGGCGCCTGGTTCGTGCTGGAGCCGTCGAAGCCCCAGATCGGCGGCGCCTGGCCTTCGGGAACGATCTTGGTCTTGCTGCGAAGTTTGGCCGTCGGCTCGGTGCCGTCGATCCAGATGTATTCAGCCTTATAGAAACCGGCCACTGCTGTTCTCCTTTTCTTCCCTCACCACAGCCGATGAGTCTCGCTCTTCGCGCGTTTGCCTCAACCCGAGTGGATTGAGGCAGGCGCTGTGGATTCTAGATCGTCGTGTGCATTTGCGCTGCCGCAATTGGGCGAGGCTTCGGCGCCTCGCCCAATGCAGTCTCATTCGTGCCTAGACGGCGGCATCACCACGCTCGCCCGTGCGGACGCGGATGGCGTCCTCGACGGGGATGATGAATATCTTGCCATCGCCGATGTTGCCGGTCGATGCCGCCTGCTGGATGAGCGTCACGACTTCCTCGACGTTTGCGTCGATGACGACGGTCTCGAGCTTCACCTTCGGGAGCATGTCGACGGAGTACGCAGTGCCAGCACGACCAGCGTGGACGATGCCCTTCTGCACGCCGCGTCCCGTGACGCCGACGATGTTCAGGCCGATGTAACCCTTGTCCGCAAGCGCGACCTTCACGTCATCCAGCTTCTCTGGGCGGATGATGGCTTCGATTTTCTTCATATCACTTTCCCCTGGCTATGCTAGTGGGCTGTCCGTGCCCGGTCTTCATTGTGCCGGCGTTGCGGCGCGTTGCGGCGCGGGCCCTGGAACGTCGATCGGAATGCCTTCCGGGATGCCCAGCACTGGTCCCGAACCGCCGAAGATGTAACCGCGCTCGCCGTGTTCGGAGACGTCCATGCCCGCTTCTTCCGCTTCCTCATCGATCTTGATGCCGATGGTGAGGTCGAGAGCCTTGAGGATGATGAACGTCACGATGAACGAGTACGGCGCGACAACGGCGACACCGACCGCCTGCCGACCGAGCTGCTCGAAGCCACCGCCATAGAGCAAGCCTTCGACGGGCGCACCGACTGCGTTCAGCCCATATGTGACCGCCGTGGCTGCCGCGAAGATACCGACTGAGAGCGCGCCCCAGAGACCGCCAACACCGTGCACGGCAACGACGTCGAGGGAGTCATCGAGTTGCGACTTGGAGCGCCACTGGACGGCCAGGAAGCAGACGATGCCGGCAATCGCACCGATACCAATCGACTCCATAGGCTCAACGAAACCAGATGCGGGGGTGATTGCGACGAGACCGGCGACACATCCGGCCGCTGCGCCCACGACGCTTGGCTTGCCATTGATGAGCCAGCTCATTGCTGTCCACGACATCGCCGCGGCAGATGCTGCCGTCGTCGTCACGAGGAATGCGTTTACGGCGGCCGGGCTCGCTGCGCCGGCGGAACCGGCGTTAAAGCCGAACCAACCGAACCACAGGATGCCTGCGCCGAGCACGATGAATGGAATGTTGTGCGGCTCCATCGGCTCGTCGCCGTAGCCCTTGCGCTTGCCGTAGCAAATGGCGGCCGCTAACGCGGCCGCTCCCGCGTTCACGTGAATGGCCGTGCCGCCCGCGAAGTCAACGGCCTTGAGGTCCGCCGCAATCCAGCCTTCGAGGTCAAACACCCAGTGCGCGACAGGTGCGTACACCAGCAGCGACCAGAGGCCCATGAAAATGAGGAACGGCCCGAACTTTGCGCGCTCGGCAAAGGCGCCCGTGATGAGGGCCGGTGTGATGATGGCGAACATCAACTGGAAGGCCGCGAACAACTGGGCCGGAATCCCAGGTCCTGCCTGCGAGTCACCGATCGCGCCGACGCCCTTCAGGCCGACGTGGTCGAGATTGCCGATGAGGCCCCAGCCTTCCACGTCAGGCCCGAAGGCCAGCGAGTAGCCGACGGTAACCCAGAGCAACCCCACGAGCCCCATCACGATGAAGCTCTGCATGAGCGTGCCCAGGACGTTCTTGCTGCGGACAAATCCCGCGTAGAAGAACGCTAGCCCTGGCGTCATGAACAAAACGAGTGCGGAGGCGGCGAGCATCCACGCGATACTTCCGCTGTCCAAGTCCTCCAACGTTGGCGGCATGATTTCCTCCCCTAGCTATTTGGTTGATGGGCAAAGAATAGGGGTGGCGTGTTACGACCGTGTTTCGTGAGAGAGATCACATGGTTACGGGGTTGACGACCAGGTCGCTGCTGCCGACAGGCGCTCGGAGATGAGGACTTAGGGTCGAGAGGCTGAAGGCTCAACGTTACGCGAGCTTGCTTACGTCGTCGCCGTATGTCGCCGCCTTCGTCGAGGCACCGGCATGGTTGTCGAGAGCTTCGCGGAGGTCGGAGAGGAACTCATCGACAATGGCGGCGTGCGTCGGGCTGGCCATCAGGTGGATCGATGCCGGGCCTTCCTGGCGGTCAAAATGCCAGCCCTTCGCGTTGAGCGCATCGCCGACGGCGAGGATGTCGTGAACGCGCGAGCCGATCGCGACGACGCTCATGTTCGGCTCGCCCCAGACGTGTACGTCCGGCATCGCATTGACGCCGGCGATCAGGCGTTGCACCGCTTCCATCGTCTGACCGGCGAGCTTCACGTAGCCCTCTTCGCCGAGCAGGTGCAGCACGGCCCACGCGGCCGCGATCGGCGGAGCAGGCTTGGTGCCCTGGAACGCCTGCGTGCCGTAGATGCCGCCGGGCCAGTCGCCGAACTGGAACACCTGGTACCGCATGTTCGTCTTCGGCTTGTGCATGACGACGGACGCGCCCTTGATGGCGAACCCGTACTTGTGCAGGTCGGCCGAGATCGACGTGACGCCGGGCACGCGAAAGTCCCACAGCGGCAGTTCGATACCGAGACGCTCGACCCATGGCAGCATAAAGCCGCCGAGACAGGCGTCGACGTGAAAGGGGATGTTGCGCTCCATGGCAAGCGCCGCCATCTCCGTGATCGGATCGATCATGCCGAAGGGGTAGTTCGGCGCGCCACCGACCGCGAGCACGGTCTCGTCATCGAGCAGCGGCGCCATGTCCTCGGCGTACGTACGCAGATCCTCGCGCAGCGGCACATGCACCCAGTCGATGTCGAGCAGGTGCGCGGCCTTGATGAACGCCGGGTGCGACGTGCGCGGGATAACGAGCTTGCCGCGCTTCACGCCGCGTTCGGCGCGTGCTTTGTCGCGTGCCGTCTTTACGGCCATGAAGATCGATTCCGTGCCACCGGACGTCATCGCACCGCCGGCTTCCTCACCGCCATGGAAGAGATCGGCGGCGATGCTTACGACGTCGCGCTGCATGTCCTTCAGCGACGGGAAGACGAACGGGTTGAGCGCGTTCTCCTTCAGCGTCAGGTCGGCCGCAGCATGAAGGACCGCGTCGACTTCAGGGCCTGCGTTGTAGATAAGGCCCCACGTGCGAGACGCGCGATAGTTGCCGTCGCGCGTCTGCATCGCGCGCATGTCGTCCATGACGGCGTCGACTGTGGATGATGTCTTCGGGAGCGTGCGTGCCATGGTTGTCTCCGGTCGTCGTTCGTCGGTCGTCGGTCGTCGGTCGGTCGGTCGTCGGTCGTCGATCGTCGATCGTCGATCATACGCCGTGATGCGTGCTGGCGCATCCAAAGTCGCTGCAGCCCGGCGGCAGCGGCGGAGCTGAAGCTCCGCTAGTACGCGCAACGACATGTTGTGGCCGCCTGCGAACACCGCGCGGGCTTTCAGCCCGCGCTCCGTCCTGACCGGCTGACTAGCTGACGGCTCAGCGCCTAGCTGACCTTCGTGATCTTGTACATCGTGATGCCGCGAGGGGCGTTGACCTCGACTTCGTCGTGGAGCTTCTTGCCCATGAGCGCGCGGCCGACGGGTGATTCGTTGCTGATCTTGCCTTCGCGGGGGTCGGCTTCGGCTGGGCCGACGATGGTGTACTCGACGGACTTGCCCTCGCCGTTCTTCATCTTGACGTTGCTGCCGAGCATGACGTTCTTCGACTTGTGGGCGGTGTCCGTGTCGATGATCGTCGCGTGCTGGAGAAGGCTCTGGAGGGCGATGATTCGGCCTTCGACCATGGCCTGCTCGTTCTTGGCGTCCTCGTACTCGGCGTTGTTCTGCGTGTTGGAGAGCTCCTTGGCGGCGTGAATCTTCTCGGAAACCTCGCGTCGGCGCACGGTTTCGAGATGTTCGAGTTCCTTCTCGATCTTGGCGAGACCCGCCTTCGTGACGGGCTGAGACTTGTCCATGACGACCTCTCAGTAGATGCTGGCGCCCAGCCGCTTCATGCGGCCGATTCGAGTGCGCACGGTGGGAGATGTGAGATGGCGGGCCGAAGCTGGAAGCTCCGGTGCCGAAGCGAGGCGAGTATACCCATAGCCAAAGTAGGCTGTAAAGCTGAGTTTGCTTGCGATTGGTTGCAATCTCGTTGCGGTCATCTCGTCAATTCCCTTGAACCTGAAGGTCGGCGCGATGGGTCGCGTCTGAAGTCGGGAAGCTCCCTAGTGATGCTGCACGTAGGGACAGCCGCCCCGGCCCTTCACTTCGCGCCTCGGCTGTCCTACGCGCTGGTCGGCGGTCACAAGAACGCCCGTTGTGAAGCGCACGGTTGATCTTCGGAGGGTGCGCGGCAACACTTTGGCGGTATATTCGACGCGGGCGTACGAGGTCTGCCCCCCACTATGGAACAAGAAGACGGTCGCACGGGCGACAGCCCCGGCAGCGCTCGCGTGCGCCCGCCCTCCTCAACCGAACGCCCGAAAACGGGCGCGGCCACGGGCGTGAGCCGTGGGCCGTTCGACCGCATCCTGCGGACAACGGACTCTGGCGGTGGCGGCGACCACGAGGGCCCGGACCGGGCGGCAATCTACGTCGCCGGCACGATCATCGGGCTGGCCATCCTCCTGCTCATCCTGCTCCTGCCGCCGATCTCGATCCTGTCGGGCGGCGGAGGCGGAGACGGCGACTTCCAGTCGGAGCCGGGCGTCGCGGACCAGTACACCTCGACGATTCGTAGCGGCATGCCGGGCCTCCCGGACGGTCTCGAAGCGGCGTCAGCCATGTTCGACCTGGCAGCGCCGGAAGACCAACAGGGGGCCTCCCGGATCACGGTGCCGCTGAAGGAACCGCAGACCGATGCGCGGAACCTCGGCATGTACACATACCTCGACAACGGTTGGGTGCGCCTCTCGGACGTCGCGCTGATCGCCGGCGGCGAGGCGGCGCGCGGCGATGTGCAGGCGCTCCCCGGCAACGTGGCGGTGCTCAAGCGCAGCCAGTCGACGCTGGCCGTTGGCGGCGTCCTACCCGCGGGCGCGATCGTCGATCCGCGCGCCGAGTCCTCACTGACGGTGCTATATCCGCTGGTGTTCCTCACGGCGCCTGATGGCGGCCTCGCCGGGACGCCACCCGCTGTGCCGCCGGCCGGATACGAAGTTGTGCCCGGCGTCGTCACGCTCAACCCAGAGGTGATCAACGACATCCTGCGATCTCCTGAGCTGCAGGGCGCACATGCTGCGGCGGTCGCCGATACCGTGCGCGCCGGCAACTACCAGGGCATCAACATCGACTATCGATCCGTCGCGACGAACCTCCGCGATTCGTTCACGGCGTTCGTCGAAGTGCTGGACCAGGCGCTCGAGGCGGACAGCCGGTCGCTGACACTGACGCTTCCGATGCCGCTCGCCACAGACGGCACGATCGAAGAGGGCGCGTACGACTGGGCGGCCCTCGGCCAGAGCGCGGACGTGCTCATCGTCGCGCCGCCGGACCTCAACCAATCCGTGTACTTCCAGCGCGCCGAGACCGCGCTCGACTACCTCGTCGACCAGGTCGATCCGGCAAAGCTGCAGTTGAGCATCGACTCGCTGAGCATCGAGACGGGCTCCGAAGGCCTGCGCCAGATGCCCTTCGACGAGGCGATGGCCATTTCCGCTGCTGTGGACGTGAAGTCGACGGACGGCATCACGACCAACGAGCAGGTGCAGATCGTCGCGCGCAACCAGGCGCCGTCCGAAGGCGCGAGCGGCATGGCCTGGGACGACACATCGCTCACGGTGTCGTTCTCGTACAGCGGCGGTGGTGGTGAGCGCACAGTGTGGATCGCGAACGCGTTCAGCGTGTCGTTCCGGCTCGAACTGGCGCAGCGCTACGAGCTAGGCGGCGTGGCGATCTCCGATGTGTCAGCCGCAGCGGCCGACGTCTGGGATCCCGTGCAGCAACTCGCGGACACCGGAAAGCTGACGCTGACGAAGCCAAACGGCGAGCTGCTTGTGCCATCGTGGCAGACGGCTGAAGGCGCCGGCACGATCGCGCCACTCGTCGGTGCAAGCGTCGCCTGGACAGCGCCGGCGGAAGCGGGGACGTTCGAGATCACGATCATCGTCAGCGATGGCATCGAGCGCCTCGGCCAGACGGTGCCGCTGACGGTGGATGTCGCCGCCGCACCGCCAGCCGCTGAGTAGCCACCACTCTTACTCGCTCAACAACTCCGCGATCGTTTCGAATGTGTAGCCATCAGCACGCAGCGCGTCGATCACTCGCCCGAGGGCGGCGGCGTCCTGTGATGTGCTCCCGACGTGCATGATGTAGATCGCGCCGGGCTCGGCGGCCTCGACGCTACGCGCGACGATCTCGTTAGCCGTTGCACCATTCCAGCCGAGCGTGTCGAGCGTCCACATGACGACCGTGTCGTAGCCGTTCGCCGCGACGTCGCCCAGCACGCTGTCGTCGTAGTCACCATACGGCGGCCGAAAGTAGGGCTTCGTGCTCTGCGACGTGTATCGATACACCGTGACTTCCGTGCGCGAGAGTTCGAGCGCCCGCTCCTCCGTAGTCAGCGGCAGCTCGCCGGTAGAGCGCCCGGTGAAGGATGTGTGACTGTACGTGTGATTGATGATCTGGTGTCCGTCCGCCGCGATCGCGAAGAGCAGGTCACGGTTGCGCTCCGCCCACACGCCCGTCACCCCGAACGTCGCGCGGATGTTGCGCTCGCGCAGGATGCGGAGAATGTCGGCCGTGTAGCCGGCGTCGCTACCCGCGTCGAAGGTGAGAGCGACCGCAAGTCGCGAGGTGACACCGCGTGAGACGGCGCGCGCCGCACCCAAAGCGGGCGTTTCCTCCGCGGGTGATCTCGCATCCGGATCTGCCGTCGGACGCGGTACAAAAGTCGCCAGTGGCGTGAGGGTTGCTAGTGGCGTGGCGGACGGCG
Organism: Dehalococcoidia bacterium; assembly: GCA_021731085.1. Lineage (GTDB taxonomy): Bacteria > Chloroflexota > Dehalococcoidia > DSTF01 > JACRBR01 > JACRBR01. Next base: position 19,512 of record JAKFYB010000016.1, read on the forward strand.
GAGGCAGATTGGGAGCATCTGCGCTGTTGCATGCCGCGACAACAAGGCAGAGTGCGAGCACAGAGGCCAATGCCGCGTACATCCTCATTCCGTCACGATAACGCGCCGTTCCCCGGTGCGCGCTAGGCTTGTGCCGGCGCAGCAGTGCCACAGTCTGCAACGGAGGACGCATGGTCGCAGAGATTCCGCAACTGGAGGAACTGACGTATGAGACTGCCGGGAGCCTGCTTACCCGCAGCGTTCCAGTAGCTCGCCCTGAGGACGATGTGGCAACCGTACAGCGGATGCTGGACGGACACAGGTACGACGTCGCCAGCCACATCGCCGTCTGCAATCAGGCCAATATCCTGTGCGGCGTGGCCAAGATCGAGGACGTGATCGCTGCGAATGGAAACACCTCGATCTCCAACGTGATGGACGCAGATCCTCCGTCGGTCGCGCCGGGTATCGACCAGGAGGTCGCCGCCTGGAAGGCCGTACAGCACGGCGAGAGCGCGCTCGCCGTCGTCGACCACGAAGGGACGTTTCACGGCATGCTGGCGCCGGCACAGCTCTTGCGGGTGCTGCTCAATGAGCACGACGAAGACATGGCACGTATGGGCGGTGTGCTTCGCCAAAGCACGCAAGCACGCGATGCGAGCGAGGAATCGCTCGGACGTCGCCTGTGGCACCGGCTGCCGTGGTTGCTGATTGGACTGGTCGGAGCGGTCTTTGCGGCGAGCATTGTCGGCCTGTTTGAAGCGGATCTGAACGAGCATGTGTTGATCGCGTTCTTCATGCCCGGCATCGTCTATCTCGCCGATGCGGTCGGCACGCAAACGGAGACGCTCGTCATACGTGGTCTCTCCGTTGGCGTAGGTATCAGGCGCATTGCCGTACGCGAACTGATGACAGGCATTCTCGCGGGACTCATGCTCGGTGGGGTCTTCTTCCCGATCGCGTTCGTGATCTGGGGCGAGGCAGACGTCGCGCTTTCGGTGTCACTCGCCCTTGTCGCAGCATGCTCGATGGCAACGGCCGTCGCGATGGCACTACCGTGGGCTTTTGAGAGAGCAGGCTGGGATCCGGCGTTTGGGAGCGGGCCGCTCGCGACAGTGTTCCAGGATCTGCTGTCCATTCTCGTGTACCTGGGCATCGCAAGCGTGCTCGTGACATGAACACTCCGTCCGGCATGGGATACTGCGTCTTGTGAGAGTGACATTCGTGCTCGCCCTCAGCGTGCTCGCCTCTGCGGCGCTGTTTGGTGTGGCGTGCGGCGGTGGCGATGCGGAGACAACACCAACGTCGCCGCCGAGCGCGACAGCTACACCCGCGCCTGATCCTACTCCCACCGTCGAGCCTTCACCAACTGCCATTGCCGCCGACGCGACGGTCGAACAGATGGTCGGCCAGCTCATCATGGGGGCGTTCTCAGGCACGACGGTGGAAGGCGCGGCGACGCTGGTGCGCGACTATCACGTCGGCAACGTGACACTGCTCGCAGCCAACGCCGACACGCCGGAGCAGGTGCTGGCGATGACCGAGGGCCTGCAGGCGATGGCCGTCGAGGCGAACCGGATCGGCATGCTGATCTCCGCTGACCAGGAGGGTGGGCGCGTCATCCGGCTGGGCCCACCGTTCACGCAGATGCCCGCAGCCGCCGTCCTCGGATGCATCGGCGAGACGGAGTTCGCGCGGCAGGCGGGTTTGGTGACAGGCACGGAGATGGCCGCCGCCGGTGTGAACATGAACCTCGCGCCAGACGCCGACGTCCTCACGAACCCAGCGAACACCGTCATCGGCGACCGCGCGTTCGGTGCGACGGCTGACGTCGTGACGCCGATGGTACTCGCGACAATCGAGGGCCTGCACCAGGCCGGGATCGTAACCACCATCAAGCACTTCGCGGGCCACGGCATGACGAGCGATGACTCGCACGACGAGCGCATCATCGTCGATACGGCGGTGGCGGAGCTGGAGGCGCAGCATCTCGCGCCGTTTCGCGCGGCGGCTTCGGCGAGCGATGTGCTGATGACGTCGAACATCGACTATACGGCGATTGATCCTGCGGGCGTGCCGGCGTCTCTTTCGCGGCCGGTGATGGACTTCATCCGCAACGACATCGGCTTCGACGGCGTGATCATCACGGACGCGCTGGAGATGCAGGCGGTGTCCGACCGCTGGGGCGCGGGCGAGGCGGCCGTGATGGCGATCGAGGCGGGCGCGGACATCGCGCTGTACAGCGGCGAGAGCGGCGCGATCGAGACCGCGGTGGCGCTTGCGGAGGCCGTGCGGTCCGGACGGCTCAGCGAGGAGCGTATCGCGGAGTCGTACGATCGCGTGATGCGGCTCAAGGGGCGGACACTCGGCCACGAAGCGCCACCGCTGTCCGTCGTCGGCAGCGACGAGCACGCGGCGTTCGTAAATCTCCTCTCGGAGGCTGCGGTGCAACGCGGGTGCTGAGTCCGCCCTATTCGGGCCAACAGCCAAAACTAGAACACGCACCCGGTGTGGGTGCGTGTTTGTGTTTCTGAGTGGAGCCGGCGATGGGATTCGAACCCGTGACCTGCTGTTTACGAAACAGCTGCTCTACCACTGAGCTACGCCGGCGCGTGAGAGGGAAGTATAGCGAACCGTGCGGCGAGGCGATCAGCCGGGTGCGTGTATCGGTTCTGCGTGCGGTAGTGGACCGATTCCGCTTGCCATGCACGTTCTAATGACCGAAGACAAGACCATCGACGCCCTGGACGCCCTTCAAAGCGGAGATCTCTCCCTGATGGGTGGCGGCGTGCCACGCGAGGATATTCGCGAAGAACGAGGACGTGGGCATGGCGGGAGCAAAGCCGGCATCGACGACCTTAGCAAGATCGGCGTCGCTAGCCGAGGCGAGATACTCGTCGGTGGACTGATAGACAGCGGCGGCGTATTGGCGGAATAGGCTGAGGTCGAACGACACGGTCCAATCGGGCTCCATGCCGCCCTGCGGCATGTCAACGCCGACTTTGGGCGCCCAGCCACCGGCCAAGTAGACGGGCGTCCCGCCGCGGATCAGGCCGTTTACCAGTCCGTCTTCGCTGAAGATCGTGTGTGCGTAGACAGCGCCTATGGAATTGATGGTGGCGCCAGGGTGTTTCTTCGAAACTGCGTCCCCACTGCAATCGCCGATCGCTGCTTCCATCGTCCCGTGCAGGCTTTGCATCTGTTCGCGCAGTAAAGTCTTCACGTCCATCGGCTGTGCTCCTCCCGAAAATCTCGACTCGCCGATGACGGACATCGGCATCGGGCTGCTGTCAGCCGCAGCCACTTTTTGGTGAGCGCATGCTAGCAGAGGCTTTTCTCGCCTGCCACCGTGGGTCGCGCTAACGCGACGTCACTCATCGGCGGCGAATCGGACAACAGATAACTGTGCGGTGTGTGGTCGGGGGTTCACGTCTGTAGCACAGCGCTTAGCATGATGAGGCTTACGAAACAGCTGCTCTACCACTGAGCTACGCCGGCCAGCGTAAAAGCGCGCAGCGCCCGTCAGTCCACTGATATTGACGCGTCTCGTTGACGCCGAATCCCGCCCGATCGTAGGCTTTGCATCTAGGTGCAGCGGCACCCCTGAGCCGCCCATCCCCGACGGAGGTTCGCGATGACTTGGTCCTGGTCTCGACTCAACACCGTCCTTCTGCTCGCGGTACTGCTCGTGCTGATCGCGATGTTCGCGACGCGGGCGTACGGTGGCCCGCTGGATCCGCCGGGCCCACCAGGATCGACGGACGGCGTGCGACAGCCGGGAACGCCGATCTCGTCGCTGCCCATCACGATCACGCAGCCGGGCTACTACTACGTGACCCGTGACCTGACGGGCGCGCCGGGCCAGCCAGGCATCACGATCTCGACGAGCAACGTCACGATCGACCTCGGAGGGTTCCGATTGTTGGGCGGCTCGTCGCCGGGTGACGGAATTTCGTTGAGCGGAGGATTCCGGAACATCGCGATTCGCAATGGATCCGTGCGCGGATGGAATGACGGAGTGGACGTTTCGATCGCTCTTCAAAGCAGCGTGCATGACGTGCAGGCATCCAGCAACCTGAACTACGGATTCAGAATTGGAGCACGCTCGTCTCTGAGGGATTGCAACGCCAGCCTCAACGCGATAGGGATAGAAGTGAACTTTGGTGTTGTCCGGAACTGCGTCGTGACGGAGAACGCGATATTGGGAATGGCCGTGTTGAACTTCTCGCTCGTAGAAGGAAACTTCGTTTCGTTCAATGGCGGTAAGGGCACCGAAATTGGCGACAACAATACCCTGCGCGGCAATGAACACTCAGGCAACGGCGGCGTGAATGACTTGAATGTCGTTGGCGCCGGAAACGTCGTCGACGGGGACGTTGTTTGCAGGTTTGATACGTCGCCGGGTCCGAATGACTTTGTGCAGATCACTAGCCACCCGGGCCTGTGCAACTAGGGCAACGTATTCAACCGAACCGTGACGCCCGCATCCCACCAGTTCGCTGTCGCAATATCCGGCTTCGTGTCGCCGTTGAGGTTGCCGACGGCGACGGCGAATGAGCCCTGACCGACGGCGTATGGCACGGGTGGCTGGAACACGCCAAGACCGTTGCCCAGCAGCACGCTGATCGTGTCGCCGCCCGGGTTCACGAGGTTCGGGTAGTTGTCGTTGATATTCGCCGTCAGGATGTCGAGTTTCCCGTCCATGTTGATGTCGGCGATCGCGATCCCCTTCGGCGTGTTGCCGACCGTGATGTTCTGCACAGCCTGGAACGTCCCGACGCCCGCGCCCGGGTTCCCATAGAAGATCCCGATGTTGTCGCTCTGGTTGTTCGCCGTAACGAGATCGAGATCACCGTCGCCGTTGAGGTCGGCGGTGCGGATCGAGTGCGGTCCGTTGCCACCCGCCGCGTACGTGACTTGCGTTGCGAACACGCCGCTCCCGGCAGCGTTGCCGATGAAGACGCTGATCGTGGCCGACGCGCCGGAGCCGTGGTTCGCCGTCGCGAGATCCTGCCTGCCGTCGCTGTTGAAGTCGCCCGCGGTGATCGAGTGTGGCGCCGTACCTGCCGTGTACGTGACAGCCGCCGCGAACGTGCCGGTGCCCGTGCCCAGCAGCACCTTCATCTGCGAAGCGCCCCAGCCCGCACAGGCGATGTCGAGTGCGGTACCGGTGTTGAGCTGCGCCAGCACGACTTCGTGGGCGCCGGAGCAGGCCGCGATGTCCGACTTTGCACCGAATGTGCCACCGGCTGCGCCGAGCAGCACGCTGACGTTGTTCGTGCCCTGGTTTGCCGTGACGGCGTCGATGAACGCGTCGCCGTTCAGGTTGCCCAGCATGACGGCCTTCGGCTGGTCGCCCGTGCCATAGGGGACCGGCGGGTCGAACGTGCCGTCGCCGTTGCCCATGAGGACGGTGATCGTGTCGCTGGCAGCGTTCGCCGTGACGAGATCATTGAACGTGTCGCCGTTGAGGTCGGCGATCGCGATCCCATGGGCTTCGTTGCCTGCCGCGAAGGGCGCCGGCGGTCCGAAGAGCGAAGCCGCGGCGGTCGTGAAGGTCTGGTCCGTGCCCGTCGCGAGATTGCCTGCAGCGTCGCGCGACAGCACGCGGTAGTGGTACTGAGTGTTCGGTGTCAGGCCGGTGATCTGCGCGCTGTGCGAAGCGACGAGCAGCGAGTCGAGCGCCGTCATCGAGCCGTAACTGGCGTTCGGCCCGTACTCGATCCGGGAGTTCGCGAGTTCGTTGGTGTTCCAGGTGATTGTCGCGCGATCGGCCAGGGGCGCGTCGTCGACGTTGGAGATGATGGGCGCGGTGAAGTCACCGCCATCGCAGACGAGTACTGCGTTTGCCCAGTCGCCATGGTCGAAGACATCCGATGGGCCCGGGACGGCGCGAAGGCGCAACGTCGTGACACCGCTGATGTCGACGCTAATGGCCGTGCCAGGATCGGCAGCCCTGTGCAGGGGCGACTCATACAGGCGGGTGATCGTGCTGTTCCACACTTCAAACCGGATGTTGGCCTCTTCGCTCGTGATCTCGTCGTCGACGCCGACGACCGCCGTGAACTCCGTGCAGCCCGCGGGAACGGTGAAGCTCAGGTCGCTGAGCGCGTGCACGCCGAGGCCCTTTGCGTACGTGAGTCCGTTGAGGGTAATCGGTAGACCGTCACCGGTGCCGGCATCGCCATTCGACATGTCACGCTCGAACGGGCCGAAGCCGTTCGTCGGCGTGCCCGTCGTCTGAAGATTGGAGACGGGGATGACATAGTCGCAGTGACCGTACGAGAGGGCGACGATCAGCAGGTCGATGGAGTTGACGCTGCCGTTGCTGTTGATGTCGTAGGCGGCGTCGTATCCGGGATCGCCCGGAAGTCCGTAGTGGAGGGCGACGGCGAGCAGGTCGCCGGAGTTCACCGTGCGGTTGTTCGTGACGTCGGTCGGGCAGACATTCGGCGGCGGGATCGGTTCGCCTGCGTACGAGGCCGGGGCTCCGTACGAGCCAATCGCGAGCACAATCGCCGTGACGGCGACTAGCAGCGCGGCTGCGCGAATCATGGATCTTGTCACGAATTCCCTCTGCCCTGCGTCTCGTCTGACGCTGCCACCCTCGTGATGGTTCACGGTAGGGCACGGGGCGAACGGGCGTCAACAACTGCGGGCGTCCTTGACGAACGTTCTCACGGGATCGAACGCTGTTGGCCCCAGTCTCGCTACACCTGCGCAGTCAAGAACCGGTGCTGGTGGCCGGGACACCTCACCCCCAAACCCCCTCACGCTATGGAGAGGGGAGCTTAGGCCGCGATTGGCATAGGATTCCGGGCAGAGGAGGTGACTGACATGGCAGTAATTCTTATCACGGGTGCCAGCACGGGGCTGGGGCAAGCGGCGGCGTTGCATCTGGGGCGGAAGGGGCATCGCGTCTTCGCGACGATGCGCTCACCGGAGACGGGCGGCGAACCGCTGCTTGAAGCGGCGAAAAGCGAAGGCCTGCAGATCACGGTCTTGAAGATGGATGTCTGCGATGACGCATCCGTACAGGCGGGCGTGGCGGCGGCCCTCGCGGATGCGGGCCAGATCGACGCCGTCGTCAACAATGCCGGCATCGGCGATCTGGGCGCGATGGAACTCGCCACCGACGAGCAGATGCAGGCGATGTTCGATACGAACGTCTTCGGCTGCGTACGCGTGGCGCGTGCGGCACTGCCCTCGATGCGCGAGCGCGGATCCGGCGCCATCATCAACATCAGCTCTGTCGCGGGGCTCATCGTCGGCGCGGGCAACGGATTGTACGCGGGGACGAAGCATGCGCTGGAGGCGATCAGCGAGGCGATGGCGATCGAGGTGATGCAGTTCGGCGTCCGCGTCGCGATCGTCGAGCCGGGGTTCTTCGCGACGCCCATTATCGACAAGGCAGTCGTCTCCGTTGCGGACGGCGCTGCGGGCGAGGGCCCGTACGCGAACGTCGAGCGGCGCATGGCGGGCATCTACATGGGCGGCAAGGCGGCGGCGCAGGACCCGCAACTCGTCGCCGAAATGATCGAGCACGCAATCACGACCGCCGCACCGAAACTGCGCTATCGCGTCGGCGTCGATGCGGAGGTGTTCGCGACGCGTCGGCCGGCGATGTCCGACGAGGAGTACGTCGAGACGTTCGGGCGGGTGCAGACGGACGACGAGTTCTTCGCGTCGTTCGTCCGCGTGTTTCCGATGCCTGTGAGCTAGTCAGCGTGTCAGCTTGTCAGCCCATCAGTTCGGGAGCGGCCGTCCAACCCTTGACTTTGCTGACCGCCGTCACTAATATCTGACCGTGCGGTCAACATCTCCAACGGGTGTTCAGGCATCATCGTCCTCCCACGACGAGCCCTCCTTCATCGAGGCGGCCCGGCGTGCGCAGATCATCGAGTGCGCGATCGAGGCCATCGCCGACGTGGGGTTCGCGAGGGCCACGCTGGCGGAGATCGCGAAGCGTGCGAGGGTGAGCAAGGGCGTCATCCTCTACTACTTCGATGGCAAGGACGACCTCATCCGCAAGGTCGTCGAGTCCGTCTACCTGATCGCTGCCGAGTTCATGCTGCCGCGGCTGGAACAGCAGCCGACCGTACGCGACACACTGCACGCCTACATCGAGTCCAACATCGCCTACATGGCTGAACGCCGCATCTACATCATCGCCCTCGTCGAGATCTTCGGCGGCTTCCGCGATCGTGACGGCGTATCGAAGTTCAGGCCTGGTGGACACGACTACATGAATTCGCACCTGGTCGAGCTGCTGCAGTCGGGGCAACAGTCAGGTGAGTTCCGCGATTTCAATGCGGGTGCAATGGCTTTCGCGATTAGAGCATCGATCGACATGTTGCCGCCGGCGCTGGCGAATGATGCAGATTTCGATATCAAAGGCTATGCGAAGGAGTTGGTGACGGTCTTCGATCTCGCCACAAGGAACCAGGCCGGAGCAAAAAGAAAGAAGGTGTCATCGTGAAAGACTTCAAGGGACGGACCGCGGTTGTAACCGGCGGCGCAAGCGGCATCGGGCGCGGGCTCGCGGACCGGTTCGCGGCAGAGGGGATGAATGTCGTCATCGCCGATGTCGAGCAGGGCGCGCTGGATGGGGCTGAGGCAGAGATGAAGGCGGCGGGCGCGACGGTGCTCGCGGTGCGCACGGACGTGTCGAAGATGGCCGACGTGCAGGCGCTCGCTGACAAGACGATCGAGCGCTTCGGTGGCGTGCACATCGTCTGCAACAACGCGGGCGTCGGTGGTGGCGGCCCGGTCGCCTCGTGGGACGCGCCGATGACCGACTGGGAGTGGGTGCTCGGCGTCAATCTCTGGGGCGTCGTGCATGGCGTGCGCGCCTTCGTGCCACTGATGATCAAGGGTGGCGACGAGGGGCACATCGTCAACACAGCTTCGGTGGCCGGCCTGATCGCCGGTGCAGGGGGACCGCAGTACACGATGAGCAAGTTCGGCGTCGTCGGCTACAGCGAGTCGCTGTACCACGAGTTGAAGATGGCGGGTGGCAAGGTGAACGTGTCCGTGCTGTGCCCCGCGCTAACAAACACTAGAATCATCGAGTCCGGACGCAACTATCCGGGCGGGCCGCCGCCGGAACCAGCCGAGGGCTCACCGGAGAAGATGATGCTCGACATGATCAAGGGCATCTTCGCCGAAGGCATGCCGCCATCTGAGACGGCGAGCATCGTGCTGGACGGCATTATCAACGAACGCTTCTACATCCTCACGCACCCTGAGCACAACGACGTCATCGAGGGGCGAGTGAAGGCGGTGGTTAGTGGCGGCAGTCCGCCGACGCTGATGCCTAGGCCGTAGTAGCTCGGAGGAAGAACACAGAGATATCGAGGATCGAATGGGCTGCGGCTGAGGTTCCGCTGGCGCTGTCGCACTACGCGCCGGAGCCGGAAAAAGGCTAGCTTCATCGCTTCGCTCTTAATGGCAGATTCTTGCGTGTAGCTCCTGCGCGAAAGCTACGGCTTCAGCGCTTTTGTCGCGAAGTAACCCGGCATGTACTTCGCCGTGATGCCGCTGTGGTGCGGCGCCTCCGCAAAGCCCGTGATCGTGAAGCCAGCAGCGAGCTGCCCGCCGATCTGGTCGGCCAGTGTGTGGCTGTACTCGACCGGGCCCTCGCCGATGAACCGCGCGCGCTCCTCCTCCGTCATGTGCGTGAGATCGGAGTACGGCAAGCTGTGGCGGACGATGAGTTCGCCGCGGTCATCCTCCGCCTCGCGATCGAAGATATAGAGATCGGGATTCAGGAACCCCGCAAGCAGCGACCCTCCCGGACGCAAGATGCGGAAGCACTCGCGCCAGAGAGGCAGGATCTCCGGACAGAACAGGTTGGACACCGGATGAAAGATCATGTCGAACGACGCATCGGCGAACACGCTGAGGTCGCGCATGTCTCCCTGCTCCGTGCGGATCGTCAGCCCTTCGCGGTCGGCGACCATCTGATCCTGCGCGAGCTGCTTCGGAGAGTTGTCAAAGATCATGACGTTCGCGCCTGCGGCGGCGAGCACCGGGCCCTGCTGCCCGCCGCCTGATGCGAGGCCGAGGACGTCAACGCCGCCGAGGTCGTCCGGGAACCAGTCGCGGCTCGCGGGCTCGTAGCCGATGAGGACGATCGACCAATCGCCTTTGCGTGCGCGCGCGATCACATCTGGCGTGACGGGCCGCGTCCATTCGTCGCCGGCTTCGACCTGCCTGTCCCAGGCGTCGCGGTTGTAAGCGATCGGGTCGATGGTCATGGTGCTGTGCTCCTGTGTCGCTGTCCGCGTGCAGCGTACAATCTCGGCAGCAAGCCGCAGACGCTCGCCGTCTGGCGCAGTCGCAGGGAGGCGGTTCTGATGTCACGAACAACGCTCACATGGCTGATGGGAATCGCCCTGGCCGTCACAATCGCCGGGACGGCGGCGCTCGCAGGACAGCCGCACCTCGCATTTGCCGGCGAGGATCCGACGGAAGTGCCGGCCGACACGCCCGTGCCCGCCGACACGCCTGTGCCCGCGACTGACACACCGGTGCCACCAACGGATACGCCGCAACCAACAAGCACGACGGCACCTACGGACACACCCGAACCAACTGAAACACCTGCGCCAACCGAGACTGAAGAGGAAGGCACGGAGACGCCCGACGCTGCCGCGATCGCCACCCAGACCGCACAGGCGGGAGGCGATGACGAAGCCGACGGGGGCGACTCAGACAGCAACTTGATGCTCTGGGTGCTGCTCGCGATCGGTGCGATCGCTGTCGTTGGTGCGATCGCCGGCTTTATCATCTCGCGCAACCGCAGCTCGGACGCTGCTGCTGCCGTGGCTGCTGCGGATGAGCGCGAGCTGTGGGCGCAAGACGCGCGCCTGACGTACGGCAAGGCGAGCTCACTCCACGGCGACCTCCGCGCAGGCATTTCGCCCGCAGCGGGTGCGGCGGCGATGAGCGACGACCTTGAGTGGCTCAACCGGCAGAACTCGCGCCTCGACGAGGTTGGATTCGAGCTGGGTCGGCTGGCGACCAGTGCAACGAGCATGCGCGATCGCACGGCCGCGGAGTCGCTCGCAAAGGCCGTCGGTGAAATGCGCGGCGTGATCCAGCAGCGTTTGTCGCCGACGGGGTTCGCAACGCCGGCGGATTACCAAGCGTCGCTACAGCGCGAGCTGTTCGAACTGGATGCGGCAGTGCGTGCGTTCGAGACGACGCTGTAGGCGTCGGTCGTTGGGTCGTCGGTCGTCGGGGTAATGACTGTACCCGCGGAGCTTTAGCTCCGCCGCAGTCGCCGAACGAGACCAAGCGTCGTCCGTGAGGTACCGGACCGACCTCAGATGCGCCAGCCCGTCGTTGGCGGAGCTTAGCGTTGCCCGACAGGCACGTACGTCTGTTCGCGCGCCCCGGTGTAGATCTGACGCGGCCGCGCGATCTTCTGCTCCGGATCCGTGATCATCTCCCGCCACTGCGCGACCCAGCCCGCTGTGCGGGGGATTGCGAAGAGCACGGGGAACATCTCAAGCGGGAAGCCGAGCGCCTGATAGATGAGGCCACTGTAGAAGTCGACGTTCGGGTAGAGCTTGCGTGACACGAAGTACTCGTCCTCAAGGGCGATCTTCTCCAGCTCCAACGCAATGTCGAGCAGCGGGTTGCGACCGACGACATCGAACACCTCGTACGCGGTCTTCTTGATGATCTTCGCGCGTGGGTCGTAGTTCTTGTAGACGCGGTGGCCAAAGCCCATCAGACGACCTTCGCCGGCTTTCACCCTCTTGATGAAGTCCGGGATGTTCTTGATGTCGCCGATCTCGTTGAGCATGTGCAGGACTTCTTCGTTCGCGCCGCCATGCAACGGGCCATAGAGCGCTGCGCACGCGGCCGCAGTGGCGCTGAACGGATCGGGTCTGGAGCTGCCTACGGCGCGCATCGCGTTGGCGCTGCAATTCTGCTCGTGATCGGCGTGGAGGATGAAGAGCACGTCTATCGCTTTTTCGAGCACCGGATCCGGCCGGTAGTCCTTCTCGGATACATGGCGCCAGAGCATGCTGCAGAAGTTCGCCGGGAACGACATAGCGTTGTCGGGATAGATGATCGGAAGGCCGCGCGTGCGGCGGTACGCGTAGGCGGCGATTGTCGGCATCTTGGCGATGAGCCGCCACGTTTGCAGTTCACGCGCCTGCGCATCGTCGACATCCTTGCCGTCGGGGTAGTACGTCGAAAGGGCGCCGACCGTTCCAATGAGCATGCCCATCGGGTGCGAGTCGTAGTTGAAGCCGTCGACGAACCTTTTGATGTTCTCGTGCACCATCGTGTGATAAGTGATGTTGTGCACCCACTCCTTCAGCTCCTTCTCGTTCGGGAGCTTGTCGTTCAGGAGCAAGTACGCCGTCTCGAGGTATGTGCTGTGCTCGGCGAGCTGCTCGATGGGATATCCGCGATATTCGAGGATGCCCTTGTCGCCGTCGATGTACGTGATGGCGCTGCGGCATGACGCCGTATTGGTGAAGGCCGGGTCGTACGTCATCAAGCCGAAGTCGTCGTCCTCGACGCGGATCTGGCGGAAGTCCATCGCGCGAACGGTGCCGTCCTCGATCGGAATCTCGTACTGCTTGCCCGTGCGGTTATCGGTGACTGACAGCGTTTCCTTGGCCAAGGGGTTCCTCCAGCGACGGATGGGCTTTGTTGCGACGCGCGTGCCGGGTGCTGGCACCTACGAGATCCGGGCGGCGACACCGCTCCGTTTGATCCGAGCATACCAAGAACTCGACGCATGCTCCCGCCTGCTCTGCATGACTGCCATCACGCGCCCACTCCCGATTCAGCGCACGTACCCAGCATCCGATACTCAAAAGCCAGCAAGGGCTGTGGGCGACGAACCGACGCTACGAGGGCGGCATGAGCAACGATTTGGCTGGGCAGGACGCGCCGGCAAACGCGAGCGGCGCGGTTTCGGGCGGCGCCGACTCCGGTCGCACGGACGCAGCGCTACGTGCAATCACAGGCGGCATTGCGCACACCGCCGGTGCGGAGTTCTATCGCGCACTCGCGCAGGAATGCGCGCGCGCGTTCGGCGCCTGCGACGTGGCGATTTGCGAGCTGACGCCTGACGGCACGCGCACGGTGCTGCTTGGCTCCTGGACGCGGTCCGGGCTTCCTCCGGCCAGCGAACGGGTGTTGCCCGACAGCGCCGCGGAGCTTGTCATGCAGGCTGGCGTCATACACCACGCGGCAGGTGCTCGCGCCGAGCACCCGCAGGACGACAGGCTCGCCCGGCTTTACGCCGAGAGCTACCTCGGCGTGCCCATCGTCGACGGACGGGGCGATGTCGTGGGTGTGGTCGAGCTGACGAGCGACGCGCCCGGCATCGAAATAGAGCCAGCCGCTACGATTGTTTCTGCGCTGGCGTCGCGCGTCGTCGCGGAACTCGAACGGTCGCAGGCGGAGGCAGCCCTTCGCGACAGCGAATTGCGCTACCGCACCCTTATCGAGGACTCCTTTCACCTTGTGGCAGAGATCGTCGACGAACGCTTCGTGTTCACGAGCGCGGGCTATGGCGATGCCCTCGGTTACGCGCCCGAGGACGTGCTGGGCGGCAGCCTATACGACCTGATCCACCCTGATGACCGCCGCAGCGTCGCGGCCGACCTCCAGGCGATGGTCGCACAGCGGCGTTCAGCGCGGTTCACCGTGCGTATGCAGCACCAGGACGGATCATGGCGCTGGATCGAGAGTACGGCGCGCGCGTTCCGCGCGTCCACGGGCGAGTACAGGACGACGCTTTTCTCGCGCGACATCACAGCGCAACAGGAAACGGAGCAGGATCTTCGCGAGAAGGAGCGCCGTTTTCGAACGCTAGTGAACGACCTTCAGGTCGGCGTGCTGTTGCATGGACCCAATGGCGAGATCCTGCATGCAAACGACACGTGCCTGCAGCTGCTCGGCCTGACGCACGACCAGATGCTCGGCAGCACGCCGCATGATGTGCCGTGGGAACTTGTGCGCGACGACGGTTCGCCGTTGCCGCTCGACGAACAACCAGAAGTGGTGGTGTTGCGCACCGGAAAACCCGTTCGCGATGCCGTCGTCGGCATAAGGCGAGGTGACGATGCTGCCATCCTCTGGCTGCTCGTTTCGGCGGAGCCACGCATGGGCCCCGATGGCGAGCGCCAAGTGGTCGTCACATTCACAGATATCTCGCTGCGTTTGGCTGCGGAGGAACGGCTACGCGATAGCGAAGAGCGCTTCCGCTTGCTCGCGGAAAACGCAAGCGACGTGATTCTACGCTATTCACCGTCCGGCGCCTGCACGTGGGTGTCGCCCTCGGTGGAGACCGTAACGGGTTACGCGCCCGAGGAGTTTATCGCCCTCCGGCCCGAGCAGACTGTTCTGCCCGAAGACTACGCGCGCGGCCAAAAGGTCTGGACGCGCGCTGCCGAAGGCTGGAGTGGCACCGTCGAGTACAGGTTTCCGCACAAGGATGGCCGAACAATCTGGCTCGAACTCACAAGCAAAGCCGTTCGCGATGGCGAAACGGGCGCCATTACCGAGATACACATGTCCGGCCGCGACATCACTGCCAGAAAGAAGGCCGTGTCGGAACTTCGCGAGAGTGAAGAACGCTTCCGACTTCTCGCGGAGAACGCGAGCGACATCATCGTGACATTCGCCCCCGACGGCGAATGCACGTGGGTCTCGCCTTCGATCACAACGATGGCTGGATACCTGCCTGAAGAGCTGATCGGCACGTACCCACGCTTTCTCGTGCATGCGGAAGACCTGGAGGAAGCCGCGGCCAAGCGCGCGGAGGTGCTCGCTTCCGACGGAATCACGACCTCCGTGTTTCGCTTTCCTCACAAGGATGGGCATTTCCTCTGGATGGAGAGCAAGAGCAAATCTATCCGCGATCCTCAGACTGGCGACGTCATACAAATACAACTCACTGCCCGGGACGTTACTGCGCGCAAACAGGCCGAGGATGACGTCCGCGAGAGTGAAGAGCGCTTCCGCCTTCTTGCCGAAAACGCGACCGACATCATCGCGCGCTTCGATCCATCCGGCGTATGCACGTGGATTTCGCCGTCCATCGAAGTCGTGAGCGGCTACGCGCCGCAAGACATCATCGGACAGTTCCCCCGCGTGTTCATTCACCCGGACGATGTGGAGAAAGCGCTCGCAGCGAAGCAGCAGGCACTAGACGCGACGAGCAGCGTTACGGCGGAGTACCGCTTTCCGCGCAAATGCGGCGGCTATTTGTGGATCGAGAGCAAGAACCAGGCCGTGCGCGCGGAGGATGGCACTGTCATCGAGATCCAGATGTCTGCGCGTGACATTACGGCGAGGAAACAGGCCGAGGATGACGTGCGCGAGAGCGAGGTGCGCTTTCGTACACTGATCCAGAATCTCGGCGCCGGGATCCTGCTTCTTGACGCCGAAGCCAAAATCCTCGTAGCGAACGAAGCCGCGCCGCGCTTGCTTGGCGTGAATCTGGATCAGCTTGTTGGGCATACGCCTTACGACCCGACATGGCGCACGGTTCACGAGGACGGCACGGACTTCCAGGACGAGGAACGGCCCGTGCTCCGCGCGATCGCAACGCGGCAAGCCGTACAGGACGTCGTGATGGGCGTCGACAGCCCCGAACATGACCGGCGTATCTGGCTCTTGGTGAGCGCACAACCCCTGCTCACCGCGGACGGAGACGTACACCAGGTCATTTGCTCGTTCAGCGACATCACAGCGCGCCTGGCAGCCGAGAGTGAACTGCGGGAACGCGAAGAGCAGTTCCGCTTGTTGGCCGAGCACTCGACCGACCTCATCGGGCGCTATGCCTTCGATGGCACATGCCTCTGGATTTCGCCATCCTCGCTCGCGATCACCGGATACGCGCCGGACGAACTAATCGGCAAGGACGCGGCACCCAACTTGCATCCGGACGACGTGACTGCCGTGCTCGAGATCATGCAGCAGATGGCCGATGGCCGCATGAACACGACCTCGAGCTTCCGGTTCCTCCACAAGGACGGCCACTACATATGGCTCGAGGCGAAGAGCCGGGCGATCTGCGACGAGAACGGCGCGATCGTCGAAGTGCAATCGACGACGCGCGATGTCACTGCACGCATCCAGCGCGAAGAGGAGTTGCAAGAGAGCGAAGCGCGATTCCGCCTGCTGGCGGAGAACGCGACCGACATCATCGCGCGCTACGACGATGAAGGAACCTGCCTTTGGATCTCGCCTTCGGTGACGACCGTGACGGGCTTCCTACCGGAAGAGATCGTCGGCATGCAGCTTCCACAGCTCGTCCACCGCAAGGACACCGCGATGTTGGACGACGCATCGCGCCTGATGAGCGACGGCACAACAGCGTTCAGCACAACCTTCCGCGTGCCACACAACAACGGCGGCACCATCTGGCTCGAAGCGACAAACCGCATGATCCGCGACCCGCAAACAGGCCGCGTGATCGAGATTCACACATCATCGCGCGACATCACCGCGCGCAAGGAAGCGGAGGATGCATTGCGACACAGCGAGGAGCTATTCCGCGCGACCCTTGAGTCCACGGCCGACGGCATCCTCGTGACCAAGCCGGGTGGCACGCTGCTCTACTGGAACAGCCGCGCCGCCCAGATGCTCCGTGTTCCCCAGCAAGTTCTGGATAGCCACGACTCGATCGCGTTTGTCCAGCACATTGTCGAGCAAGCGACCGACCCGCAGGGACTCGTGCTGGCGATCAGTTCGCTGCCACTGGACGAGCCTGCGAATGCGGGCGCCTGGGAGGGTTTCGGTGGCAAGCGGTTCGAGATCTATGCGCACCCGCTCGAAGCCGAGAACGGCGAACGTCTGCGCGTTTGGAGCATCCGCGACGTGACCGCGGAGCATGAGGGAGAGATCGCACTTCGTGAGAGCGAGGAACGCTTCCGCTCACTGGCCGAGCATACAACGGATCTTGTGCTCGGCATTGGCGGCCCCGGGATCATCGAGTACGTAAGCCCCAACAGCGCGAACATCATCGGCTACAAGCCGGCATCTCTCGTCGGCATCAACGCGATGGATCTAGTCGTGGAAGACGACCTCGTAAGCTTCCTCGAAGAGTTCAGCCGCGCGGCCGATGCACGAACGTCCGCGGTGTCACTGCTGCGCGTGAAGCACGGCGACGGTACGATTCGGTGGTTCGATCTCACCGTGAACTTCTACGCGACGGACGATGGCGACCTGAAGGCCGTGGTCACTGCGCGTGACGTCACGGAGCAGAAGATCGCGCGAGATGCGTTGCGCGAGAGCGAAGAGCGCCTGCGCGCCGTCGTCAACAGTGCACCTCTCGCACTGGTCGCCGTGAACGCCGAGCGAACGTTCATCCTCGCTGAGGGCGAAGCGCTGCGTGCCGTCGGCCTAACATCTCAGGATCTCCTCGGCACCACTATCGATGAGTTCTACAAACCCTTCCCTGCCGTAATCGCAAGCTTTGAGCGCACGCTCGCCGGCGAATCGTTCACGGCCCTCGAAATGCTGGGTGGCATTACCTTCGAGGCGCATTACGAGCCGACAGTCGATGCAGACGGACGAACCACGGGCGTAATCTGCATCGCCTACGACGTGAGCAGCCGCGTAAGCGCCGAGGAGGCGCTCCGCGACAGCGAGGAGACCGCGCGCGCGCTGCTCAACGCGCCTACGGATGGCGCCGTGCTCGTCGACCGTGAAGGCATCATCCTGGCGATGAACGCCACAGCGGAAAAGCGTTTCAACGACCACGCCGCTAAGCAGGGCCGAAGCGAGCGCAGCTTCATTGGCACGTGCGTATTCGACCTGTTTCCGCCCGACCTCCGCGATCAGCGCAGGTCGCGAAACGACGACGTATTTGAGACGGGCGAACGGAACCATTACGAGGACGAGCGCGACGGCATCTGGACTGACGTGACGATTGACCCGATCCACGACGCCGACGGCGCTGTCGTCCGCCTCGCGATCTTCTCGCGCGACATTACGGATCGCAAGCGCGACGAGGCGGCACTCAAGAAGCGCTCCCGGGAGCTTGAAGCGCTTAACGACTACCTCGAGAAGACGCACACCGAGCTGGAGCGCTCACAGGATGAACTGCGCGACGCGAGCGAGCAGCTCGCGCAGTTGCTCGACGCGGAACAGGCGCGCTCCAAAACCGATCCGCTGACCGGCGTGCTCAACCACGGCGCC
Source organism: Dehalococcoidia bacterium (assembly GCA_021731085.1). GTDB lineage: Bacteria > Chloroflexota > Dehalococcoidia > DSTF01 > JACRBR01 > JACRBR01. The sequence continues at coordinate 37,677 of JAKFYB010000016.1, forward strand.
ATCTCCGAAGTGATTACGGAGGCGATCGCCGCCGAGATCAACTTCGCTGTCGCAATGGTGGATGTGGACGGCATGAAGGCGGTTAACGACACCTACGGCCACCAGGCCGGCGACGACGTACTGCTGGCAGTCACGAAAGCGATCGGCCGGGGTGGCGCGATTGTTGGTCGATACGGCGGTGATGAGTTTCTCGTTGCGCTGCTCAACGCCGATGGCAACGAAGCATCGGCGTATAAGGCTGCCGTGGATGCCGCACTCGTGGACGCGCACGTCATCGATCCGGAGTCCGGAGCGCGCGTGCCGGTGGTGGCCAGCGTCGGCATCGCCTCCTACCCCGCTGATGCGGCGGCGCTGCCCGAACTCATCGAGCGGGCTGACGAAGAGATGTACGTCGAGAAGCGGGCGCGACAGGGCGTCGGCACCGGCTTGTCGTCTTCGCGCATCCTTGGTTCCGAGCGGGCGGCGCGCATGGTGGGAGAACTGGTGCCCCTGCTGACCTCGGAGGAGTCGCTGGCCGACAAGCTGCGGCTCGTCGCGCACCGTGTGTCCGTGGGCGGTGGCTATGCCGGTGTGAACTTCGATGTCTTCGTTGAGGAGGAAGCTGGCAACCAGCCATCGACGGCGAGCCAGAATGCGTTTACCAAAGCGCCTGATGAGCTGATCGAAGAGTGGAACCGCCAGCAGCGCGCGGGCACGAACGACACCGGTGTCGGCGATCTCTTACGCGAGACGAGACGCCCGCTGATCATCGAGAGCATCGCTGAGAGCCAGTACGTCACGGACGACCAGCGCAAACTGCTGCTGTCAATCGGGATCCTCTCGGCGATCGTCGTACCGCTGTTCGCCGATGACGCGATGGTCGCGACGATGTCCGTCGGTAGTAAGGAGCCCGAGGCGTTCGGACACAACGACGAGCAGTTCCTGACGGCCGTCGCCGGCCAGGTCGCCGCCATCATCCGCATGGCACGGCTCGTCGAGCACCTGCAGCAGGCCAGCGACAGGCTCGAGGCTTCGCGCGACGAGACGGTGATGCTCCTTGCCGCAGCCGCAGAAGCGCACTCGCAAGCAGCGAGCCTCCACTACGAGAACGTGCGCGTCGTCTCGGAAGCAATCGCCGTTGAGATGGGGATGGATGCGGAACACGTACGCGAGCTTGGCATGGCCGCCGCGCTGCACGATATCGGCAAGATCCGCGTGCCTGACTCCCTCCTTTCGAGCCCTGAGCGTGTGTCACCAACCACAGGTGCCGCGCCCGGACACGAAGAGTGGGAGTTGCTCAAAGAACACTGCATCCACGGGCGCGACTTTCTGGAACGCACCGCCGGATTCGAGCTGGCGGCGCGAATCGCATACAGCCACCATGAACGCTGGGACGGAGGCGGCTACCCGGAAGGCATCGCCGGAGAGGCCATCCCGCTGGAGTCGGCCATCATCGCCGTCGCCGACAGCCTCGACGCCATCATGTCGGAGCGCGCGTACCAGGCGGGCCGCCCCCTCGACATCGCGATGGCAGAGATCATCACAAACCGCGGGACGCAGTTCCGCCCGGACGTCGTCGACGCGCTGGTTGTGATCTACGAACGCGGTGGACTCGCCGGGGTGTGGGACGGTGGAGAGGCTGAGGAAGAGGCGACGGCAGCCTAGGCGACTTAGCTCATCGTGTCGTCTTTGAAAATGTACTTCGCCATCAAATCCTTGCGTATCGTGGCGACCTTGCGTTTCAGCCCGAAGCGCGCCTCGTAGTACACGCGCGACGCGAACCAGTCCGCCGTTCGCGTTGCGACGGGAAGGCGCTGCTCCGTGCGACTGACAACGCTCGTCGAGGGGTCGCGGCAGAACTCGATGAGCGGCGCCATCGTCTGCTCCCACGTGAACTCGTCGCGGATGGTCTCCATGTTCTTCTTGCAGCGCGCGTAGAACTCACGGTCGCTGACGAGACGGTCAATGGCGCCCGTAAGCGCGTCCAGATCGCCTTCCGCGATGCGTACGCCGAGCGTACGTTCGTGCACCCAGTCGGCTACGATATCGCCCTCCGTGCAAACGAGCGGCAGGCCTGCCCACATGACGTCGGTGTAGCGGACGCGCCAGGAGTAGCGGGTCTCGAGGCTATCGAAGTACGTGCAGACCGACATGTCGGACTCGAGCAGATACTGCTGCGTGTCGTCGTTTTTCGCCCAGGTGAAGTTGAAGATGACGTGGTTGTCCAGGATGCCCAGCTCCTCGCACAGCGCGATCGCGCGTTTCGTCACGCCACCGCCGAGTCCTTCGAGCGTCTTCGTTCCGTAGCTGTCTGGATGCTCCGTCCCCATGAAGAACAGCCGCAGGTTCGGGTGCTTGTCCTTCAAGCGATGCACGGCGCGCAGCAGCAGGTCGATGTCGTACCAGTCGACGATGATGCCGTTCCAGATGATCACGAAGTCGTCGGGTCCGATGCCGGGAATGACGCCGCGGAGGCGCGGCGGGCCGGGGATCGGCGTCGCCGGACGAATACCGATCGGCGCGATCTTGAACAGGCGCTCGAGGCCGGGGTCCGTCTCGAACATACGCGGCGTGATCATGCCCATCGTCCCCATGACGCCGAGGATCATGTCGCGCTGCCGTTCGTTCGAGACGAGGATGGTGTCGGCTATCGACATCTGCACCATCAGGTCGCGACGCTTGAAGTCGATCCAGGCTCGGCGATGCTGGCGGCCGGGGTCGCGTTTCGTCAGCTCGACCCACTCCGTGATGAGCGGCGTGAAGAGATCGAGCACGAGCTTCGACTTGCGTGCCGCAGGGATCATCTTGATCGGGAAGCGCGTACTGACAATGACATCGTTCTCGCGAGCGAGCTGTCCCAGGTTGTTGCCGTCAAAGCGCTCGAATGCAAAGGGCACCGTCGCCGGATCGAGGTCGCTTGGCGTCGTGCGAGATATCGCGAGCGTCACCTGCGCTTCGGGCATCTGCTCCTGCAGGACGCGCGCCATGTGATACGCGCGGATGCCGCCGGACGCCATCGTGCTGCCGACGGTCGTGTGCGACATGACGAGAATCTTCTTCGCCATCGTCACTCCATCCCGCTGTAGCCGCTGCGCAGGAACTTCTTGCGGTAAGCGAAGCGCAATTTCTCATGCGCCTCCGAGATCGCCCAATCGAGGCTGCGGTAGGCGAGTGGGAAGTAACGGTCGCGCTTTTCCGGCCCGCGCGGCGGCGGCGAGGTGCAGAAGTCGATGACGGGCGCGAGCGTGCGCTCCCAGCGGTATTCCTCGCGCATCACATCGAGGTTGCGGCGGCAAACGTCGCGTGCCGACGGATCACCGAGGCGCAGGATGGCTGCCGCAAGTGCGTCGACATCGCTTGCGGGGACTGATGCGCCGAGGTTGCGCGAAGCGACCATCTCCGAGACGACATCGCCCTGCGTGCAGATGATGGGCAACGCCGCCCAGAACAGATCGAGATACCGCACGCGGAACGAGAAGTGCGTTTCGAGGTTGTCGTAGTACGTCGAGACGCCGATGTCGGACTCAAGCAAGTGCTGTTCAGTCGTCTCGGGATCCGCCCAGCCGTGGTTGAAGAAGACGTGCTTGTCGAGAATGCCAAGCTCTTCAGCCAGTTCCATCGCCACGGTCACCCAGCCCGTGCCCATGCTCTTGTCCTCGAATCCACTCTTCGCCTGCGGGTATGACGTGCCAAGAAACACCAACTTCACGTCAGGGCGCGTTTGGCTGACGACAGCTATCGCGCGGAGCAGCGTCTCGACGTCGTACCACTCGATGATGGTGCCGTTCCAGAGCAGGATGAGGTCGTCTTCGCCGAAACCCGGTCGCACGCCGCGCATGACGTTGGCGCGCTGCACAGGCTCGTGTGGCCGGATGCCGAGCGGCGCGATGGCGATGCGGCTTCGCAACGACGGGTCGCCTTCAAACTGTCGCGGCGTCACCATCCCCATCGTCCCCATGATGCCGGCTACGAAGTCACGTTGCCGTTCGTTCGCGCAGAGCACAAGGTCGGCGACGGTCAGCTCCAACATCAGATGCTTGCGCTTCGCTTCGAGCAATGCGCGCCGGTGCCGCTTACCCACCCAGCGCGACATGCTCGCCCACTCCGTCACCAGCGGCGAGTACATGTCGAGCACGAAGCGCCCGCGCATAGCGGCCGGCAGCAGGCCCGTCGGGATCTGGCCGCTGACAATGACGTCGCTCCGCATCGCGAGCCGCACCAGCTCGGCGCCCGTCGCCTGCGTGATCGCGAACGGCAGCGATACGGGGTCGATGTCGGAGACGTCGCCGGGCGGCATGGCGAGCGTGACGCGCGCGCCGGGAACCTGCTGCTGAAGGACGCGCGCCATGTTGAAGGCGCGAATGCCCGGCGCCGCCATGCGCGTGCCAACGGGACCAAGGCTGATGCAGAGAATGTCCGTCATCGGATCCAGATCGTCGCGGCGCGATGTGTCACCCACTGCGCCCAGGCGCCGCCCAGCATCGCCGTGCGCCGCCACTTCGAGAGCGCGCTGCTCTTTGGGTCTTTGAGATAGCGGATGAGGTGCTCGAACGACCTCGTCCAACCCATCGTCTTGTTGTTCTCGCGGATGTTCGCCTTTACGCGCGCAAACAGCGCCGGGTCGTCGAGCAGCTTCTCGATCGCAGCGGCGAGCGCGTCCGGATCCTTCTCCGGCACCGCGAACCCCAACTCGCGGTCACGGACCATATCGGCGAGGACATCGCCTTCCGTGCAAATCAACGGTAGTTCGGCCCAGAAGACGTCCACGAAGCGCGTACGGAATGAGAAGTGCGTTTCGAGATTGTTGAAGTACGTGCACACCGCGAGGTCCGCTTCAAGCATGTAGTCCTTCATGCGCTCGTACGGCACCCACGCCATCTCGAAGAAGACGCTGCTGTTGTACAGACCGAGCTCGCGCGAGACGCGGATCGCCTCGTGGAAGCGGGCGCCGAGGCCCACGGGCCCCATGCCCGGGTATGCGCCGCCGACGAACACGAGCTTCACGTCGTCGCGATGCTCGCAGATCTTCGCCATCGCCTGCAGCAACGTCGCAGGGTCGTACCACTGGACGATGCCGCCATTCCAGATCAGCAGCTTGTCCGTCTCCTTGATGCCGGCGAAGACGCCTTTGACCGCGGGCTTGCCGTGTTCCGGCAGCGGGTCAGGCCGGATGCCGTGCGGCGCAGGCTCGATCAGGTTGTGCATGCCAGGGTCGTAGTCGTACACCAGCGGGTCGATCAGACCGAGTCCGATCATCGCGCCGATGTAGTAGTCCTTTTGCCGGTCGTTCGCCGTCAGCAGGAAGTCGCTGTACAGCAGCTCAGCGCCGATTCGGCGGCGCTTGTGGCCGATCCAAACATCACGCTTGAGGTCACTGCCGATGGCGACATCCTTCGCGAGGTCGAGCCACTCGATGAAGTAGATGGTGTAGTAGTCCAGCACGAACTTCCGAAACGGGAACGCGAACATCGCCAGCACAGGAAAGTCCGTCGCGATGATGATGTCGTGCCGCATGAACAGCTTGGGGATCGAGAACGTCGAGTAGATCTCCACGTCGTAGCCGATCTGCGCGGCTTCGGGCGGGATGCGGCTGCCGCGCGGCAGGGCGAGCGTGATCTGCGCCTCCGGCATCTGCTCGCAGAGGACCTCCGCCATGTGGCGCGTGCGGATCCCCGGACTCGACATCACGGGACCGAACGGCGAGTTACAGAAGAGGAGGATGCGCTTGCGGCGATGGCCGTTCTGGTTCGTCAACGTGTGCCGTTCCCGCCGGGCTTCGCAGCCGGCCACTTGATGCGCTTGACGATGTTCGCCCAACTATACATATCGAGAAACGGCGCGGGTACGTTACCCGCATTCGCGCCTAGCGGACGCAACAACGCATTCGCGAAGCCGTCCCAGCCGTCAACGACCGTCAAGAACTCTCCGCAGGCTGCCCGGTCGATGCCCTCCGCTCCGACCGTGGTCGACACGAGAGGGCGCGCGCAGGCGATGCTTTCCAGCACCTTGAGACGTGTGCCGCCGCCGCTCGCGACGGGCACGGCGACGGCATCAGCTGCGTTGATGTACGGCGCGATCGACGGGACAGGGCCCGTGAACCGCATGCGCGGGTGCGTGTAGAACGACCGCAACTGCTCACCGTTCTTGCCCGCGATGACGAACACATAGTCCTGCGTGATCGCGTCGAGCCGTGGGATGAGTTCGTTGGCGATGAGGTCGACGGCCTCGCGGTTGGGCGCGTACGAAAGCTGCCCGAAGAACAGCATGATGTTCGTGGCGGGCGCGATGCCAAGCTCTGCACGAATGCGCGCGCCTGCCCTTGCATCGGGATGCAACAAACCAGGATCGATGCCATTCGGGACGATCTGCAACTTGCGGTCAGGCACGCCGCGCTGCCTGAACCGCGCGTGATCCTCGGCCGACACTGTGAGGACGCCAGAGGCGAGCCGCGTCACAACACGCTCGAATTCGGACACCGCGGGCCACGCGCGTGAGCCGGTGCTGCGGAATCGGTCAGCCTCCACGTTCGGCGCGTCGTACACGAACGGCACGCCGAGCCTACGCGCGAGGTACGCCGCGTGCAGGCCCGGCCACGGATACTCGGCGACGATCACGTCCGGTCGCTCGCGCTTCGCGATGTCGTGCGCGCGGCGCAGAAAGCCGGCATCGATGATCTGGTGGCGGCGGCCTTCGGGCGTCGTTTCGAAGATCCTCGTTGACAGATCGCTCGTCGCGTTGCCCGCAGAGCGTGGCGTGAACAACAGCGTCGCGTGTTCAGGCGCGAGGTACTTGAGGATGTTGTACGCGCGGACACGGCCGCCTTCGTCCGGCGGAAAGATCGGGTAGGGGACGATCATCGCGACCTTCACCAACCACCTCGACGCTGTCCGGAACGGCCGAGATAGCCGTCGATTAGGCCGTCGATTCGGCCGCGCGCCTCCTCGCGATCACTGCGTCGGAGCGCCTTGAACGCCTCGATCGTCACTAGCAGTTTCTGCGCGAGCAGCGACGTCACGCGCCGCCAGCCCGTTGTGCGGCGCGCGAAGAAACGCACGCGGTTGCGCGTGAAGTAGTACGCCTGTGCTCGATTGAAACGCGCCGAACCACGGTTGCCCGTGCTGGCCGAAACCTTATGCCGGACGACGGGACCGGGCGCGACGAACGACACGTAGCCAGCTTTCCGTGCGCGTTCGCAGAGATCGACTTCGTCCCAGAAGTGGAAGTACGTCTCGTCCCAGCCGCCGATTCGTTCGAGCACGTCGCGGCGGACGGCGATCGCGCTGCCATTCACGTAGTCAACGGTGCGGCCCGTCATCGGCCCGCGTCCGCGGTTGAACCCGGCGTGGCGCGTGTAGCCGAGCGTGCGGTTGATCGTCCCGCCGACGGCCCAGATCTTCGCTGGATTGTCGTAGTAAACGACGGGCGTTCCCGCGACGCCAACCGTCGGGTGGTCATTGAACGCGGCAGCAAGCGCTTCGAGCAAGCCCGCAGGCACGACGACGTCATTGTTGAGGAACAACACGGCATCAATGCCTTCGCCCAACGCGCGCGCACCTAGGTTGCATGCGGCCGCATATCCGCCGTTGTTCGCCGACGTGACAACCCGGACGCCAGCGCACGCCGCGTTCGCGCGCGCTTCGTCGAAATCACCGCCGCCGTTGACGGCGAGAACGACGGGCGCGCCACCAGCCGCCACGGGCGCCAGCGACGCAAGGCACTCAAGCAGGTCGTCCATACCACGCCAGTGCACCACGACGACGCCGACCGTTGTTGTGCTCACGGCGTGTACGTGAACACGGCGTCACCGGACTGCAGCACAGGGGCTGTCTGCCCACTCTGCACGACGACAACATTCACGTCGCCGTAGTACAACTGCGCCAGCGTGATCAGATGCGAGTCCGGCGAGAGGCCACCGCGCGCCGGGCTGCCAACGAGATATAGCGTGCCGCCGTCGCCGATCTCCGGACCATCGTTCTGCAGCGTGATGGCGTAGCGCTCGAATGGCCGCGTATTGTGGCGCAGGTTGCTCGCGCGCTCAGCCGTGTAGAGCGCAACCGGAACGATCGCCGCCACCACGATCCATGGCGCGATGGGCGCGATCCGCGCGCGCAGCTCCAGCGGCAGAAGATCGCGCACGAAGAGCACAGCTGTGACCAACAATAGTGCGCCGGCGAATCCGGCGATGTACAGCAAGCGGCCCTGCTGGCCAAGAACGAACGTCGCGTCAGGCAGCAGCGCGAGCAGAAACCATGACACCGCGAAGACGCCGAGGCCCCAGAACGGGCGGCGGTACGCGATCCCGCACGCAACAACGATCAGCACGAGAGCTGCGATAAGTTGGATGCGCTCGGCAAACGACTGCAGCGCATCGCGCGATGTCAGCGTCTCGACGGGGACGACCATCATGCCGAAATACCAGCCGTAGTTGGCAAACATGTGGAAGCCAAAGTGGAACCCTTCGACAGCGATGTGGTCGCGCACGTAGAACTGCACGAGCATCGCGCTGGCGGCAGGCACCACGAACGGCACAAGCGGCCACCACGCTCGCAACCGCAGCGCGTCCTTCGGCTGGCCGTCAACGCAGAAGACGTACACGACCAAAACGCCCACGAGCGTCACGGTCGAGGAGTGCATCAGCAAGGCTGTTACGAACATCAGGACCGACCCTGCGTAGCAGAGGCGGCTGGTGGTTTGTGACTGCTGACTTGTGTTTGATGGCGACTGATCGCGGGACTTCATGAAGAGCAACAGCGCGGCGATGTACGGCAACGCGGCAAACACGCGGTTGCCGGCGGAGACCCACCCTACGGCGTCGACGTACGCCGGATGAAGCGCGAAGATCGCCGTCGCCAGGTTCGCGAAACCGCCTTCGCCAAGAAGACGTCGAAAGACGAACCAGGCGAGCACGACGCAGGCGAGGTGCAGGGCGACGACGACGGCGTGGTACGGCAGCGCGTTCAGGCCGAAGACTTCGTACTGGAGCTTCCAGGCAATGGGATACAGCGGCCGGTAGCGATTAAACTCGTAGTCCAGTTGGGTCTCCCGCGGGTCGAACGACGTCAGTGTGTAGTCCGCGAGAGTGTTCGACTGGGCGCCGCGGAGGAACCAGAAGTCGTCGGTCGCGAACCAGTCGTCCAGCGCCGGGACGTAGACAGCGAACGCCAGAAACAGGATGACGGCGAGCATCCACGGGGACGACAGAACGCTCGCCCAGTCTCGGGACGGGGCTTCGGATACGGATGCAGAATCGCGCGTGATGACGGCCATTGCGAATCCAAACGCCGCTCCCCAGCAGGTGGTGCAGTATACGGCGGGCGAGAAGCGTGCCCCGTTGACAGCGGTGGCATCACCTTGACGCGAAGTGACTCACTCACCCGCTATCCTCTTGAAACGCGATGCAAACGCTCTACACACGCTTCATCATCACCGGCGACGCCCGCACCGGCTCGAACATGCTGGCCCAGGCGCTGAACACGAACCCCGCGATCCGTTGCTTTCGTGAGATCTTCAACGGTCAGCAAGACTACGTCGACTACTTCGTCGAAGGCTACGATCAGGCGGACCGAGCTGACCTCGACCTCCGCAACAGCGACCCCGTACGGTTTCTACGGACGCGCATCTTCAACGAGCACCCGGAGCAGTACCGCGCGGTGGGCTTCAAGTACCTCTACGGGCACTTCTGGGGCTTCGACGCGCTGACCGAGCACTTGCAGGCTGACCCAGACCTGCGCGTCATCCACCTCAAGCGCCGGAACATGCTGCGCTCGCTTGTCTCGGTGCAGCTTGCGGAAGCAACGAACAAGTGGATCGAGGATTGGGGCCCGACGCGGCCGCGTCCGCTTCCGGTACGCGCTGCTTCGGCCGCCACTCACCCGATCCGCACCATCCAGCGGCTGCGAAAGAAGTTCGCCCCGCCTGTCGAAACCAAGCCCGAAGTCATCCTGACGCAAGAGCAGTGCGAGCGTTGGTTCTTTCGCACGAATCACGAAGTCACCCGCACCGAGGAGATATTCGCCTCGCACGCGGGACTCGAGCTGTACTACGAGGACATAATCGCTGACCGTGACGCCGCCTTCGCCCGCGTGCAGGAGTTCGTCGGCGTCGAGCCGCAGAAGCTGGTGGTCACCCTGCGCCGCCAGAACCCGGAGCCGCTGCGCGACCTCATCTCGAACTACGACGAACTGCGGGCGGCGTTCGCTGGCACGACGGAAGAGGCTTTCTTCGATGCCTGACCCGTCTACGCACGCGCACTCGCGCGCGTACACGCGCTTCATCATCCTGGGCCAGGGCCGCACGGGCTCGACGCTGCTGGTGCAGGCGCTGAACTCCCACCCGGCGATCGTCGGCTTCGGCGAGATCTTCAACTTCAGCGAATTCCTCAACGCCGACGCAGAACCCGTGCAGTTCAACATCGACGGCTGGTCGCCGGATCAGGCTACGGACCGAGCGCTGCGAACATCGGACTACGCACGTTTCCTGCGCGAGCGCGTGTTCTGCAAGCATGCGCCCGAGATTCGTGCCGTCGGATTCAAGTTCCACTACGAGCACGTCTGGGGGAACGACCCGTCGCTGGCCGGCTACCTGGCCGCCGACACCGGCCTGCGCGTCATCCACCTCACGCGCCGCAACCGCCTGCGCACGCTAGTCTCGAAGAACCTCGCGCTGAAAACGGGACGCTGGTTGGAGTACGAGAAGCCGGTCGCGCCCAGCGTGCCATCGTCGCCGTTACGACGGCTGCGCAAACGTGTGCGGGCGGCGCTGACTTCGCTGGCGTCGAAGCTGCGCCCGGCGAAGACGCGCGGCCCCGAGCGGAAGCTCGAGATCTCGCCGGAGGAGCTTCGCGAGTTCTGCGCGATGTCGGACACGCAGGAACGGGAGTGGGCCGAGCGGATGTCAGGCCATCCGATGCTCACGTTCGCGTACGAAGACCTTGCGGCCGACATGGATACGTGGTTCGGCAACGCGCAGCGCTTCCTCGGCGTCGAACCGCTGCCGCTGACCACGCGCATGCGCCGGCAGAATCCGGAGCCACTGCGCGAACTCATCACGAACTACGATGCACTTCGCGTCGCATTCGCCGGGAGTGTCGAAGAGGCGTTCTTCGACGACTGACTTGGCCGGCTGACGCGCTGACAAGCTGACCCGCCACCCTCCTTGACTACTTGACGGGCCGCATGATGTTATGCAGGTTCATTCGACTGGTGCGCGCCCGGGCACAGATGTGGCAACACATTTGAGGCCGCGCACCAACTGGGGGAGATCCTATGCCAGCACCGCTGGCGACTTCGACACACGACAGCACGATCGCCGTTGCGAGCGACGTTCCTGTTGCCGCGTCCGATCAGGTCGGTGGCACGGATCTCCGCGCGCGTGTTTCGGCGTTCGTCTCGAACTGGTGGCCACTTGCGCTGATCGGGCTCATCGCGATCGCGGCGCGCTGGAGGTACATCACCGGCTACCACGACAGTTACGGCTCCGGCGATGCGCACTTGATGCTGACGCGCGCGCTGTTCGTCAGCCGCTGGGATCTGGAGCCGAGCGGTGGCGTCGGTGCGGCGGGCGGGATCTTCGCCAACCCGCCGCTGATCCCCTTCATGCTCGCCGGATTCTCGAAGGCGACGACGATTCCGCTGACTGACACGCCCGTCATCCTTGGCCCGCTGATCGCGTTGCTGGGGCTCTTCGCCCTGTACGGCGTGCTCTGCCGCGCCTTCGACCGCACGATCGCAGTCATCAGCGTCGTGCTCGTGGCGATGCTTCCGCGCTTCGCGTTCGACTCGACGGAGCCGGACAAGGTGATCTACGTCGTCAGCTTTTTCGTCATCGCGCTGTTTTTCCTGTACGAAGGCCAGCAGCATCCGAAGCGCTTTCTTGCGGCGGGCCTGTTCATGGGACTGGCGCTGTTCTCGTATACGACGGCGCTCTTGTTTCTTCCCGTGTACGCACTATCCCACGTGGCGCTGTCGCGCGGCGATCGAAGGAAGACGTTCGATCCCTGGTTCGTGGGATCGTGCGCGATCGTGCTGGCGTTTTTCGCCGCCTACACGGCGTTGGACGCGAGCTTCACGTCGTCGCCGGGCCCGATTCCGGCGGCGGTGCCAATCGCGGCGGGACAGCTCGCACCGATCGAGGCAATCGATGGCGCGGCCGACCTGCCAACGCCACTCGCGCCACCGGACGATGACTCACTCTTCTCCAGCCAGTTCGAGCGCTACTGGGAGAATTTCACGGGGCTTGCGGGCGACGGCTTCCGTGGCAGCGCCTGGGATGTGTATCTCGACGGCATCCGCGCGCAGCTCCTCGACCCGGTGTACATCGCGGCGATTGCCGGCTTCGTGCTGGCGCTATGGCACATCATCGCCCGCCGTAAGCTCGAGATGGCGCCGCTGGCATTGTGGATGGCCATCGTCACTGTTGCGTTCGCCGTCCAGCTGCCGGCGCCGTCACATCCGACGCGATACCCCTCGTACGTGACGCCCGTCTTCGTCGTCATGGCCGTCTTCGCGCTCGTCTGGACGGCGCGCCAGGTCGCTGCGCGACTCAAGCTCGAACCGGTGTACGGCCTAGCGATCGCGGCGCCGTTCCTCGCGTGGATCGCGTTCTCGTACGCGACGGCGCCGCAGCAGGGCATCCGGCCCTTGTACGCGCAGCACATCACGGCAGCGGACTACGTCAACGACAACGACTTGCTCGCCGATGACGCGCGGCTCCTTTATCTGGGCTGGCCGTCGTACACGTACGGATTGCTGGACGGCGGCGCAGATCCGGAGCACTTACGTACGTTTGGGTGGCAGCGCGTGAACTTCGGGGCGTACCAGTTCGATCCCGCCGTGCGCTACTACCTCTACGACGACTTCAACGACGACTACTTCGGCGCGGGCAAGCGCATGCTGCAACAGCTCGACTTCGGCTTCACAAAGGAAGAGATCTCCACCTTCTGCACTGCGCCGACCGCGCCGAATGGGATCGAGACCTGCGCCGGCCACGTGACGCTCTACCGCATCACACCCAAGTAGGCCCCCAACCCCTAACGACCACCGACCACCAACTACACGCGCGCGTGGATGACACCGTGCGGCCAGCCGCGGCGCCCGTCACGGCGGTTCAGGTCGAACGTCGTGTGCAACTTCACATCGCGGAAGCCGCTGCGTTCCACCATCTCGATGAAGCCTGCCTTTGTCGGCAGCCAGAACGTGTCGTCCATCTCCGTATGCACGAGTGCCGCGAACTTCACGCCCGTCTGCTTCTTGCGCAGGCGCATCGCGGTGCCGAGCAGGCGCTCGTACAGCGACAGCAGCGGCTCGTGATAGTACGCCGTCGCGATGATCACGCGATCGCCGGCGACGCGGCGCAGGCCCTGCAGCGCGAGCAAAGGGTCGGTGAGGTGCAACAGCAGGCTGCCGCAAAAGACGAAGTCGTACGTGCCAAATTCTTCCGGCGTCAGCTCGTAAATGCTGCCGTCGCGATGCTCCACCTTCGAGCCGAGCATCTTCTTTGCGGCCTCGAAGCGCGTGACGCCGCGCGTGACACCCTGCCCGAACCGCTCGACCTCGTGCCACGGCACGTCGGGATACGCAGGCACGTCGACGGCAGTGACGGACGCCGCACCCCGGCGCTCGAACTCGAACGAAAAGAAGCCATCGGCCGGCCCGACGTCGATCACCGACTTGCCGTCGAGCCTCGCCGGAAAGCCATACCTCGCGACGTACGGCCGGTGGTCGTACTCGCCGGGCGTGACGATGCGGCCACCGCCCTCTTTCGGCAAGTCGATCGTGTGATACCAGTAGCGCCCTTCGATGAGGCGCGACACGTCGTCCGCCTTCGTCGCGTCGTCGCTCATTTCGCTGCGCCTGCCGGCTGCTTGATCGCCCGCAAGGTCAGCACAGCTTCCTCGATCCCGACGATCGGGCCCCAGAAGCGCTCGCACGCGTACTGGTAGCTGCGGTTCTTGTTGGCGAGCGCGTCAAAGACCATGTTCAGGATGCGGCGCGGCCGTTTGTAGGAGTTGGGATCGGTCTGGCGGTCGGTCAGCGTGAAGTTGAGTTTCGCCTTCTCGATCCGGAAACGTGCTGGCGAGTAGTAGGAGAACACGAGGCCATCGAAGTAGGTGTCGTCGAAGTACGCGAACGTCGCGATCGAGAGTCCGCGTTTGTGCGTCGGGTCCTTCCACACCATGAAGGGCGAACTTGCGTGCGGCACCTTCACGTAGGCCTTGCCGCCGTGCTTGAGCACACGCCACATCTCGCCCATTGCCGCCGGAAAGTCATCCAGGTGTTCGAGTACGTGGTAGGCGTACAGGCCATCGAGGCTGTCGTCCTGGAACGGCAGCCCGCGCGACATATCGGCGACGACATCGACGCCGGGTATCGGCACGATGTCCATACCGTACGTACCCTTCATCTTGCGCCCGCCGCACCCCAGGTCCACCACAAAGCTCATGCAACCCCTCTGCCCAGTACAACGCCCGTAAGCGCGCCAGTATATTCCAGCCGTCCGTCAAGTACCGCCAACGCAGCCTGCACAAGTAACACGCGGATCAGCGCTTGCCGTACACCACGAAGGCGTCGAACGGCAGAAAGACCCCAGCGTCTGAGAACACTTCGTCCGCAAATCGCAATTCGTCGAGGTATTGCTCGCTGAAGAAGCTGGCTTGCGTCGATGGCCGCAGGGCCGGAATCATCCGCCGTGCACGGTTGATGATGCGCTGTCGCAGAACGGCAGTCTTGCCGGGCGTCCTGCGGTCGGCGGGCTGCGCGAACAGCATCATGCCGATAATCGTGCTAGCCGTCCGCCGCTCGATCTCGCGCAGCTCGCCCGCCATCACGTCGAGGATGTCGCCGGACCGGATACCGCAGAACGGGCTGCGCTCGGCGTCATCCTCATTCGTCCAGATGAGGCCGGGCTGGCGGCCAGGCTGGCGGGCGATATCGCGGTTGTACAAATCCTCGAAGATGCGCTTCTTCGCGCCACTGAACCGGTACTGGGTCTCGCCGACGTAGTCCTGCAGGAAGAAGCGGCCATCTGGCGTCAGGGCGCGGTTGATCTGCGCGCCGGCGTGTTCGAGGTTGATAACGTGATGCAACGTGCTCGAACTGACGATGAGGTCGTACGCGTTCTCCTCCAACTCCGCAAAGTTGAGGTCGGCGGCGAGCGTGTCGATTCGACCCGGGAACTTCGCGCCGAGCACCTGCTGCCAGCGTTCGAGGCTGCCCGCCGAGATATCGCAGATCGTCACGTGAATTTCCGGCATGTTGGCGAGCAGATACGCGTCCTGCGCCATACCGCTGGTGCCGAGAAAGAGCGCGCGCTTGTACGCGCCGGTGCGTGCGATGGTCGCATACCACGGTGTCGCGGCATCTCCCGTAAAGCGCTCGTTCGTGTACTGCTCGATGACGCTGTCGCCGCCCTGCTCCTCCACACGCTCGAGGAAGCCGACGTCGCGGCCCTGCCAGAACTTCGCCTCCGCGCGCGAAAGTTCGAGATATGTCGGATCGTCCGGCGTCACATGTGTCAGCGCGTCCATCGCTGCTCCGGACCAGGCGACGCCGCGTCGGTAGGCGCGACGATAGGCGTTACATTCGCGTCGTTTGCGCCCAGCAGAAAGCGGCTCGGCATGCCCGTCGCGATGATCCGCGCCGGTACGCCGGCCGCGACAGAGCCAGCAGGCACGTCCGTTTCGACAACAGCTCCCGCGCCGATCTGCGTGTCCTTTCCGATGGTCACACGCCCAATGATGGTCGAATGCGAACCGATGAACACTGCAGGCTCGATTGTCGGCCCGTGCGCCTCGCGGTCGCGCGGCCGGATCGTCACCCACGGTGTGATCACACAACCCGCGCCGATCGATGCCTCTCCTTCGATCGTGATCGCGCCATGCGGCACGTACACGCCTGGCTCGATCACGACGAGATCGCCGATACGCGCCTTGAACATCCACGCGCAAAGTTCGCGCAGTGCGGTCGGCAGGATCGGAACGCCAGCATTGTGAATGGCGCCCCGAAGACGGTAGAGCGCCATCGCAATGAAGTCGCCGGACTGCACGAGCAGACGCGCGACATTCAACCACTCCTGGCGGCGCGAGGTGAACCGGAAGCGCTCGCCGCGATTCGCCGCGAAGGCGATGCCATCCGCGCGCAGCGACCGGCCCAGCGGCGGATGACGGCGGCGCACATCGCGATCGTTCATGTTCCGACAATCCGCAACGAAGGCGCACCGGCGGCGGACACTGGACGCGCCGGAATGCCGGCGACGGTAGTGCCGTCTGGGACGTCGTGCGTGACGACGGAGCCCGCTTCGATCACAGCGCCATCGCCGACGTGCCACGCGCCGAGGATCGTCGTGTTCGCGCCGATCGTCACATCGTCACCAATCGTGGGGCCGTGGTAGCTGCCGGCGCGCGTGCCGATCGCCACATAGGCCCCGATCGTGGCGCGCTTGCCAATCGTCGTAAAGCCGCCGATAACAACGTTGCCGCCCGGCAGTCGCAAGCCATCGCCTAGCACAACATGGTCGTCGATGTTGACGCCAAAGAACGCGACGGATGCGCGATTCAGGAACTGCGGAATGAGCGGGATGTTGTACTTCCGCAGCCTCATCCGAACCCTGTACACGACAACCGAAGTTGATGCGCCACGCATTCCTTCCGTCATCGCCCTGACTCCGCCAGTTCCTGCGCCTGAGCACCCGCACGGAGAGGCTCCAACAGTTCGCTCAGTTCTTCGGCGCTGAGATTCTCCCGCAGCGCGCGCTCGACGAGGTTGCCGGCCATGCCCCGCCGAAGCGCCTTCTGCATGATCGGATTGTCGTTCGACAGCACCTTCATGTATTCGCCGATGACTTCAACGGGATCGCCATCGAACTTGATCTCGCCGCGCTGCAGCATGATCACGCGGTCGGCGAAGTCGACAAGCGAATCGATGTTGTGCGTGACGAGGATCACCGTCGTGTTCTGCTGGCGCAGTGACTTGAAGTGGTTAAAGCACTTCTCCTGGAACGCCGCGTCGCCCACCGCCAGCACTTCATCGACGAGGAGAATATCCGGCAACACGTGTATCGCCACCGAGAATCCCAGCCGCAAGAACATGCCACTCGAGTACGTGCGCATCGGCTGGTCGATGAAGTCGCCGAGGCCGGAGAAGTCGATGATGCTCGGGAGCGCGTTGATCGCGTCTTCCTTCGACATGCCCATGAACAACGCGTTGATGTACGCATTCTGGCGCCCCGAAACAGCGGGGTGGAAGCCCGCCCCAAGCTCAAGCAGCGCCCCGTAGGTGCCGTCGATCATGACCGTGCCCGTCGTTGGTGGCGATATACCCGCAAGCACGCGGAGCAGCGAACTCTTGCCGGATCCGTTTGGGCCGATGATGCCGAGGATCTGGCCATGCGGCACCTGCAGGTTGATGTCATTGAGGGCAGTGAACGGACGTTTGCCCGTGACCTGTCGAAAGAAGCGCCGCGGCTTCATCATGTCCCGCACCGTCAACGGCTTCGTCGCGTCCAGCGTGTACTGCTTCGACACGTGTTCGAGCTGAACCGCGAACGGAGAAGTGACGCCATGCGGCGTGCCGCTAGATGGCGTGCGACTAAAGCGCATCGGCCATGTTCCTTCCCAGTGCACGAAGGGCGTAGATGCCGATCGCAAGGGACGCGATTGTGAAGAGAACCGATGGCCACATGTCGACGTTCGGCGCCTCACCAAACATCAACAATTGGCGCCAGGCTTCGATCAACGGCGCGATCGGGTTGAGCTTGAGGATCCACTGGTATTCATCCGGAACACGTGACATCGGGTAGATGATCGGCGTCAGGTAGAACAGCAGCGTCAACAGCGAGTTCAATGCTGGCGTGAGGTCGCGCACGTACACGGTCAGCGTCGCGATGCCGATCGCCAAACCGCAGAGCAGCGCGAACTGCAGCGCGACGAGGATGGGAATGCCAATCAGCCACTCCCAGTGTGGGTTGACGCCCGTGAAGAGGAGGATGCCGATGAGGATGGGGAGCGTTACGAAGAACTCGATCGTGCCGCCAACCACCACAGACAGCGGCAGGATGATCCGCGGGAACTGGACCTTCTTGATCAGGCCTGCGTTGCCGAGAAACGCCCCGGAGCTGCTGAAGACCGTTCCCTGAAACCAGAACCACGGAAACAGCGCCGACAGCAGGAAGGCGCCGTGATTGTCGATCCCGACGTCGAGCACCTGGCCCATCGCAAAGTACAGAACAATGCCGAGCAGCAGCGGCCGTGCGATCCACCAGAAATAGCTGAGGAATGCGCCGCTGTACTTGACGCGCACATCGCGCATTGTGATCGCGACAAGCAGGTCCCAGGCCGAGGATGAAGGGGCCGCCGTCGCCGCGAACCGGCCCGGCGCTGCCGTCGTCGTTGCCATACGTCTTCTCGCGGCCGCGCGTGCCTGACGCAGACATCGCTACGTACCGAATCGGGCGGGTACATACCCGTCAACAGCTTCGAGTGTCCACGATCATAACACGGTCTAGTTGACACGCATTACACGCTGTGCACGCGGTGCACGCGATAAAGGAAGGCCATAACACGTCTGCGAATCAGGCTTGTCGCTATGCGGGTCAGGCCGCCTGTGCGAGCGAGGGAGACAACAGCACACGCGCCTTGCCGTCGCGCTTCGCCTGACCGAGCGCCTGGTCGGCACAGTTGACCGCGTCGTCGAGCGATTCGGTCGTGATGGGGTACACGGCGACGCCGGCGCTGAGGCTGATGCCCGTGGCCGTGCGTACCTGGTCGAGGCTGCGTTGGCCCATCATCATCGCATCTGCCGTCGAGTCGACATGCGCAAGCACGATCAGTTCGTCGCCGCCATATCGGGCCACGGCATCCGCATCACGGAAGCACTTACGCAGCTCTTCACCGATGGCAATGAGCACCGTATCGGCGTGGACGTGTCCTCTTGTTTCGTTGATCTGCTTGAAGTTATCGACGTCGTACATGATGACGGCGAGCGGACGCGTCGGCGTGTTGTGCGCGTCGAGGATTTCGCGGAAGCGGCGCCGATTCTGCAGGCCGGTCAGCGGGTCGGTCATCGACGCCTCCAACACCATCTCGCGCAGCTTGCGCGTGCTGGTCGAGATCACGTCACAGTTCATCGCCGTGAAGATCGCCATGATCGAAGCGACGACGGACAACTGCACGTTCATCTCACCGCGCCCAAGGCTGTCGGCGATCGCAATACCAGCCCACATGTTGGCGACGGCGAACACGGCGAACGCGACGACGTACTTGGTGGAGTGAAACGTTGAGAGCGACATGATGATCAGGTAGTAGCCGACGAAGATCGGAAAGTCCGGCTGCGCGACCGCAATGATCGCCAGCGTGACGA
Organism: Dehalococcoidia bacterium; assembly: GCA_021731085.1. Taxonomy (GTDB): domain Bacteria; phylum Chloroflexota; class Dehalococcoidia; order DSTF01; family JACRBR01; genus JACRBR01. The sequence goes on from JAKFYB010000016.1 coordinate 57,008, forward strand.
CGAACACATCGCTGAACGGGCTGACATCGCGATGAATCCAGGTCTTGTCAGGCCAGCGGATGCAGATGCCGAACATCGCGCAGGCGTACACCAGCAGCCCGACGCTGCTCACCAGCCACCACGCAAACTCCATAGGCAGGACGCCAAGCAGGATCAGCGCACAGTACGTGAGCGCAATAACGACGCGCAGGGCGACAGCTCGCGGCCAGTAGTCCGGGTCGACGACATCCACCAGCGGCACGTGCGACGCGTGCGAAACGAGCGCGCTTTCCGTGGCCGCCCCATTCGGTTCGGTTGTCTGCTGTCGACGCTCGTGCTTCATCGTCGCCTCGGGTTTCCTGCCCATGCGCATTGCGCTCCGCGCTCCTTTGTAATTGTCGGCATTGAGGCTGCGTCCCGATAAGACACGGTGTATGCCAGACGCCCTCCGGCTCATGTTTGTCCGTGGGTGCCTACACCCAAAGTGCATCGCCCAGGCGCGCGCGACATGCCGATATACTCGAGCGAAAACACGCAGCCAGGGGAGAACACATTGCCTATCGAACCGCACGTATCCACGCTCGCCAATGGCCTGCGCGTCGTCACCAGCGAAGTGCCGACGGCGCAGTCGGTGAGCGTTAACCTCTTCGTCGGGATCGGCTCGCGCGGTGAGACGCCGAAAACAAACGGCGCATCTCACTTCATGGAGCACCTGCTCTTCAAAGGCACCACGGGCCGGCCCGATCCGATCGTCATCGCCGAGGCGATTGAAGGCGCGGGCGGCGTCCTCAACGCGTACACATCGAAAGAGCTGACCTGCTACTGGAACCAGGTGCCCTTCGACCGTCTCGAGACGGCGATGGACATCCTCGCCGACATGTATCAGAACTCATTGATGGCCGAGGAAGAGATCGCCCGCGAGCGCACAGTCGTCCAACAGGAGATCCGCCGCGCCTTCGACCAGCCCGGCGCCTGGGCCAGCGAACTGCTCTCGCGTGCTACGTTCGGCGACCAACCCATCGGCTGGCCGATCGCAGGCACGCTCGAGACCATCGAAGCGATGGGCCGCACTGATTTCGTCGACCACGTCGCGACCTACTACGTACCCTCGAACACCGTGCTCAGCATCTCCGGCAACACGACGCACGAAGAAGTGATGACGCTCGCCGAGCGTTACTACGGCGGCGCCGACGATCACGGCTACCCGCCCATTCCGCCCGCCGTCGCACAGTTTCCGGAGGAACGCATCGTCGTCGAAACGCGCGAGATCGCGCAGTGCAACATGGGCATCGCCCTCTACGCCATCCAGCGCGACGATCCAGACCGCTATCCGTTGATGATCCTAAACACGATCCTCGGCCGTGGCATGAGCTCGCGCCTGTTCAAGGAGGTGCGCGAGAAGCGCGGCCTCGCGTACTCCGTCGGATCCGGCGTCTCCCGCTACAGCGACATCGGCACGATGGGCATCAGCGCCGGCGTCACGATGGAGAATCTGTACGAAGCGACGCAGGTCATCTGCGATGAGCTCTTCAAGTTGCGCGACACACCCGTAAGCAACGACGAGATCACGAAGGCGCGCGACTTCGCGACCGGCAACTTCCGCCTCGGCCTGGAGTCGACGATGGCGCTCGCGCAACGCGCCGGTGAGTCACTGCTGATGACCGGCGAGATCGAGCCAGTCGAGGACGTCGTCGCCGCGCTCGCTGCCGTGACAGTCGCGGATGTGCAGCGTGTAGCACAGCGCCTGTTCCATCCCGGCGCCTTCAGCATGTCCGTCGTAGGCCCCGGCGGTGATGTCGACCGCCTGCGCTCGATCCTGGACGCGGCGTAGGGGCTTGTCGGCTGTGATGCGATCCGCGCGGTGTCACCATGCCGCGAGAGGTGCCGCAATGACAGATTCTCGTCCGGATCCACCGACCCATCTGACCATGGAAGAAAGACGGGCACGCCTACGGCGATGGGCGCAAGACGCTGCCAAGGATCCGTCCGTCGAGGAAGCGTTGCAGAAAATCCTTGCAGAGCGACCTTACCTTCGAACGCGAAAGCCGACCGTCAGCGGTTGAGCTTCACGCTGAATACGAGGGCTGTTCACGAAGAGGTCGCACGCTTCTCCGAAACCACTCGAAAGGAGTGGGAGGCGTGAGTCGCGGTCATCCTGGAAGATCCAAGACCCAGTTTCGGGACCTTCACGACGAAGGAAGTTCCGATTCGCGAATACCCGTCAAGAACCTGGGTGTATGAAATTGGCCCCGAGATCAGTATCTCTGGCGAGTTACTGCACGTGTTTACAAGTGAAACCTTGCCGGATTTCCTCATCGTACACGTCATCGACGAACCTAATTCTGAGATCGTTGTGGTGAGCCTGCGCGAGAATCGCCGGGCATGAGCTGGGGCACGTATACCGGCCCTCTTATCTGAGCCAAACCGGCTACTCTGAGAGCAAGATCCGGATAGCGACGTTGCGCGCATCAAGCGTACGCTGGCCTCCGGAGGTACATCATGGCTCTCGCAACGCTGACACGACCAAACACCCTCAACGAAGACGCCTGCTGGGAGGCCGTCGAACAACGGCGCAAGACCTCCGACGGCCTGTTCTTCGTGGCCGTCACGTCCACAAGGATCTATTGCCGCCCGTCGTGCCCATCGCGGACACCGATGCGCAAGAACATCCGCTTCTTCCGCACGCCGGACGAGTGCGAAGCTGCCGGCTTCCGCTCCTGCAAGCGCTGCAAGCCGCGCGACCCCGTTCGCTCCGATGTCGCCCTCGTGAAGGCGATCTCACGGCGGCTCGATGCGGCCGACGAGAAGCTGACGCTGGGCGATCTGTCTGCCGAGTTCGGCGTCAGTCAGTTCCATCTGCAGCGGACGTTCAAGCGCATCACCGGCGTCTCGCCGCGACAGTACGCTGCCGCCCGACGTGGCGAGCGCCTCAAGGACGAACTGCGAAACGGCAATGGCGTCGCGTCGGCGGCGTACGGCGCTGGCTTCGGTTCCAGCAGCCGGGTGTACGAAACGGCGCCGTCGCTGCTCGGCATGACGCCCGCGCGCTACGGACGCGGTGGTGTCGGTATGAACATCTCGTACACGATTACAACCTGCCTCTATGGGCGCATGATCGTCGGCGCAACAGAGCACGGGATCTCGACCCTCGGCTTCGGCGATCGCGAGGAGCCGATGATCAAGGCGCTGCACCTTGAATATCCGCAGGCAGCGATTCAGCGAGATGACGCCGGCATGCGCCGCTGGGTCGACGACGTCCTGCGCGCGGTAGAGGACGGCACCGGCCAGCACCAGCTTCCACTCGACATCCGCGCGACGGCCTTCAAGCTGCGCGTTTGGGAAGCGCTACGCAAGATTCCGCGCGGCGAAACCCGCTCGTATTCCGACATCGCACGCAGCATCGGCGCACCGCGAGCCGCCCGCGCCGTCGGCAACGCCTGCGCGACGAACCCTGTCGCCGTTCTCATCCCCTGCCACCGCGTCATCAAGGAAGACGGGAGCCTGGGTAACTACGGTTACGGGGTCGAACGCAAGACAAAGCTGCTCGAACGCGAGGGCGCACTGTGACCGGCCGCGCACAGCTCGCCACAATTTCGCTCGCGGCTTATGCCGCCTTCATCGCGACCGTCGTCATCATGCCGTTCCTCAAGGACGCGTACAGCCCGATCGACGAGACGATCAGCGAAGGCGCGATCGGTGAACATGCGTGGGTGCAGACGGCCGGATTCTTCGCGCTCGCTGCAGCCAGCCTCGGCATCTCGTGGCTGCTCTACGGCGAGCGTGAATCGCGGCCGCCGATCGCTGTCACGGCCGCCGTCCTCGCGTTCTCGACCGTCTTCACGGTTGCGCTCGCGGTCGTACCGACGGATGCGCCGGGCGAAGACACGTCCGGCGGAGCCGTGCACGTCGCCGCTGCAGCGTTCGCCTTCCTCGTCGCCATCGCCGGCATTCTTTCGGCAACCGTGACGTTCCGTGGCCACGAAGTACTCGCCCGGCTCACGACGTGGTCGCTGATTGCGGGGCTGGCGGCTTTAGCGTTGCTCGCCGTGACGGGGTTGGGTGTCGAACCCTCAGGCGTGTGGCAACGCGCCACCGTTGCGGTTGAAGTTCTGTGGTTCGTCTCTGTCGGAGTGGTGTTTCTCGCCGCCGAGCGCAGCCCGCGTGAACAGCTGATCGCAACCTAACATACACGAGGTGTGCCGACTGCCTGAAGCGTAGCGTCGCTTTGTACTTTTGCTGTCTGCTGTTTGCTCTCTGCCGTCGCCGCGATACCATCGCGGCGTGGAACGACACTTTACCGTCTCCGGTTTCGTCTGCGATGGCGATGCGACGCTGTTGCACTGGCACCAGAAGCTCCAGATCTGGCTGCCACCCGGCGGCCACATCGACGCCAACGAAGACCCCATCCAGGCCGTCGTGCGCGAAGCCCTCGAAGAGACGGGCTACACCTGCGATGTGATCCCCCACGAAGCACCGCTGCAGTTCTCGAACATCACGCAGCTCCCCGGGCCGTTGAAGATCATCGTTGCCGATGTCGGCGCGTCGCCGAAGGAGCCGGCACACCAACACATCGACTTCAGCTACGCACTCCGTCCGGTGGCAGGCATCGAACGCCGCACGCCTGAAGAAGACTTCATCTGGGTGACGGCAGACCAACTCCGCAGCGACGAGCCGCTGAAGCTCGCCTCATGTGGCGTCGAAGTGCCAGCGCCGGAAGACGTGCGTGTCATCGGGCTGCGGGCGATCGACCTCGTGCGCCGCGCGGCCGTCTAAACCTCGGTCACAACACCATCTTCGATGCGCAGCGTGCGCGACGCATATTCCGCCATGCGCAGGTCGTGCGTCACCATAAGCGCCGTCTTGTTGCGCTGCTTCACCTCGCTCTGCAGCATCTCCACGACCTGCCGTCCGCGTGTGGTATCGAGATTCGCGGTCGGCTCGTCAAGCAGGATCAGCGCCGGATCATTCATCAGCGCCCGCGCAATCGCCACGCGCTGACGCTCCCCGCCCGACATCTCGGATGGATACGCCTTCGCACGCTCCATGAGCCCCATCTCGTCGAGCAAGCGATCAGCGACCTCCTTTGGATCGCCGTTGGTGCGTCCGCCGATCTCGGCGACGGCCAGCAGATTTCGCCGCGCCGTCAGGTACGGCAGCAGGTTCGAACCCTGGAACACAAAACCAACCCTCTCGCGCCGGAATTGTGCGAGCTTGCTGTTTCCTTCCGCTGTCAGCGCAACGCCGCCGACTGTCAGAGAACCCTCGCTCGGAGTCAGCAGGCCGCCGAGCATCGCGAGCAACGTGGTCTTGCCGCTGCCACTCGGCCCCACTAGCGCGATCAGTTCGCCTGCATTTGCGGTGAACGTCGTCGAGCGCACGGCCTGCACGGCATTTTCACCGTCTCCGTACGTCTTCGAGATGCCCCGCGCATCAACCGTGACAATCATGTTCGGCGTCATTGCTGCTGTCCCAGCGCGATCAGCGGATCGACGGTCGCAATACGCCGTCCGGAGAACAACACACCGATGACGGCCGTCCCGAGCAACAGGATCGCCGCCATCAAGATCTTGTCACGCTCGACCAGCAGCGGCACGTTGGACGGCAACAGGTTCACCGTCACAATCGTCAGCGGCAGCGCGATCACAATGCCGATTATCGAGATGATGAACACCTGCAGTAGAAGCTGCCGGAAGACGAACCACGACGAAGCGCCGATCGCTTTCAAGACGCCAATCTGCCCCACCTTCTGCAACGTGAGCACATAAAAGAAGACGCCGATTACCATCGCACCGATCGCGAGCCCGAAGCCCTGGATCGCGTTCGCCGTGCCTTGCTGCGCGCTGACGCCCGGGATGCTGTTGAACGTCTGCCCGGGTGTCGCAGCTTCCGTACCCGGGACATCCGCTGGCACACTCTCGACGAGGTCGGCCGCGCCGGACACCATCACCAGCGTCGCCACAGGCGCGTCCGGGTCGTCGCCGTACTTCAACAGGCGAAAGTCTTCGATCGCGCCCCAGATCGGCGTCTGGAAGAAGAACGGCCCTTCGTCGACGGTGCCGACGATCTCGAACGTGTACAGCTGCAGGCGGCTGCTTACCTCGATCGTGTCGCCGATGCCCAGGCCGCGCTCCTCCACGAAGCGCTTGTCCGCCAGCACAGCACCTGTCTCGCCCGCCTCCAGCTCCCGGCCTTCGCGCAATGCGGGCGCAGAGATCGTCCCAGCCTCGAAGCCCAGGAACGCGACCGGGCCCTTCTCCGGCTGTTCGGACGGTTGCACCGACACGTAGCCCAGCGCGGACGATTGCTCCACGCCCGGGGCGGCCTTGATCTCGGCCACCGTCTCTGCAGCCAATTCGCTCTGCTGAAGGCTCAGGTTCGCGTTGTCGGCGAACACGAGCGCATCGGCGTTCAACCCCTTAACAGCGCTGCCGGCCTGGTCGAGAAGCCCGGCGCCGAGCGCGTTGATCATGAACACGAGATACGCAACGAGCGTCACGATCAGTCCGATCAGGGCGAACTGCCCCCGCCGGTACCAAAGCTCATCGATAGCGATCATACTGACATCCTACGAGAGAGTGATAGCATCCCGATCATTCGGGCGGCAGGACTCTCGAAACTGGAGGAATCCATGGTTACGGCGATTCAGACCACGAAGTTGGCGAAGGAGCAGTATCGGGACGCGGGGGCCGTGCTTGCGCGCGCCTTCTACGACGACCCCCTGATGTCGTACGTGATCCCGGATGACGCGACCCGCCTCTCGAAGCTCACGTGGTTCATGTCTCTCGCTGCCAAGTACGGCACCACTTATGGCGAAGTCGAAACGACCGCTGGCACGATCGAAGGCAACGCCATCTGGCTTCCGCCCGGCGACACCGACGTGCCCGCGATGCGCATGATGAAGATGGGTATGTGGATGGCGCCGTACAAGCTCGGCATGGGGCCGCTGATGAGGTTTCTGAAGGCGATGGATTTCGTTGAGAAGTTGCATCACGAGATAGCGCCGGAGCCGCACAACTATCTCATGGTCCTTGGCGTCGATCCGCCGCGGCAGGGCCAGGGCATCGGCAGCGCGCTGATGGCGCCCGTGCTTGCGCGAGCAGACGCTGCAGGTCAGCCGTGCTACCTGGAGACAAACAAGGAAATCAACGTGAAGCTCTACAGCAAGCATGGCTTCGAGGTGAAGTACGACGGCATCCTGCTGGACGACGGCCCGCGCATGTGGACCATGAAACGCCCGGCGCGATGACCGCACCCACACTCCCCGACGCGCTCGGCCACTTCGGCCCCTACGGCGGACGCTACGTCCCCGAAACGCTGATGGTCGCTCTCAACGAACTGACGGCGGCCTTCACCGCCGCACAGGACGACGAGACGTTCCGCGTCGAACTCAACAGCCTGCTTCGCGACTACGTCGGCCGCCCGACTGCGCTCTACTGCGCGGAGCACCTCACGAAGCATCTGGGCGGCGCGAAGATCTACATCAAGCGCGAGGACCTCGCCCACACGGGTGCGCACAAGATCAACAACGCGATCGCCCAGGGCCTGCTCGCGCGGCGCATGGGCAAGAAGAAGATCTTCGCCGAGACCGGCGCTGGCCAGCACGGCGTCGCGACCGCCACCGTCTGCGCGATGCTCGGCATGGAGTGCACCGTCTTCATGGGCGCGGAGGACGTGCGTCGGCAGTCACTCAACGTCTTCCGCATGAAACTGCTCGGCGCGAAGGTCGAGGTCGTCGAGAGCGGTTCGAAGACGTTGAAGGACGCGATGAACGAGGCCATCCGCGGCTGGGTCACACACGTCCGCGACACCTACTATCTCATTGGCAGCGCCGCAGGCCCGCACCCGTACCCGTGGCTCGTGCGCGAGTTCCAGTCCGTGATCGGCAAGGAAGCGCGCGCGCAGATCCTCCAGCAGGAGGGCCGCCTGCCCGATATCGCCGTCGCGTGCGTCGGCGGCGGAAGCAACGCGATCGGCCTCTTTTACCCCTTCCTCGAAGACACATCCGTGCGCCTGATCGGCGTCGAGGCGGCGGGAGAAGGCGTCGATACTGACCGCCATGCGGCGACGCTGTCGAAGGGCACGCCCGGCGTCCTCCACGGCTCGAAGAGCTACCTCCTGCAGGACGAGTTCGGCCAGGTGCAGGAGGCGCACAGCATCAGCGCCGGCCTCGACTACCCCGGCGTCGGACCGGAGCACAGTTTCCTCAAGGACAGCCACCGCGCAGAGTACGTCGCCATCACCGACAAGGAAGCGCTCGAAGGCTTCAAGCTGCTTTCTGCGACCGAAGGCATCATCCCCGCCCTCGAACCGTCGCACGCGATCGCCCACGTCGCGAAGATCGCCCCATCGATGAAGAAGGACGAAGTGATCCTCCTCGGCCTCTCGGGTCGGGGGGACAAAGACATCAATACGGTGATGGCCGCGTTGGGGTTGGATCATGCGACCTAGGGCGCTTGGCCTCGTCGCGTGCCTCGCAGCCTTCCTCCTAATGGCTGGCTCGTGTCAATCCGGCGACAAGGCTACTCCGATGGCTACGCGAGCGGATCTGGAGGAGCTCGTACGCAGCGCGCTCTTGATGCCGAACGATCTTGAAGGGGCGTGGTGTTGCGAGTCCGACGAGCGCAAGTTTCATCTGAACGATGTTTGCGGTGCAGCGCACTGGGATAACAGCTTCCTCCATGACACTGCCGCAGATGTCAATCAACAAAACGATGGAGTGCCACCTGCGGTGTTGGAGTACATCTTGGTTCTTCAACCGGGCGGAGGGCCAGACTGCCTAGAAATTCGTCGAGAAAACGCCCAAGACCGCCCTCAGCTTGAGTTCCCGAACATGGGTGACGCTTCGTTTGCGTTTCAAGAAGTCGACGAACCGGGCTATACCCAGAGCGCTACCATCTTGGATGGAGACGTGATCATCTCAGTGGCATTCGAGCCGTGGCGGGAGGACTTTGATGCGACAGCCCTTGAACGCTACGCGCGGCTAGCTCTTGAAAAATGGGAGCGGACACTCGCGGAGTGGAATTAGAAACGGTGTAAGGTTCGCTACGTTCGCGGCTTAACCTTCAGCACGTCGTGGACGATGATCGCCTGATCGCGCTCCGGCCCCACCGACACAATGTCGATCGGGATGCCCAGCAGCTCTTCGATGCGGCGGATGTACGACTTCGCGTTCTCCGGAAGCTCCTCCCACGAGCGGCAGACGCTCGTCGGCGCAAGCCAGCCTTCGACTTCCTCGTAGATCGGCGTCACCTTCGAGAGCACGACGGAGCTTGCCGGCATCGACTGCAGGCGGCGGCCATCCTCGGTCTCGTACGCGGTGCAGATCTTGATCGAGGGGAAGTTGTCGAGCACATCGAGGCGCGTCAGCACGCCTGACGTCACGCCGTTGCAGAGCGCGCTGTACCGCGATGCGACGGCATCGAACCAGCCCGTGCGCCGCTTTCGCCCCGTCGTCGTGCCGATCTCGGGCCGCGGGCCTTCGACCTGCAGGATGCGCCCCGTCTCGTCGAGCAGCTCTGTCGGCATCGGGCCGTTGCCGACGCGCGTCATATATGCCTTGTAGATGCCGACGACCTGCTGGATCACTGTCGGCCCGATGCCGATGCCGATCCCCGCTCCGCCCGCCGACGACGACGGCACCGACGACGTGACGTACTCGTACGTCCCGGCGTCGAGGTCGAGCAGGCATCCCTGTGCGCCTTCGAGCAGAATCGTGTCGCCCTTCTCCAGCGCGTCGTGCACGATGATCGACGTGTCGCGCACGAACGGCAGTAGCCGCGCGCCAAGCGCGTTGTGCTCCGCGAGCACGGTGTCGAAGTCGAGCGCCGGGATGCCGTAAAGCTGTTCGAGCACCTTGTTCTTGTATGGCAGCACGAACTCGAGCCGCGCGCGCAGCGCCTCCGGATCGACGAGGTCGCCCATGCGGATGCCGATGCGCGCAACCTTGTCCGTGAAGCACGGCCCGACGCCGCGTCCCGTCGTGCCGATCGCCGCGTCGCCGCGCAGCTTCTCGTCGGCGAGATCGATCAACGGGTGCCAGGGCATGATGATGTGGCAGCGGTCGCTGATGAACAGGTGCTCGACGCTGACGCCGCGCGACGACAGCGTCTCGATCTCGTTCAGCAGGATGGCCGGATCGACAGCGACACCGTTACCGACAATGCACGTCTTCTCGCGATAGAAGATGCCCGCCGGCACGACATTGAGCTTGAACTCGCCCATGTCGTTGATCACGGTGTGGCCGGCGTTGTTGCCGGCGCTATAGCGCGCGACGATGGACGCGCCCTGCGCAATCAAGTCGATGATCCGGCCCTTGCCCTCATCGCCCCACTGGCCGCCGATAACAACTACTGCAGGCATAAAATTCGGCCGCATCCGCGCGAGGCGGCCGGCCACTCCCTTCCGAAGCTGGATTCGTACGTGGTGAAGAGCGGGAGGCCGACTGTCAAGCCGAATCCGCACAAACCGGCAGAGTATAACAGAAACATTGGGCCCTTCTGTGCGTATATGGAACAAGGGCCGCAGCAGCTTCGTTAGACAATACGTCCGGCTTGATTTTCGGGCCGATCCAGTATGATGCCGGTGCCCGCTGCCACTCGTGGCCGCGGCCTTCGTATCTCCCGGTGAGCTTGACGCCCACGGGGAATGAAGCTTGATCGACAAACCCTGCGGGGCGCAGGAAACGGACGGGGGACGTTCGGAAAAGGTGGATTCTGTGAAGAAGTGGGGCATCACACTCATCGCCACCATCTGTGTGGCATCATCGCTAGCCGTCGCATGCGGCGGCGGTGGCGAAGACGACGACAACGGCGACGAAACAACGACCAGCGGCACGCGCACAGCGACCCGCACGTCGGGCACCGGTACACCCGACGCCGATGGCACCGGCACACCGGGCGCGGACGAAACCGCCGGAACGACCGACGGCACGGCTGCATCAGGCACACCCGCCCAGAACTCGGGCACACCCGTCCCCAACGCGACTACAGCTCCCGGCCAGCCGACAGCCGCCGCCGGCACAACACCAACCAACCCCGGCGCGACTCCCGCCGCCGCCGATCCCGAAACGCCGCCAACACCTTCCGACGAAGAGCGCGCCGTCAACGAAGAGGTTGATGAAGCGCTCACGGGCGGCGACCCGAACAGTCCTCCAGAGGTCGTAACCGACCTTCCGCCGGTACCCGCAGGCGCGACCATCGACCCGCGTACCATCGCGCCGCCAAACGCAACGGCGGGCGGTATCGAGTGGATCGTCGACCTCAACGCTTCCGAGCCAGGCATCCAGACGTCACGCAGCGTGAAGGTCGGTGATGTCGTACGCGTCGGCATCGTGGTCACGAACCTTCCCGGCGGCAGCGACGCGCTGAGCGCATTCGGCATGGCCGTCGGCTACGACTACACGAAGATCATCGCCCCTTCCATCGAAGGTGGTTCTGCGCTCGCCCGCAACCCCGACTTCAACGAAGCAGCGCTCGGCGGCGCGCCTTCCGGCTGGCAGTGCATGCCACCCGGACCCACTGGCGATGGCGACGAACCAGGCACCTATGAAGGCGATGGCGACCCAGCGACGGGCCAGGCGTTCATCGGCTGCTTCACCGCAGGCGACAGCTCCACGGCATCCGGGACGATCGTCCTCGCCGTCCTACAGTTCCAGGCGGTCGCGACCGGTACCTCCACAATCGAAGTCCTCGACCACTCGCAGACAGGCTTGTGGGGCGGCGGTGGTTTTGCGGCCATCGGTGGCTGTGGCGGCGAAGTGTCGGTGCCGTGCCGCAGCGCATCCATCACCGTGACGAACTAAGGTGCGCCTCGTGAACCGGCTCTCCGCTCGCTCCATCTTCGCCGCGTTCGTCATTGGCGCGGCGGTGTCCGTCGCGTCCGTCGCCTGCGCCAGTGGTGGCGACGACGAAGGTGACGGCGCGCCCAACGACGCGCCGTCGACATCGTCCCGCACCGCGTCCGCAACTGGCGCTGCAACGACGACGGTCGGCGCTGACGACGGAACGGTAGACCCGAACGCATCGCCCGTGCGCGGCACACCTGGCGCGCAGACGCCCTCCAGCGCGGGCAACACGCCCATCACCGGTGGAGGCAACGGCACGCCCGCACCGGGAGCGACGCCAGCACCCAGCGGCGAGTTCGAAGCGACCATCGCCGCCGAAGCAGGTGGCGATATCGCCGGTGGCGACCCCAGCCAGCCGCAGCAGCCCGTCGGCGACGTGCCCACGCCGCCACCCGGCGCCGGCATCGACGACGACGAGATCGCCCCGCCGAACCCGCCCCAGGCCGGCATGCAAGTCATCGTCGACATGGACGCGACCACGGCCGGCATCCAGTCCACGCGCAACGTCAACGTCGGCGACGTGATCC
>JAKFYB010000022.1:0-3294 GCA_021731085.1 Dehalococcoidia bacterium
CCCGGTCGACTCCCTTCTCTTCCGCTCAGGCGGAACTGCAGCGCCTGCGACGGCCGGCAATGGCTACCTCATCGACGACATGACGAGCACGTCGTCCACGACGGCGAGCACGACAACCGTCACGACAGTCACAGCATCGTCGATGGGCGCCACAAACTGGCTGTTCTACAACGACGAGAATGACACGGTCGACCCGACGCTCGGCAGCTTCGTGCCCGGACCCGGTACGCCGGACTACCCGACGGGAAGCGCACAGATCAGCGTCACCGGCAGCCAGCGCCGCAACCTCGCGAGCTACCAGTTCGCCGGCACGGAACTGGCCGACATCACGGCCCTCCGCTTCCGCACCTACAACCCGTCAGCGGGCAACGGCGGCTCCGCCACGCGCTCCGCCTACCTCAACTTCAACGTCGACTTCGACGGGAGCGACACCTGGCAGCGACGGCTCGTCTTCGTTCCGTCCGCCAATGGCACGGTCGTGCAGAACACGTGGCAGGAATGGGACGCCATCGGCTTCGGCACCGCGAAGTGGACGTACTCCGGTCCAAGTTGGCCCGTGACGCTCCAACCTGGAACAACGCCCAAGACCTGGTCACAGATTCTCACCGACTACCCCGGCGTCCGCATCCGCGTCACTGACGCCTTCGTCGGCCTCCGCGTCGGCGAGCCCTATGCCGACGGCTACACCGAGAACATCGACACCTTCACCTTCGGTACCGCTTCCGGCACCACCATCTTCAACTTCGAGGACACCCCGGCCTGCACCACCGTCTGCTACGTCAACGCCACTACCGGCAACGACGCCTTCGACGGCAGCACGCCCACCTCGGCCAAGAAGACCATCCAGGGCGGCATCAACGCCGTCTCCATCGGCGGTACGGTCCACGTCGCCGCCGGTACCTACAATGAAGACGTCGCCGCCAACAAGGCCGGCGTCCAGATCCTCGGCGCCGGTATCGATGTCTCGACCATCGTCGGGCCCATCGGTGGCGGCAGCTCCACCATCCAGGTCACCGCAGCCGGCGTCCTCGTCGATGGCTTCACCATCACCCGCGCCGGCAACAACGTCGCCGACTGGAACCTTGCCCTCAACACGGCCGGTGTCGCCGTCCAGAGCCAGGGCAACACCGTCGAACTGCGCTTCTCCAAGATCACCGGCATGCGCACCGGTATCGACATCAACAACAGCAACGGCAACTCCGTCCACGACAACATCATCGATAACAACCGCACGGGCATGATCTTCCGCAACCAGACGGACTCCACGCTCGTCGCCAATAACTTCATCACCAACAACTGGACGATCGGCGTCCTCTTCCTCGATGGCAGCCTCGGCACCAACGTGCCACCGCAGAGCGCCGCCCTCTCGTCCTTCTCCTACAACAACATCAGCAGCAACTGGTACGGCAACGTCGAAGACCGCCAGGCCGGCGGCTCCGTCCCGCCCGCTCCCACCAACCCCAAGAACTTCGAGTTCAACTGGTGGGGCACCACCGCCGTCACCGTCAGCACCGTCCAGGGCGGCGAGCCCGGCTACGCAGCCCAGATCCCCGTGATCTTCGGCGGTACGGCCACACCTCCAGGCGGCCAGCCCGAAATCAAGGGCACGTCCTCCGCCAACATCGACTACATCCAGTTCCAGTGCTCCGGCGTCGACACCTCCGTCGCCATCGGCTTCCAGCCCGCTGGCACCCTCTGCAATCCGCCGGCGGTTACCAATGTCACCGCTTCGACCATGACAGCTAATGGATGGGTGTTCTACAACGACGAAAACGACACCGTCGACCCGACGCTCGGCAGCTTCGTGCCCGGACCCGGTACGCCGGATTACCCGACGGGAAGCGCACAGATCAGCGTCACCGGCAGCCAGCGCCGCAACCTCGCGAGCTACCAGTTCGCTGGTACCGAACTCGCCGACATCACGGCGCTCCGTTTCCGCACCTACAACCCGTCAGCGGGCAACGGCGGCTCCGCCACGCGCTCCGCCTACCTCAACTTCAACGTCGACTTCGACGGCAGTGACACGTGGCAGCGCCGCCTCGTCTTCGTTCCGTCCGCCAATGGCACCGTCGTGCAGAATGCGTGGCAGGACTGGGATGCGATCAGTGGCGGCACCGCGAAGTGGACCTATTCCGGGAACACTTGGCCCATCACGCTCGAGCCTGGAAGCACGTCCAAGACCTGGGCGCAGATTCTCACCGACTACCCCGGCGTCCGCGTCCGCGTCACTGACGCCTTCGTCGGCCTCCGCGTCGGCGAGCCCTATGCCGACGGCTACACCGAGAACATCGACACCTTCACCTTCGGTACCGCTTCCGGCACCACCATCTTCAACTTCGAGGACACCCCGGCCTGCACCACCGTCTGCTACGTCAACGCCACTACCGGCAACGACGCCTTCGACGGCAGCACGCCCACCTCGGCCAAGAAGACCATCCAGGGCGGCATCAACGCCGTCTCCATCGGCGGTACGGTCCACGTCGCCGCCGGTACCTACAATGAAGACGTCGCCGCCAACAAGGCCGGCGTCCAGATCCTCGGCGCCGGTATCGATGTCTCGACCATCGTCGGGCCCATCGGTGGCGGCAGCTCCACCATCCAGGTCACCGCAGCCGGCGTCCTCGTCGATGGCTTCACCATCACCCGCGCCGGCAACAACGTCGCCGACTGGAACCTTGCCCTCAACACGGCCGGTGTCGCCGTCCAGAGCCAGGGCAACACCGTCGAACTGCGCTTCTCCAAGATCACCGGCATGCGCACCGGTATCGACATCAACAACAGCAACGGCAACTCCGTCCACGACAACATCATCGATAACAACCGCACGGGCATGATCTTCCGCAACCAGACGGACTCCACGCTCGTCGCCAATAACTTCATCACCAACAACTGGACGATCGGCGTCCTCTTCCTCGATGGCAGCCTCGGCACCAACGTGCCACCGCAGAGCGCCGCCCTCTCGTCCTTCTCCTACAACAACATCAGCAGCAACTGGTACGGCAACGTCGAAGACCGCCAGGCCGGCGGCTCCGTCCCGCCCGCTCCCACCAACCCCAAGAACTTCGAGTTCAACTGGTGGGGCACCACCGCCGTCACCGTCAGCACCGTCCAGGGCGGCGAGCCCGGCTACGCAGCCCAGATCCCCGTGATCTTCGGCGGTACGGCCACACCTCCAGGCGGCCAGCCCGAAATCAAGGGCACGTCCTCCGCCAACATCGACTACATCCAGTTCCAGTGCTCCGGCGTCGACACCTCCGTCGCCATCGGCTTCCAGCCCGCTGGCACCCTCTGCAA
>JAKFYB010000022.1:3394-66467 GCA_021731085.1 Dehalococcoidia bacterium
CACCTCCAGGCGGCCAGCCCGAAATCAAGGGCACGTCCTCCGCCAACATCGACTACATCCAGTTCCAGTGCTCCGGCGTCGACACCTCCGTCGCCATCGGCTTCCAGCCCGCTGGCACCCTCTGCAACCCGCCGAGCGTGACAGAGGTGACGGCTGCGACAATGAACTCACTGGGCTGGGTCTTCTACAACGACGAGACCGACACGATAAGCCCGACGCTCGGCAGCTTCGTGACCGGCCCCGGCACGCCGCCGTACGGCACGGGCAGCGCACAGATCAGTGTCACCGGCACCCAGCGCCGCAACCTTGCGACGCAGGTGGGCGCAGGCACACCGCTGGCGAACATCACGGCCCTACGCTTCCGTACCTACAACCCGTCGGCGGGCAATGGTGGCTCGGCCACACGATCCGCGTACCTGAACTTCAACGTCGACTTCGACGGTAGTGACACCTTCCAGCGACGCTTGGTCTACGTGCCTTCGCAGAACGGCACGGTCGTCCAGAACACCTGGAAGGAATGGGACGCCATCTCAGGCGGCAACGCCCTCTGGCAGTACTCGGGTCCGACCTGGCCCGTGACTGGCCAGCCCGGTACTACGCTAAAGACGTGGTCTCAGATCCTTGCGGACTACCCGCTCGTGCGGATTCGCCCGACCGATGCCTTCGTCGGCCTCCGCGTCGGTGAGCCCTACGCCGATGGCTACACCGAGAACATCGACACCTACACCTTCGGTACCGCCTCGGGCACCACCATCTTCGACTTCGAGAAGAACGATGATGACGCCGACGGCCTCGAGGACATCCTGGACAACTGCCCGACCATTAACAACCCGGGCCAGGAAAACACGAATGGCGAACCGATGCCGTTGCCGAAGCCGTACCCGGTCTACGACGATGCGACGAACCCCGCTGGGGACTTCGTAGGCGACGCCTGCGACAGCGACATCGACGGCGACAACGTGCCCAATCTCATCGAGACAATGCTCGGACTGAGCCCCTTCATCTGGGACACAGATGGTGACCGCACCAATGACGGCACCGAGATCCAATGCGGCACGAACCCGTTGAGCGCGGTTAGCAACCTCAGCGGACCGGACGCGGACAACGACCGCTTGCCCGACGCCTGTGAGCCTTCGTACAGCACGAACCCCGCAAATCCTGACTCCGATGGTGACGGGGTACGCGATGGAGTCGAGGTTCGCTACTGGCTGAGCAACCCGCTCGCCATCAACTCGGATGGAGACGGTTGCCGCGACGGTAGGGAGGTCGCATCGATCAACCACGATAAGACCGTGAACCCTGCCGATCTCGGGACGATCGCTTCCCTGTTCGGGACGCTCTCGCCTGACTACCGGCCGCTCGACCAGAACGGCGACGGTGTCATTAACCCCGCCGACCTGGGATTCGTCGCAAGCCAGTACGGTATGTGTACACCGTAGCTGCAACGTCGAACGATTCCGAAGAAAGGGAGGGGGCCAGACTGGCCCCCTCCCTTCGCGTCAACACCAGCGGAATTTTGTCAGACCAAAGGCGACAATTTGTCGCCCTAATTCCGTTGCCCAGCCTTGGCGTTCGTCCCTACACTCGTTCCAACGGCTCGCGAGCGCGCACTCAGCCGCCGCTCGCGAGCCGGTTCTCGATATCTCGCCCCCATCCCCTGGGGGAGAATCGCCGCCGGTCTGGACTCGGGGGAGCTGGGCCGGCGGCACCAACCTACCGCCAACACGACGACGCGGCCCTTCAGGCCACGTCCCCGAACGACTTGAAGCCGTACGGCAGGTAGGCGCCCAGCGACAAGAACTCGAAGATGCCGTGACCGACACCGAGGTCAGCCCCTTCAACGTGAAAATCACAAATCGTCTGCGTGTGCGCGCCGAGCCGGGGAATGACGGACGGATCCGTGAGATCCCACGACTCGGTCTCGACGACCAGCGGGCCGTGGTACTGCCCGTGTCGCCAGCCGCCGAGATACGAGTACCCACCGCCCGACATGTACAGTGTCGTCTTAGGCTCCATGCGGATCGCCATCTCCGAACCATCGGCACGCGCTACCTTAAACGAGCCAGCATCGAACAACCTAGAACCACGCTTCAGCGTGAGGTCATGCGACAGCACCTTCAGCGGCTCTGGCGCTTGGCGCGCGCCGGATGGATACAGCAATTCAGCGGCGGAGTGCCACCGCGAACCATCACCATCCTCACTCACCGTGTACATCAGGCAAGCGTCGTCGAACTGGACAGGCGACCACTGCCAGTAGAAGCCACCGAGACCACCGGAGGTGGGCGGAGCCGATGGTGGCTCGCCACCGCCGACGGGGCGAATGCCCCATGAGTGGTCACGCACACCCCACCAATCTTCCGGATCGAGTTCGATCGTCCTACCGCCCACCGTCAGGGATCCTGAGATCCGGCCATGCTGCGTCATCCGCGTGTAGTCCATGACCCGCCGCGGTCCAGAAGTCCGCAGGAAGTGCGGCTCCTCGAATGGCGCCGTACGGCCTTCAAACGTCAGGTCGAACTTCAGGCCAATGTCGTTGTCTTCCGCGTAGATTCTTGAGGTCTGGAGCGGCTTCAGAATCTCGACCCCAAGCGGCCCCACGTTGGAATCCATCCGGTCAGTGCCCAGCGCGCGTGAAGCGCGCACGGCGTACTGCTTCTTGTTGTCCACGACGATCGTCGCAAACGCATCCATCACGCCGATGTTCGGGTACTGGCCGAATGCGAACAGCATGTGCATGCTGCCGTCCTTCGGGTACACGCCATAGAAGTAGCGGTCGTAGAAGTTGCGGTCGCTGGTATACACCTTGTCCATGGTCTCGGGGGTCTGGTGGATCAGGAAGTCGTCCGCTGACGTCAGTGCCATGTGTATCTCCGTGTTCAGATTGTCACTCGCTTGCGCCGCCCATTGTAGGAGGCGGGCGCGCCTCGTCGTAGCAAGGGAGCCGCTGTACACAAAGACGGAGGCCCTTCAACACGAGGGCCTCCGTCGCGAATTACTACCGTGAAGTCATCTATCGGCTGAGAACATCCTCGATGATGAGCGTGGGGCCGCCTACTGGCACGAACACCAGGTCGAGCGGGTTGTCCGTCCGAACCGACGAGTTCGCGGGCAATTCGACGTTGAGCACCGCCTGCTCGCCCGGGTCGAGCACGAGGTCGCTGTTCCCGGCCGTCCACTCGATATCGAAGCCTGCCGGTACGGCCGCCAGCGCCGTCTCGGCGAGGGCTGTCTCCGCTCGGAGCTTTGCGCCCGCGAGGTCGATCGAGTCGTTGCCACGCACAGAGATCGGCACGACCAGCCCGACGAGGTCGTCGCCGTTGGCCTCAGTGACGACGGGGCCGTCCACCTGAATCAACGCAGGTAGCTGTGAAGGCGCACTTTCACCTCCGCCCAGACTTCCGCCGAGCCCAAACGGTGCGAAGAGCCAGAGGCCGAGACCAGCCAGTGAAGCGAACATGACGAGGGAGATGCTGCGGGTGGAGTAGCTGCTGTTACTAAGAGCCATTGCGGGGTGATCCTTGGGGTGGCCTTCACGTCGGCCGGTTCACAGACAAGAACGGCCTGTCAAGAACGGGCGTTTCACGTCAAGAACCGCAATCCAGCAGAAATCCTGGCAATCAGATTCGAGGCGTTGCTGTATGAAGCGCCGGATTGGCTCTGCGGAAGCGGCCCGCTAGGCTTAGCGAAGCGGGCGACGGATGCCGCTGGCGGCTTTGGTGGCGACTTCTGATGCTGAGGCCAGAGACTCCGCTTGAGCCGAGATCGCGTGACAGAGCGCGACTGCCAAGGCGTCCGTCGCGTTCAGGTCGCCAGGGAGATCCTCGACAGAGAGCTGCAGGCGAAGCATCTCGCGAACCTGCCGCTTATCCCCCTGCCCGTAGCCTGCCACGAGCGACTTAATGCGCGCCGGCGCGTAGTGGTGCACCTGAAGTCCAGCGAGCGTGCCCGCGAGCATTGCGACCGTCCGCGCCTCGCCCACCGCCATTGCGGAACGCACGTTTTCACCGACGAACGGCTCTTCGACAGCCATGACCGTGGGCTGGTGCTTGGCGATTATGTCGCCTAATTCGGAAAAGATGTGCTGTAAGCGTTGTTCGATCGGCCACTTCGCTGGCGGCGCGATGACGTCGCAAGCGATCGCCTTAGGTTCGGAGGCTACGACGGAAATAAGGCCCCAGCCCGTCACGCGCGTGCCCGGGTCGATGCCGAGAATGATCGTCGGCTCTGACATCACTCAGCTTGCGTAGCCAGCGAGGGCTTCGTCGCTGATGTCCGCGTTGAAGTACACCTTCTGCACGTCATCCAACGACTCCAGTTTCTCAACGAGCTTAAGCATCGAGACCGCATCCTTGTCGGCGAGCGCGACCGTTGTTTTGGGTAGGCGCGCGACTTCGGCCGACTCGACCTTGTGTCCGCTCCCTTCGAGCGTCTTCTTCACCGACTCCAGGTCGGAGGGCTGTGTGTAAATCTCGACGGCTCCGTCGCTCACAGCGAAATCTTCGGCGCCAGCGTCGATCGCGGACATCGCGATTTCCTCCGGGTCGCTCCCGTTCGCGACGATGTTGATCAGGCCACGCAGCTCAAAATTCCAGGCGACAGACCCTGACTCTCCCATGCTGCCACCGGACCGTGCGAACACGTTGCGCACTTCCGCCACTGTCCGGTTGCGGTTGTCCGTCGCCGCTTCGACGATGATCGCGGCACCGGCTGGACCGTACCCTTCGTACGTGATCTCTTCGACGTCCGCGCCGTCTCCGCCGCCAGCGCCTTTGGCGATTGCCCGCTGGATGTTGTCCGCGGGCATGTTGTTTTCCTTCGCCTTCTGAACGACCAACCGTAGACGGAAGTTCGCGTCAGGATCTCCTCCGCCCGCCTTGGCGGCGAGAATGATTTCCTTCGACAGTTTGGTAAAGAGCTGGCCGCGCTGCGCGTCAGCGGCGCCCTTCTGTCTCTTGATCGTTGACCATTTTGAGTGGCCTGACATGCTGCATCGTCTCCTGGCTGAAGGCGAACGCCCGGACGTTCCAGTTGCATTCTAACAAAGTGGTCCCGCTGAGCCCTTGCGTCGGTGAACTCCCGTGGGGCACTTCCCTGATTTCGCAGCGCAGCCAGTCCAAGGGGCCAAACGTAGGCGTCACCCTCATTGTTGGCAATGGTGCTCGCCGACATCCTTTAGAGGCTGAATGGATTCAAAACAGGAGCACCGCATGTCTTTGCCAAACACCTTCCGACCCTCTCGCCTGATGCTCGGCGCGGGCATGCTGCTCGCCGGAACTGTACTGTTCATCTCACAGACCGGCGTGGTGCTCGCCCACCACGTGGATCTGTCGGCAACCTCCACCTGCTACGACTTTCGCATCCAGGCGGACTACATTGGCGGCGATGAGTCCCGATTCGCCGAAGTGCGCGTAAACGGCTCGCTGGTGGAGACGGTTACATTTCCGACTAATACGGAGGAAGCCATCGCCTTCTACGTGCTCGAAGGCCCGCTGCCAACGAACACGACGGTAAACGTGCGCATGTACCTCCCGACGAACGGCGCCCCCATCCTCCAGGACGAGGACAGCGTGACGGTCAACAAGGCCGCGACGTGCGCGGCGCCGACGAACACACCAACAGCAACAGGCACGACGACAAACACTGCCACCGCTACCAACACGCCTGAGGACACGGCAACTCCCCAGCCGACGGACACGCCGATACCGACTGAAACGCCGACGGCCTCGTCGACAGAAACACCGACATCAACGAACACGGCGACGATGACGTCGACAAGCGTGCCGGCAACATCGACACCCGATGCACCCACAAACACACCCGTGCCGACGAGCACGCCTGACGAACAGACATCCGTGGAGGAATCGCCAACCTACGTCAGTACCGTCGAAGCGCTCCTGCCGCCAGCCCGCCCTGAAGGCCCCGGCACGAGCGACAACCCACCGAGCGAAACAGCCAGCGGTCTGCCGAACACGGGTAACGGCGCCCAAGGACTTCATGGAATCGCTGTCGCTATCGTCTCGGCGATGCTCGCTGCGGTGGGGCTGGCCGTGATTTCGACCGGCATACGACGTCAGGAAGCATAGCTTCTCAAGAAATACGGCATCAAACAGAAAGGGGAGCCAGCCTGGCTCCTCTTTCTTGTTGCATCGGTGCTGTCGCCCTACTTACGCCCGCGCACCGGAGCCCGGCGCTGGTACCGGCCGGGCTTCGCGCGTGGCCGCTCGCCAAGCGAACCGTACGACGACTGCGCGAACTCATGCAGCGCTGACTCCCCATCGAGCATCGCCTTGCGCAATTCCACGACTTGATCCCGAAGGAGCGCCGCTTTCTCGAACTCGAGATTCTTCGACGCCGTTTTCATCTGGTGTTCGAGATCCTTCGTCAGGCGCAGCAGCTCGTCTTTCGGCAGTGTCTTGACGTTGTACTCGGTCTTCTCTTCGGCGACCTTCTTGATCTGATCCGTGATATCGCGAATCGCCTTCGTAATGCCTTCCGGCGATATCCCGTGCGCTTCGTTGTACGACTGTTGCACGCCTCGGCGACGATTCGTCTCGTCGATCGCGAAGCGCATCGAATCCGTCACCTTGTCCGCATACATGATCACGCGACCTTCAACGTGCCTTGCGGCGCGGCCGATCGTTTGGATGAGCGACCCGCCGGACCGCAGATATCCCTCCTTGTCGGCATCGAGGATGCAGACAAGGCTCACCTCCGGAAGGTCGAGTCCTTCTCGAAGCAGGTTGATCCCGACGACCACGTCGTACACGCCCAGGCGCAGGTCACGGAGAATTTCGATGCGCTCCAGCGTGTCGATCTCGCTGTGGAGGTAGTGGGTTCGCACGTCCATCTCTTGCAGGTAGTCCGCGAGATCCTCTGCCATACGCTTCGTCAGCGTTGTCACTAGTACGCGCTGCCCCTTCGCCGTGCGCTGCTGCACTTCGTCAAGCAGGTCATCGATCTGGCCTCGTGTCGGCCGCACATCAATGATCGGGTCCAGCAGCCCTGTCGGCCGGATCACCTGCTGTGCCACCTGCTTGCTCGTCGAAAGTTCGTGCTGGCCTGGCGTCGCCGACACGAACACCACCTGGTTCAGGTGATCCTCGAATTCGTGGAAGTTCAACGGTCGGTTGTCGAGCGCCGACGGCAGCCGAAATCCGAATTCGACGAGCGTCGTCTTGCGGGCAGTGTCGCCGTGATACATGCCTCGCACTTGCGGAATGGCAATGTGCGACTCGTCGATGAACATCAGGAAGTCATCGGGAAAGTAGTCCAGCAACGTCCACGGCGTGCTTCCCGGTGCGCGGCGTGCCAAATGCCGGCTGTAGTTCTCGATTCCGGAGCAGTAGCCTGCTTCCCGCATCGTCTCCAGGTCGTAGTTCGTGCGCTCCTCAAGGCGCGCGGCCTCAAGGATCTTGCCCGACGAACGAAATGCCTGCAATTGCTCCCGGAGCTCTATCTCAATATCGTGCATCGCCTCTTCGAGCTTGTCGTGAGACGTCACGAAGTGCTTAGCGGGATAAATGTCGATCGAGTCTCGCTCGGCGAGCAGTTCGCCCGTGAGCGGGTCTATCTCGATGATTCGCTCGACCTCATCGCCGAAGAAGTCGATCCGGACAGCTAGTTCCTCGTACGAGGGCTGGATCGTGATGCTATCGCCGCGCATTCGGAACTTGCCGCGGACAAGGTTGTTGTCGTTACGCTCGTATTGCATGTCGACGAAGCGGCGCATGATGCGGCTCCGCTCGAACCGCTGTCCCTTCTCCACCTTCACGACGAAGCTCTGATACTCCTCGGGCTCGCCGAGACCATAGATGCATGATACGGACGCGACGATGACCACGTCCTTACGCTCAAACAGAGCTCGCGTCGCCGCATGCCGCAACTTGTCGATCTCTTCGTTTATGTCGGAGTCTTTGGCGATATACGTATCCGTGCGCGGGATATACGCCTCGGGCTGGTAGTAGTCGTAGTACGAAACGAAGTACTCGACCGCGTTCTCCGGAAAGAATTCCTTGAACTCGGCACAAAGCTGCGCCGCCAGCGTACGATTTGGCGCGAGCACGAGCGTCGGTTTGTTGTAGGCCTCGATGACGTTCGCCATCGTGAACGTCTTGCCCGACCCGGTGACGCCGAGCAGCGTCTGCGCCCGCTCGCCTGCCCCGAGACCGCGCACGAGCGTCTCGATGGCCTGCGGCTGATCGCCCGTCGGCTTGAAGTCGGATGTGAGTTTGAAGTCTGGCAATCAATCCTCGAAATCGAACACGAGAACACAACAAGAACCCTTCAAGGGTAGCAGCGTCGTCAAGCCGCAGGTCATCGCTGGTGACGAAGCGTGTCAGCAGATCGGAGGCGTTCCTAGTCCAACTCTTCGACATCCTTGAAGTAGCACGCCTTCGCGCCCGTGTGACAGACCGCGCCGCCGAGCATCTTCACCCGTACCAGCAGCGAGTTGTCTTCGCAGTCCGCCTTGATCGAGCGCACCTCAAGTAGGTCGCCACTCGTCGCCCCTTTGTGCCAGATTTCCTGGCGGCTTCGCGACCAGAAGACGACCTGGCCCTTCTCCTTCGTCATCTGGAGCGTTTCGGCGCTCATATATCCCAGCATCAGCACCGTGTTTGTTTCATCGTCCTGTATGACCGCCGGGATCAATCCCTGCGCGTTGTAGGTCAGCATGTAGCTACTCCGTGTGTTGTGAATGGCAATGTGAATGCAGATAGACGGCTACTGGCGCACAGGAACACCGTGCGCCGCCATATGGCGCTTCGTCTCCGCGATCGAATACTCACCGAAGTGAAAAATGCTAGCGGCAAGAACTGCGTCTGCCTTCCCAGCGACGACGGCATCGACCATGTGCTGCGGGTTGCCACAGCCGCCGCTCGCCACCACCGGCACCTCGACAGCCTCGCTTATCGAGCGCGTGAGCTGCAGGTCGTAACCGTCCTTGTGGCCGTCGGTATCCATGCTGGTTACGAGCAGTTCACCAGCGCCTAGCCCCACCGCTTGTTTCGCCCACTCCACGGCGTTGAGGCCGGTTGGCCGCCGCCCACCGTGAGTAAAGACCTCCCACGCGCCCTCCCCGACGGCCTTCGCGTCTATGGCCACAACAATGCATTGGGCGCCGAAACGCTCCGAGCACACGCGAATGAGGTCGGGGTTTGCAAGCGCCGCTGTGTTCAGCGATACCTTATCGGCGCCCATCTCCAGCATCAGGCGCACGTCCGCATCAGTTCGTACACCGCCCCCCACCGTGAACGGAATGAACACCTGGTCAGCGACGGCGGCGATCATGTCGTACACGCTCGTCCTGTTGTCGCTGGAAGCCGTGATATCCAGGAACACGAGCTCATCAGCCCCCTCCTCGTCGTACAGCTTCGCCATCTCGACCGGGTCGCCAGCGTCACGCAGCTCGACAAACGAGATGCCTTTTACGACGCGCCCTTCAGAGACGTCAAAACATGGAATCACGCGCTTGGTGAGCATGCGGTCATGGTAGCAGGCGCGGCGGGTGCCCTATGCCGACGATCGGCAGCCTCGTACCATGCGGCATGGCCCTCGATATCCACTGGTTCCTCCCCACCACCGGTGATGGCCGGTCAGTGCTCGACTTCTTCCCCGATCCGTCGAAGAAGCGCAAGTCTCGTGCCCGGGCCGCGGATCTTTCGTACCTGCGCCAGGTCGCCCAGGCCGCCGACCGAACCGGGTTCACCGGCATCCTCACGCCGACAGGTATCCAGTGCGAGGACGCGTGGCTGATGTCAGCGGCGCTGGCCGCCGACACCGAACGTCTCAAGTACATCGTCGCGTTCCGGCCTGGGTTTGTATTGCCGACGCTTGCGGCGCAAATGACAGCCACCCTGCAGCGAATAAGCGGTGGCCGCACGCTGATCAACATCGTCACCGGAGGCGATCCCATCGAGCAGCGCAGCTACGGTGACTTCCTCGATCACGACGCCCGTTACGCTCGGACGGCCGAGTTCGTATCCGTCATGCGAAAGTGCTGGGGCGATGCCCCATTCGACCATGACGGCCCGCACTACCGCGTCGAACGTGGTGGGCTGCCGGAGCGATTCACGGGCAAGCCACTCGCGGCCGACGACCCGAACGCCAACCCGCCGCCGTTCTACTTCGGTGGTGCATCCCCCGCAGCAGAGGCAGTCGCTGCTGAGCATGTCGACGTGTCACTCCTCTGGGGCGAACCACCGGACTGGGTCGCCGAACGCGTCACGCGTGTGCGAGCGCTCGCAGTAGCGCACAGCCGAACGATGCGATTCGGCATCCGTCTGCACGTCATCGCACGAGAGCGCTCGTCCGACGCGTGGGCAGAAGCAGAACGGCTGCTCAGGGCGATGCCGCAGGATCAGATAGAGGCGGCGCAGGCGCGCTTCGGCAAACAGGAGTCAGTCGGCCAACAGCGCATGGTCTCCCTGCACAATGGCAAGCTGGATATGGAGGCGCTCACCGTCGCGCCGAATCTCTGGGCTGGCATCGGACTAGTCCGCGGAGGCGCTGGCACGGCCCTCGTCGGCGACTACGACGAGGTCGCCGCACGCATCGGCGAATATGCCTCCCTCGGTCTGGATACCTTCATCCTGTCCGGCTACCCACACCTCGAGGAGGCGTACACCGTGGGCGAGGAGATCATCCCGCGCCTCGCGGACGTCTCGGCACCGACGATCCCCTGAAACGACCCGAACTGGGCCAGGTTCTACTTGACACGCCAGCCGCATCATGCGGAGACGTTCAAGGAGAATCGAGGTCACATGTTCTCTGACGCCCTACTCAAGTTCTGCATCATTGCGTCCAACACGCGGGTCCGATCCGAATCCGGTCAGACACTCGCGGAGTACGGCCTGGTGATGTCGGTAATTTCCGTCGCGGTGATGTTCGCCGCGGTCCTCGCGTTTCGCGAAGCAATTCCCGGCGCTTTCGACAGTGCATCCAAGTGTCTCGACACTGCCTGCTGATCTAAGACTCACCGAGATAGGTCTTGCGCACGCGGTCGCTCGCGCGCAGTTCCGCAGCCGTTGCTTCCATCGCAATCGTTCCCGATTCGAGAACGTATCCTCGTGACGCGATCTGCAGCGCCATCGACGCGTTCTGTTCCACCAGCAGGATCGTCGTGCCAGCACGGTTGATGTCGATGATCGTGTTGAAGATCGTCTCTACAAGAACAGGCGACAGACCCATCGACGGCTCGTCGAGCAGAAGCAGCCGTGGGCGCGCCATGAGCGCGCGACCTATGGCGAGCATCTGCTGCTCGCCGCCGGATAGCGTCCCGCCATCCTGCTTCATGCGCTCCCTGAGGCGTGGAAAGATCACCGCCACGCGCTCCATGTCTTCAGCAATGCCGCCCTTATCTTTGCGCTGAAATGCGCCCATCTCGAGATTCTCGCGCACGCTGAGCTGGCTAAAGATCGCGCGTCCCTCGGGCACATGCGAGATCCCGCGCGCCACGATCTTATGCGGTGCCACACTGTCCAACTTCTGCCCCTCGAACGTGATCCGGCCCGAGCGCGGCCGCAAAAGGCCTGAAACGGTCCGGAGCGTCGTTGACTTACCCGCGCCGTTCGCGCCAATCAGTGCGACGATCTCACCGGTGTCGACACGAAGCGTGATCCCCTTGATCGCCATGATCTGCCCATAGCCAGACACGACGTCTTCCACTTCAAGATGCGCGCTTGAAGCCGCCGCGTGCGGGATGACGCTGACGTCAGAGCCGTTCGCTGTCATTCGGCGGCTCCACTCTTTAGGTGTCCTGTGCCGAGGTATGCCTCGATCACTCGCTGGTCGTTCTGAACCTCCGTTGGCGTTCCCATCGCGATCACTTCACCGTGATCGAGCACCGTGATGTACTCGCACACACCCATGACTACGCGCATCTGGTGTTCGATGAGGATGACCGTGACGCCAAGCTCGTCGCGCAAACGCCGAATCAAGCCGATCATCGCATCGCTCTCGCCGGGGTTCATGCCAGCAGTCGGCTCGTCCAGGAGGATGAGCTTGGGCCGAAGGGCGATCGCGCGCGCAATCTCCAGGCGGCGCTGCTCGCCATACGCGAGATTCCGAGCCAGTTCATTCTCACGGCCACCAAGTCCCGCAAACCGCAAATGGGCGACCGCCACCTCAACCGCATGCTGCTCAGCGTTTGTTGTCGCAGGTAGCCCGAGAACCGCCGTTGCGATGTTCGTCTGCAAATGCAGATGTTGGCCGACAAGCACGTTTTCGATCGCCGTCATGTTCGAGAACAGGCGAATGTTCTGAAATGTCCGGCTAATGCCCGCGGCCGCAATGCGATGCAGCGGCAGTCCATCGACGCGACTCCCCCGAAACCAGATCTCGCCTGAAGTCGGCTTGTAGAAGCCTGTGAGCAGATTGAACAGCGTCGTCTTTCCGGCGCCGTTGGGGCCGATCACGCCGACGATCGATGACTCCTCCACATCGAGGCTCACGCCATTGAGCGCCGTCAGGCCCTGAAATCGGCGCGATACGTCACGGACGGAGAGTATCGGCGCCATCTACGTTGCCATCTCTTCCTGCAGCAGGTCCGCCTCGCGAAACTCCGCCACTCGCCGCTTCGAGGGCAAGAAGCCTTCAGGCCGCAACACCATCACCGCAACGAGCGCGGCGCCGAAGATCACGAGGCGGTAGTCCTGCCCGATGTTGTCGAGGTGTATCGCCCAGAAATTGATGCTGAAATCACGCAATACATCCGGCAGCCCAATAACAAGCAGCGCGCCCAACAGGATGCCGCGGACGTTACCCATTCCACCGATGATCACGACCGCCAGCACGTTGATACTGATCTCGAGACTGAAGTCCGGCGGAAAGACGCTCCCCTGCTTCGCGGCGATGACCACGCCGCCGACACCACCAATCGCCGCACCCATCGCGAACGCTAGAAGCTTGTAGACCGTAGTGTCGATACCCATCGCCGATGCGACGTCCTCATCCTCACGGATAGCCTCCCACGCGCGCCCCACGCGGGAGTTGCGGATGCGCTCGGCCGCAAACACGGCGATGAGCGCAAGAACTAGCACTACGAGATAGAGCTCGTACGCGGTGTCCAGTTCGCGGCCGAAGAACGGCGGCTTGGGAAGCAAGAACATGCCGCGGGGGCCTCCCGTGTAGTAGTCCTCCGTCGTCAGGAGGATGCGGATGATCTCCCCAAACCCAAGTGTGACGATTGCCAGATAATCCCCACGGAGGCGAAGCACGGGAATGCCCAGCAACACGCCGATAAGTGCCGCCAGCACCAGAGCCATCGGCAAGACTGCCCAGAACGTCAGGCCCACGTCCCACGTTTGCGCCCACTCCGATGCTCCGGCATCTGGCGCGGTGATTAGCGCGTAGAGGTACGCGCCAACTGCGAAGAAGGCCACGAAACCGAGATCGAGCAGCCCCGCGTAGCCGACGACGACATTCAGGCCGATGCCGAGCAGCGTAAATAGCGCGACATTGAACATGATGTTCTGTTCGAAGCTGTTCATGTCCGTCGGTAGCAGAGCAAGCGTCAGGGCGAGGATCGCGACGCCAATGAGGCTATCGCTGATCCGCAGCAGGACGTATAGCGCGACGAGGATGATCAAGAACGTCATCCTCGTCCCGAAGAACGTGGGAGCAAGGGCCGCGGCGGCGCCCAACACGGGCATCAGTGCATAAGGCCCGAACCGGAAGACGTTCGCGCCTGCCGGAGTCTCACGAAAACGCGCGAGCGCTTCTCGGTACGGCGCGGAAGTAAGTGGCCGCGGCAGATGTTGACGCCAGCCAGGCATCGCTATGCCCGCCTGTCTTCGCGTTTTCCGAGGAAGCCCCACGGACGAAAGATGAGCACCGCCACCAGCAGAACGAACGCAACAACATCCTTGTACTGCGCGCCAAACAGCTTCGTCGTGTAAGCCTCCGAGAGCCCCAGGAAGTAGCCGCCGAGCATCGCGCCAGGAACGCTACCGATACCACCGAGGACGGCGGCGGTGAATGCCTTGATGCCGGGAATAAAACCCATGCCCGCGGCCGCATTGCCAACGTACATCCCGTAGCAAACACCCGTCGCGCCAGCCAGCGCCGCGCCAGCTACGAACGTCAGCACGATCGTCCGATCCACGTCGATGCCCATCAGCGCTGCGGTGTCGCGATCCTCAGCGACCGCACGTATCGCCGTACCTGTCTTCGTGCGCTGGATGAAGAGGTACAGCCCAACCATGAACAGGATCGACATGCCGATCAGAAACAGCTTGATGTAGCTCACCGAGACATCGCCAATCTCGATGCTGCCATCCGGAAACACGTCGGGATACACCTCGCGGCGTGCGTTGGTGTAGCGGAGCATAACGTTGCGCAGAAAGATGGACACACCGATCGCGCTGATCAGGGGCGCGAGACGTGGGGCATGCCTCAGCGGCCGATAGGCGATGCGCTCCATGAGCACGGCGAGAACAACGGCGACCACAATCCCCATGAAGATCGCCGCGGTGATCGTCAGCGAAGGTAGATCCTCATTGAGGCTGGTGTGATCCTGGAACCCTTGCAGCGTGTAGACGCCGGCAAACGCGCCCATCATGAACAGCTCGCCGTGGGCGAAGTTGATCATCCGCAGGACGCCGTAGACGAGCGTGTATCCGAGAGCGATGCAGGCGTAGACGCCGCCGAGCGTAATACCGTCGATCGTGAGCTGGATCCACTGCTCCAAGCCCCTGCCCTCCGCTAACGCGATGCGGGAGGCCGCACGAGCGGCCTCCCGCGATCACATTGTTGTTGCCGAGGCAACCGTCCTAGTTGAGCTCGACGAGCACGCCACCCGTGACCTGATCCACGCGGTTAATTGCGCCGACAGCAAGATCCCGGTCTCCGTTGTCGAGGAACTCAACCGTCCCGGTCGCGCCGTTCTCGAGCGTGATGCCCTTCACAGCGGCGATGAGGTCGTCCTGGTTAATCTCCAGATCTCCGTCCGAGTTGACGGTGGCAACCTGCTCGATCGCGTTCAACAGAACGTTCACGCCGTCGTAAGTGAAGTCCGTGAATTGCGTGCCCGCGTCCTCACCGTACTCGGCAATGTACTTCGCGATGAACTCGTCGAAGTTGGTCTCAAGCGCCTGGGGACCACGGCTAACGTACGCACCCTCTGCCGCCTCGCCTGCCTGATCAATGAAGTCCTGATCCGCGATGCCGTCGGCGCCCATGAATGCGCCCTCGTATCCGGCATCCCCAAGCTGGCGCACCAGCGCGGCGCCCTCGGCGATGTATCCACCGAAGACGACCATCTCGGGGCTCTCACCGGTGATCGTCGTCACGACCGCGCTGTAGTCCTGCTCGCCCACGGTAACGACCTCGCGGGACGCGACAGTTCCACCGAGCTCCGTGAACGATGTTTCGAACACATCCATCAAACCCTTGCCGTATGTGCTCTGGTCATCGACGAGCACGACGTTGGTCAGGTTGAGTTCGTTGTAGACGAACTTCGCCATCTCTTCGCCCTGAACATCGTCGTTCCACGCTGTACGAGCAAGATTGGTCGCGCCCTGAGCCGTAACGCTCGTGTTCGTTGCGGAGGTCGTGATGACGACGATGTTCTCAGCCCCATAGTCGTCCAGGGCAGCTACGGCCCCGCCGGAACACATCGGACCGATCACAGCGACGACTTCAGCCGCAATCAGTTGCTGAGCAGCGGCCTCGGAGCCCGGGCCGGAGCACAAGTCATCAGCAATCACGTTCTCAATCGAGAATCCTTCGATGTCTGGTCGCTCCGAAAGCGCCAGGAGCGCTGCATCACGGATGGGGATACCAAGCTCCGCCGCGTCAGTCGTCAGCGTTGTGCTGATGCCAATCTTGATGCTTTCGCCTGCACTGATCGTGATGGTCTCGCCGCCACCCGCGGGTTGTGTCGCTCCGCTGGTCGCGGCGGACGTCGCTGCGGGCGTTTCATCCCCGCCATCGTCGCCGTCGTCATCGTCGCTGCATGCTGCCGCAAACAACGCCAATCCTGTCACCGCGACAGCCATCAACGGCCAACGGTACCAAGCCTTCTTGCTTTCCATACGCATAGAGATTCCCTCCTCAGATCTCTCGTTTCCACGATGCCAGCTTGGCATCATGCCCAGACCAATTATCCGCCGCTTCCAGCGCGAGTCAATCCCGTTATGTAGCAACTGCCGCGAATTCGCCCCCTGTTAGCTTCAACGCAACATCCAGCGCTAGCGGAAAGATCACCGTCGCCGTGCCGCCGGCGAGCCATATCTCCTCGAATCGCTGGAAGCTCTCATCGACGAGTGCAGGCAGAGCGGTCGTCGATCCGAAAGGACTCACGCCCCCAACCTCATAGCCAGTCAGATCCAACACCTGCTCGCTGGTCGCCATTTTCACCTGCTTCCGCCCTACACCGAAGCGCGCTGCCAACAAGCGATCATCCAATCGTCGATCGCCGGACACAAGAACAAGCATTGGCGCCGCGCTGACATACACAACAAGCGTCTTCACGATCTGCCCGAGCGCGCACCCGGCAGCGGCCGCTGCCTGTTCCGCCGTATGTGTACTGTGGTCGCTCGTGATGATCTGGGGATGGCATCCATGGCTCGCGAGAGCCGCTAGAACGCGCGACACACGCTCGTCGTTGGAGTCTTGTCCTGCCATGGGTGTAGGGGCCGGCTAACCGAGCAACAACTGATCCGCCGCGACGGCGACGAACAGAAGTGCCAGATAGTAAATTGACGTCTTGAAGACGGACATCGCGCGCGACGGCTCCTGGGATGTGTGCAGCCGCCAGGTCTGGTAGACGAACGCGCCGCCAAGCCCGACCGCAGCGGCTCCATAGATCCACGACACGGACCCCGTAAGCAGCAACGCCAGCGAGACTGGCAGGAGGACGATGGCGTACATCAGCATCTGGCGCGTCGTTGATTCGAGCGTTGCAACAACCGGAAGCATAGGCACATCGGCGCGCCCATAGTCTTCCTTGTACTTGATAGCCAGCGCCCAGAAGTGTGGCGGCGTCCAGAAGAACACGATTGCGAAAAGGATTACGGCCTCAATCGAAACCGTGCCCGTTACCGCGGCCCAACCGACCATTGGCGGAAATGCGCCAGCGGCACCCCCGATTACGATGTTCTGCGGCGTAGTGCGCTTAAGCCAGAGCGTGTAGATGAACACGTAGAACGCCGTTGCAGAAATAGCCAGCGTCGCCGCCAGCAGGTTCGACGTCGACCACAAAAGTGCGAATGCTGCAATCTCTAACGCAAGCGCAAACGCCAAAGCCGACCGTGGTTCAAGCATCCCCATCGGCAACGGACGACCCTGCGTACGGTGCATCAGCGCGTCGATGTCCCTGTCGACAACGCAGTTGATCGCGTTCGCGCCACCAGCCGCCAGCGTTCCGCCGACAACCGTCGCGACCATCAGCCACAGTGACGGCATCCCCTGCTCGGCGAGAATCATCGCCGGAACGGTCGTGATCAGCAGCAGACTGATAATGCGCGGCTTCGTTAGCGCGATGTATGCGCGGACTTTCTTGCCCGCGCCAACGGACGCGTCCGGAGGGGTGAGGCTCCGTTCAACGCGCACGCGCGAAACGGGGCGATCAGTCGTCAACGCGCCCATTCGGTCTCCTTGCGTTGAGGCGCACCCCGACCCGCGGCCTCTGTTTCGTTCCCGGGAAGGTAGAAAGCGAGCACACTCACGGCCACCAAGGTACACCAGAGGAGCGCAGCCAGCGTCAAGTGAGCGATCACCACGCCAGCAGCGAGTTCGGTCCAGATGTTCGCCGCACCGACCAGCGCTTGAACGACGTACGCCGCAGCTGCAACCACCGTCAGCCAAACCAGAAGCGGCCGCGCGCGGCGCTGCTCGACAGCCAAATACAACAACGCAAGTATCTCGATACCTAGGACGCCCGCGATAGCCCGATGGGCGAAATGCAACCCAACATCGCTGTCCCCGCCGGGAACCAACGATCCGTTGCACAGCGGCCAGCCACTGCAGGCCAGAGACGCCTCCGTGCCGCTCATGTACGAGCCCATGACGAGCGTGACGAACGCCGTCGCCGCCGTCACCATCGCCAGCCGGTTGAAAAAGCTCCCCTCGCTGGATTGGGCCGCCTCGTGCCCCAGCGACCTCATACGCGAAATGATAAACGTCGTGATCATCACACCCATGAAGCTCATGGCTGTGGCCAGATGCAGCGCCACAATCTCAGGCGGCAGTTCGTTCACCACGGTGATTCCGCCGAGAATGATCTGCCACAACAGGAGCACCCCCGCGCTAAACGAAAGCCAGAAAACTAGCGGGTGCTTGCGCTCCGTCTTGAATGCGAAGTACGTCACGCCTAGAAACAGGACGCCGACAACCGCGGCAACCGTTCGATGCGAAAACTCGATAAGGGTGTGTTTTTCTGCCTTCGGGATGAGCTTGCCGTGGCAGGTCGGCCAATCGGGGCAGCCCAAACCTGAATCTGTCGCGCGTACCGTCCCACCGACCGCCACGAGCACGAACGTCGTGACAATAGTGATGAGCAACAGCCGCTGGAACCACGTCATGAAGAAGGCCACCCGGCCTGAACGCCTTGCGTTGGAGGCGATTGTTACGCCTATCACAATTACCATGAGCACCCTTGCCGGGCAAGGATTCCAGGCCGATCTGCGCGACGTGAGACCGTCCTTGACGCTCGAAAGTGCCGGGATATCATCACGTCATCACGCAGGATTCCGCATGCTCTGAAAGGACTCCATGACGATGGCGACAGGCAAAGCAGCAATTCTTCTCGGGCCCGGCAAAGGCTACGAGATCCAGGAGTTCGACGTCCCCACGCCAGAGCCGGAAGGCGTCGTCATCAAGGTGTCGATGGGCGGCATTTGCGGCTCCGACCTGCACATCTGGCGCGGCGACTCGCCCGTGTTCGCCGCGATGGCCGGCAACGTCGCAGGTCACGAAATGACCGGCCGCGTACACTCGCTCGGTTCTGCGGTGACCACCGACTCGCTCGGGCGTCCCCTGAAGGAAGGCGATCGCGTCTGCTATGCCTACTTCTACCACTGCGGACGCTGCTATCAGTGCAACCGGTCCGAGTTCGCCGTCTGCCCCAACAAGCTCATGACGATGGGCCCGGGACCGGTAAGCCGCTTCAGCGGCGCGTACGGTGAGTACTACTACCTCAAGCCCGGTGGAAAGATCTTCAAGGTGCCGGACGAAGTCACCGACGAAATAGCCACACCTGTGAACTGCGCGCTCTCGCAAGTTACCTACGGCCTCACGAAGGCCGGCATGCGGTACGGCGACACCGTCGCCATCCAGGGCGCTGGTGGACTCGGCCTGAACGCCATCGCCGTCGCGAAGGAGATGGGCGCTGACGCCGTCATCGCCATCGACGGCGTCCCAAGCAGGCTTGATCTCGCCAAGCGCTTTGGCGCGGACGAGGTCATCGACATCAGCCAGATGACGGAGCCCGCCGACCGGATCAACAAGGTGAAGCAACTCACCGGCAACCGCGGCGCCGACATCGTCGTCGAAGTCGTCGGCCTCCCTGCCGTCGTGCCGGAGGGCCTGCAGATGCTGCGCGAAGGCGGAACCTACCTCGAGATGGGCAACATCTCCTTCGGCGCGACGACGACTATCGACCCCTCACAGTTGGTCTGGGGCTCGAAGCGCATCGTCGGCGCGATCATGTACGACCCCTGGGTCATCCCCGAAGCGCTCGACTTCCTCGTCCGCACGAAGAACAAATACCCGCACGGCGATGTCGTCTCGCACAAGTTCAAGCTCGACGACATCAACGATGCATTCACCAACAGCGAGTGGCAGACCAGCGGCGACGCAACGAAAGTGAATCGCGCAGCGATCATCATGAACTAGCAGGAGCTGTCTCGCGCGTCCTGACGAAGGCGGCCTCAACACGCCCAAACGACTGCAACCAGTGACCTGTGCGCGTTACCCGCCTGCTGGCGCGGTCGGCTCGATGATGAACGACGCAATACGATCCGGCGATAGCAGTTCGGACACGTTCGCGCAGTCGTTCTGAAGCCACACAACGCGGCCGTCGAGAATGTGCATCGACACACCCTTCGGCGTCCCATCGACACGCGATCCGGTAGCGAACACGGCCACCGCCGTCGCCCCAAAGCCCCCACCGAACGTCCCCTCACCGTAATTCGGCACGTACACGGCCAGCAGAGTGGGGTCGTCTGGCGCGAGGGACAAACGGAACGCGTCGGGCACCGTCTCGGGCCGGACCCACGCGTTCGTGCAGGATGAACCGGCGAGAACCTCGACTTCGGTCCCAGGCTCTTCGTCCTCACGGCACTCAGGCTCTTCGCCGGCTGCGCCGATCGGACCACAGGGCCTGGTCTGGTAGCCAGTGAGGCCCGCCAGTTCGATGTCATTCCGCGCCAGCGCTTCGATGATCACCTGGTCGAGCGAGGGGTCGTTCGTGGAGACGGCGAGCGTCGCTTGCGGCTCTGGCTCGGTCGTTCGGACAGTCGTCGTCGTCCCATCATCGCTGCACGCAGCAGCAAGGCACGCGAATCCAAGCACGGTGATGCCAATGATGATTGAACGAAACATCGCGTGAGTATATCGGCAGTCACGTCGCGTGGCAGCACTGACGCGAAGCGCGTCCCTACGACGTAGGGCCTATGCCGTAGCTTCGGCGAGTTCCTTCTTGCCCTTCTTCGGCGCCGGTTCCGGCTCCTCGGGCCATGCCATCCTTTTGAGCATCTCCCGCGGCGGATCGATATAGATCGCGCCCCAGCCGCATGCATCCTCACATAGCCGACAACCGGTGCACTTCTTCTCGTTCAGCACGGCGATGCCGTAGAAGTCACCGACGACGCGATCCGGCTCGCCAAGGTCCAGCGCTTCGAATGGGCAAATCTGAATGCACAGCTCGCAGCCCGAGCCGATGCAGTTGTCCTCGACGACGATGGCCTTCGGCCACTCCTTGCGCGGAAACGTCCGGCAGATGTCGCCCATGTCGTCCAGAATCGCCTCTGGCGGACAGACGACGCCGCAAGCGCCACAGTCGATGCACAGCGATTCGTCGATGACGTGCACGACGTTTCTCGTGCCGGTGATGGCATCCGTCGGGCAGCGCTTGGTGCAAGCCGTGCATCCGATGCAGGTGTCAACAATCGTATAGGCCACGCAAGGCTCCTTCTCGAAGCGGCTTGGTCAACTCGTTGAGTATAGGCATAGCTTCATTTCAGCGCCAAGAAACGCAATTTGACCTCAGATTCCCTAGGGAATATCTCCGTCCCTACGCATATTCGACCAGAGCTCGCGCGTCGAACATCCTCTGAGGTGCCCGATGACGCAACCACAGCCCGCCCATCAGCCAGCGACGATTCTGCCCTTCCGCCCGCCCGTGGCTGGCAACAATGCGTGGGTGGATGCCGGCGCTTACCTCGAGCGCGCCGCCAGCCAGATCGGCCTCGAATCCGAGATTCTGCTTCTGCTGCGCTCGCCCTTCCGCGAGATGCATGTGGAAGTGCCTGTGCGGCTCGACAACGGCAAGCTCGCTGTCTTCTCCGGCTACCGTGTGCAGCACAACGGAGCTCGCGGCCCGTATAAGGGCGGCATCCGCTTTCATCCCGACGTTGATCTCGACGAGATCCGCGCGCTTGCTGCCCTGATGACGTGGAAGTGCGCGCTTGTAGATGTGCCGTTTGGCGGCGCGAAGGGCGGCGTCCACTGCGACCCCTCGACGATGAGCGAGGGCGAACTGAACCGCCTCGCCCGCCGCTACATGCAGAACATCTCCCACATCCTCGGCGTAACGCGCGACATCCCCGCGCCCGACATGGGCACGAACGCCCACACGATGGCGTGGATGATGGACGCGTACGGTTCGGCGAACGGCTACACCCCTGGCATCGTCACCGGCAAGCCCGTCGAACTCGGCGGTTCTTACGGCCGCGAGTCCGCCACCGGCCGCGGCGCCGTCATCGTCCTCTCGGAACTCTGCCGCGAGCTGGGTGCTGCGCCCGCCGACATGCGCGTCGTCGTGCAGGGTTACGGCAACGTTGGCGCATGGACGGCGCGTCTCGCGCACGAGGCTGGATTCAAGATCGTCGCGCTCGGTGACGTACACGGCGCCTGCTACAGCGACGACGGCATCGACGTGCCGGCGGTGGACGCATGGCTCGCCGAAGGAAACGCGTTGTCGCAGTTCCCCGGGACGGAGCACGTGCCGCCGTCCGAAATCGTCACGCTGCCGTGTGATGTGCTTGTGCCCGCAGCGACCGGCGAGGTCATCCACACCGGAAACGTACGCGGCGTCCGAGCGCGCATCATCGTTGAGGCCGCCAACCATCCGATCACGCTTGCGGCGGAGCCGGTGCTCGCCAAGCACGACGTGACCGTGCTACCGGACATCCTTGCGAACGCGGGCGGCGTTATCGTCTCGTACTTCGAGTGGACACAGAACATCCAGCAGTTTCGCTGGCCGGAGGAGCGCGTGAACGACGAGCTCCGCACACGCATGATGGCGGCCTATGCCGCCGTCCGCGAGGAGTCTGCCGCGAACAGCGTCACCATGCGCGAGGCCGCGTACGCCATCGCCCTGAAGCGCGTCGCCCAGGCGATCCGGCTCCGGGGCTTTGTGTAGACTCCCAAAAAAGACGGACGATCGAACTCGGCAGGTTGTCGAGAGAAAGGCGGTTCTCATGCCGCACAAAAGAGATGCGGTCTCGTACGGCCGATCGATGCGCCTCTCCTTTTTCGCTGTGTCCTTGCTTTCCTCGCTCTTTGTTGCGTGCAGCTTCAGTTTCAGTGTTGGTGACGTGCCCGGCGAGATCTACGGCGACCCTGAATTCGATGACGTGGTTCTTGCGACGGAACTGGATGACACTTCCAAAGAACCAACCACCGTTGTGACGGCGTTTCCAACCGACGTGAAGGAGATGTTCGCGGCGATTAAGGCCAAGAACGTTCCAGCCGCGTCAGAGTTCCGTTTTCGCTGGCTCGAGGGGAACCAACAAGTTGCGAGCCTCAGGATCGACGTGCCGG
Organism: Dehalococcoidia bacterium; assembly: GCA_021731085.1. GTDB lineage: Bacteria > Chloroflexota > Dehalococcoidia > DSTF01 > JACRBR01 > JACRBR01. The sequence goes on from JAKFYB010000022.1 coordinate 26,378, forward strand.
TGGATTTGCTGGACAACTGGGTGTACGGATCGATCGAACCGACCGAGGATGTGCCGGTCGGCGACGACTACACCGTCGAAGTCTTCTTCAACGACGAACTGATCTCCACAGCAAGTTTCAGCGTCGTTAGTCGGTAGTCGATCAGCTACCACACGTCTCTGATGTCGAAGCGCGGGCCGTCTTTGCAGACGAGCTTCATCTTTCGGCCGCCGCGCACGCGCACATCGACGGCGCATCCGTAGCAGATGCCCGTGCCGCAACCCATGCGCTCTTCAAGCAGCACCTGCACCGGCCGCCGCACCCTCGCCTTGCGCGCAACCCCGGCCATCGCCTCCATCATGACGTTGGGGCCACAGGCGAACGCCTGGTCGCACCACTCGAGCAGTTCACCGAAAGGCTCCGTCACGAACCCCTTGCGCCCTGCCGAACCATCGTCCGTTGTGACGACGATCTCTACCTGCGGAGGCAGCATAGACGCGGGGAAGATCAGCGACTCGTTGCGCGCGCCGACGACCATGGTCACGTTGAGCCCACGCGCGCAGGCGTCCTCCGCCAGCCAGACGAGCGGCGCGACACCGATGCCACCCGCAACCAACAGCAGGTTCCCCGCGTTGCGATCGATCTCGTAGCCGTTGCCGAGCGGCCCCCACGCATACACGCGGTCGCCCGGATTGCAGTTCGCGAGCCACGCCGTGCCGCGCCCTACCACGTCGTACAGGATGCCCCACTCCTGGCCGGTGGTGGTGGTGCGGACGCGATAGTACGACATCGGGCGCGGGAGCAGTGGGTCGGCATCTATCGTGGACGTTGGATGTTGGATGTTGGATGTTGGATCGCCGGCCGCGTACGACGCGTCGTCGCAGCAACGGAGCATGATGAACTGCCCGGGCTGCGCACCCGCCGCGAGCTCCGGCGCGCTGAACCACGTTTCGTACACGTCGCCGTAGAGGCGGCGCGTCTCCGTTACGGTGGCGTATCCGATGTTCACGCCCGCTGCCCTTCAGCGCGCGTGCCTTCGCGGTACTCCTGAATCGGACGCACCTGGTACGCGACGGAACCGCCGCGCGACAGCGTCGCTGTCAGTGCTTCAACTGCCGCGCGCGCGGTGTCGATGCTGGTGAAGCACGGAATACGCTTTTCCGTCGCCGCTCGCCTGATGTAGAAACCATCGCGCAATGTGCCGGTGTAGCGGCCCTCAGGCGTGTTGATCACGCACGACACTGTGCCGTCCTGAATCACGTCTACGACGTTTGGATGCCCGCCGCTCAAACCCTTCTCCACTGTCGATACCGGAAGGCCGAGGGCCGAAATAAATGCCGCGGTCCCATCTGTGGCGTACAGCGTGAATCCGGCCTCGTGCAGGGCGCGAATCGTCGGCAGCATCTCCGTCTTGTGGCGATCAGCGACGCTGAGCAGCACGCCTCCCTGCGGCTTGAGCGCAAGATCGGCAGACATCAACGCCTTCGTCAGCGCTGCGGGAAAGTCGATGTCGACGCCCATAACCTCGCCCGTCGACTTCATCTCCGGACCGAGATACGTGTCGACGCCGATGAGCTTCGACATCGAGAATACCGGCGCCTTCACGGCGACCAGATTTCGCCGCGGCCACAAACCGCCTTCGTAGCCCTGCTGTTCGAGCGATGTGCCGAGCATGATGTTCACAGCGAGTTCGACCATCGGCACGCCGGTCACTTTCGAGAGAAACGGCACCGTGCGCGAACCGCGAGGGTTTACTTCGATCACGTAGATATCCGACGCGCCCGTCCTCGCCGGATCGTCGCTCGGCATGATCACGTACTGCACGTTGACCAATCCACGCGCTTCGATCGCCAACCCGATGCGCGTCGTGTAGTCGACGATCGTGTCCACTTCGTCGGCCGTCAGATGGATGCCCGGATATACGGCCATCGAATCGCCGGAATGTACGCCGGCACGCTCGATGTGCTCCATGATGCCAGGGATAAGGACGCGCTCGCCGTCGCATATCGCGTCGACCTCAACTTCCTTCCCTTCGAGATATTTGTCGATAAGAATAGGCTTTCCATCAGCTACGTCAGCCGCTTCCTTCGCGAATCTGGCGAGCTCTGTCGGGTTCTGGACGATTTCCATCGCCCTACCGCCCAGCACGTAGCTCGGCCGCACGAGCACCGGATATCCCAGCCGTTCCGCTGTCAGAATTGCGTCCTCGACGTTGGTCACGGCCGCGCCCGGCGGCTGAGGCACGCCGATGCCCGACAGGAACTCCTCGAACCGCCTGCGGTCCTCCGCAAGGTCAATCGTTTCGTTTGACGACCCGATGATCGGCAGATTGGCGTTATGTAATGGCCCTGCGAGATTGATCGCCGTCTGACCGCCGAACTGCACGATCGATGGAGGCGGCTCTCCTCCACCTTCGGCACCCGCGCCCGCCTCATTGGCGATGATGTCGCGAATCGACTCCTCGTCCAGCGGCTCGAAGTACAGCCGATCGCTCGTGTCGAAGTCCGTCGAGACCGTTTCCGGGTTCGAGTTCACCATGATCGATTGATAGCCGGCCTTGCCGAGCGCCCATGCCGCCTGCACCGAGCAGTAGTCGAACTCGATGCCCTGCCCGATGCGTATCGGCCCGCTGCCTATGACGAGCGCCTTCTTGCCGGGCTCGGCGATCGCCTCGTTCTCCTGCTCGTACGTCGAGTAGAAGTACGGCGTCGCCGCGTCGAACTCTGCGGCGCACGTGTCGACCATCTTGTACACCGGCCGGATGTCCCACTCCTCACGCAGCGCCCGCACCTGCTCGGGCAGCCGGTCGCTCAGCGTCGCGATCTGCTTGTCCGAGAACGACATGCGTTTCGCTGCTCTCAGCAGATCCGGCGTGAGCGACTCGGATAGCAGGCGCTTCTCCATGTTCACGATGTTCGTGAGCTTGTGCAGGAACCACATATCGACGCCTGTACTGCGTGACAGTGCTAGCAAGTCCGCACCTCGCCGTAAGGCGGCCATAATCGACCATAGTCGCTCATCCGTCGGGTGCATGGGACGCTCGACGGCATTGTCCTGCCAGCCGGCGTCCTCCCACAACAACGAACGCCCACCCACTTCAAGCGAACGCACCGCCTTCTGCAGCGCGCCCTCGAATGAGCGATCGACGGCCATCACTTCGCCCGTGGCCTTCATCTGCGTGCCGAGCGTACGGTCGCCGAACTGGAACTTGTCGAAGGGCCAGCGCGGGATCTTCACCACGACGTAGTCCAGAGCGGGCTCGAATGCCGCCGTCGTTTTCTGCGTGACGGCGTTTGGGATCTGGTCGAGCGTCTTGCCGATCGCGATCTTCGCCGCCACGCGCGCGATCGGGTATCCCGTCGCTTTGCTGGCGAGCGCTGACGACCGCGACACGCGCGGGTTCACTTCGATCACAAAGTACGGCGGCAGCGTCGCTCCTGCGGGCACGTCCCAGGGTGTTGTTTCGGGGTTCGGCGCCAGCGCGAGTTGCACGTTGCAGCCGCCCTCGATGCCCAGCTTCGTGATGATCTTGAGCGACGCCGACCGGAGCATCTGGTACTCCTTGTCCGGCAGCGTCTGGCTCGGCGCGACGACGATGCTGTCGCCCGTGTGGACGCCCATTGCGTCGAAGTTCTCCATGTTGCAGACGGTGATGACGTTGCCCGCGCTGTCGCGCATGACCTCGTACTCGACCTCTTTCCAGCCGAGCAGTGACTGCTCGACGAGCACCTGACCGATGGGACTCGCTTCGATGCCGGTGCCGACAATGCGCCGGTACTCCTCGACCGAGTACGCAACGCCGCCGCCCGTGCCACCAAGCGTGTACGCGGGCCGGATGATCGCGGGCAGACCAACAAGCTTTAGCGCCTCTACCGCTTGTTCGTCATTCGTGACGATCATCGACTGCGGCGTTGGTTCGCCGATCTCGTCGAGCATCGCGCGAAACAGCTCGCGGTCCTCGGCCGTGCGTATGGCTTCGAGCGGCGTGCCAAGCAAGCGCACGTTGAAGCGCTCGAGGACGCCAGCCTCATGCAGCTTCACGGCCATGTTGAGGCCTGTCTGGCCACCGAGCGTCGGCAGCAGGCCATCCGGGCGTTCGCGTTCGATGATGCGCGTGATGACGTCGACATCGATCGGCTCGATGTAGACGATGTCCGCGACGTCCTCGTCCGTCATGATTGTCGCCGGATTGGAGTTCACGAGGACGGACGTCACGCCCTCCTCGCGCATCGCTTTACACGCCTGCGTGCCGGCGTAGTCGAACTCGGCTGCCTGGCCAATGACGATCGGCCCGGAGCCGATGATGAGCACCTTCTTCGGCTTGTTCACGAATGTCCTCCACCGATGTGGCAACGGCGGCGTCCACAGTAGAGGCGGCCCGCCATGGCCGCCTGCACCTTCGAGGAATTCGTCCACATGCAGGTCATCGGCGCCTCGCGATCGAACGCTCGCGTTCCGCGCGCTGCGTCGGGAGCACCTGGGTGCCAGCAAGGTTTCCGGCGATGACGAACGCAATCGCGAAGGCAGCGCCCATTGCGATCGCGAACGACACCGGCACCGGAATCGGTGTCGATGTCAACATGAAGGCGAGGGTGGCATTGGCGACTGCAGCGATTGCAAATCCGAGCGCGTAGCCCGGCCACTCCGTTATCCAGTCGCCCGACCACCGCCAGCAGAAGAACGCGAACGCTACTCCAGCCCCAGTCGTGACAACCGCAACCGCCCAGCCACCCAGACCGTAAAGCAGTGCTTCCCCGCGGTTGTCGTCCCACAACACGAACAACAGGGCGGTCGCCGTAGCGAAGATCACCGGCCCTGCGAGAATAGCCATGGCCGCGACTACTTGCCCGCCATACGCCAGGCGGCCGTATACGTCGATACGGCGCAACACCTCATCGAGACGAAGGTCGCTGGTCACGATGGCTCACAATCCAAACAATCGCGCGCTTCAACGCGTCGCGCCAAACTGTCGCTACACAAGCGGCAGTTCAAATCGCGCCTCCGGGTTGTAGATGGGCACCAACGCCCCGATGCTGCTGAGAAACGCCAGCGCCGTCTCGTTGTCCTGCGGCAGGCGACCGCGGATACGTGTGTAGCCCTTGTCGCGCGCGAACCCGAGCGCGTACTCGGCCAGCGATGTGCCGATGCCCTTGCGCCGCGTCTCGGGCAGCAGCCAGACGCCGAGCACTACCGTGTCCGGCTCGAAGGTGTTGTAGTCGAGCGCAGCGAATCCGACGACCTTGCCGTCGATGATCGCGAGAAACGCGCCGCCCTCACCGCCCATGCGGGATAGCCACGTGCGCACTTCGTCTGGCGATAGCGCGCGCTCGAAGGCGACGGGGTCCGGCTCCTTCACCACCTCCGTGATGACGGATGAGATCTCTGCAGCGTCGTTGATGTTCGCCTGGCGGTACGTCGGTTCGGCCTGGATGTTGGTTTCAGCCATTGGAGCCTCCTGAGCTCTTGTCACCCTCCCAGGGTGCGAACTCTTTCATTCTTGGCATCCTCTGTATCGCGCCACCATCGGCGCGAATGAACTCAATCTCAACCAACCTTTGCGCCCGTGTAAAGCAGAGGAGCATTACTGGGACACCGTCTTCGTCCGGAGCAGTTAAGTCAATCTGCAATTGCTCAGGCCATTCCGCTTGTTGTCTGCACTCGAAGTCAATGCGCCTATAGTCGCCTACATCGCTCGCTGTCCATCGCACCGCGGTCGTCGAAAGGTTCGAGACCCAGTCGACATCCTCGGGTGGAAATCGCTGGAACAACTCAGTCAAGACCGCGCGCTCCTCCTCTTTGAGAGGGCGCCAGTCCTCGACGATGAGATACCCGCCGTCGTCGCGCGCTTGCTCAGAATCTGTCATCGCCTGTACGCCACTCATTCTACGCTTTCACCGCCTCTACCATCTTCAGGAAGTCGTCGAACAGGTACATGCTGTCGTGCGGGCCCGGTGACGCCTCCGAGTGGTACTGGATCGTCATCAGCGGCTCGCGGGTGTGGCGCAGACCCTCGACCGTGCCGTCATTCAGGTTGCGGTGGCTGACCTCAATGTCCGCCGCCAGGCCGTCCTCGTCGATAGCGTAGCCGTGGTTTTGGGCCGTAACGTACACACGGCCGGACTTCTCGTCGCGCACGGGGTGATTGGCACCGCGATGTCCGAACTTGAGCTTGAACGACTTCGCGCCAAACGCCTCGCCGACGACCTGGTGGCCGAGGCAGATGCCCATCATTGGCACTTTCCCGACGAGCTTGCGCGCCGTCTCGACCGCGTACCCGAGAAGCGCAGGGTCGCCAGGCCCCGGAGACAGCAACACGCCATCCGGGTTCATCGCCAGGATGTCGTCCGCTGTCGTGTCGCAGGGCACCGCAGTCGGGCGGCATCCGAGCTTATGCAGCGTGCGCAGAATGTTGTACTTCACGCCGAGGTCTAGGACGACGACGCGTGGGCCGTGCGTTCGCTCCTCGTCCGGATACGCGTACGGACGGCGCGTGCTCACCCACGGCACGAGATCGGTCGCGCCGTAGCGTGGAAGGTCGCGCAATCGCGCGAGCGCCTGCTCTTTGGTCTCGTCGTGCGTCACCGTGCCCATCATCACGCCACCTGCGCGAAGCTTGCGCGTCAGAGCACGCGTATCGACGCCCGAGATGCCGGGTATGCCATTCTCGGTGAGGTAGTCGTGCAGCGTCATCTTCGAGCGCCAGTGCACGGGCGTGTCGCACTCTTCGCGCACGACGAACGCACGCACCTGGATACGTCGCGACTCGATGTCGTCGCTGTTGATGCCGTAGTTGCCCTGCAGCGGGTACGTCATCACGAGAATCTGCTCGGCGAATGACGGGTCGGTCAGCGCCTCCTGATATCCAGTCATGCCCGTACAGAACACCACCTCGCCGTGCGAGTGCGTCGACGCGCCCAGCGCTTCGCCGGTGAACACCGTCCCGTCCTCGAGTACGAGCAACGCGCTAGCCAACGAGCACCTCCGCTCGATCCACGCGCACGCCGCCGACGTACGTCGCGACAACGGCGCCCTTCAGCGCGACGCCATCGATCGGCGTATTCTTCCCTTTCGACGCGAAGGACGCCGCATCGACGACCCACTCCGCGTCCGGATCCAGCAGCACGAAGTCCGCCGGCGCGCCCACGTCCAGCGTGCCGATGCCCGGCGCGAAGCGGTCAAGGCCGAGCGCGCGCACAGGGCCGATCGTCAGGCGCTCTATTAACGTTTCGAGGCTGATCTTCTGTTCGTGCACAAGTCGCATGCACAGGCCGAACGCCGTCTCAAGGCCGCTGATGCCGAACGCGGCGTCGTCGAACTCGCACAGCTTTTCGATGACGGCGTGCGGCGCGTGGTCCGTCGCGATGCAGTCGATCGTGCCGTCCGCGAGGCCTGCGACGCAGGCTTCGACGTCGTCGGCCGAGCGCAGCGGTGGGTTTACCTTGGCGTTCGTGTCGTACATCAGGTCCCAGCCGCCGTGCGCGCCGAACGCCACGAGTTCGTCCGTCAGCGTCAGGTGATGCGGTGTGACTTCGGCCGTCACGCGCACCCCTCGCGCCTTCCCCGCACGTATCGCCTCGATCGCGCCGCGCGTGCTGACGTGGGCGATGTGTACGTGCGCGCCCGTCGCTTCCGCGAGCGCGATGTCACGCGCGACGGCAGCGCCCTCCGCCGCGGACGGCGCGCCACGCAGCCCCAGCCGCGTCGACACCCATCCTTCGTGCATGACGGCGTCATGTGCGAGTGAGGGATCTTCGCAGTGGTCGATGATCGCCAGCCCGAGGCCGTTCGCATACTCGAGCGCGCGCCGCATCAGCGTCGCGTCGTACACCGGCGCGCCGTCGTCGGAGAACGCCACGCAGCCTGCCGCCGCGAGGTCGCCCATCTCCGCCAGGTCCGTTCCCTTGCGCCCCTTACTTACGGCGCCGATCGGCAGGACGCGCACGGCCGCACGGGCGTCAGCCTCGCGCCGCACGTGCTCGACGATCGATGCGTTGTCCATCGCCGGCTCGGTGTTTGGCATCGCACACACCGTCGTGAAGCCACCCCGCGCCGCAGCTCGCGTGCCCGAAGCTATGTCTTCCTTGTACTCCAGGCCCGGCTCGCGCAGATGCGTGTGCAAATCGACGAACCCGGGTGCGACGATGAGCCCCTTCGCGTCGATCTCACGCGCACCATCGACAACGATGTCCTTCGCGACTGCCGAGATGCGCCCGTCCTCGAGAAGGACGCCGAGCAATTCGCTCTTTCCGGTCGCAGGACCGAAAATGCCGCCACCGAGGATAACGATGCGCTCAGTCATCATTCCTCCGCAACGCACGATTCCAGAACACGAAGAGCGCTGCTCCTGGCGCGAGCGCCAAAACCGCGAGGAATGTGTATTCACCTAAGTTCCCCGCGTCGTTCGTCCCTCTCGCGATGAGAAACATGATTCCCAGCAGCAAGAGCCAGAACAGGTAGGCACCCGTGCAGGCGAGCAACACCAGCCCGAGCAGGAACGGAGTTTTCACCTCCGGCGCTCGCTCGCTCACAGCGCCCCCTTGGCGGCGGCCTTCGCTGCCTTTGTGCTGTTCCGCGTCAACAGCCACAGCACCGCCATCCGCACCGCAACGCCGTTCGTCACCTGCTCCTCGACCCGCGACTGTAGACCGTGCGCGACCTCGTGGCTGATCTCGACGCCTTCGTTCATCGGACCTGGGTGCATCACGAGCGCGCCCGGCTTCGCTCGCGCCACCCGCTCGCCATTCACCTGGTACAGCCGCGAGTACTCACGCACGCCCGGCACGTAGCCACCCTGCATGCGCTCGTTCTGTATGCGCAGGGCCATCACAACGTCAGCGTCCACAACGGCCTTGTCCAGATCGGTCTCGACACGAACCCGCGGTAGATGGCCTTCCAGCGCCTCGCCCAGCCGCGCCGGCACGAGGGTCGGCGGCGCGCACACCACCACCTCGGCCCCCATCGTCGTCAGCGCCCACGCGTTCGAGCGCGCAACGCGCGAGTGCAGCAGGTCGCCGACGATCACCACCTTGCGCCCGCGCACGTCTCCGAGCGCCCCGCGCATCGTGTAGAGGTCGAGCAGCGCCTGCGTCGGATGCGCGTGCGTGCCGTCGCCGGCGTTCACGACGCTGCACTGGCCCGTCCGCGCTGCAAGATACGGTCCGCCCGACCGGTTGTGCCGCATGATGAGCACGTCCGCCCCAACGGCCTGGAGCGTCTTTACCGTATCGACCAGCGACTCACCCTTCGAAACGCTGCTTCCCGACGCCGAGATGTTGATGACGTCTGCGCCCAATATCTTGCCCGCAAGTTCGAACGAACTGCGCGTGCGTGTGCTGTTCTCATAGAACAGCGTGAAGATCGTCGTGCCGCGCAGCGCCGGCACACGCGGCACCTCGCGCGAAAGCACTTCCTTCATCGTGTCCGTCGTACGCATGACGAGATCCAGCTCTTCGACTGTGAAGTCGTCGAGGTCAAGCAGATGCCTCCGCTGCCAGCCGCCGTCATCAGTGGATGGGGCGGCGAACGGCGCTGGCACGACGTCGGCTCGAGTTTCCGTCGTCATCGGCCCACCTCAACTTTCTCACCGACTGTGACCCGCACGTACTCTTCACCGTCACTCTCGTTGAGGCGGACCTGCACGTTGTCCGCCCGCGATGTCGGAATGTTCTTGCCCACAAAGTCCGCCCGTATCGGCAGCTCGCGATGGCCGCGGTCAACGAGCACCGCAAGCTGAATGCGTCGTGGCCGTCCGTAGTCAATGAGCGCATCGAGCGCGGCCCGCACTGTACGCCCCGTGTACAGCACGTCATCGACCAGCACGATCTTCTTTCCGGCAACTTCAGGCAGGTCGCTCGGCTGGATGCTCACAGTCGCGCCGCGTTCCGTCAGATCGTCGCGGTAGAGACCGACATCCAGCGACCCAATCGGCACTTCCACCCGCTCGAACTCGGCGATAGCTGCCGCGATGCGATGCGCAAGCGGCACACCGCGCGTTCGCATGCCGACGAAAACCAGGTCGTCAGTCCCACGATTATTCTCGACGATCTCGTGCGCGATGCGGGTGACGGCGCGCCGGATATCGTCCGGAGACATGATGTTGGATTCGGACATCAAAAAGCCCCCTTTCCGGCGATCCGGATGGAGGCAATCTTCAAAGCTATGTGCGCAGACTCAGACCAGCCGTGGTGGCAGTTCATCGCAGTACCTTTCCGGCCTCGCGGGACCGGGATTAAAGGGACGTGTCGCGACGCTCTCAGGCGTCTCGACCAATGGTAGATCGATACCACCTCAACTTCAACTCGCCTGAGTGACTCTGGCACACGTTGACATATCGCACGACGTGACCGCCCTCGCCGCTCTGTACTATGTGCGGGAGGAGGCGCGTCGGAACGCGTGCCGGAACGATGGATCGCGTCACGCTGGCAATCACCCACGTCATCCGCCGCTGGCCGGCCCAGATCGTCGCCGCTGCGATGGTCGCGGCCTTCGCGCTCTCGTGGGGCATTCCGCGCCTCGAGTTCCAGACCGGCCAGGACACGCTCCTCGACCCCTCCAGCAAGATCTCGCAGGACAACGCGCGGTTCCAGAAGCAATTCGGCAGCGACCCGATGATCGTGCTGTTCGAGACGCCGCTCTGCGGTGCGGACGAGCCCGCGTGCGCACGGCTCCCGATCACCCAGCTCTTCGCACCCACAAACCAGGCGGAGCTCCGCCGCTTCGAAGCCGACCTCTCGGCTACTGGCAACTACCACAGCATCATCTCGCCGCTCGCCATCCTCGAGTTCGCGCAGACCCAGATCCAGCAACGCATGGTCTCGCAGCCGGCAAAACTCGCCGCCGACGTCGAAGCAGCGATGGAGACCGCTCGCGCAGCGGCTGAAGCACGCGGCGAAACGACAGAGCAACAAGAAGCCGCTGCAATCGAGGCCAAACGTGTTGTCGAGGACGCCTTTCAGGCCGAGTTCGGCGCCGACGCCACGCGTTTCCTCGCGATCTCCGACCGCACGCTTGAAAACCCGGAGTTCATCGAGTTCGTGATTCACGGTGCGGACGGCGAGCTACGCCCGGACATCCGCGGCATCTTCCCCGACGATCACTCCGCGCTCATGGTCGTCCGCCCGAACGGCAACCTCACCATCGACGAAGGAGCTGAAGTCTCGTCGTTCGTAGCGGACACGATAGATGGCTACACCTTCGACGGCGTCACCCCACTCGTCTCCGGCCCGCCATTACTCATCAAGGAAATCAACGACGGCATGAAGCGCGCGATGGGCCTCATGGCCGTGCTCGCCGTGATCATCATGACTGTCGTGCTGTTCGCAGTGTTTCGCGCGCGGTGGCGGCTTCTGTCGTTGCCTGCTGTTCTCGTCGGTTGCATCGCGGGCTTCGGGTTGATGGGGTTCCTCGGCATCCCGCTCACGATGGTGACCATCTCCGGCCTCCCTATTCTCATCGGCCTCGGCGTCGACTTCGCGATACAGGTGCACAGCAGGCTTGAGGAGGAGACCTTCGCGTCGAACTCTGCTGACGTTGGTCTCGACCGCACGTTCGTAGCGCTTGGGCCAGCGCTCGCCGTCGCCGCTTTGGCGGCGTGTATCGGCTTCATCGTGCTGCATTTGTCCGAAGTGCCAATGATCCGTGACTTCGGCACGATGCTCGCCGTCGGTTCGATCATGGTGTTCGTCTGGAGCATCGCGCTCATTAGCGGCGTCGTTTACCTCCGCGAACGCAAGCGCCTCGACACAGTCCCTCAGCCGCGCGCGCGCATCGAAGTCGAGCGCCTCGTCGGCAGCATCACATCAGCAACGGTGGGCCGCCTCGCGCCGATCGCCCTCGTCGCGATCGCCGTCGCCGGCGTAGGACTCTGGATGAGCCGCCGGATCCCCACCGAGACCGATCCGGAAAAGTTCGTCGCGTCGGACAGTTCCGTCCTCCGCGATCTCGATCACGTGCGCAGCGTCGTCGGTTCCACCAGCGAGCTTAGCCTGCTAATCGAGACATCCGCCGATGCGACCATCACCGGCCAGGCCATCCTCACATGGCTCTACGAATTCGAGACGCGTCAGCTCGCCGCGCACCCGTCGCTCCAGCGCTCGAACAGCATTGCGACCCTCACGCAGCGCACGTCCGGCGCGTCGCCAACCACGGACGCCGCGGACACTGCGCTGGCAACCGCGCCCGAGGCGCTTGTCGTGAGCGTCCTCAACGACGATCGCACGATGGCCTCAATCGTCTATCAGATCGGTGATGGCGCTTCGCTCGCCGAACGTGAATCGCTAACCGACGACATCCTCGCCGACGCGACTCCGCCACCAGGCGTGACCGTCGCGCCTGCGGGCATCGCCGTCGTAGGCGCCGCATCCGTCGACGCCCTCAGCAGCAATCGCGATCTCATGTCGCTCGTTGCCGTCGCTGCGATCTTTATCGCATTGCTCATCGCATTCCGCAGTCCGGTAAAGGCTGTGCTTCCCCTGCTACCCGTGATCCTCGCGTTGGGAGCATCGTCGATGGTCTTCTACGTCAGCGGTATGTCTTACAGCCCGCTCACATCCATATCAGGCCCGCTGATCATTGCGATGGGCACAGAGTTCAACATCCTTCTGATGTCGCGGTACCACGAGGAGCGTGCTGCTGGCCTCGCCCCACGGCCGGCCATGTCGAAGGCCAGCCTACGCATCGGCCGAGCAATCGCCGCATCAGGCCTGACCGTGATGGGCGGATTCGCAGTGCTCGCCTTCAGTAACTTCCCGCTTCTCAGCAACTTCGGCATCGTCACGACCGTCAACGTCGGCGTGTCGCTGCTCAGCACGCTCATCCTCCTCCCGCCGCTCCTCGTTTGGGCGGACGAATCCCAGCGGCGGGACAAGCCGCTTCCCAGCGTGGAGCAAATGACGTCGCCTTGACCGACCGCATCCATCGCCTAACCTTCCCCGCATGACCGAAACAATGCTCGCCCTACGCCTGAAGTCGCTCGATGGCCCCGACGCCCTTGCTGTCGAGACCGTCCCGATCCCGGTCGCTGGCCCGAACCAGATCCTGATCGACGTCCATGCCGCGGGTGTCGGCTTCCCCGACCTGCTAATGACACAGGGCCGCTACCAGTTCCGCCCCGAGCCGCCCTTCAGCCCCGGCATCGAGATCGCCGGTGTTGTGCGCACTGCTCCCGCCGACTCCGCGCTCAAGCCGGGCGACCGCGTCGTCGCCAACGCACCGCTAGGCGGCTGGGCGGAGGTCGCCGTCGCTTCGCCGAACGTCGCGTTCCCCATCCCGGACGGCATGTCGTTCGAGCAAGCGACGAGCATGGTGAACTACCAGACAGCCGTGTTTGCGCTCCTCGAACGCGGCGCCATCAAGGAGGGCGAGACCGTCCTTATCCAGGGCGCCGCCGGTGGTACCGGAACGTCCGCAATCGAAATCGCGCGCGCGTACGGCGCAACCGTAATCGCGATCGCGCGCGGCGAAGACAAACTGCGCGTCTGCAAGGACCTCGGAGCCGAACACGCGATCGAAGCGACGGGCGACTGGCTCGCCGAGGTCAAGACCATCACCAGCAACAAGGGTGTGGACATCGTGTACGACCCCGTCGGCGGCGACCGCTTTCTCGACAGCGTCCGCGCGATGGCCGTCGGCGGACGCTTGCTGGTAATTGGGTTCGCGGGCGGCGCCATTCCCGAAATCAAGATCAATCGCCTGCTGCTCCGTAACACGTCGCTCATCGGCGCCGCCTGGGGCGAGTGGATTCGCCACGACCCCGCCATGCCCCGGCGCATCGGCATCGAGCTCGACCGCCTGTTCGCTGCCGGCAAGATCAACCCGCTCGTCGGCAAATCATTCGCGCTGGCCGACGGCGCGGAAGCCCTGCGAGAGATCGCCGAACGGCGCGCAGTCGGCAAGATCGTCCTCAAGATCCGCGTCTAGCCGCCGACCAGCCCTCGCGGGACGCACGCGCACCCACCGCATACAATCCGGTGATGCGGATTGCCATCGACGCGACTTCCGTCCCGCCCAACCCCGCGGGCGCCGGCGTCTACGCCCTCGAACTCGTGCGGGCGATGGCCAAGCGCGACCGGCGCGACGGCTACGCGCTGTTCACCCGCACCAGGCTCCTCGACGAAGCCACTGCCGCCCGCAAGAACTGGCTCGTCGAACGCGTCAGCGGCGGCCGCGTCCGCAGATTGCTTTGGGAGCAGACCAGCCTTGGTGCGCGCCTCGCGGATCTCGGTATCGACATCCTTCACTCAACGCATCACACGCTGCCTTTGCGTCGAACGCGTGCGCGGCGCGTCGTCACCATCCACGACGTCACGTTCTTCCGCATTCCCGAGCGATACCCGCCGCTACGTCGCCTCTACTTCCAGACGATCACGCGGCTCTCAGCGCGCGTGGCCGACGCCATCATCGTCCCGTCGAACGCCGTCCGCGACGACGTGATCCGCACGTTGAGCGCGGCGCCTGGAACGGTCCACACGGTGTACGAGGCAGCCGGCCCGCAGTTCGAACTCATGGGACGCGACGAGGCCTCCTCAGTCGCCGCCGGGTACGGCCTTCAGGCTCCGTACATCCTCAGCGTCGGCAGCCTCGAACCAGGAAAGAACCGGGCACGGCTGTTCCAGGCCCTGCGCGAACTCGGTGACGACGGCATCCACCCGCCCCTGGCCATCGTCGGGCAGAAGGCGTGGCGCTATGAGGAGGAGCAGGCGCTCGTCTACAAGCTCGGGCTAGGCAAGCAAGTCCGATATCTCGACTACGTCCCCGCTGCCGACCTGCCCGCGCTCTACAACGCCGCCACGATGTTCGCCTTCCCGTCGCTATACGAAGGCTTTGGACTGCCCGTCATAGAAGCGATGGCGTGCGGTGTACCTGTCCTCACGTCGAACATCTCCGCGACGGCCGAAGTTGCAGCTGATGCCGCAGTTCTGGTCGACCCGCTCAGTGTCGGCGAGATCAGGGAAGGCCTGCGCGGCCTCCTCGAAGATTCGATAGTCCGTGACCACTACGCGCGCCGGGGGCGGGCGCGGGCAGCGCAGTTCTCCTGGCGGCGCGCAGCGGATGAAACTCACGCCGTCTACGAGCGCGTCCTGCTCGGCGTGCCGGCGTCACAAGCTCGAGAATCAGCGGCCGTCTGATGCCCGACGCCACTCACCCAAAGGTCGACGTCTCCGTCATCATCGTGACCTACAACTCAGGCGATGTGCTGGCCCGCTGCCTCGACTCGTTGCGCGCACACACAAGTGGTGTCTTGTTCGAGATCATCATCGTCGACAACGCGTCTCGCGATCGGACTTGGCTGGGCGTGGCCGAAAACGACCCGCGCGTCCGCATCCTGCATCTGTCGCGGAACGGTGGCCTCTCAGCCGCCATAAACGCTGGCGTAGCAGCGTCATCAAGCACCTACATCATGCAGCTCAATCCGGACACCCACATCAATCACGATGCGTTAGCGCTGCTCGTCACGTATCTTCGCGAGCACCCGGATGTTGGCGTCGCGGCGCCCCGCCTTCTGAATGACGATGGTTCGCTCCAACTCTCGTGCCGCGCCTTCCCGGGCTACGCGACTGCCCTCTTCGGCCGCTACTCGTTGCTCACCCGCCTCTGGCCAGGGAACCCGATCTCAAAGCGCTACCTCATGACCGGGTTCGACCATTCACGCGCTGCGGATGTCGATTGGGTCAGCGGCGCCGCCTTCATGTTCCCGCGCGCCACCCACGACCAAATCGGCGGCTGGGATCCCGGCTTCTTCCTCTTCAGTGAGGACGTCGACTTCTGCAAGCGCGTCCACGAAGCTGGCCTCCGCGTTGTCTATGTCCCCGATGCCACGGTGTTCCACACGATCGGCATCAGCGAGCGGCCAAGCACCCGCGCCATCATCGAGCGACACCGAAGCATGTGGCGGTACTACCGCAAGCACGCGAGGAAAACCCCCCTCCAGGACATCTTCACCGCCCCTGCCATCGCCATCCGCTGCACGTTTGCTCTTGGCCGCCGCCTGCTCTCGCGCGCATAAACCATCTCCCGACAATCTTGCTCCCGACGCGACAGTGGTTGACGCCTGGGCCCACTACGTTGCGTTTGGAGGAACCTCGCTTCCTCCAAACACAGCGATAGGAGCACCGCAAATGTCCACCGAACTCACACCCAAGAACGACGCTCTCGCCGGCATTCCATCCGGCGCTGGCGACATCCACGTCTACTTCATCCTCGACCGCTCCGGCTCCATGCAAGGCAGCGAAGCCGACGTCATCGGCGGATTCAACTCCTTCATCGCCACGCTGCGTTCGCAGTCAAACCTTGGCGCTTGCACGATCTCGGCCACGCGATTCGACAACGTCGTCGAGCACTTCTGGCAGCGACTCGCGCTCGACGACGTGCCGACGATGGACGCGACGCACTTTGCCCCACGCGGCTCGACCGCCCTGCTCGACGCCGTCGGCGAAACGCTGTCGTCGATCGACGACGACCCCAACGACCGCTTCCTCGCCATCATCCACACCGATGGCCAGGAGAACGCTTCCCGGGAATGGACGACGGACAAGATCCGCGCCCTCATCGGTAAGTACAAGGCGCGTGGTAATTGGTCTTTCGCCTTCTTCGGCGCAGACACCGACGCCTGGACGGCCGCCGAGGCCTTCGGCATGGATCGCAGCGACACGATGGCTTACGCCAAGTCGCGCACGACCGAAGCCTACGCGGCCAACGCGCGCGTCGTCTCGAACTGGCGTGCCGACCCGACGCTGCGTTCGAGCAAGACCTTCGGCGAGAGCACAAAGGCCGTGCAGGACAACCCCGACCTGACCGACGAGGAGATCGCCCGCATCCTCAAGGAGGAGTAATCGCGGCACCTCAGAATGCTTGATGGCTTCACGCGCTGCCTAGCCTCTAACCGTCTCCGTAGGTAGGATGTGACGGCTTTCACAGGGAAGCCGGTTGGAGGGTAAGCGGCCGAAGGTCGGTCGTGTCTGTAGCCTGCGCAGGTGAGCATGGAGTACGTACAAACAGTCCTCGCACAGGTGGCGGCCACGCGGGTCGCTGATGCAGATAAGCTCTTCTCCGAGCTTGAGTCGCACCGAGCGATAGCTTCGACAATGCGGGGATTCCAGGGAATGCGGGTGAGTCGCACCGCCCACCCTGAAGGCAACCTGCAGGTCGTCGTTGAGACCCGCTGGTCCAACAACAACAATATGGTCGACTACTCCTCGGCCACCGAAAACGCGCAGACCATCATCGAAAAGCACCAGGACATCCTGGTCCCGGGCAGCATCGAAACCCACCGCCTCCAGTCTGAGGGCGGCGAGGTTGCCGAATCGGCGCCCCACTTCTACGACCGGCTCGCTCTGGCGCTCTTCGTCCCGCTAGGCGTGCTCGCGTTCACCCTTGTCGCCGTCTACGGCCTGTCCCGAATCTACCTCGCACTTCCAACAGCCGGGGCCTCGATTATGGCTATCGTGGTCGCCGTGATCATCCTCGGCCTTAGCTTCTACTTTGTCTCGAACCCGAAGGCCCCACGCTGGCAGTGGATCGGCGTCGCCGTCATAGGCGTTGCCGCGCTGGGCATCGGGGGCACGGTCGCTGGCATCGTCGACGAGAACGAAGACCACCACGCCGAAGGCGGCGAGCCTACGGCTCCACCAGCCAACGAAACGCCAACCACACCAGGCGCCACCGTAATCGTTATGACAGACAACGCTTTTGAGCAGACCACCCTCACAATCCCCGGTGGAGCCGAAACCGTCATCGAAGTCCAAAACGAGGGCGCGGCCATCCACAACGTCCACGTCGCAGGACCCGACGGCTTCGGTGGCGACGGCGTCTGCCGTGCCGGCGCACCCGGCTGCTCCGCACCGCCCAGCATCCGTGCTGGCCAAGCAGGCACGATCACGTTAAACCTGCCACCCGGCACCTACGATTACCGATGCGATTTCCACATCGCGGAGATGACCGGGGTCCTAACCGTCCAGTAGATTCGCTTTGCAGCAGTCACGACTGACGTAGCGCGGGCTTTTCAGCCCGCGTTTGTCGCTTTCCGTGGATTCGAGTCCAACGCGGCCGGAGCCCCGGGTTTCAGCCCGCGCTTTCGTTTCCGTCGAATCGAGTCCACGTGGCCGGAGCCCCGGGTTTCAGCCCGCGCTTTCGTTTCCGTCAATTCGAGTCGGACGTGGCCGGAGCGCGGGCTTTCAGCCCGCGTCTTCGGTTGCTCAAAACGCGGTAGTGGCCTGAAGAGACAGCCGAGGCGGTTGTTTCGCCGGTCCGCTGCGGGCGGGCACAACTTGGCAACCCTGTCCGCGTGAAAGAGATCACATCCAAGTCTGCCCTGCTAGTGAGGGTTTGCATCACCGTACAGCTCGCGCCTACGGCCGCGGCGTCCCGCCCGTGAGCCCCATCGACTCCAGCTCTTCCTCGACATCCCGCCACGGCGGGCCCTTGGACTCGCGCTCTTCCTTCGCGAACCACTGGAAAAAGATGACGGTGATAAAGCCCCAAAGGATGATGCTGCCCATCATCTTCATGACGCCGCCAGCGATCTGTTGGTCCTCGACGGCCGTGATGCCCCACATGCGCGGCGCCTGGGCATAGAAGTCGTATACGACGCCATTCGCGAACGTGACGAAGGCCGCCACGACGGTCGGAATCAACGACTGCACGAACAGGTAGGCCATCCGCAACGGTGGGCTCAGGCGCGGCAGTTCCGGAACGTTGCTGAGAATCGGCCACCACATCAGCATCGCCGACATGACGAGCGCCGCGTGCACGAAGAAGTGGAACCAGTGCGTCTCCAGTGAGAAGTTCACGACTTCCGGCAAGTGCGTCACGACCTGCAGCGCATTGAAGACGCCGAACGCGACAATCGGATGCGTGATGACCTTCGCGACCGGCATCACGCCGCGCTGCCGAAGCAAAGCCTGCCACATCCACGCCGGAATGCCGGCAAGCAGCAACGGCGCCGAGACCATGATGAAGACCGTGTGCTGAAACATATGCGCTGTCAGCAGGTACTGCTCGCTGATGTCATGGATCGGCGTGCCTGCGACCAGATACAGCGACAGTACGCCGGAGCAGTACAGCAGCACCTGGCTGCGCTTCACGCGGCCCGCGTCCGAGAGCGTCTCGCGCAACATCGTGATGGCGTAGAAGTAGCCCGCAAGCAGCACGATGCAGAGCAGCACGACGTCCGGGTGGGCGTGCCATCCGAACTTGTACGGGCCGTCCGCTGCATGAAGGAGAAGTCCGAGCATGATTAGAGTCTGCTTTCGCGGCAAGGAGCGCGTGATGGCAAAGCACTGGACGATTGCTCAGGCCGCGGCTTCCGTGCCTGCCTGCGAAGCTGACGCGCTCCGCCGGCCGCTTGGCTAGATCAGACTACCACCCAGCGTCGACAGCGCGACGGCAAACACCGCCGTGGCGAGGGCGAATCCCGTCACGAAAATCACTGTGAACAGCTTGCTATCGAACTTCAGGTGCATGAAAAACGACATGACGATGACGAACTTCGCGGCTGAAGCAATAACAAGGATGGGGATCAACAACGCCCGCTCGATCTCTATATAGAACAGCGCCACTTCGAACGCCGTGATCGCGCCAAGCGTGAGCCCGATGCGGATGTACTCTGCATCGCCGGGGTGATGGCTCTCCGTCTTTACGGTCGCCGCGTTTGCTCGCGCCGGCAGTGCGCCGGCCAGAAGCGGAACGGCCATGCCGACCAGGCCGAACGCGAGGAAGACGGCCCCAAAGAGCAATTCCGGGTTTTCGAGAAACGTCTTCATATCCCTCTAGCTCCGTCCGCTCGGGTTTGGGTTGATCCAGTACATGAGGACGACTCCCACGGCGACGATGAGCCCCACCGCACCAATGATCAAGAAGGGCGAACCGAGCAGCATTTCCGGATTCTCGAAAAATTCCTTCATGCGATCCCCCTACGCCGGCTCAACAAGGTAAACCAGCGTGAAGATGACGATCCAGACGATGTCGACGAAGTGCCAGTACAGGCCAGCGATCTCGAGCGGCAGCGGATCGTCGGGTGAGACGCGCCCCTTGTACGACGCTGCCCACATCGACAGGAGGATGAGGATGCCAACCGTCACGTGCGCGCCGTGGAATCCGGTGAGCACGAAGAACGTCGTGCCGAAGAGGTTGGTGTCGAGGTGCAACCCTTCGCGATAGAAGTGCGTGAACTCGTACGCCTGGCCACCGACGAAGGAAATGCCGAGCAGCGCCGTACAGAGCAGCCAGATGCGCATGTTGCGCAGGTTCCCTTGCTGCAGCGCAGACAACGCTAGCACCATGCTGAGACTGCTCATTAGCAGGACGAAAGAGGATATCGACGTGAAGGGAATGTCGAACAGGTCCTTTGGATAGGGCCCGACGACGCTGTTGTCGCGGTAGAGCAAGTATGCAGCGATGAACGACCCGAAGAACAGGCACTCGGAACCCAGGAACAGCCACATCAGCAGCTTGCGGTTGTCCAGACCCGTGTTCGTCGCGAGGTGATCGCTGTGTCCGCCCGCGGGCAATGCGTGTGCCACCGCTACTCCTCTTCCGTCGCGGGCTCCAGCGCCCAGCCGTAGATACCAATCGTAATGATTGCAGCGCCGATCGCTATGAGCGGGCGCATCCAGACGTAGAGGGGCTCACCGCCCATCCAGTCCGGCACCGCACCGGAGTCGCGACAGTACACGAGGCCAAGCCCGAGGATCGGGAAGCCGAGTGCGGCGATGAAGGGCATGATGGACGGCGACGGCAGGTGGATGCCGTGGCCGTCATCACCGTGGTCATCATCCGGTACACCTGGCTCACCACCGTGCGGCCGCTCAGCGACCATGGCAGCGCCCGCAGGAATCGGAATCGCCCGTCCCTCTGCGTCCTCGGCGTACTTGCTGTGCCAGAAGGAATCGAGGGAGTGAACCTGCGGAATCGTCTTGAAGTTGTACGGCGGCACCGGCGAAGGCAACGACCACTCAAGCGTGCGTGCGTCCCACGGGTCGTCGCCGCTCGGCTCGCCGTTCCGCACGCTCTTTATGAAGTTGATGATGAACACGAGCACGCCGAGCGCGATCGTGAAGGCTCCCAGCGTCGCGAGCCCATTCCAGAGTTCCCAGCCGTACTCGTCGGGGTACGTCTGGATACGGCGCGGCATGCCCATCAGGCCGGCGACCATCATCGGCTGGAAGGTAAGGTTGAATCCGATGAAGAGCAGCCAAAAATTGAGCTGGCCGAGCTTCTCGCTCAACATCTTGCCGGTGAACTTCGGGAACCAGTAGTAGATGCCGCCGAACAGCGCGAAGATGGCGCCACCGAAGAGCACTTGGTGGAAGTGCGCGACGATGTAGTACGTGTCCTGCTGCTGGTAGTCCGACGGCACAATCGAGTGCGTCACGCCCGTCAGCCCACCGATCGTGAACATTGCGATGAAGCCGACGGCGAAATAGAACGGCGTCTTCAGTTCGATCCGCCCGCCCCACATCGTCGCCATCCAGTTGAAGATCTTGATGCCCGTCGGGACGGCGATCATGATCGTCGCAATGCCGAAGGCGCTGTTCGCGACGGTGCCGAGCCCCGTCGTGTACATGTGGTGCGCCCAGACACCCCACGACATGAAGCCAATGGCCACACCTGAGAACACGACGAACGGATAGCCGAACAGCGGCTTCTTGCTGAACACCGGCAGAATCTCGGACACGATGCCCATCGCCGGCAAGATGAGAATGTAGACCTCCGGGTGCCCGAAGAGCCAGAACATATGCTGCCAGAGCAGCGGCGTCCCACCGGCGGCAGCATTGAAGAAGTTGGCGCTGAACAGCCGGTCGAACATCAGCTCGAACAGGGCGACGGCGATGACGGGCATCGCGAAGATAATCAAGAACGACGTCACGAGGGTCATCCACACGAACACCGGCATGCGGAAGAGCGTCATGCCCGGCGCACGCATGTTCAGGATCGTGACGATGAAGTTGAATCCACCGGCCAGCGACGCAATGCCCAGAATCTGCAGCCCGAGCATCCAGAAGTCGATGCCGTGGTCGCTGCTGTACTGCTTCAGCGTCAGCGGCGCGTAACCGAACCAACCGCCCTGCGCGGCACCCAGCTCGCCCTTCAGGATGTTTCCGCCGAGGAAGAAGCTGAGGTTGATGAAGATACCGCCGGCCAGGAACACCCAGAACGAGAAGGCGTTCATGCGCGGGAAGGCGACGTCACGAGCGCCGATCATCAACGGGATCAGCAGATTGAAGAAGGCGTTCGACATCGGCATCACGACGAGGAAGACCATTGTCGTGCCGTGCATCGTGAACAGACGGTTGTACTGGTCCGGGTTGAGGAACTCCTGGTTCGGCGCGGCGAGTTGGATTCGGATGAGCAGCGCTTCCACGCCACCGATTAGGAAGAACAGGAACGCCGACACGCCGTACATGATGCCGATGCGCTTGTGGTCGACGGTCGCGATCCAGCTCCAGACGCCGTTGTAGGTCCCGGCGGACGAGCGCATGTCCTTCATCGCCTGCGCGAACGTGGTCCGTTTCGGAGCGTACGTTGCAGCCATTACACTATTCTCCCGCCGCCGCTACAGGCTCTTCTGGCAAGAATTCCTCTTCGCATGCAGGTGTCTCGAATGCCGGTAGACACGCGACGTACCGATCGTACGTCTCGCGCGGCACTACTTCCACCACGATGGGCATCTCGGCATGGCCGAGGCCACAGAACTCGGCGCACTGTCCGTGGAACGTGCCGATCTCATTGCCGACGAACCACATATGATTCGTTCGCCCCGGCATCACGTCCGTCTTGCCAGCGAGCTTTGGCACCCAGAACGAATGGATAACGTTGTCGGAGTGGAGACGCAGGCCGACGTTCTGGTCGACGGGGATGTACATGGGGTCGCCGAAGGGGCCTTCCACAGATGACCCGTCCTCAAGCGGATAGCCGTAATTCCACTGCCACTGGACGCCGTATACATCGACGATGATCGCATCATCGGGCGTGTTACCCAGCTTGACGATGCCCGTCACCACGAGCGGGACGAAGGCGAACAGGACGAGTGCCGGAGCGATCGACCAGCCAATCTCGAGCACGTTGTTGCCATGGACCTGCTTCGGCAGACGGTCGTCGCCCTTCTTCTTGCGGAACCTGAGGACGATGAAAACGCAGCCAAGCTGGACGAAGAAGAAGACGGCGAGGGCGGGCCACATGGCGTAGAGGAACCAGCGCTTCTGATCGTCAGCGATCTCGCCGGCGGGTGCGAACGTGTTCTGGGGGCTCGAGAAGACCTCACAGCCCGACAAAAGAAACGCCAGCCCTCCAAGGAGGCTGACGAAGAGAAGGCGGGAAGCCAGGGATCTGTTCACTTACCCTCACCTCAATGCCACAGAGCGCCCGCACTGCACCCTCTGGCTTCGAATCCGGCGCCAGTATCGCCCTACAGATACGCACGGTCAAGCCTTAGTGACGCCGTGCACAAATGCTGCCATGGCCGTCGATCTCTACGAAATTGCGGCCATGCAGCTACACTTCCCCCCACCAGGAGTCACGCACACCATGAACGACCCCCGCATTCCGACGATTCGCGATTCTATCCGGCTCAACTTCACCGAGACGGAGGCGCTCCTGAACCGCCTGTCGCCCGACGACCTCGCTCGCACGGCGGCAAACGGATGGACGGTGGGGCAGCTCGCGGGGCACGTCGCAGTGTCGCCGTCATCGGCGATCTACGTGCTCAAGCGCCTGCGCAACGGGGGCAACGCCACCGTCCCGTCGTTCCTCTCGTGGGCGCCCGCGCTACGAAACTGGTTCATCACTCGCCGCTACAAGAGCGCGACGACGGCGCAGATGCTGCAGACGGCCAACGACGCGCGCGATGAGCTGCTCGTATGGGTGGACACGATCGAGCACGGCGAGCTGGATCGCTCGGGCGAGGTGTTTGGTTCGGGCAAGCAGACCCTGTCCAACTTCCTCGACTACATCCTGGAGCACGGGCGGGAGCACCGTGGGGAGATCGAGGCGGCGCTCGCGTAAGTCTCGCGCGCGCCGACGGGCGTGGGCGCCCGTCCTCCTCGCGGTCATTTAACGGAAAGTACGCACGACGTAGCTACGTGAGGCCACCACTGAGGACGCTTTCGGCGTAGACTAT
Organism: Dehalococcoidia bacterium; assembly: GCA_021731085.1. Classification (GTDB taxonomy): domain Bacteria; phylum Chloroflexota; class Dehalococcoidia; order DSTF01; family JACRBR01; genus JACRBR01. The sequence goes on from JAKFYB010000022.1 coordinate 50,469, forward strand.
CGCTCCGAGAGAGGCGCTGCGCCGAAGCCACCCGAGGGCGCACGCGTGCCAAGCGAGGAAGAAGGATATGTCTCGTAACGTCATCTGCATTTCGAGGACCATCGGCGCGGCCGGCGAAGAGCTGGGCAAGGTCGTAGCCGAGAAGCTCGGCTATCGCTACGTCGACGAAGAGATCGTCGACCGCGCGGCCGCTGTCGCCGGCGTGTCGCCACAGGTCATCGCTCACGCAGAGCGCTCGGACGGTGCCGCGACGTATTCGGAGTCGATCGAACAGGTGATCCGCGAAACCGCCGAGGAGGGCGACGTCGTGATCGTCGCGCACGGCGCAAGCATTCCGCTCTCCGGACGCGCCGAGGTGCTGCGCGTGCTCGTGACGGCGTCACCGGAATCGCGCGCGACGCGTCTCGCGAAGGTTGACTCGATCGACGGCGCGGCGGCAGCGAAGGCAGTCGCGGAATCAGACAGCGCGCGTACGCAGTACTTCGAGCGTGTATATGGTGTGAAGGAAGAGCTACCGACGAACTACGACGTCACCGTGAACACCGATACGGTGTCGATCGAAAAGGCGGCGCGGCTCGTGATGCAGGCGGCGCTCACGCTCTAGGGTCGACTTTGTGACCGGCGAACCCGACGGGCGAGGGCGCCCGCCCTCCTGGCTCTAGCGGGCAGCGATCCGCAGCACCGACCCCGTGAAGTAATCCAGCATGTACAGATTGCCATCCGGCAGCATCCGCAGGTTGCTGGAGCAGCCGCCGGAAACGATGCGGTCGTACTCGAACGGGTCGTCCGTGATCGGATACCAGTGCAGCGCGCCGCCGCGGTGGAACTGACAGTAGAAGAGATCCCCGTCGAACTCGGCGAGCGTCCCGCGATAGACGGCCATCCCCGCCAGCCCCAGCGACTCGTAGTATGTGATCATCGGCGTCTCGATCGTCTCGTCGCCCTTGAGCGACGTCGCCGGCCAGCCGTAGTTCGCGCCTGGCCGCAGCACATGCACCGTGTCGTAGCCGATGTGACCGTTGTCGACGAGGTACATCGGCCCCTCCGGGTCGACCGCGACGCCGAAAGGATTGCGCAGGCCGTAGGCATAGATGCGTGGGTCGGCGCCCGGCGTGTTCACGAAGGGATTGTCCGGCGGCGCCTCGCCCGTCTTCGTGATGCGCAAGATCTTGCCGACGATGCTGTCGAGCTTCTGCGCGTCGCCGTTCGCGTCGTGGTCGCCAACGCCAACGAGCAGCGTGCCATCGTTCATCCACGCCAGCGATCCGCCGATGTGGCAGCAGATGGGCTTCAACGGGATCTCGAGCAGCGTGTCCTCGTAGACGCCGTTGCCCTTGCCGTCATCGCGAATGCGAACGAGCTTCGTCACGCGCTCGCCGTCGCTCGAAGCGCCTGAGTAATACAGCAGCATCGAGAGGAACTTCCCCTGCTCTTTCGGCTCGACGATGAGCCCGACAAGGCCAAGCTCCGTGACGAAGCCGGGCTCTGCTTCAACGTGCAGGTCGGGCACGACATAGAACGGCTTGTCCAGTAGGATGCCGCCGTACACGGAACGCACGGCGCCCGTGAACTGCTCGGTGATGAAGATGCGGCCATCAGTGTGACCATCGAGCGCCGTCGGCCCGTCGATACCGGACGCAACGTGCTCGATACGGGCGCCTTCAGGCAACCCCACGTACGAGTACGGAGGATCGCGCGTGGGAGGCTCGCGCGTCGGCGAAGGTGTCAGATCGTCGCTGGAAGATGCGGTGATTGAACCGGCCAGGACCTCGCTCGCGTTGCCGGCCTCGGCATCGTCGCCAGCGGCATCATCGTCGAGGAGGATCACGGTGAATAGGACAACGAGCGCCCCGGCGAGGAAGCCGGCGACGACGAGCAGCGGGACGCGCAGGCGCGCGATGGCGTCAGTCACGCGTGCAAGCTAGTGGATTCTGGGGTCGAAGCTCAAGCCTTCTTGACACGTTATAGGGTGCCGAGTGCCGAGAACGGATGCCACAGAGGAGCCTGGACGTTCGCGGGTGGACGATGGACGGTAGATACGATGCTGTAGCGCGGGCCTTCAGCCCGCGCGGTGTTTTACGCCGCATTCGCACGGTACACCGCGACGGTTCCTTGTCCACGGAGCGCGGGCTTTCGAGCCCGCGCGTTCTCGCTGCCATCACGAGTTGTCGCCGTTGACGCCCGAGCGCGCGGATTCCACCAGTACCCGCGGAGCTTCAGCTCCGCCGCGCTGTTTGCCCTTGTGACGCCACCTGTCTGACCTTCATACCTTGGGGAGTCGGACGCGGGCTCCAACTGGTCCGACGGTCGAACTTCGACAGACTGACGACTGACGAGATCCCCACGCCTTGATCGCCTCCACAACCCGAGGCACCCACACACCCCGTGCGAAAGCAAACCGGCCTCAAGCCAAGCTCCCCTCTCCACTGCGTGGAGAGGGGCCGGGGTGAGGTGCCCCACGCGACAGCGCCACCAGAACCTCACAAGGATCCCGTTCGATCCTCTGTGCCTCTGTGTTTTCTTCCGGCGACCGGCGACTGAGCTACACCCGCTTCCTGCCGACCGCCAACAAATTCACTCGAAGATTCTTCAGCGCATCAAACCGATTCACCACCCGCTCGAACGCCACCCCCGCCGCGTACGTCGGCGTGCTGAACGCCAGGTACTCCGGCTCCGTCTCGAACTGGTACAGCTGCTCGACCTCCATGCCCGCGCGCTCGTACAGCGATCGCATGCGCACAGCGGTGTTCGCCTTGTACGCCACCGGAAAGATGTCGTGCGCATCGACGCCACGCCACTGGTTAAACTTCAAGTGGAACGAGTGCGGCAGCAGCGCCGAGCTGACGGTGACATAGTGCCAGCGGTTCGGTGTCAGGATCAGCAGCCGCCCGCCCGGCTTCAGCACCCGCGACAGCTCGCCGAAGACGCGCTCAGGCTGCGTCAGGTGCTCGGCGACGTGACTGCTGATGGCGATGTCGAATGTCGCATCGCGAAACGGCAGCGCACCGAGATCCGCTCGCGCCGCCGCGTCGATGTTGCCGTTCCCCTTCGGCTCAGTCGTCACATCGATGCCGACGATGCGATCGGGACGCTGATCGGCGTCGAAGTGGTACTGGAACACACGCCCGGAGCCGCAGCCGGCGTCGAGCATGACATCGCCCGCGTGCACGTGCTCATGGATGACGTCGGAAAAGCGATCGTACATCCCGCGAAAGTGCGGCGGGTAGAATCGCTCGCGCAGCTCTGTCTTACGGAAGCGGGGTTTCATCGCTAGGCATTGTAGATGCACGTGCGTTCGTGGCGTTAGAACGGGTACACCACGACACGTTGAGGGTTGTCATCGTCGCCCACGACTGGCCTGGACATGTCGACGGTGACTGAGCCAGTGTTTGAAACGACGCATTGCCCTGTGTCGAGGCCGCTATGCGCGGGACCGAACACGCGGACGCCGGCCTTCGTGAACGTCGATCCGTGGCAAGGACAGCGAAAGCAATTCGGCCAATCTCGCGCGATGGAGGGCACGACATCCGGCCCTTTGACAGAACAATTCAGATGCGGACACCGAATCGACAGCGCGACCAGACCACCAGGGCCTTCGTCGATGAACTCTTGTGTTGGGCCTCCGCTCTTCTCATCAGGTTCGAGATTCACGAGATAGAATCTGCCCGCTGGATGGAACAGCGGATCGCCGCCCGGTTCGGGAACTTCGCCCGGTGCAACGGTGAAGCGTGCCGGGTCGTCAAGCTTTGGATAGATGAACCGGATGAACGTGAATCCGGCGGCCACTACCATCCCGCCAACCGCCGACCAGAATCCGAACTTCAGAAGGCTTCGGCGCGGCATTTGCTCCATAGTCAAAGTGGCCACACGAACGCGAACGCCGCGACCATCACGGCGACCGCCAGCGCACCCAACGCAACCAGCAGCGCAACTGGCGGCATATTCCGCACTCGATGCCGTTCGAGCATCAATGCGCCTGCTGGTTGCACCAGTGGCTTGCGCAGCGGCGTCGTGCCGCGGGATGCCCGCATCGAGACGCCAACATCTTCCGGCGCGCCTAGTTCGCGCATCGCAGCGACCAGCGCATCGTCAGGTGACAGGCCCTGCAGTTCGTGGTCGCGCGCTGACTCACGGATGTGCGCGCGCAATTCGTCTCGCGCTGCCTGCTGTTCTGCCAACGAGCCGCCCATCGCCCACGACATCTCGTTGAGATACGCATCGACGGCGCGTTCCGAAGGCGTCATTTCGCGCCTCCGTCGAGCACCTTGCCCATCACCTTCGCAAACGCCGACCACTCGACGCGCTTCGTCTTCAGCTCCGCGCGACCTGCCGGCGTGATCTCGTAGCGCTTGCGGCTCGGCGTGCCCGTCGACTGCTCCCACTCGCCCGCGATCATGCCGCGGTGTTCGAGCCGATGCAGGATTGGATACAGGACGCCCTGCCCGAGCTGCAGCGCGTCGTCGGAGCGGCGCTTCATTTCCTTCGCGATCTGGTAGCCGTGCAGCGGCCCTTCGTCGAGAATCGCCAGAACGACAGTGGCCGTATTGCCCTTCAGCAGCTCGCGGTCGAAGCGCTCAGCCATGTCAGGCAGGGTACCGAACAGCAAGACGCGGATTGTCGTTCGTACCGCGCCGGATCTTGCCCGTCTGCACGACAATCCCCTCCTTCGTGACCTCGATCTCCACCGTGTCCATCGCCCGAATCGCGGGCCCGCGCACCAGCGCGCCCGCCCGCGTGTACGTCGAACCGTGACAGTTGCAGTTGAACATGCCTTTGCGTTTGAGCGGGTCGTTGGGCGACACGAAGTCAGCCTTCCACGGCACGGTGCAGCCCAGGTGCGGGCACTTCTGCCACAGCGCCAGCAGCCCGCCCGCGGACGGCTCCGTGTTCGACGCAACTCGTCCCTCATCAGGCAGAAGGTTCACCAGAAGGAAGTGCCCTTCGATGACAGGCAGCGGCGGCCCGCCAGGAGCGGGAATCCGACTCGCAGGCACCGCGACAGGCAACCCAAACCCCGAAAGTCCGCGCGGATACAGCGTGTTGATCAGCGTCGCCCCGATCCCGCCCATAGTCGCGAAGAGCGCAGCAAAGACCCCGAACTTCAACACGCCCCGCCGCGTCACTCCCGTCGCAGCACGCTCCCGAACCTCGACAATCGGGATCACCTCCCCCACCGCCGTGCGCCCATCATTCACCTGAATCGAAGTCATCGCTGCCTCCTTAGTCGCATATAGATAGCATATCTATCTATATGCCAAAGACAACCCCTCTCCTTCGAGCCTAAGTCCTCCAACCGGCGGCCGAAACCATCACCCCTGTCTCTTCCTCGTGAAATTGTTATGTCGCGCACCGACTCTGCCCACTCGCCACGCTCGCATGCGCTACATGTTTCACGTGAAGCATCACCATTTGCCGATCTGCTCCAGCCCCAGGCGTAAGCACCCCCACACCCGCTATTCACCTCTAACCGCGACCACACCTCGCTCTGCGAGCCTGTGCGCCGCCTTCTGCGACTCTGCGTCGGGATACAGTTCTCGGAGCAAGGCGCTCCCTCGTGCCCGATGTATGTTTCACGTGAAACATCACCATCTAGCGGTTTCGCCACGCCGCGCCGAGCTGCTATACTCACCCCGAACTGAGACACCGTAGTCCGGACGCTGGGGCCAAAGCGGCCCCAAATCTATGTCCGGAAGGATTGGAGCCCATGGTTACTGAGACCGCCCCTTCGCCGTCCCCATCGTCCGTCTCGATGAAAGCCCTCCTCGAAGCTGGCGTCCACTTCGGACACCAGACTCACCGTTGGGACCCGAGGATGAAGCGCTACATCTTCACCGAGCGCAACGGCATCCACATCATCGATCTCCAGCAGACCGTCCCCCTGCTCAAGCAGGCGATGGACTTCTGCCGCACCCTGTCCTCGAACGGCCAGACGGTGCTCTTCGTGGGCACGAAGAAGCAGGCGCAAGAGTCAATCGAGGTAGAGGCAACGCGCGCGAACGCGTCGTACGTGACGACGCGCTGGCTCGGCGGCACGCTGACCAACTTCCAGACGATCGAGAAGCGCATCGACTATCTGGTGCAGCTCGAAGACCGCTACCAGCGCGGCGAGCTGAGCCTTCTCATAAAGAAGGAAGCCGGCAAGCTCATCCAGGAGATGGAGAAGATGAACCGCTACTTCGGCGGCATCAAGAACATGCGACGCCTGCCCGGCGCGCTGTTCATCGTCGACCCGCCGATGGAGCGCATTGCCGTCACGGAAGCGAACCGCATGGGCATCCCGATCATCGCCATGTGCGACACCAACTCGAATCCGGACGAGATCGACTTCCCCATCCCGTCGAATGACGACGCAATCCGCGCCGTGAAGCTCATCGCCAGCAAGATCTCCGACGCCCTGATCGAAGGGCACAACTTACAGGGCTACGCATCTGAAGCGGACACAGCCGAAGGCCTCGATGTCGCGTCGTTCGCAGCATCCGGTCGTTTCTCGGCTTCGCCAGACGATCCGAGCCCAGCGGCTCCCGAGCCTGAACCAACTCCGGAGCCTGCGGCGGCAGCGCCAGCACCCGCCTCCGAAGCGCCGCCGACCGAAGCCTAGTGTCGGCAGCACCACTGAGTTATCGAGGGCGACTCGCCCTCACGTGTGTGGAAGGAAGATTCCGTTGCCAGCGACAGCAGAAGACGTAAAGAAGCTTCGAGAACTTTCCGGTGCGGGCATCATGGAGTGCAAGAAAGCACTCGATGAGAGCGGAGGCGATGTCGAAAAGGCGGTGAAGTTTCTCCGCGAGAACGGCATCGCAATGGCCGACAAGAAGTCGAGCCGCGAGACCAGCCAGGGCATCATCGACTCCTACATCCACGCGGGCGGCCGCATCGGCGTGCTCGTCGAAGTGAACTGCGAGACGGACTTCGTCGCGCGCACCGACGCCTTCAAGGCGCTCGTGCACGACGTCGCGATGCAGATCGCCGGTATCCCGACGACGCTCGTCATCAACGAAGAAGACTTACCGGCCGACGCTGAAGGTTCACCCGAGGAGACGGTGCTTCTGAAGCAGTCCTTCATCAAGGACTCCTCTAAGAGCATCGAAGACCTCGTGAAGGCGACAATCGCGACGACCGGCGAGAACATCCGCATCCGGCGGTTCACACGATTCGAGCTCGGCCGATAGGAGCGCCCCATGGCGAAAGGCCCCTATAAGCGCGTCATGTTCAAGGTCAGCGGCGAGGCGCTCGTCGGTGAGCGCGCGTTCGGCATCGATCCGCCGACTGTCAACGGCATTGCGGAACAGATCAAAGCAGCCAGCGATCTCGGTATCGAGATCGCTGTTGTTGTTGGCGGCGGGAACTTCTGGCGTGGCGCCGAGGCCAGCCAGTTCGGCATGGATCGCGCGACGGCCGACTACGCCGGCATGCTCGCGACGGTGATCAGCGCTCTCGCCCTGCAGGACGCCATCGAGAAAGCCGGCGCCGATGTCCGCACCCAAACGGCCATCCCCATCCAGTCCGTCGCGGAGCCCTACATCCGGCGTCGCGCGATGCGCCACCTCGAGAAGGGGCGCGTCGTCATCTTCGCCGGCGGAACAGGCAATCCATTTATGACAACCGACACCGCCGCCGCTCTCCGCGCGATTGAGATCGAGGCGGAGGTGCTGCTCATCGCGAAGAACCGCGTCGACGGTGTCTACGACGCCGACCCGCGGAAGGTGCCGACAGCGCGGAAGTTCACCCGCCTGTCGTACATGGACGCACTGAGCCGACGGCTCGAAGTTATGGACAGCACGGCGCTCACGCTGTGCATGGACAACCTCCTACCCATCATCGTGTTCGACGTCGGCGCACCGAACGGGATCCTCAACGCGGCGCGCGGAACGAGCGATGGCACGCAAGTCGGAGAGGACGAGACCGTCATCGACGCCGCCGCCGTTTAGGCCAGCGCACAGCGGCGATCGTGCCCGTCGGCGTCTTGTACCATGGGCCGTTGGAGCCACGCCAAGGAGTTGTCGCCGGATGATCGAAGAGACCCTGACAGATACCGAACACCGCATGCAAAGCGCCGTGGACGCCGTCGACCGCGAACTCAACGCAATCCGCACCGGCCGCGCCCGACCGCAGCTCGTCGAATCCCTGAAGGTCGAGTACTACGGCACGCCAACGCCCCTGAACCAAATGGCGACCATCAACGCCCCCGAACCGCGCATGATCACGATCCAGCCGTTCGACAAGACGCAACTGGGGGCCATCGACAAGGCCATCCAGAAGTCAGACCTGGGCCTGACGCCGACGAACGACGGCAACATCATCCGGCTCGTGATTCCTGCCCTCACCGAAGACCGCCGCAAAGAGCTCGTGAAGCAAGTCCACAAGAAGATAGAAGACGGGCGCGTCGCCGTGCGCAACGTCCGGCGTGACTCACTCGACCACTTGCGCAAGGCCCAACACGCCAAGGAAATCACCGACGACGACGAGAAGCGTGCGCAGGACCGGCTCCAGAAGGTCACCGACAAGTTCGTCTCAATCGTCGACCAGCGCGGCCAGGCGAAGGAAAAGGAGCTGCTCGAGGTGTGAGGTGACGTCCGGGCGCACGCGCTCGGGACTTCTTGCACGGAGCGTTTGCGATGGCGCCACGACTGCTCCGCCGAACACCGAAGGTCGAATCGCCCAACCAGGCGATTAACGGCACACGACCCTCTATCGATGCCCCCAGGCCGAAGCCCAGGCGCCCCGCACACGTCCCTCGACACGTCGCGATCATCATGGACGGCAACGGCCGCTGGGCGAAGGAGCGCGGCCTCTCCCGCCAGAAGGGCCATCGCGCCGGCGCCGAAAACATCCGCCGCGCCATCCGCGCAGCCGGCGAACGTGGTGTCGAAGTCCTCACCCTGTACGCCTTCTCCACAGAAAATTGGACGCGGCCTCGCGCTGAGGTGAGCGCGCTTATTCGCCTCATCCCTCGCTTTCTCAAGAGCGAACTCAAGGAGCTGCATGAGAACGGCGTGAGGCTCGTACACATTGGCGATCTGAGCGCCCTCGACAACAACATCCGCAAGCAAGTCGTTGACGCGATCGAACTGACGAAGAACAACCGCCGCATGACAGTCGCACTAGCGTTTAGCTACGGTGGCCGCGCGGAGATCGCGCACGCCGTGCAGCGCATCGTCGCTGACAAGATCCCGGTATCGAAGATCGATGAGGACACCGTCGCGCGATATCTGTACACCGCGTCGATCGGCGATCCCGACCTCGTCGTGCGTACGGCGGGCGAGATGCGACTCTCGAACTTCCTCCTCTGGCAGTCGGCGTACGCGGAGTTCTACTCCACGCCAACGTTCTGGCCCGACTTCGACGGCGACGCTATCGACCTGGCACTCGAGGCGTACGCGCAGCGAGTGCGCAAGTTCGGTGATGTGGCGCCGAAGGTAGAGAAGGCCCCGAAGTCATCGGTCGGCCGTGGCAACGGCGCGAAGCCGGCCAGGTGACGCACCCGTGTTAGCACAACGAGTTGCAAGCGCGGCCGCGGGCATCCCCATCATCTTGCTGATCATTTGGTTTGGAGGTCCGTGGTATGCGGCTGCAGTAGCGGCCGCCCTCGCCTTCGCGACGATCGAATTTCAGCACGCGCAGGGCCGTGAATGGGCGGATCCGGTTGCGATCCTCATCGCAGCCGTGGTGGCCGGCGTCGCCGTCGGCGCGTACATCGGCGGCATCGAGTGGCTGGCGTGGCTTGCTGCCGGAGCCATCATCCCGGCCCTCGCCGTCATCGCGAGTCCCGTCGACGACGACCTGCCACGCGCGCTCGTCTGGACGGTCGGTGGAGTCTTCTACGTCGGCGTCCTCGGCAGTGCGATGATCTTGCTGCGGGAGATCGAGTTCGACGGCCGGAGTTGGGTGTACGTGACACTGCTCGGGACGTTCGCAACGGACACGGCGGCATACTTCACCGGCCGCGCGATCGGCCGCACGCCGCTCGCGCCAGCAATCAGCCCGAAGAAGACGGTCGAAGGCTTCTTCGGCGGCTGGCTCGGCGGATTCGCCGCCGTCATGGCGGCGGCATACGCCTTTCGCCAGTGGGACGACCTCTTCTTTGATCCGTGGCAGATCGTCGTCATCGCCATCACGTTGCCACTCGCCGCCGCAGCCGGTGATCTCGTCGAGTCGGCGATGAAGCGCGCCCGCCACATCAAGGACGCGAGCGAACTCATCCCTGGCCACGGCGGCGTCCTCGACCGCCTGGACTCGATCTTGTTCACGTTTCCGTCGGTGTACCTCTTCGTGGAGTTTGTGGTCCTCCGCTAGCCAGGCTCAGGTGCGTCGTCACCCACCACAGACTGACAGCGCCCACGACGCTTGGAGTCATACCAACACCGATCGTGATGGCCGCGGGAAAGTCGAGCGCGAGGGCCAGGTACATGATCAGGAGCAGGAAGTAGCCCATCATGCCACCAATCATCAAGCAGATCGGAACCAGAGCGGCTACCAGAACTCCAAACAGCACCCTTCCCATCAAGTCCAGCGTTGATCGCGCTGGCAGGGCTGCACAAGCCGAGCGATTCACGCCGAGCATAGTCGAGGCCGAAGCCAGACAGACAACTCCGACGCGCGCATCGTTGCGAGATGAAGGTTCTTGGCCTGTGTCATACTGACGACCGATGGTACAGACCCTCACCCGCATCGCTGTCCTGGGCTCTACGGGCTCCGTTGGACGGCAGACTCTCGACGTCATACGGCAGCATCCTGAACGGCTGAAGGTCGTCGGGCTGGCCGGCGGCAACAACACGACCCTCCTCGAAGATCAGTGCCGCGAGTTCAAGCCGACGCTCGTCGCATGTTCGGACGCGAATTTGCACATGACGATCAAGGCCTCCGCCGGTGCGAAGGCGCGCTGGGCGCCGATGGAGGAGATGGCGGCCCATCCCGATGTCGATGTTGTGCTGATCGCGACCGTCGGCGCTGCCGGCTTGTCGGCGACGCTGTCGGCGTTGCGTGCGGGCAAGGCCGTCGCTCTCGCGAACAAGGAAGTGCTGGTGATGGCCGGCGACATCATCACACGTGAGGCTGCGCGCGGTCGCGCGGAGTTACGTCCCGTGGACAGCGAACACTCCGCCATCTGGCAATGCCTCTGGGGCGAGGACATCGCTTCGGTCGAAAAGCTGATCCTGACTGCGTCCGGCGGCGCGTTTCGCGACAAGCCCCTGCGCGACCTCGACCACGTGACGCCGCGCGAGGCGCTGCGCCACCCAACGTGGGACATGGGGCGCAAGATCACGATTGATTCGGCCACGCTGATGAACAAGGGCTTCGAGGCGATCGAGGCACGCTGGCTGTTCAACATTCCGATGGAACGCATCGAGGTCGTCATGCACCGCGAGAGCATCGTGCACTCGTTCGTCGAGTTTGCTGACGGCAGCGTGAAGGCACAGCTCGGCGAGCCAGACATGCGCCTCCCGATCCAATGCGCACTGACCTACCCCGACCGCATTGAAGGCGCAGGCGTGCCGAGACTAAACCTGGCGCGCACCAAGGCCCTCCACTTTGAGGCGCCGGAGATGAGCCGGTTCCCGTGCCTACGCCTCGCGCTGGAAGCTGGGACGAAGGGCGGCTCGTGGCCGGCGGTGCTGGCCGGCGCGGACGAGATAGCCGTCGAGCAGTTCGCGTTGGGTGCGATCGGCTTCATGGATATCCCTAAGGTTGTCGATGCGGCGCTATCGGCGCACGATGGGCAGGCCGATCCTGACTTAGAGGCGATTCTGGCGGCGGACGCCTGGTCGCGGGTGTTCGCACTCGACAGGTGCAGCGCCCTGCAACCTGCGGGTCGGCGCTGAGTTCTACTGAGTCCACGGGAGGACGCCTGAACGTAGTATCTATATGGAAGGCCGCGGCAAGCTCGCGGCGTGTGGCGCTCGTTGAAGCGGGCGCCTGAATTGTGTAAGGCAGAGGACACGCTTTGAACCCGGAAATCCTCTTCTACTCCATCGTCCCGTTTTTCGGCATCCTCCTGGGCCTGATCGTCATCCACGAGGCTGCCCACTACGTCACCGCGAAGATGTTCGGCGTGAAGGTGCTGGAAGCCGGCATCGGCCTCCCTCCGCGGGTCTGGGGATTCCGCTGGCACGACACCGACTACACGCTGAACCTCATTCCGCTCGGCGCCTTCGTTCGGATGCTCGGCGAAGAGGATCCGAACGCAGAGGACCCCGACGCGCCCGTCGATCCTGACGCACCACAGCGCGCACCGGGCGAGATGAATCCGGAGTCGCTCGCCGCCAAGCCGAAGTGGCAGCGCGCGATCATCATCGGTTCCGGCGCCTTCATCAACTTCGTCGCGGCCGTCGTGCTGTTCGCGATCGCGGGCATGATTCCACACGACGTTTCGATCGGCGGGGCACAGATTGCGTCCGTCGCGCCAGGCAGCCCTGCGGAGCAGGGCGGTCTGCTCGCCGGCGACCAAATCCTGTCGGTGAATGGACGAACGGTCGAGAACACGGGCGACGCCGGCTATCTCATTCGCCTTAACCAGGGCAGGAACATCGACTTCGAAGTTAAGCGCATCGACCCCCGCGAGGGCTCGCAAGTCATGCGGATCGAAAACGTGTACGCGCGATGGGATCCGCAGCCGCATGTCGATGAGTGCGGAGTCGAACACCAGCAAGGTCCGACAGGCATTTCGATTGGCGGCGTACAGGTCGAGCCTGTTAGCTGGACGAAGGAAGAGCTTGTTGACCTCAAAGAATCGCAGACGACGGCGGCGCGCAAGTACCAGAGCCTTGTCGTGCCGGGTTCGCCCGCGTTCTGCTTCGGCGGCGCGGACTTCGGCTTCCGCGGACTGAGTGCCGCCCAGTGCTCTGTCCTCGGTGAGGAGGAGCAGGCCGCCGCGAAAGCACTCCAGGCGGACGTGTTCCCCAACGCGCAGGACCCGTGCTACGTCTTCGAGCCGCCGACCAACTACGTCGCCAAGACCGAGAAGGAATCGCTGAACCCGATCGACGCCTTCACCGAAGGCGTCCGGCTCAGCTTTGAGTCCGTGATCCTGACCCGTAACCAGATCTGGGTACTCATCCGCGGCTTCAACGGCAGCTCGCCCATCACGGGGCCGGTCGGCATCGCGCAGGTCACCGGCGAGGTTGTCGATCAGGCGGGCTGGCTTCCGCTTCTCACGTTGGCAGCCTCGATCAGCATGAGCCTCGCGCTGTTCAACGCCCTGCCCCTCCCGATGGTCGACGGTGGGAGGCTGTTCTTCATATTCATAGAGTTCATACGCGGCGGTAAACGCATCGCACCCGAAAAGGAGGCGATGGTACACTTTGTAGGATTCGTGGCGCTGATCCTATTTGCGCTCGTCGTCACGTACTTCGACATCATGCGTATCGTTGGTGGAGACAGCATTCTGAGATGATGAGCCCGCGACGGAAGTCCAAGCCCGTATTCGTCGGCGATGTACAGGTCGGCGGAGACGCGCCGATCGCCGTCCAGTCGATGTGCGCGACGATCACCGAGAACGTCGACGCCGCCATTGCGCAGCTCGATCAGCTCAAGGAAGCCGGCTGCGACATCGTGCGCATCGCTGTGCCGGACAGAGCCGCCGCCGATGCACTGCCCGAGATCGTCCGCCGGAAGCCATTGCCGATCATCGCCGACATCCACTTCGACTACCGCTGGGCACTCGCCGCCATCGACGCCGGCTTCGATGGCTTGCGTCTCAACCCCGGCAACATCCGCGATGCCGAGAAAGTGACCCTCGTCGCGAAGAAGGCGAAGGAACGCGGCATGCCGATTCGGATCGGCGTAAACGCGGGTTCGCTGCCACCGATCCGCGCGCTTGCGGACGGCGAGATGCCACCTTCCCTGCCGGACCGCATGGTCGAGGCGGCGCTCTGGGAGATCAAGGTCCTGAACGAGGCAGACTTCGACGACATCAAGATCTCGATGAAGGCGTTCGATGTGCCGACGATGGTCGAGGCATACCGCCGCCTCGCGGCGATGGTGCCGTATCCGCTGCACCTCGGTGTCACGGAAGCAGGCACGCCGCGCGCTGGTTCGGTGCGCAGCGCGATCGGGATCGGTATCCTGCTGTCGGAAGGCATCGGCGACACGATCCGCGTTTCGCTCGCAGCTGATCCGATCGAGGAAGTGCCCATCTGCTGGGACATCCTCAACACGCTGAACCTACGCAAGCGCGGCGCTACGCTCGTCGCCTGCCCGACATGCGGTCGCATTGAGATCGAGCTTATTCCCCTAGCGAACAAAGTAGAGGAGCACTTCACGAAGCGCGGCCGCATCCTGACCGTTGCCGTGATGGGCTGCGTCGTCAACGGGCCCGGTGAAGCGAAGATGGCCGATCTCGGCATCGCCGGCGGAAAGGGCCGCGGCGTCATCTTCCGCAAGGGCGAGATCGTGAAGACGGTCGACGAGCCGGACTTCATGAGCGCCCTCATCGAAGAAGGTGAGAAGATCATCGCAGAGATGGATGCAGGGACGTATACGCCGGTCAACGAGACATTGATCCCGCTGATGGAAGTGAAGTAGCGTCCGTACGTTGTGGGGTCTAGGTTGCAGGGGTCGCCATTCGGCGGCCCTTCCTGTTACGGTTTCTGGCATGCCACCCAAGAAGAAGGCGGCCGTCCCCGTTACGCTCTCGCGGCTCAGAATCGTCGCACTCGGCGATGAGGATGCATTTCGCGAACTTGTCGTCGAACTGCTCGCGTCCAACGACCGTCTGACGCGAGAGGCCGCGCTCGACGCACTGGTGGAGCGCCCGTTGCCTGAGCTCCGTCCGCAGCTTCGTGAGTTGTACGACACGCTGACTGGCGACCCCGGCAAGTTCGATCCGGGAGGCCATCTCCGCATCAAGATCGCCCAGTTGATTCTGGTATTCGAGGATCGTCGCGACACGGATCTCGGGCTACATGCGGCGGCCACGTACGAGACGTCAATGGGCGTTGACAGCACTGGTAACTTGCGCGCACTCGGGTTACAGATTGTGGCTGTCACAGAGCCGGATCTGTTTCCTTACATTGGCGTTGAACACGTCGATGACGCGAGTGAGTTTTCGCCGGAGCCGTCGAACACGGCCATCCAGCTTCTCGCGGCTACCGGAAATCAGCTCTCGGTGTATCAATGGCTTCTCAGCGGGTGGCGCGATCCGGGGCTGATCGAGCATGCGCTAGACCTCCTGGATGATGTGCCTTCGATGATCATGTCCCGATGCATCGCACGCCTCACGCGCGACGCGCTCGCGAAGGAAGATGAGCCGCTCCTTACGAAGCTTGCTGAGACCATCGTCGAGCGTGAGCTTGAGGACTCGTACGACGCTCTTGGCCGCATCATCCGCGCGCCCATCAGCAAGGAGCTCCATAGCTATCTCGCGCTCCTCCTCGCTGGCACGAACCGGCCACCACTGCTCGCGATCCTCAGCGAGCATCTCGAACACGACATCCGGGGGCGGCCTGCTATCCTCGATGCGCTACGCGTGCGCACCACGCCGGAGCAGCAGGCGATCATCGACGCGTGGGAGCGAGACCATGGTTGAACCGACACTGTTCGTGCCCGGCGCATACTGGACGTCCGAACGCGCGCGCGTCTCGTTCCAAGCACTTTCGGCAGTCGTGAACACTGACGAGACGCGTGCGCTCTTTCGCACAATTGCTGAAGCGACGGCCGAGTCCGGTGATCCCGCCGCGGCGTCGGCCTCTTTCGCGCCGAGCACGACCGTTGAGACCGCTCCGGCAACAGCAGTCACGCGCGACGGCTGTGTTTTTCGAAGGGCCAGCGTCGCCGACATCCCGGCGCTTGTGCCGCTGATTGTGTCCGGTGACCTGCCACCGTTCTTTCTCGAGCCCGTCATCGATGGATTTCTCGTTATTGAGCACGAGGGCCGTCTCGTCGGAGCCGGCGGCCTCGAGTTCTACGGCGACGACGCCGTCATCCGCAGCGTCGTCGTCGATCCCGCGGCGCGTGGGCTAGGCCTCGGGCTGGACATCGGTCGGTTGGTCGAAGAGGACGCGT
>JAKFYB010000004.1 GCA_021731085.1 Dehalococcoidia bacterium
GCGCTGGGGCAGGTGGCGGAGCTGGGGCAGGCGCGCCACCGCCGCCACAATCAGTGCCTCCGTTGAACGGACCGCCCGGCTTCCACATATTCCAGCCGGCGTTGCGCGCCCAGGTCTCGGAGTTCTGCGCCCAGGTCAGGAACTTGGAGTTGTCTCCGTAGTAGGCAGACTTCGCCAAGCCCACGTAGACCATGACGATCGAGATGTTGTAGTCCGTGCCGTCCGTGCCGCGAACGATCGGTGCGGCGAGTGTGCGATCGTAGCGGTCGACAGTCACGGCGTCGTACTCAAGGCGAGCGACGGTGCCTGGCTTCAAAAAGATGTTGGCGAGAGCCGAGGTGGCCCAAGCTCCACCGCACTCGTTGGATTCCGGCGTGTTGATCTGCAGCATCCGAACGCGGCTGCCGTCAGTGCAGTCGAAGGTGTCGCCGTCGACGACGCGGCTGACGGTGCAGGATGCAGGGCCGGCGTCCGCACTGGACCGTATGAGGACCAAGACCGCGAGCACGAGGAATCCGAAGAGCGCGAATCTAACCACCTGCTCCCCCGTTCGATGTCTGGCGATCCTACGACGACCAGACACCTCGTCAAAGGAATTGAGGGCTACATTTTGTAGCCCTCAGCAAAAGGGGATTCCACTGATGTGGCGCCTTACCAAAGCCTCAGGTTCCGGAACCGATACTAAACGTAGCGGCCATCGGATGCGGTCAGAGGTTGGTCAGAGCGGTCCATGTAGCGTGTAGCGTAGCAACGTGGAGGTCGCCCCAGCGTTCTTAGCTGTGGAGGAATGCGCTCGGTGTCCAGGAAAACTGCACTACTCATCGCTGCGTTGCTTGCAATCCCGCTCTTCGGCGGCGATGCCGTCAAGGCTACTCCACAACCCGGCTTCATCACGACCATCGCTGGCGGCGGCGTTGGGGACGGAGATCTTGCGACCAACGCACCTGTCTACGAGGTAGATAGCGTTGTGTCGGAACCTGATGGCAGCTTCCTTCTTCTTGCAACCGGTTCATGCAGGATTCGATCGGTGGAACAGGGAGTCATCAGCACAACGGTCGGAAATGGATTCTGCGACTTTGATGGCGATGGTGGCCCGGCGCCGCAAGCCATGGTTGCTCCCAGGGACATTGCTCTCGCGCCTGATGGCGCCCTGATCGTAGCCGACACATTCAACTGCAGAATCCGCCGCGTGCAGGCGGGCGTCATCGCAACGATCGCCGGCAACGGAACGTGCCAGTCAACAGGTAGCAATGTCGCTGCGCTCACTGCCTCGGTATTCCCCGAGGAGATCACGGTGGATCAGTTCGGCACAATATTCTTCGTGGATGCAGCTGAGTGCAAGATCCGCAAGTTGGAAGCGGGCGTGATCAGCGACTTCGCGGGTTCCTCGCCATGTGGAGTCACGACTGGTGATGGTGGACCTGCGTTGAACGCACGGATCAACACTATTGACGGTATGGCGGCCTATGGCGGAGACCTCTATTTGGCTACCGATTGCGCTGTCCGAGTGATATCCGGCGGCACAATTCACACGGCGATCGGCAATGGCGAGTGCGTATCCACGGGCGACGGTGGACCAGCAGCCGCCGCTGAGACGACAGCAAGCGCGCTGGCGTTCACTTCGCAGGGCGACATGATCATCGCTGAGTACCAGTCGTGTCGGATCCGACGAGTGTCGAGTGGCATGATTTCGACAATTGCAGGAACAGGAATCTGCCAGTTCAATGCACCCGACGGGCCTGCGTTGACGACGCCGTTCATGCCTTCAGATATCACAGTGACCGCGGACGACACAGTTCTCATCGCTGAGTGGGACGGTTGCCGCGTGCGTGAACTTGGCATTGGTGGCAGCCTACAGACACGCGCAGGAAACGGGACCTGCTCCTTCTATGGTGAAGGCGGTCCAGCGTTGGAAGCGTCCCTGTTTGTACGTGACCTCGACCTCGGCGTTGGCGATGCAGTTGTCTTCACTGACAGTGACTCCTGCTTGATTCGCAAATTCGAAGCCGGCGTGGTCACCACAGTTGCAGGAACGGGCAAGTGCCAGCCATCGGCAGACCACGGCGCACCGCTGGCCACGTCGCTGTACTATCCGTCCGCCATTGCCATCGCCCCGAATGGGGACATGTATGTAGGCGACCAGGACCCTTGTCGCATCAGAAGGATCACTTCAACAACGGTTGAACCGTTTGCGAATAGCGGTTGTCACCAGATCGACACGGACGCAGCTGGCAACGTCTACTACGACTTCAATTGTCAGTTGAAAAAGCGCTCGCCCTCCGGCACAGAGGAAACAGTTCCTGGCGTACAAGCGTGCCACAGCGGCATATTCCTCGTAGCGCCTGATGGGAGCGTGTACTTCACGCCACAATTCAAATGCCAGGTCTTCCGAGCGAAGGCTGGCGTTGTGACACTCGTGGCTGGCCTCGACCAAGGCAACTCGCCCTGCATCAATGATGGCGACGGTGGAGCCGCAACCAGCGCTCGACTTGGGGGTGTGTGGGATATCGCGATCGACGCGGTTGGGAATATGTATCTCTCGGTTCTTGGAGATGAAGACTGCGCAATCAGGCGAATTCGACAAGGCGTCATTGAGCGCGTCGCTGGCGATGGGTACTGCTACGCGCCGCAGGGTGACGACGGGCCAGCGCTGGAAGCGTCAATCACCGGTGCTGCGAGAATCCTAGTTACACCCGACTATCGCGTACTGGTAGGTGATGTCAACCGTCTTCGCCAGATCGAACCGGACGATAGTGATGGTGACGGTGTCATCGGCGCCACGGACAATTGCATTGCAGTAGCAAACATCGATCAACTCAACACGGATCGCAACTACGTCGACCAGAGCCCGCCCTTCAGCGCCGCAGTCGATGACAAGAGCGTGGCCAACTCAGATAACGCTGGGGATGCCTGCGACTCTGACGACGATAACGACGGGCTCTCCGACGCCGATGAAGTAGCCGGAACGGCGTGCACGACCGTTACCACAAACCCGCTGTTGGGCGACACCGACGGCGATCGCTTTCTTGACGGTGCTGAGTGTTCACTGGGCACCGATCCAACCGCGTCCACAAGCAAGCCGCCCGTGAGCGCGTGCGGCGCGACGACCGACACAGACGGCGATCGGCTTGTCGCGCGTGTCGAGATATGTTTCTACGGAACTGATCCGACCAAGAGTGACACCGATGGTGATAGGGCCGTCGACGGCGCGAAGGACGGCTGTGAAGCAGCATCGTTTAACGGAGACCGCATAGTGAACGTCGCCGACATGGGTATGCTCGCTTCGGCGATCGTCGACGTGACAAAGCACCACGTGAACATCGACGTGAACAAGGACGGCGTCTGGAATCCCGCCGATCAGGGCCTAGTTGCCAGCTTCATTTCGCCGGCAGGTCAGTGTCCCGGCTAGCACACGATGTGAGAATCGTGTCAGGGCGCAGGCTTCATGAGTGGTTGCACCCCGGGCTAGGCAACCCGCGAGCCTTTTGACAATTTGTCGACCGGTCTCGCGGGATGGCGTATGATCCACCGATGCCGCGAACAGCAATACTGTGCTCCCTGATCGCCATTCTCCTTGTCGTGGGTGCTGGCACGACGCTTGCCGAACAAGGTGGCCCTACAGAGTTGATCACCATTTCTAGCACAGGCGTGCAGGCAAACAGCTTCGGTGACCTGGCCAAGATCAGTGATGATGGAAGGTACGTGGTCTTTCAGTCCGAAGCCACCAATCTGGTCGCTGGGGATAACAATGGGCAGCGAGACGTCTTCATACGCGATCGTCAACTTGGCACGACCGAATTGGTGAGCATCTCGAGTATCGGCACCCAGGGAAATGGCTGGAGCGAGGAAGCCACAATTAGTGGGGATGGCCGCTACATTGCCTTCCAATCCGACGCCACCAATCTTGTCGCGATGGACACGAACCTCGCCACCGATATCTTCCTGCGAGATCGCGTGGCTGGTACGAGTGCGCGGCTCAGCGTCTCCGTGACCGGCACCCAAGCCAACAACTGGAGTCGACAACCAAGCATCAGTGCGGATGGCAACATCATTGCCTTCACGTCCTTCGCGTCCAACCTTCACCCTGGCGATACAAGTGTGGGTGGTGACGTATATGTACGCGATGTCGCCGCGGGATCGACTGAACTCACAAGCGTGTCGAGTGCCGGCGTGAAGGGGAATTTCGAGAGTGGCGGCGCAGGAAGCGTGAGTGGCGATGGTCGCTTTGTGGCTTTCAGTTCTGGTGCCTCTAACCTTGTCTCCGGCGACACAAACACGGATGAAGACGTCTTCGTCAGAGATCGTCTCTCGGGCACGACGGAGCGGCTGAGTATCTCGACGCTTGGTGGCCAAGGGAACGGAAATAGTGGTAGCCCCTCAATCAGTCCTGACGGGAGCCATGTCGCGTTTGTGTCAGATGCGGACAACCTTGTTGTTGACGACACAAATGAAGTTATCGACGTATTTGTGAGAGATCGAGTAATTGGAGCGACCGAGCGGGCGAGCGTGTCAGCAACCGACGTGCAAGGGAACGCTAGCAGTCTTGAAACGAGCATAAGTGAGGGTGGTAGGTACGTGGCGTTTCGTTCGTCTTCGTCCAACCTCATCCCGGGCGACACGAATGGGACGCTCGACATCTTCGTCCGTGACCTGACGTCCGACACCGTTTCCAGGATTAGCGTCTCTAGCAGCGGTGTACAGGCCAATCAGCTCAGCCTATCTCCCGACATTACAGCTGACGGACGATTCGTAGCGTTCACGTCCGGCGCCACGAATTTCACACCAAATGACGTCGGCAACTGGGATGTGTTTGTTCATGAAAGATGTCTTGGCCGCCTAGACGACCTTGACGCTGACTGCAACGCGGATGTGGCAGCATCGATTCATCAGGCGCCCGCGAACACTAACTTCTCGGTCGACAACTGCCCTTCTATCACCAACGCATTTCAAGCTAATGGAGATGGCAACTATCTGGATCACAGCCCTCCGTACAGTCAGAGTATCGACGACAAGACGCTGCCGTACTCCGATGCTACTGGCGACGCTTGCGATGAGGATCGAGACAATGACGGGCTCGTAGACGCAGACGAAGCCGATGGTGGCACAGCCTGTGCGGCGATCACCAACCCGCTCCTACGCGACACCGACGCCGACCGATTCCTTGATGGCGCAGAGTGCGCGCTCGGCTCGGACCCAACATCATCCGCGAGCAAGCCGCTGATAACGGCGTGCGGTAGCACGTCGGACGCGGACGGAGACAAACTTACGGAGCGCATCGAAATCTGCTTCTATGGGACCGACCCCAATAACAACGACACTGACGGCGACAAGGCGTTCGATGGCGGGAAGGATGGGTGCGAAGCGGTGTCCTTGAACCATGACCGCATCGTGAATGTCGCAGACATGGGCATGCTGGCCTCGGCGATCTCGAACATCGCTTTCCGAGTCGTGAGCGTGGACGTCAACAAGGATGGAGTCTGGAATCCCGCCGACCAGGGCATGGTCGCGAGCTTCATCTCGCCCTCGGGGCAATGCCCTGGGTGACACGATCCGGTGATCGTGTGGCATGCGTCAGGCGATTGATCCGTGATCGAGACTGATCGTCGTGCGAGTATCAAGACCGGGTGTTCGCCTACGGTTGCCTACAGGCGAACACCCAGGCCTCTAGCGTGGTGGACGTCGCGTAGCCATGTCCGAGAGACCTTGCACGGGACTCTGCCGGTGGCGGTCCTGTAAAGTCCGCACGCCGAACCCTAAGGTCACAACTCCAACAAGCGAAACGGCGAGCGCCCAGAACCATCCGCGAATGCCGTCGTCGGGCATTGTTCCGTTGCCGGCCTCCGGGAGCCGAGGGGTTAGCGGTGGAGCGTCTGACGCGGGCGGCTCCATGGGCGAGGCGGGTGGCGCCCCCGTCGATGGCGGCACGAGACCAGTGGGACGCGTGGGTGTGGCAGCGGGACCGCCCGGCGTCGCGACGACGGTCGAAGCTGCGGGAGTCGAACTTCCAACGGGCGTTGTGCTGCCGACAGGCGTGGTCGTTACCGTCGGCGTTGCGCTGGCAGCACCGACTGGCGTGTTTGTGGCGGTGGCGCCGACCGGAGTGTTCGTTGCGGTAGCAGCTCCGGCTGGCGTGTTTGTAGGCGTGGCCGCGAGCGCGCAGGCGGAGGTTGTGATGACGTTCGTGTCCATGTTCACCGCGGCATTTCGAGCGAGAGCCCTGCCTGCGATGCTTGTCCCGGTTTGTAGGTTGATGTTTGTGAGCGCAAGAATACTGCCCACGAACGTCGTATTGGTGAAGAGATCGGCTGAGCTACCAATTTGCCAGAAAACGTTGCAGGCTTGTGCGCCACCGATCAGCGACACGGCCGATCCGGACGCCGTCGTCAGAGAACTGCCCGTCTTGAAGATATAGACACCATCGCCGTTCAGTATGAGCGTGCCTGTCAACTGGGCGGACGAGGAGTAGCAGTAGACGCCGGGAATGAGTGTTTGCCCACCTAACTCCACAGCCGTCCCGACGAAGGAGTCTGTGCAGGGTTCGCCAGCCAGTTCGTCATAGGCGATCGTCACATCACTCTGCGCTTGCAGCGCCGCCGCGTCGCCCGCGTGCGTTGCCCCGGAGAGAGTGATCGTGCCGAGATCGGTTATTGCGGAGCCAGGATAGACGCCAAGATCGCCAATGATCGTTGTCGGTCCCGTGTTGGTCACCGTGGTGCCGCCGAGGATGCCGTAGCTTTCCGCAGTGCCAAGCGGTGGCGCCGTCGCAGCGCTTGCCGGTGCAGTCATAGCAAACAAAGCCGAGATTCCGATAAGTCCGCCAAGCGTGATGCCGCGGAACTTCGAGAAGGCGCTCCGATGAGTCGTCAATCTGTGTGTGGACATCTCTTGACGTCTTCCTTTCCGAGCGGTGTTTGGGTCACGCAGAAGGAAGCGCCTTCGCGTGATAACACTGCATGCGTGAAGCCGTCGCCGTAGTTGCCAAATGGTGGTGTGTGCCGCCGGGCCGCCGCGAAAACGAGGATGAGGAATGTAGTTCTTAGCTTGAAGATCGAGCCGCACTTCGGAGACAGTGCCACCGTCCTCATCCGAGTTCGGGGGATTGGCTCCGAAGTAAGAGCCCCGCAAGTTCCGCGTATCGCAAGCGGTGTTTACGGTGCGCTGCCCTCTGGCAGATTGATCTCACGCCAAGGCGACAACAAAAGCAGTTGCCACCCAAGCCTACTATCGGTGCCTTTGGAGCGATCGGTAGGGACGAACATTGCAAACGAGTCAATTGTCACCGTCTCATCGGCGCAATCCGTCCGAGTGCACCAGGGAACAGCAATACGGTTGCAAGCGTCTCACCATGGCTAGAGTGGTTTCGGCGCCGACGCTTCTAACGAGAGAGTAGGTGCGGATGATCAATCCCGGAGATGTAAATGACCAGACGCTTCGGACGCTGCTCAACGTGCTCAAGAGTGAACGCAATCCTTCGGGGCAGGGTGCTCTGTACGACGCTGCTCGGTTCTCGAGCCCACACCCGCCAACGGAACGCTTTCGTAGTGCTTCACTGCTTCACAGATCGGTCGGGAAGGCCCACTGCAAGCCACGCAGCCACTCTTGGCAACGTCTGCGACACTCGACTTAGAGGTTCGGTGCACACGATGGCACAATCGTGTGGATTCGTGTGTGGTAACCTCTGGTTCCTTGCTGGCAGGCTTGAACCCCGCTCGCCGCTATGCCCTCCGAACGCCGTCACACGACCGCGAGTCTCATTCGTGACTACCGTGCGCAAGCGCGCGCAGGTAACTGGAATGCGTGTCATCTCATCGTGGTCGAGCTGTACTCGTTCCGCCTCGACGACAACACCAGACGTGAGGTCATCTATGCAGACGGCTACTGGCGCGAGCACTCAGGCGACATCGACAACGCGCGCCGGTGCTACGATCTGGCTGCGTCGAAGGGGCACGTGACCGCAGCGCGCCGGTTGGCGGCGCTGGGCGGCCCCGTGCCGCCGGTTGCCCCGATTCCGCACTAACACGAGGGGCGACAATTTGTAGCCCTCGGAGCGTTGCTGCAGATGGCCGACGACACGGATAGTTCCCCTAGTTCGAGGTTCGCGCAGGAAAGCACACCGCGACATGGAGGCGCCCATTGCTCTCAGCCGCGTGGGCGCCTCTCCTCGTCCACTCCTAGAGCCCGAGTACCCAGACGACGGCAACCAGCACGGCCGACGATGCGGTCGCGATCGCGCTGCCGCATGCGAACATCGCGCTGACATTGTCGACGGCCGTGAAGAGCGAAATGACTGTCAGCGTGAGGGTTGTGAGTGCGAGGATGAACATGCCGGCGGCGAGGTGGATCAAGGGACGAGCTCTAATTCCTCGCGCAGGAAGCGGTGGGTGATACGGCAGTTCGGAAACTTCACGCGCACGTACAACTTGTCGACGCTTGCGAAGGGCGTCGCGGACCCGGCCACCTGACCAACATCTCTCGCGCGAGCGTGCTCCATCACGTGCGTCCGGCCCTTCAGGGATTTACTGTTTGCAATACGGACGTGGCTGCCCTCAGTCATGGCGAGATCCTACAGAAGTCCGGCCACTGGCGGAGCTATGCGCTTGACGTGAACTGGGGCCACACCATCACAAGATCGTGCGCAACCGTCGATAAGACGCCCGACGTGTTGGCGCTATGGATTGCGATTCTGAATGGCAATCTTGTCGCTCTTCAGCCACTGGGCTGAAGGACCAACGGCAACCCAGATACTGACGTGCGTTGCCTCCGGGGGGAGCACAGGCCACACGACGGGAACACGCAGGGTCTGGCCAGGGGCGAGCGAACCCTGAAGCGGGCTCCACTGCATGCGCAGCATCTTTCCTCCAGCGTCATATGCAGCCGAACAATACAGCAACTCGCTGTACGTGCTGGCCCCATCATTCCTGACCGAGCCGGCGACGGCGAGCGTTCCCTCGACGCGATATGCCGCAAGATCTTGAAAGGCGAGGTGCGACGCGGGCAACGATCCCGCGATCGTGTTTCCGGAAATCGGTCGCACCTCGTACCGGGCCGGCCGTGGCAAGTTCGGTTGTGGAAAGCGAAGGTCAAACGCGTTCTGGCTCTTGCCCTGCACACTCATCGGGCAGAGCAACGCCGTGGTTTCCGCATAGACGTTTCCGCCCGCATCAAAGAGTTGGCCACGCAGCGTGACGCTGCTCGCCGCGATGTCAGTCTCGTTCGTCATGTGTCCGACAATGTGCGTGTAGCCACCTTCGTCCACGTAAATACTGTCGTCTTCAATGCACCTCGCCGCGACCGACGTTACGGCCAAGGCGAACAGCAGCGATGCAGCAACGACGGGCTTTCGTATAACGCTCAGCATGCGTACCTCCAGTCCCATGTTACTCGAAGAGCCCTCGCGGACTCAGGCGGGCATGGCGACGGCGACCGGGCGGTTGTGCGGCGTTGGGCGGCCCGGTGCCGTCTGTGGCGCCTGTCCGGCATTAGATTCGAAGATCCATGCATTGCGCGGTCTGGCGCATGCACCACAACGAGAGCAGGCCGCCGAAGCGACCCGTCTCGGGCTCAGGTGCGGGAGGTGTTACTGAGCGGTGTGCATCAGCGCGTGCTCGGTCGCCGCCTTCATCGTCGGGAACTCCTGGCCGCAGGCGCCGCAGCCGAACGAACCGCCGCTCTCCGTCTTCGCGGCCTTCTTCTTCGGCGCGCTCTTCTTCGCCGCCTTCTTGGCGGGCGCCTTCTTCGTCGCTGGCTTCTTCGCGGCCTTCGGCTTCGGCTCGCGCGCGGTCTTGAGGTCGCCGTCCAGGCTCCAGAACCGCCAGCCGTTCGCCGCGATCCCGCCCATCACCGCCTTCGCCGCGGAACTTGGGCTCTTGTAGTCCGTCCCCGCGACCCGGTAGCGCAGGCCCTCCTCCGTCTCCATCACCACGCAGGTGTGGTCCTCCTTCTTGTACCGCGCGACCAGCACGGTCCCCGGCGCTAGTTCCCTGTTCTCGAGTGGCATGTGGCATCTCCTTGTGAAAGCCCCGACCAGGGGCGTCTTCGTTGGCGATGCCATACATCACTCTGCTCCGCGACGAAGTCAACGGGATGTGGCGAGATTCTTCGCACCGTCCGGAGAGATTGTTTGGCGGCGTCAACCGTCTGCAGAGATTGTCTCTGCGTGACCGGATTACTCGTTGACTTGGGCGCCGCGCAGAGTGATGTATGTGGGGAAGGGAGAACGACATGAACAAGAAGCACCTAGCAACGGCGAGCGGCAAACCGAGGACGATGATCTCCACCGCCTGCGGGATCAAGGTTGAGCGGCGGCTGGCCGTTCTCTTCGCAGAGGACGTGACCTGCCCATACTGCCAAGCGCGAGGACAGCGATGACGAACACGACGCGCATCGCATTCTCCGAGACGCACAACGACGCCGGTCTGCTCCGCGAGTACATCGGCCAGCATTTCGCCAACTACTGGCACCAGGGGCTTCCCCTCAACGAGGCGCAGCGCCTTCACCGATTGGTCGGACGCTTGGCGCGGCTTGCCCAGCTGCCGGCGGCCGAGGTGTGGCAGGAGCTCGCCGAAGACGCTGAGAACCGGTACTAAGGAGCGATGACGATGATGGCACCGACGATCGAACAGTGGACGACCGACGACGAACGCTGGTGCGAGGTGTGCCAGCAGGACGACAACGATGCGGCGCGGAGCGAGCAGATGCCCCTCACCGTGCCGACACCCGCCTTCCCCTTCCGTGTTTGCGCCGACTGCGCCGACGAGTGGGACGCGATGGTGACCGATGACGAGCGGCAGTCGCTGGGCCTTCCCTAGCCGGATCATCGCTTCGCTCCCACGCCGTCGCGCTCGCGGCGGCGTTCCTCGTCCAGCACGAGCGCTTTGACCAACTCGAACAAGCCGGTCTCCAAGCAGCCTAGGCACTCACCGTCCGACCGTTTGCGGACGTGGACGAGCGATCCACGGGCATCTCTCACGAGTACGAGGTTAGGCATGGCGGGTGCTGCCCCCTATCTTCCGCATCGCCGGTTCACCTTCGGAGTTGGCTGCGCGTTGTACAGACAGAACGAGCGGCGGCGGCTCTTCTCCAAAACCCCAACCACAAAACACCCGGGTTGCCGCCGCTCTCTCTACTTCTCAAGGCACACCGCCTCCTTCCCGCTAAAAGCTTCCCACCTGGCCAACACGACGCTCCCATAGTGGGCATCGAGTTCCATGCCGTAGCAGGCGCGCCCGGTGCGTTCCGCGGCGATCAGCGTGCTGCCTGATCCGAGGAAGAGATCCAGCACCACGTCGCCGGGCCTGGACGAGTTCTCGATCGCGCGTTCGACGAGCGGCAACGGCTTCATCGTCGGATGGGCCTCGCTGTCGCCGGGCCGGTCGATCTCCCACACATCGGACTGATTGCGATCGCCACACCAGTGATGCTTCTGCCCTTCGCGCCAGCCAAACCAGATCGGTTCGTACTGCCGCTGGTAATCGGCTCGCCCCATGACGAAGCGATCCTTCTTCCAGATGATCGTGTCGGACCAGTGGCCGCCAGCTTCGGCCAATGCCCGCGAGACCGACGGCCATTCTTTCGTGCTCATGCAGATGTAGATCGCACCATCGACATTGCTGACGATGTTGTTTGACCAGGCGCGCACGAAGGCTTCCCATTGCTCTGGTGGCATGGCGTCGTTCTGGATGCGCCGCTTGCGTTGGTTCCTCTGCTGACCGCCGTGATCACCGAGGGCGACGTTGTAAGGAGGATCGGTGAAGCAGAGCGCCGGTCGGATCTCGCCCAACAGCCGCGATATGGCTGCACGGTCGGTCGCGTCGCCGATGAGGAGGCGGTGGTCGCCCAGCGCCCACAACTCGCCACGTTTGGCGCGTGTGGCGGCACGTGCGGCCTCCAGCGCCTCTTCGACGTCGAACGCCTCTGCCTTCTCGCGCTTCTCGCGCAGATTCAGTGACTTCAGCAGCTTGTCGAGTTCGCCAGCCTCGAAGCCAGACAGCGAGAGGTCGATCCCATCCACGCCCTGGAGGTCGGCCAGCATATGGGCGAGGAGGTCCTCGTCCCACTCACCGCCGATCCTGTTCAGGGCCATGTTGAGAAGGCGGGACTGCTCGATCGAGATGTCGAGCCAGATCACGGGCACGGTCTTCATGCCGAGCTTGCGTGCGGCGAGCAGGCGCTGGTGGCCGCCGATGACGGTCCGATCCTCGCGACGCACGATTACCGGTTGGACGAAGCCCCACTCGCGCAGGCTCCGCGTGAGCGACTCGAGTTCGCGCTCGCCGATGCGGCGCGGGTTGGCCGGGTCGGGATTGAGATCGTCGATCACGACATGGTCAATGAGCATGCGTGCGTCACCATTCATCTGGGGGTCCTCCCATTCGTACAAAGAACGCGGTTGAGACCGGCTCTTCCTCGGCGACCATCGCTCGCCCGACCGCCATCGCAAGCGCGACCATGCCGTCCACACGCTCGGTCGACTTTGCCTTGTCGATCTTCAGGTTGCCGGCGGGGTCCTGGCGGACGGCGACGTTGCTCGCCATCCAGCGCAGGACCGGATGGCCGCCGTGGCGAAGCTTGCGTTCCAGCACGAGCCGTTCGAGTTCCTTGGTCGGCGCGGTCATCGACGCAAACCCCTGTCCAAACGGCACGACAGTGAGGCCGTCGCCCATCAACTGCGTCTGCAACTGCGTCGAGTTCCAGCGGTCGATCGCGATCTCGCGGATGTGGTAGCGGGTCGAGAGCTCAAGGATGTCCTCGCGGATGACGTCGTAGTCCACGACGTTGCCATCGGTCGCCTTAATGCGGCCGTCCCGCACCCAGACGTCGTAGGGCACACGGTCACGGAAGGCGCGCTTGCGGATGTTCTCCTCCGGTACCCAGAAGAAGGAGAGGACCGAGCCGCCGCCATTCTCGTCGGGGAAGTACAGGGTCAGCGCGCTGATGTCGGTCGTCGTCGAGAGGTCGAGCCCGGCGTAGCACTCCTCGCCTTCGAGATCGTCAGGAGATGTCGCTTCGTCGTTCTCGTCCCAGACGGCCATGTCCAGCCAGCGGTCCGCCTGTTCGGTCCACTGGCAGAGATAGAGGCGACGGAAAGCATTCTGTTGACCAGGCACTTCCTTTGCCCGCAGGGCCGCGGTGCGCATCTCGTCCAGGCTGCGAAAGTCACCGAGCGCCGGGTTGGCTTCATGCCAGACGGCTTCGTCCAGCCAGTCCGCGTCGTCGGATGCCGCAAACAGGATGGGCAAGAAACTCGGGTCCTCGATGATGCCGTCGCGCACCTTCACGGCGAAGTCGTGCAGCTCCCAGCAGATCGAGTTCCGATCCCACCCAGCTGTAGTAATCACGAAGATCAGCGGCTGACGTCGCGCACCGGTCGAGGTGGTCAACACGTCGTAGAGGTCGCGGTTGGGTGCTGCATGCAGTTCGTCGTAGATCACGCCCGAGGCGTTATAGCCGTGACGGCCCGCCGCTTCGGCGGGGATCGCCCGGTAGACGCTGCCCGACGGCCGGTGCACGATCGTCTTGCGGCTGTCGACCACCTCGCACACGGAGAGCAATTCGGGATCGTTGCGCACCATCTCGGCGGCGACGCCGAAGACGAGCCCCGCCTGCTCCCGGTCGACGGCGGCGCTGTAGACCTCGGCGCCGGGCTCGCTGTCGCCCATCAGCATGTAAAGGGCAATGCCGGCGGCCAGTTCGGTCTTGCCGTTCTTCCTCGGGATCTCCACGTAGCAGGTGCGATAGCGGCGCGTGCCGTTCTCGCGCAGCGTCCCAAAGAGCGGCCGCACGATGTCTTCCTGCCAGGTCCGCAGTGCGAACGACTGGCCCGCCCACTCGCCCTTGGTGTGGCTCAGGTTGTTGATGAAGCGAACGACGCGTTCGCCGGGGTTCAGAGGAGCCCGGACCACTTCGACTCCGCTTCACTGGCGGTTGGGGCGGCGTGGACGCGCGCGCGGCTCGCCGGCGACAGCCCGAATTCCCCCAGGAGCAGCCGGACCTGCTCGGCGGCCTTGTTGGCGACGGCGAGATATGGAGACTGCACGGGGTAGCCGTTCGGGCTCTTGATGATCGCGCCGTACTTCTTGAGCGACTCCAAGGATTCGATCCAGCGTCCCCAGGCGTCGCAGTACAACGCGAGCGCGGCGCGGTCGATCGTTGTGAGCAAGCCGAGGACGTGGAGTTCCTTCGTGATCCGCTTCCACTCCTTCCGCGCCTCGTCGCCAAGTTCTACCGGGCACCGCGGGATGGCAGGTTGGGGCCGTGGCTCGCGGCGATTGATGCGGTCCGCGCGGTCGGTGCCCTTCAGGAGCTTGAGTCTCGTCGGAACGGGCTTCGCGCCTCGCTGCATGCCTACCTCCCCCCTGCCCTAATCTGGCAACGCGCGTGTGACGGTAGCCAGCCGCTCCACGCCGGCCTGGATGACTGAATTATTGGGCCGCCCCCACCGGCCGTCGATGATCGCCGTCTTGCGCGAGTGATGCCGGTGACACAGGCCGCGCAGGTTGGACGCGTCGTCGCTGCCACCGTGCTTGCGCGCAACGATGTGGTCCACGTCGGTTGATCGCTGATTGCAACCGGCTTCGTCCCGACAGATCGGATCGCGCTGCAGCACAACTGCACGTACGCGTCGCCATGCCGCGCCATAACCCTGCTGTGACGACGAGCCACGCGGGTGTGAGGCGTAGTGCCGGCGTTGCAGGTTGTGCTTGTCGCAGCGGCCTGACGCCACAAGGCGTGGACAGCCGGGCTCGGGGCAGGGCTTACGCGGCGCGCTAGGCATTGGTCGACTCCCTTCGCGATTCATCACCATGCGCAACGGGCGTGCGTCCGTACCGTTGTAGGGAGTGAAGGTTCCCCTTCGTCGAATGCGCCCGGGCTCTCGGCCGAGACGGGCGCATCGTGCTGTCTCTCTCATTGACAACGGATCGTTGCGTGACCCGGACCGCTTGATACGATCGAAGCAGCTCTCACGTCCAGCCCCCAAGCAAGACGTAGGGAGCCCGTTCAGGGGTCGGCGACTGCGGTTGAGACGCCGACCCCTCCCTTTGCGAGCCATGATCCACGTAGCAATTGGCTTCTTTGTCGTTTCGCTGACCTTCGCCGCGCTGTGCGTCGTGTCGTTCGTCGTGCCCGGAGCACCGAGCGTCGACCTGATGTTTGTGTTGGGCACGGGCGTTGATGTGGTCGTCGCCACCGCGCTCGTTCTTGTGGTCGTGTTGCTGGGGCTGTAGTCGCACGATTTGGTCGTCGTGTTGCGTTCGAGAAAAAGCAAAATGGCCTCCCTATCGGAGGCCACAGTGGGCACAACGTCTATGCGGGTCTCGGTCTCTCAGACAAGGATAGCCCACGTACCCGAAAGCTCAATGCTCCGCGGACACGCGAGCGAGGCTTGCCAGGAGTAGTTGCATTTCGCTCTCATTCTGTTGGACCTGGTGGGTTCTGATTTGGGCTATCAATCAATCTGGCTACTGCAAAACCTTGACTTCATCCAGCTTCAAAAGTTGCATAACAAACGCTCAATTGTTCTAATTAACAGTCGGTACGCGATCCAGGCAGAATTGTCAATGAGGAAGTCCTTGACTTATTGGATCTACTAGTGCTAATTTCGCGTACGGATTAACGGGTATGTCACACACGCGCCACCCGCTTAGCGCGTCATCCCTTAGCCTTTGAAATGAAGGTTCTCCTCATGGCAGAACCGAAGATCGTGGCCGATGCTGATGAGAAAGGCTCGACTAAGGGATGACTGCGGCCGTGTGGAACCAAGTGCACTCCGGTAAGGCGAAGGATCTCGACGCCATTTTGCTGCCTTACCAGCAAGCGACTCGCTACGTGGCCGACAACTACGAGCGGCTTCTTCAAGAGCATCCAGAGCAATGGGTTGCCGTAACCGCCCAAGGTGTCCTAGCCTCAAGTACGCGACGAGACGCAGTCTCGAGGAAGCTCAAGGCTTCCGGCGCTGAACGGAATAAGGTGTACATTACCTTCTTGACGAAGAAGAAGCAGACACTAATACTCTGACCACATGCTGGTCAGAGGAATCTTCAACGATGGAAGGCCGCATATTAGCGGCCTTCTAGCATTTCCGAGCCTCTGCGGCTTGGAGTACATCTCCGTGAACTTTCTGGTTGATAGCGGAGCTGACCGTTCTGTCATCACGGTGAATGAGTACAAGGACTATTTCTCATACCACGACCTGCTGAACTATCCGCTGCGCGTGTCAACCGGTTTTGGGGGTGGCATCATTACGCGCCTTGTTCCAGCCCACCTTGCACTCAGGACCGAAGCGGGGAGTTATTTGTTTCAGCCGCTCATGATAGAAGTGCCCAATCCGAAGAAATTCGACAAGACCCTGCCATCGGTGATGGGTAGGGACATTCTCAATTGCTTCAGCTTGAGAATCGATCGGACGGACGGCGCCGTGATCTTAGATGAGCCAGCTTACCCACAACTCAGATTCGATTGGATGCTGGAAGGCATGGAAGAAGACGAGTTGTCCGCTGACATAGATGGGATGACGATGCAGGAAGCATTGCAGACTGTCAGTACGCCCGAAAATTACCCCCAGCGTGAAAACAAATGATTTGCGGGCCCGGCTGGTTGGTGGAGTCTCGTACGGGCTACTACAACCTTCTACGCGCCAACAGGCGGGCTCTGGTTGCTCGTCTTGCACCGGACGCACTGAATGCTCCATGGTCGGGTAACTGACTCCGCCAGCTTCTTGTCGCACATGCGACACCTCGGTGCGTGGTCAACCTTCACTCCCTCATCCATTCGTCACCATCCCTTCATCCCTTCATCGTGTTCATCGTGTTCATCGTGTTCATCGCTTGGCAGCGCCTGCAACCGACCCCTGCCAAGCGTGAAGGCTGCGGCTCGCTTGGCAGCCGCTAGCCTTTAGGCACACCGTTGCCAACCGCCAACCGAGATTCGCGCTGTCGCTTGGCAGTCGGTTGGCAACAGGCAGATTGCCTAGCGACGTCAGTCCTCCTCGTCCGGAAGCCGATAGGACTTCGCCTTGGACTGGCTGTCCTCATCGGCGATGAACTCCAACACCCGGTTGCTCCGAACCAGGTCCCTGATCCGCTCTTTGACCGTGCGTTCTCCGGCCTGCGTCGCGTTACGCACCACCTCCACGAGCGTCGAACCGCGGACACCATCCGGCCCGGCATGGAAGACAGCCGTCAGCACGTCGTCGTCCGAGACCTTGCTTGCGGCAGATCGCACCGTGGCGGCAAAGTCGATCCGTTCGCGATCAAAGGAAAGGGTGAGGTCATCGAGGACATCCTCCGCGTCGCGGACCTTCGTCCACTCGAGAATCAGCATGTCGGGCTTCTTGTCCTTTTCGATGCTGATGCAGAAGCTGAGCCAGCCCGAAAGGACAGTGGAGCCTCGGATACGGTCCGTCCCGCTGTCGCGTTTGGTCATCGGCGGCTTCTTCCGATCGTGGTGCGCGGCGATGAATGCGCAGCCGTGCTCAGCAATGAGGCGGTCGATGGTCGACGTGAGGAGGGCCATGTCGCGGGAGTCGTTCTCATCGAGCGTATGAGCGTTGCGCAGGGGATCGAGGATGACCACGTCTGTGCGGGTCTCCACGATCAAGCGTTCCAGTTCGGCGACTCCGTCGTCTGAGGCAAGATTGAGTTGGGTGAACACCAGGAGGAATCGCGAACGACTCTCCCCCACCGCTCCGTCCCACACCTTCCTCAGGCGT
This sequence comes from Dehalococcoidia bacterium, assembly GCA_021731085.1. Taxonomy (GTDB): domain Bacteria; phylum Chloroflexota; class Dehalococcoidia; order DSTF01; family JACRBR01; genus JACRBR01. Next base: position 17,708 of record JAKFYB010000004.1, read on the forward strand.
TTGCGCATCCCTCTTCTTGAACCTTCTAGCGCGACGTAGAGGACCGTGCGTGGTGTGGGAACGGGATACCGCCCGAGAATCGGCGTGCCTTCAGACAAGCACCGCGTCAGGCGCAACAGGAGGTTCGTCTTACCGATGCCCGTGCTGCCGGCGAGGAAGCCCCTTCCATCGAGCGGCAGAATCGCACCGCCGGAACCATCGCCGATGACGACGTCGAGGGACTCGTCTTCATCGGCGAGCCATTCGTCGACGGTTCGTGGGGAGTTCGCACCGACGGACGAGGAAGGCGCCCACGCAGGCGCACGTCCCGCCAGTTGCTCGAGTTCCGCGGATGTGTTGCCGGCCTCGAACCAATCCTTGATGTCTCCCTTCTCCGGCAGGTTGGGGAGAGTAAGCACTTTGAGATCCTTTGCTGGGCTGGCCAGGACACGTCCAACCCTGTCCATGAGCGTGCGCCCTGGCTCGTCGTTGTCCGGACATAGGACGACTTCCCGTCCTGTGAGCGCAGCCAGGGCTTCGCCGAAGTCCTTCTGAGCCGCGCCACCACAAAGGGAGACCGCCAGTAAGCCCTGAGCAACGGCAGCATCCGCGGCCGGTTCTCCTTCAACGACGTACACGCGCTTCGTGGGGCGCTCGGCTAGCAGGCCGGCGTTGTACAGCGGCAGCTCCGAGAGTTTCAGCCCGGACAGGCCGTCGTCGAAGGAGCCGTTAGGCAGTCGCCACCGGCAGCGCTTCTGGCCGCGACCGTTCTCCTCGCGCCCGTGGATCGCGACAGGCTCTGCGCCATGTGGGTAGGCCCACTCCTGCACGACCTGCCAAGAACCGCTTGTCGTGTACGCCATCCCTGATTGCTCCCCCAATCCACGAGTGCGAAGGGCTCCGAGAACCGTCGCCTGGTCACAGCCGGCATGGCAGTACACGACAATGGCCGTTCGATTGCCTTGCTGGACAGAGAAGGAAGGGTTGCGGTCTTCGTGATCGTCTGCCGGGCAGTGGACATTCACGCCAGACCGGCAGGGGCACCGATCTCTCCCGCAGCGGAGAGCTGCCCGCACGGCGTCGGCGGTGGTCATCGCCTTCAGTCGAGGTCCTCGGCCGACTCCCGCAGGCGAAGGACGAACTCCTCGACGTCCGCCACGGCGACGCGCCTGGACCCGCCGATCTTTACCGAACGGAGCTCACCACGACGAATGAGTTGGTAGGTGAACGATCTGCCGAGCCCGATTCGTCGAGCAGCTTCGCTCACCTTCAGTAGCAGTACCTCAGACATGTCACCTCCGCCGTCCCGAAAGAACAAAGGTTCGCTGGTGTCCATTCTGGGCCGTTGACGGCCGGGTTGGCTAGGCTTATAGTCCTAGTTACATTCCTAGTTCTGGGGAGGCACGCCCGATTGTCGCAAAGGTTCACATCCACCCAATCAGGGAGCGACTGGCCTACGCCGGGGTCGAAGTCATGAATCCAGGCTTTGCTCCCCGCGTTCGTCACAGGCTTCTAATTCCAGAGGACGTCCGTTTCGTGCGTGAGGTGAACACCACAGAACGCGAACAAGCAAGGCGTTACGTGCCGCCCGTTTGGGACGCGGCCGGGGAGCCGGACCACCTCGTCTGGCGGAGTGTTCTTGCCCGTGATGTCGACCCTGATGAGACGCTCCATTGTCTGTGGGAGTACGTACGACTCCCTGAGAACCCCACAGAGCGAATTCCCAAGTTTGTGCAAACGTGGGGACTCCTGGAATGGGGACCGGGATCGGAGTTGGCCGAGAGCGAGAAGGAGCAGGGCTTTGCAGAATGGATCGAAGCGGCTGAAGAGGCCGAGCGGTTACTGAGGGCGTTTGTCATGACGGAGCAAGGCGACCTTGTTCCCGAGGATCTGTTGTGGGACCTCCGCGAGGGCGATCGCCGGCAGTACTACTCCTACGACGAGGAGTATGGCGTGAGACCCATTTCCCAAGAAGAGATCCAAATCCTCCGGGTCAGTCGCCAACGAGACTACTTCGACACAGAGCGTCGCGCTGGACGAGGCCTCGCCCTGCAACGCGCGCTGATCGTGAACCTCCTCGGAGAGATAGTCATGCCGCCTGAGAATAGGTCGTGGGGCGACGAAAGGACCGTCCAAGGCGAACCGGCAGTTCCGCTCCTGTTTGGCTACACATGGGATGATCGCGGTCGACGTGTCGAAGCCCGTGCGTCCGGTGTGCGCGAGATTGTTGCTTCGCACCTCCTCTCGATTTTCGCCAGTTCGCAGCCCGACGTGTTTATTTGCTCGGTTTGTGGCAGGCCATTTTCGACCGAGTCCGCGCAGACACTTCGTCGACCGCGCGCGGGCGTGAGGAGGCTCTGCAGCGAAGCCTGCCGAATCGCGGCAAAACGGGAGAGCAATCGTGCTTCGTGGAACAAGAACAAGGACCGATGGCGACCATCCCGTGGGTAGAGGAGGCAAAGGGTGTCAGGCAAGCGTGCAAACGGTGAAGGCAGCATTCATAAACGAAAGGACGGCCGCTGGGCCGCCTCTATCAGCACGGTCGGAGGCAAACGAAAGCACTTCCTGAGCAAGGACCGCGACGTGGTCGCCCGCAAGCTGCGCGCTGCCCTCAAGTCGCGCGACGACGGTCTACCCTTCATCACGGAGCGCCAAACAGTCTCGCAGTACATGTCCAACTGGCTGAAGACCGTCCGCTCAAGCCTAAAGGAGCGCACCTGGGATCGATACGAACAATACGTTCGTCTTCACATTGTTCCCACGCTTGGCAAGACATCACTCGACAAGCTGTCACCGCAGCAGTTGCAGCGCCTGTACGCCGAGCGGTTGGAGAACGGCTCGTCGGCGGCCACGGTTCATCACCTCCACGCGACGATCCACAAGGCCCTCAAACAAGCGGTTCGTTGGAACCTCGTGGCGCGGAACGTGGCAGAGCTCGTCGACCCACCACGGATCACGCCTCACGAGATGATGACGCTGTCGCCTGACCAAGCACGTGCATTGCTTGCGGCCGCAGAAGGTGATCGACTGGAGGCGCTCTATGTATTGGCCGTCACCACGGGCATGCGCCAGGGTGAGCTGCTCGGTCTACGCTGGCGCGACGTCGATCTCGAAGTTGGCTCTGTGCAGATTCGCGGTTCGATGCAGGCGACGAAGTCCGGACTGAAGATCGCGGAGACGAAGACCGCTGGTTCTCGTCGGCAGGTGTTGCTCTCAACTCAACCGAAGGACGCGCTCAGGCGCCACCGCAGACGTCAGAATGAGGAGCGCCTCCGAGTCGGTGAAGCCTGGGAGGACACCGACCTCGTCTTCGCCAACCAGGTCGGGAAGCCGATCCCCGCTGGCAACCTCACGACCAGATCCTTTCAGCCCCTCCTCAAGAAGGCGGGCCTGCCGCGCATCCGTTTTCACGATCTGCGCCACACGTCCGCGACGCTGTTACTAGGCGAGGGCATTCACCCGAAGATCGTGTCGGAGATGCTCGGGCACAGCAAGATTAGTACGACCCTCGATCTGTACTCACACGTCACGCCAACAATGCAGCAGCAGGCCGCCGACGCCTTCGACGCGATCCTGTCGCGCTAGCCAAAACCTTGCCTAATTGGATCACTTAGATCATCATATCTCCATTGCGTATTGCTGACGATAGGCCACACTGGCGACAGGTTCTGACGCCTACGTAGCTCAACCTGAAGCGATTGCGGACGACGCTTAACGTGGAGGATGAATGACTACGGCTACCCTCGACACTGCTGCAATAGAACTCCCGGACGCGCAAGCGGCTGCCCTCTTCGACAAGCGAGCGCGAGTCCTCGTGGGGCTAAGCGGAGCAGAATTCGTCGCGTTGTGGCGAAAGGGAGAATTTGCAGATACCGATGACGAAAACATTGTCCACATGACAATGCTGCTTCCACTCGTGCTCGACCTTCCCTCCACGAGCCCGCCGCAGAAGCCGCAGCGTAGCGCTACCAAACTGGGCGTCATCATCGACGACTTTGTGGATAAGCTGCGGCGGGGAGTATCTCGTCAGTGGCAGGAAAGAATCCACACGAAGCCGTAGCGAACTTCTTGCATCCTATCCAGGCAGCCTTGGCGTGCTTCACGCCAGCGGTGCTAGTACATCATCGCGGCTATCACGTGGGCAGGCAGAACGTGCTCCTCGTGTCCGATGATCAACCGATCAATCTCCGCGGTGCGCCAGGCCTAGATCTGCATTTCTCTCACCGGTACGAGATCGTGCGGACTGACGATCCCGATAGAGGCCCGTGGAAAGTGAAGTCGCTAGGTTACATGTACAAACTCGAGGACGCAGCAAGCGCCAAGGAATTGTTGTCTTACCACTGGCACCCCGAAGGTAAATGGAAGTTGCCTCATCTTCACGTTAACGCGTTTCTCCCCGATCCGAATCGACATCTGAAAGATGCGCACCTGCCAACGCAGAGGATCTCAGTGGAGGATGTCCTTGAACTCGCGGTCGGTCTAGGCGCCGAACCTCTTACAGGCCGGGCACATGATTGGGAGACGACATTGGCGGCGACAAGGGATCGCTTCATGCGGTACAAGACCTGGTAGGCGGCTGATCGTCCGCATCCGTCCGTAGCGGTTGCTGTCACGGTAGCTGTCACAACATGAAGAAAGGCGCCCGAGAGGCGCCGTTCCGATTCTACAAAGTGGTCCCAGGGGCGGGATTCGAACCTGCGATACACGGTTTTACAGACCGTTGCCTTAAACCACTTGGCTACCCTGGGATGCCCGTATTCTAGCAGTCAATATCGCAACTCGTTAGACCGCCGCCGAACCGCGCGACCGCGTGCAGCACGCACCCTCTTGTAGACTGCGACCGCGTATGAACATCGCGAACCTCCGCAACCGCCTCCTCTTCTCGATGATCTTCGGCATTCTCGTCTTCGCCGGCCTCCTGGCCTATGGCGACTTCGAGGCCGTCGTTCGCAGCTTCGGCGAGTTCGAGTGGTGGCTCTTCCCCATCATCCTGCTTATCACCTGCGGCAACTACGCCCTCCGCTTCGTCAAGTGGGAGTACTACCTGCGCGTCATCGGCGTGACGGGGCTTAAGCGGTGGGACAGCTTCCTCATCTACTTCTCCGGCCTCGGCATGACCGTTACGCCCGGGAAGGTCGGCGAATGGCTGAAGAGCTACCTCCTGAAGGAAGTCCACGGCACGCCCGTCACCAAGTCCGCCCCGATCCTCCTCGCGGAGCGCCTCACGGACAGCGTCGCCCTCCTCATCCTCTGCGCCTTCGGCGTCATCGCCTTCGCCACCGACACCTGGCCCATCATCGTCATCATCGCCGTCCTCTGCGCCATCGGCGTCGGCGTCTCGCGCCATCGCCCCACCGCCCTCGGCATCCTTCGATTCCTCGCGCGCATCCCACTGCTCAAGCGCTTCACCGGTCAGTTCGAAGAGTTCTACGAGAGCACCTACACCCTGATGGCGCCACGCGGACTCATCCTCATGACGCTGCTGAGCGTCGTCTCGTGGTCGTTCGAGGTCTTCGCGTACTTCCTCACGCTCGTCGGCCTCGGCGTCGACCCCACCTTCGACACGCTCCTGAAAGCCGCGTTCATCCTCCCGATCTCAACGCTGGCCGCCGCCATCGCCTTCACACCCGGTGGCCTTCTCGTCGCCGAGATCGGCCTCACAGGCCTGTCCCGCCGCCTCCTGGACCTGACGCGCGACACCGCCACCGTAGGCACGGTCATCATCCGCATCGCGACGCTGTGGTTCGGCGTCGTAATCGGCCTCATCGCCTTCGCCATCCTCGCCCGCCGCCTGCAAAAGCAAGGCATCTCCCTCGAAGCCGACATGGCCCTCGAGGGCGACGCCGCGGGATAGCCATGCCAACCATCCGCCCGGCCACCAGCAACGATAGAGCGGCTGTAGCGAGCCTGATGGACGCGTACTCCAGCGAGACCGCCGCAGCCCAAATAGCTGCTCCAAATGAACAGGTGATTCTCGTCGAGAACGCCGCAACCGGGCCGATCGGCTTGGTTAGCTTCAGCATCGCGGCACAGGGTTCTTCCGGTGTGAATGTCGGCGAAGTCACGGCCTTGTTTGTCGCACCAGCGCATCGCCGAGGGAAAATAGCGATGCTGCTCCTCGCAGAAGCGGAACGCACATCGCGTGATCAAGGCATCGCTGAGCTCAGGGCGCGCGTGGACAACGCTAACGCGCCGGCCGCGGCGTTCTTCCGCGCAATGGGCTACACACCGATCGAGAGCGGATTCAGAAAGCAGCTCCCGCCCAAACGCAGCGCCAAGTCACGCCGCGCAGAAGGCTAGTCGGCGCGCGTAGGGGCGTGCCGTGGCAGGCCTCTCACCGTTCAACCAACTCGAACATGCGAAAGCGGGCCGGCAGAAGGTCACCGGGTTCCAGTCGATCCTGTGTGTCTTTTCGCCGAACCACGGCGGACGACTACGGCGTTGCCAGAAACCGTTGTACTGCGGGTGGCATAAGTGGCGACAATCCCGACATCGGCTCCGAAACGTCATTCACTTCGAAGCCACGGGGCGTCCACCGGTACGTGCGGTACCCGCCGACCCTGATCTTCATCTTCTTGCAGATCTGCTTCGCCGCGACGCCGTAGCCCACGGGCACATACAGATAGAAAATCTGGTTCGGAATCGACGCAATGCGTGCCCACGAGCGCTTCGCTTCGGCCTCCGTGACGGAGTCCTTGTCCTCGACGACGGCCGTCATTGCCAGGTGTGTCTCACCAGTGCTGATCTTCTCAACGACCACGATGTCCGGCGCAATCTGCTCGTCACCCACCTGAACGGCCATCGTCACACTCGGCGCGTTCACATGCGCCCGCAGCGCGGGAAGCTCCGCCGTCGGGAATTCGAAGCGTGCTGCCGCAATCTCCTGGATCGCCTTGACCAACCCCTCGCTCTTCGTCCGCTCAGTGCGATCCAACAGCGAGTCTATGTCTTCCCAGCGCGTGTCCATGGTCATAGCGGCAATCCCCTCCGGCCCGTAGCTTCGTGTCGCCGTCAGGTTAGTGCACCCCTTCACAAAGCTCAAACGGGCGGCGCCTCGGTGGATCGAGCCGCTGCCCTTCCCTATCCTTAGCGAGCGTCCTCCGCCATCCGGTGCGGCGCGCTCCCCAGACACGGCGCCCTCGCACGCGCCCCAACAAGAGACAGCCCGCACGGGCACCAATCGGAGGAAGCACACGTGAAGCAACAGAATGTAGTCCTCGTCGACGGCGTACGCTCGGCCTTCGGTCGCGGCGGCCGCGGCATGCTCGTCGCCACCCGCCTCGACGAGACCGCCGGCAAGGTCGTCGCCGAACTCATGGCGCGCAACCCCAAGGTCAGCCCCCACGCCGTTGAGGACATGGGGCTCGGCAACGTCATGGGCGCGGGCGAACTCGTCCTCATCGGCGCCAACAACGTCGCCCACCTCGCCGGCCTCCCGAAGGAAGTGTGTTCCTTCGACACGAACCGCCAGTGCGGCTCCAGCATGGAGACCCTCCAGCGCATCGCCGCCGCTATTGCCGTCGGTTCGATCGACTGCGGCATCGCCGTTGGCATCGAGCGCATGGGACGATCGCTTGGTGGCGGCGTCGGCGGCCCCAAGACACGCATCACCGAGTTCAACAAGCGGCTCGCCAAGCTCACGCCCATCCAGCGCGACATGGCGCCCAACCACAACGAGACGTTCTCCGTCCCCTTCCCGGACTACATCCTCGACTCCAACCCGATCACTGGCATGACCCAGACGGCGCAGAACGTCGCCGAGGTCTATGGTCTCTCGCGCGAGGAGATGGACCAGTTCTCCGTCGACAGCCACCGCAAGGTCGCGGAAGCGTACGACAAGGGCATCTACAAGGACGAGATCATCCCGCTCGAGGTCGAGCAGCCCGTGTTCGATGACCAGGGCAACTGGGTCGAGGCCGAAACGGGTAAGACCGTCGTCTTCGACCAGGACGAATGCCTGCGCCGCGGTACAAACATGGAAGGTCTGGGCGGCCTCAACCCCGTCAAGGGCATCGTCAGCTACGGCGGCAAGGAGCTGATGATCACGGCGGGCAACTCCTGCCCCACCAATGACGGCGTGTCAGCCGCCCTCCTCATGTCCGAGGACAAGGCGCGCGAACTCGGCCTTACGCCGCTCGCCCGCATCATCGGCATGGCCGTCGGCGGTGTGAAGCCGCAGGTCATGGGCCTTGGCCCCATCCCCGCAACCCGCAAGGCCCTCCGCCACGCAGGCATCGAGGCCGGCCAGATCGACCGCGTCGAGTTCAACGAGGCGTTCGCCGCGCAGGTCCTCCCGTCCTGCAAGGAGCTCGGCATCTCGATGGACCGCGTAAACGTCAACGGCGGCTCGATCGCGATCGGCCACCCGCTCGGTGCAACGGGCGCGCGTCTCGTCTCCACCGTCGCGCACGAACTCCGCCGGAGCGGCAAGAGGTATGGCCTGGCGACACAGTGCATCGGCGTCGGTATGGGCATCAGCACCATCCTCGAGTCCATGAACTAGCGTCGGTCGCGTGTGGATCACGGCCGCCGCCGGCTGTGGAGTCAACAGTACGTCAAAGGCCCCTGCTCAAGAAGCAGGGGCCTTTTGTTCGTCATCCGAACATGTTCCTCACATCAAGTCGAACTAGCGTCCACGGTTTCAGCCACCGGTGACGGTGCCTCCATGCGGACTGGTTCGGGGGCGCGCGTTTCCATCCACCACAACAGGGCCGCAAACACGATCGCGCCCAACGAATCTGACACGATGTCGTTCCCTGTGTCCCACCTGCCGCCAACACGCGTGGTGTTGAACACCTTGTCCCCGATGAGCTCGTAGCCCTCCCACGCGATGCCAATCGCGACGGCGATGGCGACCGACAGCATCAGGCGGTCATTGGGCTGCCACCGAACCGTGCCGCGCCGGTACAGCGCTCGCAGGATGTCGTAGAGCCCGGCAGCGATCGCCGCGACCCCGAAGAAGTGGGTGAGCTTGTCATACTCGTCGATCGCCGCGTAGAGGTTCCCGTCCGTGCCCAGCACATCGGCGTACGCGCAGGCCACCGCGATGACGTGCGTGATCCACGAGAGACCACCCTCCTTAGCGAAGTACACCTCGCATCCGACAAGGAGGACAACGAACAGGCCCACCTGGACGACGAGGTAGCCCCAGAAATCCGTGAACCCGGGAGTGAGTGTCTGGGCGACAACCAGGTACGCAAGCAGCCCTCCCAAACTCAGAAACGAGAACAACGCCTTTCGGTTTTCGCCGAGCGTTGCCCACGTTAGTTGCGCCGCACCTGCCGTGTTAGCGGCTGCCGTACGAACCCTGGCGCTCAGACCTGCGAACCCAAACCTCTCATGCCACAACACCAGGGCTGCAGCGCCAAACGCGAACGCGCTTCCGACAACGCCGTCCACCCAGAAGTGGTTTCCTGTCGCGACAACGTTGATGAGCATCAGCGGCCCACACAAGACTGCGATCAGGAATCCCAGCTTGCCACCGATGCTTCGTCCCAGCGCGAACCCCGCGATCGCCATCCAGCCGACGTGCAAGCTCGGGATCGCTGCAAACTCATTCACAAAGGCGTGTTCCCTCCCGAACACCGCGATCGTGTCTACCATGCCCGTCTCCGCCGCCAATCGCGGCGGTGCCACCGGAAACAGTGCCATCGTCGGAATCGCGACCAACGCCGACAACCCCATGCAGTTGCGGACGAGCCGGTAGTTCGCCACATCCGTGACCCAGAGCCACACCAGGATCCCGCCAACGATCGCTAGGAATGCGAACGAGTAGATCCAGTTCATGGTCTGTGTCGCCGTGTCCGACCCAAGAATCCACGTTTGCAGATCCGGCTCGAAGAACAGCCCCAGACCGCGCTCGAAGTCAATCACCGCCGCTGTGTTCGCATTGGCGACGTCAGCGCTTCCTTCGGAGATCGAACGGCCGATGGAGTACAGGAAGAGCCCTGCGAGGATCACGATCGCTTCGATCGCGTATGGGCCTCCGTCTCGACGCATTGGCTTGCCTGTGATGGCTGCTCGCACGGCTACGGCTCCAGTTGCGAGAGCGATCGCAGCGGGTATCGCAACGTTGCCGACGACCACGAACGCAAGCAATCCCAGGCCTGCGCTTACCGCTGCAAACCCCACGCCAACCACTCGCAAACCGACGACAAACCCAATGGAGACGACGCAGGCAAGCACTAACAACTCTTGCCAGTCGCTCGGGCGATGGGCCGTAAGAGCAAGAAACTGAGCGACCATGCCTGAGACCTCTCAGCCGCTTCACCCAGCGCGGCGCCTTGAACACCTCATAAGAAAATCGCTGAGGATGTGCCCGCGGACATTGGAGCGCAATGCACAGCGAAAAGCAACAGATGTTACGTCGAGCTGGCGGGACGCCAAGTTGGCGCGATGTCAATACCCCTGAATCATGCAGGCCGCGCATCGCGCATCTTGTCAATCGCCGTTCCGTCTCCCCACAGCGTCGCGTTATCTGTATGATGCGTAGCATCGCGCCACTGCCACCGCCATGAAGCTTCGTCTATCCGTGTAATTCGTATAACCGAATCAAGGCGAACACCTTATGGTTATGGCCGACACCTCACCTGAGGTCGAGCATGTGCCGCCGCGCACCAGATTCTGGCCCTCGCTCCTAGGGATCCTGCTGCTCGTCGCCATCATCACCACCATGGTTGTGGCTCCCGTTCTTGTCCAGCGGAGGTCCGCTGACGCCCGAACTGAGCTCACCGACGAACTTGAGCCCTTTCGCTTCGCACTCGACGCCTACAACCTCGACATCGTGCGCGTGGCCGCCGAAGCGCGAGCCTACGCCGCCACACGAAGCCCGCGCGCACTTGAGTCATACAACCTCTCAGTGTTTGAACTGCAGCAGGACGGGCAGGAGTTCTTGTCCCTCGCGCCCGCAATCGGCCTCGAACAGGAAGCCAGCGAATTCGCAGTCGCCGCCAATGACTACCGTTCGATCTCAGCAGCCATCGTTGCTGCCGAGGAGGCCGGAAACGACTTTGAGTCTTTTCGCCTGATCGAGCAGGAGGGCGAGCCAAAGCTCATCGAAATTCAGGCGGAGGCCGATGCCCTCATCGCCCTCACTGATGAACGAAGCGAGGCGTTACGCGATGACATATCTGACAACGATGCGCTCACTCTCTTCGTGCTCGTGCTGACAGGCGCGCTCGGCCTCCTCACCGCTGCTGTTCTCGCCTGGCTCGTTGTTCGTAACATCAGGCTCAGTGGCAACATCGATGAGCAGCGCCGCCGCCTCGACAATGTGATTTCGGATGTCCCCGGCATCGTCTGGGAGGCGTGGGGGCAGCCGGATGCAGCAAACCAGCGCATCGACTTCGTCAGTCAATACGTTGAAGAGATGCTCGGCTACAGCGTCGAGGAGTGGCTCTCCACACCCAACTTCTGGCTCACCATCGTCCACCCCGACGATCAGGAAGGCGCGGCAGCGCGGGCAGCCGCCACATTTGCCTCCGGGGTGCCCGGCACAAACCGGTTCCGTTGGCTAACCAAGGACGGAAGGACGCTGTGGGTCGAGGGCTACTCATCCGTCATCCACAACAGCAGCGGCCAGCCAGTTGGCATGCGCGGCGTGACCCTCGACATCACGGCGCAGGTCGCCTCGGCATCCGCACTAGAACGCGAGCGGGCGCGCTTCTCCTCCATAGTCGCTTCAGCCGGCTTCGGCGTATACCAGGCCGACGCGCAAGGCATCCTCGAATATATGAACCCCGCCGGCGAGCTGCTCCTTGGATACGACATGGCATCTTTGGCGGGGCGCCATACCCATCACTCCTTCCATCACACTCGGGACGACGGCAGCGCCTATCCCGTCGAGGAGTGCCCCATCTACCATGCTTCTCTTGAGGATGCCCCGTATAGCGGGGTCGAAACCTTCACAAAAGCAGACGGCACGCGCATTCCGGTCGATGTCATCTGTTCACCCATCGTCGTCGCCGGGCGATCCACCGGTGCAGTCGTCGCCTTCCAGGACATCAGCGAGCGTCTCCGCCAGGAAGCCATGCGCGACGACTTCGTCGCATTTGCCTCGCACGAACTGCGCAATCCCCTCACGAGTCTCAAGGGTTTTTCGCGTTGGCTCTCCGAGCGCGCGCGCACACATCCTGAGCGGTTTGATCCCGACAGCACGGAAGCAATCGAAACACTTGTCGACGAAGCCGACCGCATGGAGAGCATCATCGACCTCTTCCTCGACCTCGCGCGTCTGGAGACCAACCGCCTCACATTCGATCTCGAGCCCGTAAACCTGCGCCACATCCTCGCCGACGAATGCGAACGACTCCGTATCCGCTACCCGCATGCAAATTGCGACGCTGATCTTGACAAGGCAGTCGCCGTCGCGCATTCGGACGAGCACAGGCTTCGGCAGGTCATCGGGAACCTAATGGACAATGCCGCCAAGTACTCCGGCGATAAGCCAAGCATACGGTTGGTCGCGTCAGAGGAACCGGGCTTCGTCTCGATCAGCATTCGCGACAACGGCCCCGGCATTCCGATCGAGGACCAGCCCTACGTGTTCGAACGCTACTATCGGGGACGTGCTGGCGCGTCGCGGCAGCAAGGCCTCGGTGTCGGCTTGTTCATCACGAAGCAGATCGTCGGCCGGCTTGGCGGCACGCTGACGTTCACGTCGTCCCCGGCCGGCACCGAATTCATCCTGCGTGTGCCCCTGCTACTCGATGAGCCCGATGCCGCAGATGCCTCGCCCGCGACCGGATAGCAATCGGTGTAACAGCTGCATTGCGGTTGGCGGGGCGAGCTACGCGCTCTCTGAAGCTGAATCCAACCTCGAACTGGCTGCTGTTCGAGCACAGCCCATCCTCACCCGCGAGTTGTAATACCTGTGCAATCGACGCCCGCGATAGTGCGCGAAACAACGCCACGGAGGATACCCATGTCCGAACCACTGATCTTGGCCATCGATGATGAACCAGCGCTGCTGCGACTCATCAAGCTGGAGCTCTCCGCCCACGGCTTCCGCGTACTAACAGCCCCAAGCGGTGCTGCCGGCGTCCGTATGGAAGAAGAACACCGCCCTGACGTCGTCCTGCTCGACGTCTCCATGCCCGAGATGGACGGCTTTGAGGTGATGCGCCAGCTTCGCGATCGCACCAACGTCCCCATTGTCCTCCTCACCGCACGAGGCAGCGACTCGGACAAAGTGCGTGGCCTCGAACTGGGCGCCGACGATTACCTCGCCAAACCCTTCAGCCCGGCCGAACTCAGCGCGCGCGTACGCGCAGTGCTCCGCCGCTCAATCGGTTCACAGGCACCAACACAACAGGTCGAGGCCGGCAACATCGTCGTAGATCTGCACAAGCGCCTCGCCTTCCGCAACGGTTCCCAAGTCGACCTCACCCGCACCGAATGGATGCTCCTCCAGCACCTCGCCGCCAACCCCGGCCGCGTCATGCTCAGCGCGGAGTTGCTCTCGAAGATCTGGGGCCCTGAGTACCGCGGTGACCTTCAGTACCTGCGCGTCTGGGTCTCGCGCCTCCGCAAGAAGCTGGAAGAAGACCCTGCCAATCCCACGCTCATCAAGACCTTCCAGGGCATCGGGTACATGTTCGTAATTCCCGGCCAAGACGACGCGGCCAGCATTACCGTACAGCCTGAACCGGCCGCCGCACGCTAGTCACTTCAGGCTCGCCCGACGGACGCGAAAGAGGGAGCAAGCTGAGCTTGCTCCCTCTTTCTTTGATCGCTGCGCGATGGGTTACTTCCCGCGGACCTTGTCCGCGACGTCCTTCGCTGCGTCCTTCACATTGCCGACGGCCTTCTGCACGCTACCCTCGGCCTGCTTCGCCTTTCCCTCGGCCTCCTGAACCTCATTCCCCGTCACCTTGCCAGCGATCTCCTGGGCCTTGCCGCCAGCCTTCTTGGCATCGCCCTTCATCTGATCCTTGTCCACGGTTCTTCTCCTTTACTTGTGCGTTGTCGATGATCGAACTATCGCCGAGACAGCACACGCCATGCGCGACGAAGAGCGGTCGCCGCATTGCACAAGCATCACATTCGTCCACATCACGTGCGCTCGCAATCCGTCTGCAATGCTGGGTTGCGACGCCTTAGCGTGATGGCCATGCGCAGCTATCCATAGTGGATCTATCCACGCGCGTGGACGCATACCTTACGCGACGGGTGTAGGTGCAGCAGCGCGCAAAGAGGAGGGAAAGGCAAATGTTACGCAGTCTTGTACTCACGATTCTCGGTCTTGTCTGGGCAGTGGTGCTTGTGCTGGTAGGTGGACGCTTTCTGGCGCTGCTCGTCGGCGCCAACACGGAGAGTGAACTCGTCGACCGGCTCTATCGGCATTCCGATTTCTGGGTGAAGCCGTTCTTTAACATGTTCGACCTGACCAATAAGACAGTGGAAGAGACGGGTGGCGTTTTCGAGCCTGCCTCGTTTATCGCCTTCATCACGTACTTCTTGGCCGGATTGCTCGTCGCAGCGATCCTGAACGCTGTATTCACACCGTTCAGCGGCCAGCGTCACGCACACGAGGCCTAGAGCTCAACTGGGTGCATACAAAGAAGCGGCGCTACTCAACCACTCGCTGGGTAGCGCCGCTGATTTGTGCCCGGTGACGCCGCAGCCGTTCGTCACCCAACGCCTCGCGCAATTCCTCACCTATCGTCGCATCGTATGGCACGTACGTGAACGGATCGTCCCCACGCCGCACAAGTCGCGCGGTCACCGTTTCTTCCAGCACCTCGGTCATCGTCTCTTCGCTCACGCGCAACAGGTGCCGCACAACTTCGTAGCGCAACGGCGCTTCCGCGGCAGCGACCAAGTCTGACAAGCGGCGCGCGGCGCTGGACAGCGCCAACAACTGCTCAGCCCGCGCGCGCGTTTCGTCCATGCGTGGATTGTAACCGCCGCCCGCCTCGCGACTGGTTCCCGCCCGACCCTAATAGCACGCACGGTAACATTGGCGCATGAGCCAAATCACCGGACCAGCATGCGCCATCATCGTCGCGGCCGGACGCAGCGAGCGCATGGGCGGCACGAACAAGGTCTTCGCCCAACTCGTCGGACGCCCCCTCATCGTCTGGACACTCGGTGCGTTCAGTGCCTGCGAAGCCATCGACCAGATCGTCGTCGTCGCATCGAACGACGCCGCCGATCGCCTCAGCGACCTCATCGTGGAGTGGCGCTTCGATCGAAAAGTACGAGCCGTCGTCGCAGGAGGTGCAACGCGACAAGAGAGCGTGCTCGCCGGCCTTCGGGCCGCGCCGGACGCTGCCGTCGTCGCCATCCATGACGGCGCCCGTCCCCTCATCACGCCCGCGCTCGTCGAACGCGGCGTCTCACTCGCTCGCGAGACTGGGGCGGCCCTTTGCGCAACACCAGCGCGCGACACGATCAAGGAAGTCGCCGGCGATCCGCCTGCCGTGATCGGAACACCTGACCGCGCGACCATGTGGCTCGCACAAACCCCGCAGTGCTTCGAGCGAGCGCTGCTCCTCCGTGCACACGAACAAGCGGTCGCCGAAGCCACCGACGACGCTGCACTGGTCGAGGCGCTAGGACACACGGTCAGCGTTTACGAAGGACCTCCGTCGAACATGAAGGTCACGACGCCCGACGACCTGACCATCGCCGAAGCGCTCCTGCGCAAGCGGTTCGAGGAACTCTAATCAGAGGAGTTATGGGGCAGATAGTGCCGCGCGTTAGCCGCCCGCGGGTGGCAGCATCAGCACCTGCCCGATCGACAGGTTGTTGGAGTCCACGCCGGGGTTCGCGGCGGCCAGCGCTTCGATTGTGATCCCGAACTGCGCTGCGATGGTCGCGAACGTGTCGCCAGCCTGCACCACGTACGTCGTGCCGAGGGATTGCGCCGTTGGCGTGTCAACAGGCGGTGGTGGCTCCGTCGGTACCGGCACGGGCGTATCGGTCGGGATCTCTTCGACAGGAGCTTCGACGGTCGGTTCCTCTTCGACGGGCGCCTCGCCCGGCGTCGCAGTCGCCGCCGGTGGAGCAGCCGTGACAGCCTCCGGCAGAGTGATCACGTCGCCTGCGACCAGGCTCGTCGGATCGACGTCCGGGTTCGCTGCGATAAGTTCCTCGAGCGTGATGCCGAACTGGTCCGCGATGCCCGAGAAGGTGTCGCCTGCCTGAATGGTGTACGTGCGGCGTCCGCCCGTCGAGACCGCGCTCTCGCCCAGGATCCGCAACACGGGCAGTTCCGCCGGTAGTGTCGCCGTCGGAATCTCGTCCAGGTTCGGCTCGCCTCCGCCAGAATCTCCACTGCCGCCAAAGCATCCGGCGCAAACAAGCGCGAACGCTGCGAACGCGAGCAACGGCAGCAGGCGGGACGGCCTCAACGCAAACCTCCGGAGGTCTCTGTGGAACTGAGAGGATCGTATCGGACGAGGCAGAGGGCGGCAATTTCGGCTTCGCAGCGCCCGCTCCCTATCCGGGCGCCCGCCCTTAGCGGCCCGCCCCTGGCAGCCTACTCGCCTAGCTCAGCCAGCATCTCGGCGGCGACCGCCACGGTCTGCCCGAGAGAATCCGCCGACATGCGGGTGATGTCGTCCTCGATGGTGTGAATCAGTGGGTCATGCCGGTACAGGAACACCACCGGAACATTGGCGTTCAGGAAGCTCGCGTGGTCGCTCCCAAGCCCGTTCGGCACGAAGGACTCCCGCCACGGCAGCCCCATCCCATCGGCGATGAGTCCCGCCTGCCGCACCAGATCCTCACTCCCGATCAGTTCCAGGTCTTGCGGCAGCCCCACAACATCCAGGTTCACCATCCCGCGCAGCGTCGCCAGTTCTTCCACGCTCAGCTGGCTCACGTAGTATTGGCTCCCGAACAGCCCGAACTCCTCCGCGGCGAACAGCACGAAGCAGTGCGCGCCCGGTGTTTCTCGCGCGGCAATCACCCGCGCCGTCTCGAGTACAGCCGCCGTACCCGAAGCGTTGTCGTCGGCGCCACCGGTTGCCGGCACTGTGTCGTAGTGCCCGCCCGTCACCGTCTCACACGTTGTCGTGCCGGGCGCCTTCGCGATCACATTGAATGCCGTGCCCAGTTCCTCGATAATGATGCTTACCTCAATCGATTCTGTTGCGAGACGCTCAACCAGATCTTCGCCTGCGTCCTGCGTGATACCCACAACTGGCACGCCTGCGTTTTCATCGAGATCCCCGATGACGTTGCCCGCCTCGTTGTTGTAGATGAGGACGCCGCCAGCTCCGGCGGCCGCGGCATTCTGATACTTCTCCCGAAACGTCAGATCACCACGTTCCAAAAGCGCAATCGCGCCATTCAAACCTGTTGCCGGAAACTCCTCGGGCTTCCCGATACCCGCAGCGACGAGCGGTCCCGTGACGGTTCCGCCACCGCTACCGTTCAGCGCCACGCCCAGTATGGGCACACCATCGATCTCCACACGCACCGGCTTGAACGCGCTCGCATCAAACGCGAACTCCTGGATCGTGACGTCGTACCCGTAGCTCTCCAGCACGTCCTGCAACAGGTCGCGGGCGACAATTTCCGATTGTGTACCTGAAACGCGCGGCCCGATATCGACCGAAAGCTGCCGCACGTGCTCAAGCACCCGCTCGCCGTCGGGGTCGGGCGACGCGAGCAGATCCGGCGTAGCTGTTTCAGCCGGCGCCACGCTTGTGGAGGTCGCCCGTGCGCTCGTCGACTCGACCGTAGGTGACGTGTCGTCGCCGCCGTCGTCGTCGGAGCAAGCCGAAGCGAAAGCCACGACGATCAGCAGGACGCAAGCGGGGCGGACGAACAACAGGGGTCTCTCGATTCGTGGCAGCGTCGCGGACGCGCTCAAACGGGAATGCTATTTGCGGCCGCGGTTTCGGAACCAGTTCGTGATCTTGTTTGTGCCCTGTGGGCGCTCGTCGTACGCGATGACCTGCCCGCGCCAACGCTTCTCGACGCGCCCACCAGCGATCGTGCGGCGCGAGTCCCAGCCGAGAAACGACATCACAAACGCGACCACGATCATCAAGGCGCCGAGTATCGAGAACCAGTTTCGGTACTCCCCGAACAGGCTCGGGACGACCATCGTCACGATGACGAGCGCGAGGCCTGCGAGCATCACGTGCCCCAGCTTCACTTTCGTAAGCGGGCGCGTCAACGTCGTCCATGCGCGCGAGATCAGGCTTGGGCCGGCCTCTTGCCGGCGCTTGTTCTTCACCTTCGCGAGGAAGCGCTCCTCCGGCACGAAGGTATCGAGCTTGTCAAGAAGCTCTTCGATTTCACGCTGAACGCGGTCGCCTTGTGTGGGCACGGTGATTCTCCGGCGGGGTGTCCTAGCAGTCTATCCGATCGCCACAAAAGCAGCCCACATATGAGTCGGCTCCACACGGCGAAAATCGCGTACGTGTTCTCCCGCCATTCGCACCCGAACACGTAGGGACAGCCCTATGTGGCCTCACTGCCCGGGCACCGTCGGGGCGGGGCGGAACTTGTAGGGGCGTGCTGCCGCACGCGCGCTGCGGCCTACATCGCCGGGAACCGCCGTCAGATCCAGTAGGGGCCGACCTGTGCGTGTCGGCTCTCCCCGACACGCACAGGTGCCTGTGCGCAGGCGAACGAAACTACGAGGGCACAAGCTCCCGATTCGGCAACGTCCGCCCGAACTCCAACAACCGCTCGACCGACGAATCGGGCAGCGGGATGTCGCCCGGCAGCCGCTCGTCGTTGCCGAAGATGCCGTGGTAGTCGCTGCCACCGAGCGGCAGGATGTCGTATTTCACCGTCAGCAGCCGCAGCATCTCGATCGTCGCCGGCTTGTAGTCCTTGTAGAACACTTCCATCGCCTGCATCCCGACGCCCACCAGCCGCTTCAGGATCGGCTCCACCTGATCGTCGGTGATGCCCATGTCCGCCGGATGCGCCCAGCACGCAAGCCCGCCGCGTGCGAGGATGAACTCCACCGCGTCCTCCGGCGTCATGTTGGGCCGCTTGACGTACGCCGTCCCGTTGCGGCCGATCAGCGTGTCGAACGCGTCCGCCACCTTCTTCACGTAGCCGGCCTCGACGAGCGCCTCCGCGATATGCGGACGTCCCACCGACGCCTCGCCCGCGATCTCCTGCACCCGCGACCACTCGATCATCTTGCCTTGCTCGCGCAGCTTGTTGACGATACCCTCGCCGCGGTTCAGTCGCCCCTCACGCAGCTCCCACAGCTTCGCCTGCAGATCTTCGTCGTGCGGACTGAGAAACAGGCCGAGCATATGCACTTCGGCGCCTTCGATGTCCGTGCCAAACTCAACGCCCGGAATCAGGTGGTAGTTCTCGTACTTCTCGCCCGCCGCGATAGCCTCGGCTACGCCCTGCGTCGAGTCGTGGTCAGTCAGCGCGTGATACTGCACGCCCTGCGACGCCACCAGATCCACCAGCTCCGTCGGCGAGAGCCGTCCGTCTGACGCTGTGCTGTGTGTGTGAAAGTCACCCTTGCTGACCATCGACCATCCATTCTCTATCGACGCGCTCGATCGAACGCGCGCTACCGGTGCTTTCGTCGATATCGACCAGCACCGAATTGAACTGCACAACCTTCGCCTGCTCCTCCACCTTGAAGCGCGCCGGCATCCCCGTCAGGAACTTCCGGATCACCGGCTCCGGCTCGACACCAATGATGCTGTCGCGTGGCCCGCACATCCCCAGGTCCGATACGAACGCCGTACCCTTCGGCAGCATCCGCTCGTCTGCCGTCGGCACGTGCGTGTGCGTCCCGACGACGGCCGACACGCGCCCATCGAGATACCACCCCATCGCGATCTTCTCGCTCGTCGCTTCCGCATGCATATCGACGATCACCGGCGAACCCTGCGGCACGCCTTCGAGCAGCCGGTCCGCCGTCCGAAACGGGTCGTCGATCTCGTACATGAAGGTTCGGCCCATCAGGTTCAGCACCGTCAGGCCGCCAAACGAACAGATGCCGCGTCCCGGCACCCCTGGCGGATAGTTCGCCGGCCGCAGGATGGGCAGATCCGAATCCAGGTGCTGGATGATCTCCTTATCGTCCCAGATGTGATTCCCCGACGTGATGACATCGACGCCTCCGTCGAAGATCTCCTTCGCCGTCTTGTACGTCAGCCCTCGCCCCGCCGCAGCATTCTCGCCGTTCGCAACGACGATATCGAGCGACAACTCGGATCGCAGCCCAGGCACCAATCCGGCCACCGCCCGACGGCCCGGCCGCCCAATCACATCCCCAATACAAAGCACCCGCATGGCCTGAGTGTACTCGTCTCTCTCAAAGGCAGACGCGCGCCCCCTTGGAGCGCGCGTCTTGCGTATTCCGGTGCTCACTGCGGCAACTGGGTACCAGTCACCAATCACAAATCACCAACAGCTATCGGGCGTATTCGCTCGCCCGCGTCTCCCGCACGACGGTGACCTTGATCTGTCCCGGGTACTCCATCGACTCTTCGATCTTCTTGCTCACATCCCGCGCCAGCCGCAGCGAGTCGAGGTCGTTGATCTCATCGGGCTTCACGATGATCCGGATCTCACGACCAGCCTGGATCGCGAACGACTTGTCCACGCCCTTGAATCCGTTGGCGATGCTCTCAAGCTGCTCCAGCCGCTTGATGTACAGCTCCAGCGTCTCGCGTCGCGCACCCGGACGGCTGCCGCTGATCGCATCAGCGATCATGACGACGATCGCCTCCGTCGACTCGACCGGGATCTCCTCGTGGTGCGCCTCGATGCAGTGCACCACCTGCAGGTTCAGGTTGTATCGCCGCGCCAGCTCGCCGCCCAGCATCGCGTGCGTGCCCTCGACCTCGTGGTCGATCGCCTTCCCCAGGTCGTGGAGCAGCCCACCGCGACGAGCGATGTTCACGTCCGCGCCGATCTCTTCCGCGATCATGCCGGCGATAAACGACGTCTCGACCGCGTGCCGGAGCTGGTTCTGGCCGTACGATGTCCGGTAGCGCAGCTTGCCCATCGTCCGCAGGATCTCCGGGTGCAGACCCGGGCAGCCAGCTTCGATCGCCGCCTGCTCGCCCGACGTCTTGATGCTGGCCGCGACCTCTTCCTTCGCCTTCTCCACCACTTCCTCGATGCGGGTCGGGTGGATACGGCCGTCGAGGACCAGCTTCGTCAGCGCCACGCGAGCGATCTCGCGCCGCACGGGGTCGAACGCCGACAGCGTCACCGCATCCGGCGTGTCGTCGATGATCAGGTCGACGCCCGTCGCAGACTCGAGTGCGCGGATATTCCGGCCCTCGCGGCCGATGATCCGGCCCTTCATGTCGTCGCTGGGAATCGGCACGACGGAGACCGTCGTCTCGCTGACCACGTCGGCCATGAAACGCTGCATCGTCGTCGCGAGGATGTTCCGCGAGCGCCGGTCGGCGTCTTCCTTGACCTCCGCCTCTTTGACGCGCACGAGGCGGTTCGCCTCCTCCTGGATCTCTTCTTCGAGATCCTTCAGGAGGATGGTCTTCGCTTCCTGGCTCGTCAGGCCGGAGACACGTTCAATCTCGGCGAGCTTCGTCTTCTTCATCTCGTCGAGTTCGCTGCGGATGTCGTCTTGCTGGCGTTCCTTTTCAGCCAGCGCCGTGTCGCGTTTTTCGAGATTGTCTAGCTTGCGATCGAGATTCTCTTCGCGCGTTGCAACACGCTGCTCAAGCCGCAGGACCTCGTCCCGCCGCGTCTTGGATTCTGTCTCCGCCTGAGCCCGGATCTGCAGAGCCTCCTCTTTCGCTGTGAGGAGGACCTCCTTTTCCTTTGCCTGTGCCTCTGCCAGGATCTTCTGCGCCTCTGCCTGAGCCGCCGCTTCCTGGTCCTGTACGCTACTACGCCGCAGTGCGTAGCCGAGAAGAGCTCCGATCGCCAATCCCACGATGACGCCGATAACGGCGCCCAGGATGGCGGCCATGAGTGAGCCTCTCTTTCTGAAGTCGGTTACTGCCCCCCGCGTGCTCGCGGGCCTAACACAGCCACTTTCACGTATACGCTACGTCTATGGCCTGCCGCATCATACGAGTGCCCTCAATGGGCGGTCAAGCAACCCGGCACGTCGGTCGGCACTCTGCTCCGACCTCAGCTTCATTCTCCGACGTCAGGCGCCCACGAGATCTGGGCGTGGAACGCCCCCTCCCCTATCACGGCGACGGCGCCCGTGGACAGGTTCACCTCGTATAAGCCGTCGACTCCGATCGCGTAAATACGTTCGCCACTGCCATCCCAGGTCAGCGCCGGCAGGTCTTCCTTCAGGTCTGCCACCCGGACAGCCGTCCCACCTTCCGCCTCGACCGTCCAGATGTCCTGAGGCAGCCCGTCCATCATCACGGCTACAGCTTCAGGCTCGAATCTGCCTGCGCTGTTTCGCTGCAACGAAACGAACTCGACCGGCGCTACCGCCCCCGTCTGGTCGGCCGACGCGAACGCAACCGTCAGGCCATCAGGAGAGAACCGCGGATATCCGAACGGCGCGAGAAACTGATCCAGTCCAACTAGTTCATAGTCGCCTTCGCCGATCGTACTGGCACCCGCGAGCACCTCTCCCGTTTGTGGCAGCAGCTTCGCGTATACCAGGCGCTCTCCGTCCGGCGAAACGTCGAAAGACAGCACGTCCTCCAGAACACGCCCACGCGCCCCGGTCGCCACGTCGAAGCGCTGGAGCGTGTAGAGCACGCGTGTAATGCCGTCTTCGGTGCTGATCTCCTGCACGATGGCCATGACGGACGTCGCTGACTCCCAGCGTGGGAAGCGGATGAGCTGGTTCGCCTGCGCGTGCTCGAACAGCGGCCGCGCGCCCGTCCCGTCGCGATTCACCACCCACAGATCCGAGCCGCCGTCGAACCGACCGTCGATGATCGTGGGCGGAGGCTGCCGGATGTAGGCGATCTGCGTCCCATCGCGCGATGCCGCAGGGTCGAGAAAGAACGAGTTCGGCTCCGGCGCGCTGATGATGATCCTGGTCGAGCCGGCTGCGATATCCCGCTCGACGATTTCATTCAGGTTCGAGAGAATGAGCGAACCCTCGCCGGGCTCCGCTGCCGGGCTCGCGGCCGCTACCGACGCTCCGGCTTCGGGGCTACCCGTCGGGTCAGAATCGCCGCCGCCGCCGCCGCACGCCGCGAGCACGAGCCCACATAGCACTGTCAGCAGTCCGAGTTTGAGGTTCACGAGACCAGCGTATCGAAGCGCCTGCGCGGGGTCACTCGTGGAGTTCGTTTGGCACTTTTGCCTGTTTCAGGCCGACCGGCCCTCACTCGTCTCCAGCCAGCAACGATCAACGATGCCTCGCGTCACATCCCAGCCGAAGCCGCGCCGCTGCAACAGCCCTGAGAGCCGCTGCCGAAACGCCTGCTCCTCCAGCCTCGATAGCGACCGCAGGCGAGTCTGCGCAAGCTCGTACGCAGCGTCTACGTCCGACACGTCAGCGACGGCCGACGCCGCCACCGCCGAATCGACCCCCGCTGCGCGCAACTCCTGAACCAGGAGTCGCTTGCTGCGCGGGCTCATCCGTCCACGTGACTCCGTAAACGAGCGCGCGTACTCCGCATCGTCGAGCAGGCGGACTTCCTTCAGGCGGCCGAGCGTCGCTTCGATGATCGGCTCGTCGAGCTTGCGCTGTGTGAGGCGCCGGCGCACCTCGCGCTCGCTATGGGGACGGCGGGCCAGCATTGCCGCCGCCGTCTCCATCGCTTCACGCTTCCGGTCCTCCGCGATGAGTCCCGCGAGCTCCGCCTCTGACAGCTCACTGCCGATACAGAGATCGCGCTTCTTAGCGGTGACGCGGCTGATATCGCAGGCGACGACGCCGTTGATGTAGAGATCGACACGCGAACGGCGACGGTTGTTTCGTTCGATCGCGGTAATGGTCATTCGTCCGCCAGAAAACGTGTTCAGAAAAAGTTTCCGAATAATAAGTCGTTAAGTGATCAATTAGCCCACGACGGCCATTTCACCCGCCTACTCGTCGCCTTCCTTTGATTCTTCCTCGAGCACGGCGACGTTGCCGGCGCTGTGGCCGTTGCGGCTGAATTCGGGCTTCACCGTGACCGTCGCTGACATGATCAGCTCTTCGATCTCGTGCGAGACGTCCGGGTTCTGGCGGAGGAACTCCTTCGCGGCTTCGCGGCCCTGGCCGAGGCGCAGGTCACCGTAGCTGAAGAAGGCGCCCATCTTCTTGACCACGTTGTTGTCCACACCCAGATCGACGATGTCACCCTCGCGGCTGATACCGCGATGCTTGCCGCTGAAGAGGATGTCGAACTCGGCCGTGCGGAACGGCGCCGCCACCTTGTTCTTCACTACCTTGGCTCTGACGCGGTTGCCGATGATGTCGGTGCCCTGCTTCAGCGACTCCGCGCGCCGCAGCTCGATGCGCACCGAGCTGTAGAACTTGAGCGCGCGTCCGCCTGGCGTGACCTCCGGATTGCCGAAGACGACGCCGATCTTCTCGCGAAGCTGGTTGATGAAGATGACGCTCGCCCGTGACTTCGCAATCACTGACGTCAGCTTCCGCAGCGCCTGCGACATCAACCGCGCTTGCAAGCCCGGCAGCGAGTCACCCATCTCTCCTTCGATCTCCGCCCGTGGCACCAGCGCCGCCACGGAGTCGACGACGATGACATCGACGGCGTTGCTGCGAACGAGCGCATCGCAGATCTCGAGCGCTTGCTCACCGGTGTCCGGCTGTGAAATCAGCAGTTCGGAGACGTTGATCCCGCACGATTCGGCGTGCTCCTTATCGAGCGCGTGCTCCACGTCGATGTAAGCGGCGACGCCGCCCGCTTTCTGCGCCTGCGCGACGACGTGGTACGCAAGCGTCGACTTGCCGGCGCCCTCCGGCCCGTAGATCTCGGTGATGCGCCCGCGCGGCAGGCCGCTGACCCCCAGCGCGACATCGAGCGCTAGGGAACCGGTGGAGATGACCTCGACCTCGAAGTCCTTGGCATCGCCTAGCTTCATGATCGCGCCGCGACCGTACCGCTTCTCGATGTCGTCGAGGGCTTCCTGAAGAGCCTGGCCCTTCTTCTCCTCGTTCATCTGAGACGACGGTATCTGCTGACGCTTCTCGCTCTTATCGTGCTTCGCCACGTGTCCGGCCTCCTGCCAAAATAGAACAAACGGTCTATTGCCGCGCCATCATATGCGGAGAGCGCGTGGCTGTCAAGACATTTGTTCTAATACTGTTGCACCGCTCCAGCTTCATTGTACGCCCGGATGTCAAGCGATCCTGACGCCTTATGTCTGTGCACTGTTACGGCTTCGACACCGTTTCTGTGCATCGGGCAACCATGATCGAACCGCTGGCGGCCTACGATCGGGGCGTAGTTCGGTGCGGGTGACATGCTCCCCCGTTACCCGCACCGAGCGAATCCCCAGCAGCGAACGGAGGCTCGCCATGATCGATCGCTCGAACAACACGCAGACCCTCTCTGCCGGCACGGCCGTAATGACCAAGGACGGCGCGCGACTGGGCTCAGTCAAGGAAGTGACGGCGAAGTGCTTCAAGGTGGACGCGCCCTTCCACAAGGACTACTGGCTGTCGATGGACCTCGTCGAGACGACGAACGACACCGGCATCGTTCTCGAACTCACGGCAGCAGGCGTTGCTGAGCACCAGATGGACAAACCGGAACTGATGCCGGATGAAGATCCGTTCGACACCATGCCGACAACCCCCATCATCAGCGACGGAGAACTGCTGGAGCAGCGGGCGAAGATGGAGCGCGAACTCGCTGAACAGAGCCGCGCACTCCCGCCCCACGAGCCGTCGGTCACGCAAATGCGTGGGCCGCGCGCCTACGAGCGCATCCCGCTCGACCATAGCGGCTTCAACACCCTCCGGGGCGAGTACGTGCCAAACGCGCCGGTGCAAGATCGCATTGAAGACGCTCTCCGTGGCCCGGATCCTCGCGGGCCGTTGGCTCGCGCAATGATGGTCGCGACGCCGATTGTAATTGGTGCGGCAGCCGTCTTGAGCGGCGTCATGGTGTTTCGCAAGATGCGCCGATCACGTGCTCAGAAGGCCAATACGCACCTTCGGCAGACGCGCGAGTTTGCGCACGACCTGGCCATGGAGAGCGCCCACGAGCTTCGGGATGCGGCGAACAAACGCATTTCGCACCGTCCACACATCCGGCCGCTGCTGCGACGCGGCATGAGGCGCGGCGCAAGCGCTGGCCGGCGCCTCGCACACGACGGCCTAGTCGCCGCCGCTAAGCAGTTCGCCTAGCGCGAGCCGCAACTCAGCAACACCGCGGACCTCCGTGTCGGGCACGTCCTCGTGAGAACGGGGGCGTTGCTCTATGTGGCGCCCGGTGCGAAACAGCACCGTCTTCATGCCCAGATGCTTCGCTGGCCAGATGTCGTTGTCGATGCGATCGCCGACCATGATGCACTCGGCGGGCTCGACGCCGAGATCGTCGCAGCAGCGCGCGAACAGCCGCAGGTCCGGCTTGCGATACCCATGCGTCCCCGAGACCTCGCGGTGGTGGAACCACGCACCGACGTCATGCTTATCCAGCACTTCGATCGTCGCCTGAGGCTGATTCGCCGCCAGCCCGAGCTTCAGCCCGCGTCCGTGCAGTTCCTCCAACAGCTCGACCATGCCCTCACGCAGCTCGAACGGTATCTCGCGAGGAGTGGACCGGAACGCGTCCATACAGCGCGCGGCCAGCGCCAGATCGCCGCCGACGAGATGCCAGATGATGGCGGGATGCGCATCCGGCGCGTACGAATGCACAGCGTGATGAACGGCGGCAGCATACGAATCTGGCGTAACCGCCACACCGACGTCCTCAACCACCGCCGTGATCAGCGCGTCGATGCCACGCTCGTGCTCGATCTCGGTGTTGAGCGGCCCGCCGACATCGAAGAGGATTGCCTTGATGCTCATGACCGCTCCCGCAGTTCCTTCACCCACGCATAGTCGTGGCCCACAACTTCGAACCCACAGGAGCGATACAGCGCGATCGCCGCACCGTTGCCGATCGTCGTCTGCACAACGGCCGTCGCCGCGCCGAGCGTATGGAGCCGCCGTAGGCCTTCGCTGATCACTGCCTTGCCGACTCCCTGGCGCAGGTGCGCCTTCGCCGTGCCGACGGCCTCGATCTCGCCGCAGTGCGTGGCGTCGTCATACCAGAACGTCGCCGCCGAAGCCCCGCCACGATCCGACGCGATCGCCAGCAGATCGAGCTCCGCGCGATAGTTCGGAAGACGTTTTGTGAATGACCGCCACGCCTCGCCCGAAAGGCCCTCACCCCCGAAGGCGTCGGCTTCGACGAACGCACGCTGGCCAAAGTCTGCTTGCGCCTCTACGAGCTTGTAGCCGCCAGGCATGGCGGCCTCCGGCGCGGCGGTCATGCGGCGCCACATGCGCGTGTTGCCATCAGCGCTCCGGACGTAGCCGCGAGCACGAAGCGTCTCCTCACGTGCGACATCGCCATCGATCACGACGACGCCTATCGATGTGCGATGGCCTTCTCGCGTACGCTCTTCGAGAAACGCTAGCGCCTCATTGAGCGGCGGCCCGCCGTCGGGATCGATCGCCACATCATCGTGAGACGGCGCGTCGAGCCACGCGAACGCGCTGACACTGCCATCCTCACGCGCCCACACCCAGGCGTCGTCGGTCGGATCGCGGTCAGAAGACCGCCGCGTCCAGTACATATCGCCGATGTGCATCAATGCTCTTGGATCGAGCGCAGCCCGCCACCGCGTCATCAGCGCGTGGACGGCATCGACGTCTTCCCAGGTAAGAGGTCGTGGCTGCATTCATAAGTCCGTTTCGCTAGCGCATGTGGCCGCGGTTGTGCCCAACGTAGATTCATCGCTGCGCTCTGA
The DNA here is from genome assembly GCA_021731085.1 of Dehalococcoidia bacterium. Classification (GTDB taxonomy): domain Bacteria; phylum Chloroflexota; class Dehalococcoidia; order DSTF01; family JACRBR01; genus JACRBR01. The sequence continues at coordinate 45,503 of JAKFYB010000004.1, forward strand.
ATGACGTTGTCTGGATGGCCCGCTTCTGGACATGACCCACGACAAGCGACCGACGACCGACGACCGACCCTACCTGTCTTCCATCGTCGGCCCGTCGAGGCTCTCTGGCGCGTTGTACGGCTGGAAGCCCAGCGCCTCATCGATCGCCTCTTCGTCGTAGCCGATGATCGGCTCGCCGTCGATGACGACCACGGGCGTCCCCGAACCGCCGAGCTTCAGCATCTCCTCGCGGGCGGTGGGATCGTAGTCGAGGTCGCGCTCGCGATACTTCTGTCCGCGCGACTCCAGGTGCAGGCGCACCATCTCGGAGAACTCGCAGAATCCCGTCGAGAAGAGGATGATGTCGTGGGTTGTGGTTTCAGCCATAGCATCGGCATTGTATCGAGCTGCCATACGGCCGCATCCGGGCTCATGCGTCACACGACGAGGGCGCGGCAAGCAGCGCCCCTACACGCTGACATCTGGCGCTGTCGCATGATCAAACGGTGGCAAGCAAAAACGCGGGCTGAAAGCCCGCGCTCCGGCGTTTGGTCCTGGTTCGTTGCTACGCCGTAACCGCCGTCGCGTCGATCGCCTTCTTCGCGATCTCCGCGAACGCCTCCGGTGACTGCACGGCGAGGTCTGCGAGCATCTTGCGGTCGATCGTGATGCCAGCCTTATTCAGGCCATCGATGAACCTGCTGTACGAGATGCCGTTCAGGCGCGCCGCAGCGTTGATGCGCGCGATCCACAGCTTGCGGAAGTCGCCTTTGCGCTCGCGACGGTGGCGGTACGTGTAGTCCAGCGAGTGCAGCACCGACTCGTTCGCGCGCTTGAAGACGCGATGGCGCTGGCCCTTGTGCCCCTTCGCGAGACCGAGGATTTTCTTGTGGCGCTTGTGGGCGGGGACTCCGCGCTTGACTCGTGGCATCTGCGTTCTCCGTAGCGCGGGCCTTCAGCCCGCGCGGGTTGGTTCTAGAGTCTAGGTTCTAGATTCTCGCGCTAGCGATTCGCCTTCGCGTACGGCATAAGGCGCGACAGCCGGACCTGGTTCGGCTTCGCGACGACAAACATCTCATCGCCAGCTGCATTCGCCGCCTTTGACTTGCGCGTCTTGCGGTGGCTTATGCTGCCCTTGCGGCTGGTGTACTTGCCGCTGCCAGTGATTTTGATGCGCTTGGCGGCGCCGCGGTGGGTCTTCATCTTCGGCATGTCGGTGCTTCCTTACGCATCTGGACTTCCTCGCCCGAATCTCGGACACGGAACGAGGGCAGCAAGACTGCCCCCGGAGGAGTCAACGTCAAATGTGACGGCCCCATATTGTCGCCGATCAGCCCGCGATCGGCAAGATCGGCGGCTATTCGATGCTCAGTGGTGTGTCTATGCAGTCTCGGCAGCGGCAGGCGTTGCTTCGAGCACGGGCGCGGCCGCTGCTTCGGACGGCGGTGCCGCTTCCGGCGCTGTTGCGGGCGCTTCGGCAGCCGGCGCATCGACGCCCGCAGCCTTGAGCGCCGACGCCATCGCACCTTCGCCTGCATCCCCACTGCCCGTGACGCGGCCGGGCTTCGGTTCGCGCGCGACCTTCGGCTTGGCGACCTGCTTCGGCGGGAGCGGCGCCAGGTACATGTTCATGAAGCGCCCCTCCATGCTCGGCTGGCGCTCGACGACGACCTGGTCCTTCAATACTTCTTGCACGCGCATCAACAGCGCGCGGCCGATCTCCGGGTGCGTGATCTCGCGCCCGCGGAACATCACCGAGACCTTCACCTTGTCGCCCTCGGCGAGAAGCTTCGTGATCACCTTCGTCTTGAAGTCGACGTCGTGCTGCCCGATCTTCGGCTTGAAGCGCACCTCGCGCAGCTGCTGCTGCTTCTGGTGCTTGCGCGCCTCGCGCTCCTTCTTCGCCTGGTCGAACTTGAATTTCCCGTAGTCGAGGATGCGGCAGACAGGCGGGTTGGCGTTCGGCGCTACCTCGACAAGGTCGAGGTTCGCTTCGCGGGCTCGCGTGAGTGCGTCCTGGATGGGGATGACGCCGAGCTTCTGCCCCTCGTCGTCGATGAGGAGGACTTCGCGCACACGGATGCGCTCGTTAATACGGAGGTCTTTCGCTATGGCGAGCTCTGCCTTTCTTGGGGCGACCGCAGGACGGACGCTGGTGGACTGATACTGTATCGGCTTCGGATAGCGCCTGCAAAGCGCCAGCCGACGCGAAGATGGAGTATAGAAGGTAGAAGATGGAACTGAAGTCTCCATCCTCCATCGTCCATCTTCTATCTTCGGCTACTTTTCGAGGCCATGCCCCAGAACGGGAACGAGGCTCCTCGCCAGCGCCCTCACTCCGAAGCGCCACCAAGCATGATGTCGCGCGTCAGCTCCAGATGCCCCAAGTGCAGCGACGCGTGTTCGAGGACGTTCAGGAACGCCCGCCGCACCGTGATCTCGCGCGCCGGGTTCGGGCCCCAGAGGTCCTGTCGCGGCACGAACCGCCGGTCGAGGTCGGCGGGGTCGACCGAAGCGGCAGCCTGCTCGAAGTCGCGCTCGAAGGCCGCCAGCGCATTTCGCAGCGCGTCGGCAGTGGCGCCGGACGACGCGAACTCGCCCGGGCGGTCGCGCGAGACATCCTGCCCGAAGGCGATCCCCAGCACCCATGCCCGCGCGTTGCCCAGCGTGTGCGCCGCCAGCACGTACGGCGAGTTCGCTCCCTCGATCACAGGCGGCGCGTTCAGCCCGTCCGCATCCAATCCATCGAGCGCCGCCACTACCGATCGCAGCCGTCCGACGATCGCAGATTGCAGTTCCTGTATCTCGCTCATGCCGTCAGTCTACGCCGCCGCGCTGCCGACGCGACATGCGAACTCCAATTCCTGATCCGCGAGCGCAATCTATGCCGAATGCACCATGCAGGCGGTGCATTCGGACCATAGCAACGCCTTTGCAACGTGTGCTTGACTGGATCGACAACAGATCCGCAACAAGATCCGGAGTCTCATATGGATAGCCTGTTCGTAGATAAAACGACGACAGATGGGGAGCCCCACAAGAACGGGGCCTCGCAAAACGAGGACACAAAGAAAGAGACGGAGATGACAAGCGCAAAGACAATGATTGTCGGCCAGCGGTGCCAGCGGTGCGGAAGCACGCTGTTCGTGTCGCAGGATCCGCTGGACGACGTCGGCACGACGTACTGCCTGGCAGGACACACATTCTCGCCGTTCCCGCCGCTGCCGCTGGACGAAGAGATCGTCACGCGACGGCCGGCCACCCGCAAGAAGCGCAAGGCCGTCGCCGCCGCCTGAAAACGGCCGGCGACCAACACAAAGCCCGCACAAGCGGCGCCGGACTCCCATCCGGCGCCGCTTTCTTGTTGCTCAGCGCCTGCCATCAAGCGTCTGACCCATCTATCCTGCCGATATCCGGTCGGCTCTAGCAGCCGATGCCGAAGGGAAATCAATGACACTTTCACTCTCCACCATGTGGGCGCAGCAGCCGCGGTTCGTCGAGGACATGCACCAGTTCGTGCATGAGACGCTGGCGCTGGGGTACGACGCCATCGAGATCAGCCACTCGACGCCCACCGTGCCGTTCGACCGGCTGCTGGCGTTTCACGGCGTGCCGATCTCGTCGATTCACGCGCCCGCGCCGCTGGTGCGGGACGCCACCGAGCGCTCGAACAGCAGTCTCAATCTCGCCGCGCTCGACGACGACGAGCGCAACGCGGCCATCGCCTACACAATGGGCAGCATCGACTACACGAAGAAGGTCGGCGGCACGCACGTCATCGTGCACCTCGGCGGCGTCGGCAACAAGATGTTCAGCGAGGAGCACGAACTGCGCCGCCTGCATGAATCTGGCACGACCGACGGCGAGCGCGTCGAGCACCTGCGGGCCGAATGCCACCGCCTGCGCAAAGAGCAGGCCGACCCGTGGCTCGAGAAGGCGCGCGTGACGCTGCGCGAGCTCGCCGAGCACGCGTCGGCGCAGGGCATCGCGCTCGGCATCGAGAATCGCCTGCACTACCACGAGATCCCGCAACCGGCGGAGGGCGCGATCCTGTTCGCGGACTACACCAATGCAGAGGTTGGGTACTGGCACGACGTCGGCCACGCCGAAGTGCAGTGGCGGCTCGGCCTCGTCGACAAGAAGCTCTGGCTCGACACGAACGGCGCGCGCTGCATCGGCTCGCACCTGCACGACGTGACGGGGCTCGCCGACCATCGCGCGCCCGGCAAGGGCGACGTCGACTGGACGTACATCCGCGACGGGATCCCGGCATCAGCGATGCGCGTGTTTGAGATCAATCAGTCGCAATCACCGGAGGATGTCGCGAACGCGATCCCATTCCTCCGCGACCGCGGCGTGATCGCGTGAGTGCCGTCGATCCCGCGGCGATGCGCATCGCGCGGACGGTCGGGCGCGAGCGCATGGAAGCCGGTGCGCTGGCTGTCGTGCTGACCGGGAGCCACGCCCGCGGCGACGCTGGCGCGCATTCGGACATCGACATCGTTGCGCTGTACGGCACGATGCCGGACGACGATAGTTCGATCATGATGCGCGGCGGCAGGATGGTGACGATAGCGCGCACGACGCCTTCGCGGGTGCGTGCGGACTTCCACGACCCAGCGCGGTTCACGACCTACGTACCCGGCTGGCGGGAGGCCGTCATCCTCGCTGATGCGGACGGTGTGGCGGCGCGGCTCCAGGCGCGGGCGCACCGTTGGACGTGGGAGTCGGTCGCGGACGTGGCCGACGAGTGGGTGGCGGAGGGGATCACGGGTTGGGCCGAAGAGGCACTGAAGCTTCGAGCGGCGTTGGATGCTGGTCGAATGGTGCATGCCGCCACCCAGCGGTCGCTGCTTGCGATATCGCTGGCAGGTCTGATGGCGGTCCGGCATCGCATTCTGTGCGGGACGGAGAATGTGCTTTGGGACACGGTGTGCGAGCGCATGGGCGAGCCTTGGAGTTCGGCGCAGAAACGCGCGCTCGGGATGCGTGGCGAGTCGGTCGTGACATCGTCTGAAGCTGCGCTGGAGCTGTATGCGATCGCTGTGCGTGAGGCGTGGCCGCTGCTCGATCGACGGCAGCGCGCGGTCGTTCGGCATGCGTGCGATGTCGCGGGGCATTCGCTCGACGACTACCGCGCGGGCTGAAAAGCCCGCGCTACGGGCCTCTGGACCAAAGGTCTTTTCTCGCATCGTCGACCGACGTGACGGGCGAGGGCGCCCGTCCTCCTGCGGTTACTTGCGGCGGGCTTTGCCCTTCGAGCGGCGGTAGAACTGGCGGCCGGCGATGTCGCGGAGGTAGGGGAAGAAGCCGTGGAGGCCGTACGCGACACGGAACATGCGGATCATGTTCACCTCGGGCGTGGGATGCGTGACGGAGCGGACGATGGCGCGCGCGACGACATCGGCGTCCTGCTGCGGGCCGGTGGGTGCGGAGACATGGCCGTCGTTTGTGCGCTGGACGTCGAAGAACTCGGTGCGCGTCGAGCCGGGAAGGACGACGGTGGCCGTGATGCCGCTGCCATCGAGTTCGCCGCGCAGCGACTCTGTCATGCCGATCATGGCGAACTTCGTCGCTGAGTAGGCGCCGTGGTAGGGGAAGGCGAGCTTCCCGACGACGGAAGAGACGTTGACGATGTGGCCGCGGCGTTGCTTGCGCATGATGGGGAGGACGGCGCGGGTCGCGTTGAAGGCACCGAAGTAGTTCACGTCCATCAGCTCGCGCATGTCGGCTTCGGTCGTCTCCTCGACGGTGCCGCTGAACCCGAAGCCGGCGTTGTTGACGAGGATGTCGATGCGGCCGACGGCGTCCATCGCGGCTTGCACCATCCGCTCGATGTCGTCGGTCTTCGCGACGTCGGTGGGGACGGCGATTGCGCGCGCGCCGAGAGCTTCGCACTGGGATGCGAGTTCGAGGAGGCGATCCTCGCGGCGGGCGGCGAGGACGACGTGCGCACCCTGGCGGGCGAACTCAAGCGCGGTCTCGCGGCCGATGCCGGCGGAGGCGCCGGTGATGATGGCGACGGAGTCCTTGATGCGCATTGCTGGTGCAGGCTACCCGCGCATGCGCCAGCGCGGGAGTGGTGATGTTTCACGTGAAACACTGGCGAAACACAGAGGCACCGAGACACAGAGGATCGAAGCGGATCGCACGTGGGGTTCTGTTGGCGCTGTCGCATGTGCGTTTGGTGTCGTTCGGAGCAAGATTCTTCGCTGCGCTCAGAATGACCGCATGTCGACGGCGTTATGGGCGGCGCGGAGGACCCCGGAATGGTGATGTTTCACGTGAAACATTCATCGGACGCGAGCATGTATTTTCGCGAGCGTGCCACGCGGACGTTGCAGATCACACCGGATAGATGAGCGGTCAGATCCGGAGAACATCGCCCTTGAGGCCGTAGAAGATGTAGAGCACTTCTTGCTTCTCACGTTCGCCTACACCGTTCTTGTCGAGCACCATCATGAGGTCGTCGACGGCGGCGATGAATTCTTGTTCGGTGGCGTTCATGCCCGAATGGACGGTGCGGAGGTCGCGACCGGTGTAGGGTTCGGAGCCGCCGCTGCCCATGCAGAAGAACTCGAACGCGTGCTGTTTCGCTGTTGGCACGTCCATCTTCTGGAAGCGCTGGCCGATGAGGGGGTTGGCGATGTGCGCGTCGATCAGGTCTGAGGCGATGGCCTTGAGGTTGTCCGCACCGCCGAGCCGGTCGTAGAGGGTTGCCGTTGCAGTCTGCGTTGCAGTCATGTTGTGCCTCCATGGTGGAATTGGTGTCCCGGCTACCATCTCACGCGACAGGTGCGCCTTCAAGTACTTAATCTGTACTAGGCCACGCCGCTTGTCCGCGCTATGCTCCACGTATGCCGGGTTACGGACAGTTTTGCCCGATGGCGAAAGCCGCGGAAATACTCTGCGAGCGGTGGAGCCTCGTCGTTATCCGCGAACTGACGGCAGGCAGCCGACACTTCAACGATCTGCGCCGAGGCGTGCCGCTGATGTCGCCGTCGTTGTTGTCGCGTCGCCTGAAGCAGCTCGAGGCAGCGGGTGTTGTCCGGCGCATCGAGGACAAGCGAGGAGTCAGCTACGAGCTGACGAGTTCGGGTGAGGAGCTGGAGCCTCTCATCAAGATGATGGCTTCGTGGGGATCGAAATGGGTGCGCCGGCGTGTGAGCCACGACGATCTCGACGCGGGTTTGTTGATGTGGGACATCCGGCGGACGATGGATGGCTCGCGCTTTCCTGATCGGGTGGTGGTGCACTTTCGGTTCGCGGATGCACCGTCCGGCAAGCGCGCGTGGTGGCTTGTTTCGGAGGATGGCAATATCGATCTCTGCCTGGAGGATCCGGGGTTCAAGGTTGATGTGGAGATTGAGTCGCCCTTGCACATCATGACGGCGGTTTGGATGCACGACATCACGTTCTCAGCGGCCGTGCGCTCGTACGGTCTCAAGATCACCGGCGACCGAACCCTCTGCCGCGCATTTCCGGAATGGTTGGGGGCGAGCATGCTCGCGGATCCGCCGACACCCCGTGCCGCGCGGCGCGTTCGGGCGACTGCGCACGCTTAGCGGCTGAGTCGAGCAATCTCTAATTCAAACAGGGCGCGGCAAGCAGCGCCCCTACAGTCGATTATCTGATCTACCGGCCCTTAGTCCTGGAACGCCGTGGGTGGGCCGAGGGGTGGCTGCGCCGGGATCGGCGTCTGACAACTACTGCCCTGGCGGCCGAAGACTTTCTGGACATCCTTGATGTCGATATCGAGGTCGTGGAACTGCGGCTCGAGGTCGTACCACTTGCTGTAGAGCAGGCCGCCGAAGAAGGCGCCGTAGCGAGCGGCGATCGCCTGTGCATCCGTCAGATCGACGTCGCAGTCGAGGTCGAGGTCGCCTTCGAGAATGCGGACGGTGACGGCGAGGTCGCGGCAATACGGCGTCAGTCCGCCGTTGATGCTGCCCGACACCGGGTGGCCGAGGGTGTCGACGAGTTCGCAGCCGTTGTCCTTGAGCACGGTGAGCACACCGTTGTTGTTGCCGGGGAAGAGGTCGTTGTTGAGATCGGGGTGAGGGATCAGCAGCAGCGACGCGAGGTCGAAGTCGCCCGTCGGGCCTGCGGCCAGGCCGTTGGTTGCGCAGCCGAAGTGGACGAGGTTCTCGAGGACGAGCGACATCGCGCAGGTGCCGTTGTTCGCGCCGCCGGGATCGGGCGCGCAGTCCGGGTTGACGGCGGAGGTGTTGAGTTCGTCGACAGGGCCGCGCGCGCTGCCTGCGCCGCCGGGGCCGAAGACGAGGTCGCAGGGGTTCACCGACTGGATGACGAAGTTGTCGTACTCAACGGTGAACTCGTAGGCACCGAGGCCTTCGACGACGTTGGACGCGCGCTCGACGACACGCAGCGCGCCCTCGCCGGGACCGGCGCACGCGGCGGGCGCTGCGCAGATCCAGAGGTTAGCTGCGGGGATGGTCAGGTCGGTGTTGTTGGCGTTGCCTTCGGGGACTTTCTCGATGCGCGGGCCGGGGCCGATAAAGGTGATCGAAGCGTTGACGCACGTTGCGGGCTCAATTATGAGCGGATCGCAGCTTCCGACTTCCTGGATGTCGTCGCCATAGAACGCTGAGAAGTCGAGATTCAACGGCACGGTTCCTGCAAGCGCTGTGCCGGGCACGTTGTATCGCACGGTGCCCAGCAGGATGGAGCCGCCCGCGGGAATGACAGGGCCCGGATTGACGACTTCGAAGCAGCCGAGGTACGAGGTCGCGGTGCCGGGTCCGCCGAACCCGTTGTCGTTGTCCGGCGGCGGAAAGGAACAGTCGATGCCCGGAAACAGCGCGTCGTTCACATCCGGGTTGGAGTTGAGGAACGGGGCTACGTCAGCTATCGCCGGAGGATCCAGACGTGTGAGATCCGGACTCACTACATGGAAGTTGAAGCAACAGGACGTCGCCGGCGCGCCGCCCTCGTTGACGAAGACGACACCGACATCAACCACGCCCGCGTCGGTCGTGTATGTGCAGTCGTCCTGGATGCCGGCGGTGGCGAGATCGCAGTCGATGGCGAAGTAGCGGCCTGCGGGCGTGGGGTTGAGATTCTGGGATGCGACTGCCGTCGCCAGCGGTTGCGGCGGCGCCGGTGTGACTGTCGCCGATGGCGTGCTCGGAGTCGCAGTCAACGTCGGAATAACCGTTGGAGTGAATGTGGCAGCGTCGGAAATGGTGATGGAAGCGTCTTCACACGAACCCGCGAAGTTGATGGTCGGCCTGCAACTCATCACTTCGCCAAATCCCGTGTCGTAGACCGACGCATCTTTCATGGTTAGCGGCACGGTTCCAGCAGCCGCGGCCACGGGAACGTCGTACGCTATCGTCGCGATCTTGACGCTCGCACCTGCGGCGATGAGAGACGTAGTGTCGTAGATGTTGAAACACTCGACGGTAGATTGCTGCCCTGGCGTACCAGGCTGACTGTCGGGGCTTGGTAGTCCAGTACCACATTGCCAGCCGATCCCTGGAAATGCCGCGTCGTTGAGATCGGGATTGCACGCAAATGTGCCGCACCCGGGTATTGTCGGGGCAAGCAGCCGACTCAGATCGAGATTCTCAACAGTGAAGCCAATGGCCTGCATGTCAAACGCTGGTCCATCATTTGTGAGGATCACATCTACGCTTGTCGATGTTGCGCCGGGCGGTAGCGTACATGACGATTGGATGCCGGGAGCAGCGGTGTCACAGTCGACCGAAAGCGACCGCACAAACGTCGGTGGCGTGGCCGTGGCTGCGGGTGATCCCGTCGCCGTCGGGAAGGGCGTAAGGGGTCCCGAGGGAGTCGGCGCGCTCGCAGGTGAAGCGACAACCCCAACTGCGGGGAGGTAAAAGATGGGAATCGTAACGGACGTACTATCGTTGTCGAAGATGAAGACGTTGTCCGCGCCGATTACGTAGCTGCCGAGTGCTCCTGTCACGTAATGGATACGCGCCAGAACCAGCGCCTCATGTGGCGCAAGAACGGGTCCATCAAGATTCGGAGTATCGCAGGAGATTTCCGACTGGTGCCGATTTGGAAGCAAGGCTTCCGTATCAGGAATCGTCAGATAGCAGGAGAAGCTCCCTGTCACGCCCGATTGATTGAAATCGGGATTCTCATCGAGCCCGCTTGAAGCACCCGATACGGGTTCGAAGCCCGCTGCATTCGCCGTCACGTCGAAGGAAAATGCGGACACGCTGAGGGGTGAATCGCCAGCCACAAGCACGACATCGGCATCGAATGCGGTGCCGGGCGGATACGCACAATTCCGGTTGATGCCGGCTAACGCCACGTCACAGTCGATGGTGAACGTCGGCCGCGGATCACCAGGCGAAGGCGGCAGCGGCGCGGAAGGGCCTGGGAAGAACGTGACACTTTCGCAGCAGGACGAATCCAAGCGGATAACGATGCTTTCACCAAGATCCACGCAGGGTGTAGGCCAGGTCACCAGTGCATCGAACTTCGGAAATGGCAGGATGAGAGTGCCGTGCGGTGTCGAAACGGTCACGTTCACCAGCTGATAGCTGAGCTCCGTTGTCGGTGCAGCACAACCCGGGGCATTAGTTTCGACGGCAACGCCCGAAACACCGTTTGCCACGCCGAAGGAAATCCGAACGGACTGGCCCAGTGGTGTGTTTGCGTTGACCAGCGAGTACGCCACCGTATTCACGTTGGCGGCTGAAGCGAACTGAAAAGCCAACAAGGTTGCTAGCGCGATGCCTGCGGCAGCTGTCGTGAGTCTGAGGCGCAAGGGCTGACGACCTTCCTGGCGAGGGGAAGTTCTGTGGCCCTACGTTACTCCCGATGGAGCATGAGCGTCAATCCCCCACATTGCGGCGATGTGGCGCGGTGTCGCATCAGTGGACGGCAGGACGGTAAGTTCGCGGCAGAGGCCGCTGGGCTAGCGGGGGCCCCTGCGTGGCGCCTTGACGCGCTGTCGCGTCAGGATCCTCACGGGTCACGGCGACGCGGGCTGAAAGCCCGCGCTCCGGCGGCTCTTGCGCTGTCGCATCAGACTTAGGAGCCAGGCGACGAGGGCGCAGCAGAGCGGCGCCCCTACTCAGCGACTCGACGCGCTACCGCATGAGACCATCGCGCAACTCGACGACGCGGGCTGAAAGCCCGCGCTCCGGCGGGTATTGGCGGTCGCGCTAGTCTTCGCCGGGGGTGGTGCTGAAGTAGCCGGCGTCGGGGTGGTGGAAGACGAGGGAGGAGACGGAGGCTTCGGGCTCCATCATGAAGCCTTCGGTTAGTTCGACGCCGGCTTCCTCCGGACGTAGAAGGCGGAAGAGTTTGGCCTGCTGGCCGAGGTCGGGGCAGGCGGGGTAGCCGAACGAGTAGCGGCGGCCGCGGTAGTGCGCCGAGAACAGCTCGCGCTTGTCGACATCCGGCGCGTCCGGGAAGCCCCATGCCGCACGCAAGCGGCTGTGCAGCCACTCGGCGGCAGCTTCCGCTGTTTCGAGCGCGAGCGCCTGGAGCGCGTACGACTTGAGGAACTCGCCGCGCTGCTTGGCGGCATCGGCCTGCTCGTTGATGCCCTCGCCCGCGGTCGTGACGAACATCGCGAGATGATCGCGCTGGACACCTGCACCATCGCGCGTTGGCGGCAGGACGAGGTCGGCGATCGAGAGACCGTCGTCCTTGCGCTGGCGCGGGAACAGCAGCGTCTCGACGGGTACGACGCCGCCGGGTTCGAAGACGCCCAGCGCGTTGCCGTGCGCTTCGGTCTCGAAGAACTGCCAGACTGCGCGCACCTTCATCGAGGTGCGCAGATCAGCCTTCACGGCATCGATCTGGGCGAGGAGTTCCTTCGCCTTGACGTCGCCGCGTTCGAGCGCCTCCGTGAAACGCCCTTTAAAGCCGAGGTGCTTGCCGAAGAGCATCTGCGGGTTGATGTACGACCATATCGTGTCGATGCTGACGCGTTCGGAGAAGGAGTGAGGGCCCGGCCAGACGATCGTCTTCGGCACGCTCGTGATCTCGAGCACGTGGCGGTCGTTGTCGGGCGGTAGCGCCTTCTCGTGATCGAGGGAGATGCGCGTACTGCGGATCTCGGTCTCGGGTGGGAGATCGACGGGCGCGCGAGTGTCGCCGGTGCCGCGTTCGAGGAGTTCAGCTTCGAGTTGGATGCGCTGTTCGGGATCCATGAGCGCGTTCATCGTTGCGAGACCTGTCATTGCGTCGGCGCAGTAGACGACGGTGCCTTCGTACTCAGGCTGGATGCGGCCGCGCGTGAACTTGTCGGACAGCGCGGCGCCACCGACGAGCAGTGGCATATCGACGCCTGAGTCGCGGAGGTCGGATGCGGTCACGACCATCTGTTGCGCCGACTTCACGAGCAGGCCGGAGAGGCCGATGGCGTCGGGGTGGTGCTGCTGGACGGCCTCGATGAGCTGCTCCGGCGGCACCTTGATGCCGAGGTTTACGACGGTGTAGCCGTTGTTCGAGAGGATGATGTCGACGAGATTCTTGCCGATGTCGTGGACATCGCCCTTCACCGTCGCAAGCACGACCTTGCCACGCGACGACGTCTCGTCCTTCTCCATGAACTGCTCGAGGTGGGAGACAGCGGCCTTCATCGCTTCGGCGCTCTGGAGCACTTCCGCGACGATGAGTTCGTTGGCGTTGAAGAGGCGGCCGACCTCGTCCATGCCGGCCATCAGTGGGCCGTTGATGATCTCGAGCGGGCCTGCTTCCTTGCGCTTGGTTTCGAGGTCGGGGATGAGGCCGTCCTTCGTGCCTTCGATGATGTAGTTCGCGAGGCGCTCGTCGAGGGGCAGCGTCGAGACGTCTTTCTTCACGCGCGACTCGGCGCCACGGAAGTGGGCCGCAAAAGCGGCGATCGGATCTTCGCCGCGGTTCCAGAGGAGGTCCTCGGCGAGCTTGCGCTCTTCTTCGGGAATGGAGGCGTAGCGTTCGAGCTTCTCCGCCTGGACGATGGCCATGTCGAGACCAGCGCGCGTGCAGTGATAGAGGAAGACGGAGTTCAGGACCTCGCGGCCGGCGGCGGGGAGGCCGAAGGAGACGTTGCTGATGCCGAGGACGGTCTTCGCATCGGGAAGTGCTTCCTTTATAAGGCGAATGCCTTCGATGGTCTCAACGGCGCTACCGACGTAGTTCTGATCGCCGGTGGCGCAGGGGAAGACGAGCGGGTCGAAGATGATGTCGCCGGGGTGGATGCCGTAGTCCTCGGTCAGGAGTTTCCAAGAGCGCTGGGCGATCTCGAGCTTGCGATCGCGCGTGATGGCCTGCGCCTGTTCTTTGTCTTCGTCGATGCAGCCGACGATGACAGCAGCGCCGTAGCTGCGGACAAGGGGCGTCACGATCTCGAACTTCTCGAGGCCATCCTCAAGGTTGATGGAATTGATGATCGACTTGCCCTGGCAATACTGCAGCGAGCGCTCGACGGACTTTGGGTCGGTGGTGTCGACCATAATCGGCACGCGGACCTTCTTGATCAGCAGCTCGTAGAAGCGGTCGATGTCGTAGATCTCGTCGCGGTCGGCGTTCTGGAGGTTGACGTCGATGATGTGGGCGCCGCCCTTCACCTGCTGGCGCGCGATCTCGGTCGCCTCTTCGTACTTCTCGGCCGTGATGAGGCGCTTGAACTTGCGCGAACCGACCTCGTTCGTACGCTCGCCGACGATCAGGGGGCGGTTGTCGTCCGTCGCTTCGAGGAAGTCGATGCCGGAGTAGAGCGCGCGGCGGTGCTGTTGCGGGACGCGCGGCCGCTTGCCGTCGATCATCTGCGCGAGGGCGCGGATGTGGTCGGCCGTCGTGCCGCAGCAGCCGCCGAGGACGTTGATCCAGCCCTGGTCGACGAAGCGCTCCATGACGGTTGCGATCTGTTCGGGCGACTCGCTGTAGTTGCCGTCGGGGTCGGGCAGGCCGGCGTTAGGCCAGCAGGCCATGCCGAACTCGCTGACATCGGCGATGCCGCGCAGGTGGTCGGTCATGAACTCCGGTCCGGTCGAGCAGTTGAGGCCGAGATTCCAGAGGCCGGCGTACGAGAGCGACGTCGCGAGCGCTTCCGCCGACTGGCCAGCGAGCATCGTGCCCGTCTGCTCGACGGTCCCGGAGACCATGATCGGCAGGCGATAGCCGAGGGCGTTGTACGCATTGTTGATCGCGATGAGGCCGGCCTTGATCGTGCGCGTGTCGTTCTGCGTTTCGAGCAGCATGATGTCGACGCCCGCTTCGGCGAGGGCGAGGGTCAGTTCCTCGTACGTGGCGACGAGCTCGTCGAACGTGATACCGCCCGTGACGGAGATGGCCTTCGTCGTCGGACCCATATCGCCCATTACCCAGCGTGGCCTGGCGGGCGTGCTGAAGGCATCCGCCTGCTCGCGGGCGATGCCGACCGCGGCTGTCGCGAGTTCGCGCACATGGTCCTGCAGTCCGTACTCGCCGAGGACGAAGTTCATGCCGCCGAAGGTGTTCGTCATCAGCAGGTCAGCGCCGGCATCGAGGTACTGCCGGTGCATCTCGGCGATGACATCGGGGCGGGTGCGGTTGAGGTTCTCGGGGCAGCCTTCATACTGGGCGCCGCCGTAGTCATCGGCCGTGAGGTCGATGCCCTGCAAGTAGGTACCGCTCGGGCCCTCCTTAATGAGGATCCTCTCCGCGGCAGCTTCGTGCAGCAGTTTGATTCTGGATTCGCGGTCAGTCATCGGACTGGCAGGGTAGCAAATGTGGAAGCGGGCACGGCTGTAGGGAAGAAGCCGATGTTGGAGGTTGGATGTTTGAGGTTAGAGCCGCGATTCAGGAGTCGAGGGCGGGTTCTTCGAGGGCGCCGAACCAGTCGAGGTCGCCGGCGAGGCGGATCTTGAGCATGTGGATCTGGATGGCGTGCGCGCGGGCGCAGTTGTCGCAGCGGTGGTGGGGGTTGAGCGCGGCGTGGGCGCCGCAGTCGTAGCAGGTTTGCATCGCTGTAGATTCTAACGCGGCCAAGCGGGCTGATATCGCAGTCACTCCATCATCCTTTCAGGCTTGAATCCGTCTAGTCTGAGTCAAAATGTTCCGTGAACTCGAAGAGAGTCGGAACCTCATCGAGGGAGTGTTTCAGGAACATGCGCAGAAGGTAGATGCGAATTGCGTGGTCGTGGGCACACTCGCGACAGCGGTTGCCTCTCACGATTACGTCATCTATCCCGCAGTCCCAACATGTACCCATGGAAGTACGGTAGATCGCGAGTAATAACATCGGTGCGCCAGCCGGCTCTGCCCGCATTGCAAACACGTCGTAGTCGGTGCACCAGAACGGGCTGGCTGCGTAACTTCTAACGGACATGACGATGCGCGGGGAGGGCGCGGCAAGCGGCGCCCCTACTCGATGATTGCGGCGCTCACGCACTCGACACGCTCATCGACGCGGGCTGAAAGCCCGCGCTCCGGACGATGGAAGTCCGTGGGGTGCTACCAGTCGGGGACGTTTTCGTTGGCGTCGGGGGTGTTGGTTAGGCGGCGCTGGTCCGTGCCGTCGGCGTTCATGAGATAGAGCTCGGCGTTGCCATCGCGGCGCGAGAGGAAGACGTGCGTGCGGTCGTCAGGCGAGGGATTGGTGTAGTCGTCGAAACCAGGGTCGGTTGTGAGGCGCACGTCATCGCCGATGTCGATGTGGCTGTCGAAGGGCAGCGGGCGCGCGAAGAGATCGACGTTGTCGGTTTCGCCAGGCGCGACGGATGCGTAGGTCATGATCGAACCATCGCGCGAGAAGTGCGGGCAGACGTCGGACGAGTCGGTCTGGACGATGACGGTGATCTCGAGCGTTTCCATGTCGACGGCGAAGATATCGATGTTGTTGCGCGGTTCCTCGATGGCGGCGTAGTAGATGGCGCTGCCGTCGCGTGTCCAAGCAGGGAACTCGTTGAAACGATAGCCGGGTGTGACGCGCTGCGGGTTCGTACCGTCGGAGTTCATGACGACAAGAAAGCTGCCTTCGTTCTCGGTGACTTCGATGTAGGCGACCTTCGTGCCGTCGGGCGACCACTTCGGCGCCCAATGCTCGGACGCGAGGTCGGTCGTCAGGCGCTGGATGTCGGTGCCGTCGCGCTTCATCGTAAAGAGATTGCGCTTGGCGAGGCCGCCGCGGTCGGAGGTGTAGATGATGCGCTCGTAGTCGGGCGACCATGCGGGGTGCCCGCTACGCGCCCCGTCGGTCGTGAGTTGCGTGGGTACGCCGGTGCCCGCGTCGACGATCCAGACCTCGGTCGCGCCACTGGCCGTCGCTTCGTAGACGATGGGCTGTTCGGAGAGGTTGGGTTCGCCCTCGGGCTCGGACGTTGGGCTGCCGTCGCCCGCGGGAGTCGACACCGCGGTTCCATCGGCAGAGCTCGTGGCGTCGGGGTCACTGGTGTTGTCGTCGCTGCATGCTGCGACGAGCGCGACGGCCGCCACGGCGACGAAGGCGAACAGCGTGTAGCGGGCGATGACGCGGGACAGGCGGGACTGTTGCACTTGAACCTCGATCTCACGGCACGGCTCCCGTAGCGGGAACCGCGCGGGCTGAAAAGCCCGCGCTACGGAACTCTGGCGGTGTGAACCCCGCGCGGGCTGAAGGCCCGCGCTACATCGGGCTCTCTCTACATCTTAACGGGTGCGCTCATTCCCATCAGGCTGAGGGCGCGAGCGAGGGCGACTCTCGCGGCTTCGCAGAGGGCGAGGCGGGCTGCGGAGACGGACTTGTCCTCTTCATCTAGTACGCGGCACTCGGTGTAAAAGATGTGGAAGGCGTTCGCGAGTTCTTGCGCGTAATGGGGCAGGTGGTGTGGTTCGCTGCGTTCGGCCATGAGCTGGATGAGCTCCGGGAGCTGGAGCATTTTCCGGATGAGGGCCTGTTCGGCGGGGTGGGCGAGCAGCGACACGTCCGCTCCTTCGGCCGAGAAGCTGCGTTCGGCGGCGTTTGCGATGATGCCGGCGATGCGGGCGTGGGCGTACTGGACGTAGTACACGGGGTTTTCGGACGACTGCTTCTTCGCGAGTTCGAGGTCGAACTCCATCTGGCTGTCGGCGGAGCGCGAGAGGAAGAAGAAGCGCGCGGCGTCGCGGCCGACTTCGTCGACAATGTCCCGCATCAGGACGATGTTGCCGGAACGCTTCGAAAGGCGGACGACTTCCTCACCGCGGCGGAAGCTCACGAGCTGGTAGATCAGGATTTCGAGGCGCGAAGGGTCGACGCCGAGCGCCTGTACGGCGGTCTTGAGGCGCGAGACGTGGCCCTGGTGGTCGGCGCCCCAGACGTTGATCACGCGATCGAACTTGCGGGCGAGGAACTTCTCGTAATGGTAGGCGATGTCCGAAGCAAAGTACGTCTGCTTGCCCGTGCTGCGGATGACGACGTTGTCCTTGTCCTCACCCAGCTCGCTGGAGGCGAACCAGAGCGCGCCTTCCTTCTCGACGAGATAGTGCTGGTCGCGGAGCTTCTGCAGCGCCGTCTCGTACAACGACGTGCCGTCGTTGGTCTCGTACAGTGATCGTTCGCGGAACCAGGCGTCGTACTCAACGCCGAGCTTACCGATGTCGTCGCGGATCATTTCGACCATGATGTCGACGCCGCGCAGCACCATTTCGCGGGGCGGTTCTTCGATGGTGGCGTTGGCGTATGCGTCGGCCCGCTCGCGGGTGCTTTCGTCGCGGATGCGCTTCGCGACGTCGATCATGTACTCGCCGGGATAGCCGTCGGCTGGTATCTCTACGCTCTTGCCGGCGAGCTGGAGGTAGCGGGCGACGAGTGTACGACCGAAGACCTCAGTCTGCGTGCCGGCGTCGTTCACGAGATACTCGCGCTGGACGTCGTAGCCGGCGGCCTGGAGGACGGACGCGAGCACGCTGCCGATGGCGGCGCCACGACCGTTGCCTGCCGTGAGTGGGCCGGTCGGGTTGGCGCTGACGAACTCCACTTGCACGCGCTTGCCAGCACCGATCGTCAGGTTGCCGAACGCGTCACCGGACTGCTTGATGGCGGCGACCTGCTCCGCGAGCCACTTCGTGTCGAGGCGGAAGTTCACGAAGCCGGGGGGCGCTGGCTCGGACGCGGACAACATGCCCTCGGCCGGAATGCGTTCGGCGATCGCTTTCGCGATGTCGAGCGGGTTGGCGCGTGCGGCGCGTGCGAGGCGCATCGGGAGGTTGGTGGCGTAGTCGCCGTGCTCGGGGCGCGACGGGTTCTCGACAACGATCTCGGGCACGGGAACCTGTGGAAGCGCGCCGTCGGCCATCGCGGCCTCGGCGGCATTACGGATGAGGGCTGCGAGATCGTCGCGGATGGTCATGTGCGATCAAATGGAAACGCGCGCTGCCGGATCAATTCAAGGACCTCATCCACGGCTTCGCGCGCATGCCTGACTACGTCCGCAGGATAGCTCATGGCTTCGCTGTGGGCGAGAAACTCATCTTCGTCGAGGACGCGCGGGCTGGCATCGGCGTACCAAGAGACATCCAGATCGAGGTCGACGTACGAGAAGGTTTCGCCATCAAACTCGACGGGGCTGGCGATGTTCACGTAGTACCAGGTGCGGCCCTCGCGCTTGGCGCAAGCGGCGTTCCACCAGCGGTCCTCGAAGAGGAAGATGTCGCCGCCGTAGCGGGCTGGCCATGCGGCGGGGTCGTCGGCGGGATCGGGTGTGTTGGAGATCAGCTCGTTCGCGCCGAAGACGAGCAGATACAGCGGCGGTTTGTTCGCGACGAAGCGGCCGGGCCAGCGGCGGTGGTATGAGCCGTCGAACTTGCGGACGTGGATGGGAGTCTCGCGGCCGATGAGGTCTTCGTACACGCGGGTCAGTCCTTGAGGAGGATGGTGAGGCCTTCGGTCTCAAAGTCGGTATCGGACGTGAGGACTTCAGTGATCGAGAGGTCGGCGCATACGACCATCGAGACGCAGTCGGCGAGGCTGTACCGCTTATCGGGCCGGGAACGATAGCGGTTCAATCCAGCCGCGAATAAATCGTCAGAGAGTTCAAGGACAATTACGTCCTGTCTATTGAGCAGCAAGTCAACATAGACGCCTGCGCCACCACGAAGGTCCGATCGGGCTCGCGAGTAGTGAGCGAGAAATTCAGCCAGCACCAGATGGGTCACGAAGAACTGGGCTGGACGCGTTAAGAACCCGTCAGCGATTCGCATTGCCAAAGGATGAAGTGAGTCACGGGAGTCGAAGTGGGCGATGAGATAGGCCGTGTCAATGAACACACGCCTCATTCTGGAGTCACTACCGGCTTGCCATCAATCCACTCAGGTTCCAACAGGTCGTCAAAGTTCTTCGCGCAGTCGGTGGGGAAGCCTTCCCAAGCCTCTGCAGGGATGCCGTCGGAGATCTCCTTGAGTGCCTGCCAGAGCGGCTTCTCGGGAGTCACCTGTGGGCGCTTCATCCGCGCGCGAGCTTCGCTGAGCTTCTGCGTAACCATAGTTCCGGCAGTTTACAGGATCTGCGATGGCCGAGTCGGAACGCTAGGCTGCGGGCGGCGTAAAGTACGCGACAAGCATGTCGCAGCAGGCGTCACGGAACTTCTCCCAGCGGCGACCGTCGTCGAGGACGAACGCCTGGTACACCGACATGCTGACTGCGCCGACGGTGAGTCGCGCCATGATTTCGGGATCGGCGCTGCGGACGGCTCCTGCGTTGATGACGGCCTGCATATCTTTGACGAGCGGCGTGAAGCGCTTCTGTTCATCGGAGCGCATGCGGCGGGTGGCGGCTGTGTCGGGATCGGTGTTGAGGACGACGAGGCGGACGAGGTCGCGGTTCTCGGCGCAACCTTCGAACACCTGGAAGATCCGCAACCGGACAGCCTGCTCCAGCGTATCGGCGCGCGGAACATTCGTTAGAGCGTTCATGATGATCTGGTTGAACTCTTCGCTGAGGGCGGCGAAGACGTCGTCCTTCGACTTGAAGTAGAGGTAGATCGTGCCGAGCGCGATGCCGGCCTCTTCTGCGATGTCTGCGATCGTCGTGCCGCGGAAGCCCTGTCGAGCAAAAACGGCGCGCGCGGAGGCGAGGATCTCTTCCTGGCGAGCGGCGCGGGCGTCCTCGTTGCGGGTCTTGCGTGGGGCGGCGGGTGTCGTCGACATGCGGTCTCCGTTAGGGGTGAACAGTGTTCATTCTGGTGGGAGCGGGACAGCGTGTCAACGGATTTCGATTGCTTGATTCGAAGCGCGTGTGTTTAGAGGCCATTCGGCACGTGGTAGTGCGCGGCGTCTGATCACGCGACGGACGCAGTAGGGGCGAGTCTTGCGACTCGCCCCTACATCTCAACTTAGTCCTGGAATGGTGCGCGCGGGGGTCCGGGAGGGCCCTGGTCGCGGTTCGGGCGCTCGCGGAGGCCGCCGTCGGCGCTGCGGGCAGGGCCATCGTTGCCGCCGCCGCCACCGTTGCCGCTGCCACCGCGCCGGTCGTAGCCGCCGCC
>JAKFYB010000033.1 GCA_021731085.1 Dehalococcoidia bacterium
TGTCCTCGGTGGCGGCGGCGCAGCCCTCCGCCCGGGCGTCGCCCAGACAGGCCCAGGCCCCGTGACGGGCACAGACATGACCATCGTCATCCCGAAGATCGGCGTGAACCTCGCCGTTTCAGGCCGCACGGTCGGCACCAATGGCCAGATGGGTGACCCGCAAGGCGCTTTCCAGGTCGTCTGGTACGACTTTATCTCGCACTACGGCCTCGGCGGTCGGCCTGGCCAGCCTGGCTCGAACGTCGTCATGGCGGCGCATGTGGACTACATCGGCGTCGGCCCGGCCGCCTTCTACTCGATCGGCAACCTCGCCCCGGGCGACATCATCACCGTCTACAGCTCCACCGGAACCTACAACTACGCAGTCAACTGGAGCACGTCCGTCAGCCCGTCCGGCGACTTCTCGTCGTATGTCGCGAGCCAGGGCGCTGAGACCATCACGCTCGTTACGTGCGTCGGCGCCTTCAGCGGCGGCCACTACTCCAACCGCCTCATCGTCCGCGGCACGAGGGTCTAGAAGCGCGACGCGCAGGTAGGGGCGCAGTCTGCTACGCCCGTCACCGATGTCACGAAGCTGTAGCATCCGGCAGCCACCGGGCGTTGTACAGTGAGTAGAGATGTAGCGCGGGGACTAGAGATGTAGCGCGGGCCTTCAGCCCGCGAGCGGTGGCGGGAAGTGGCAAGGCGTGAACTCTAACAAGCTCTCAATCCTCCTCATCACCGTCGGCACGCTGCTCATCGTCGTTGCCATCGGACTCATGGCCGTCGTCGCCACCGGCGTCATCGGCACCAACGACCGCAACTCCGATCTCGTGACCGTCGTCGGCTTTGGCGATATCGCGACGCCGCCCGTGGGCCCGTCGCCGACACCCGACGCTCAGTTCCCGCCCGGCTCCACAGCCCCCATCACGCGCATCATCATCCCCAACGCGGAGATCAACGCCCCGATCGTTGTGAAGGGCGTCGACAACGCGGGCGTCATGCTCGCCCCCGACAACGCCTACGACGTCGCCTGGTACGACTTCAGCGCCCAACCCGGCTTCGGCGGCAACGCCGTCTTCGCCGCCCACGTCGACTACGTGAACGTCGGCCCCGCCGTCTTCTGGAACCTCAAGGATCTGAACCCCGGCGACATCATCGAAGTCCAGCAGGCGGATGGCACCAGTATCAAGTACGCCGTGAACTTCAAGCAGCAGTACGACGCTGCGAGTGCCCCGGTGAACGACATCGTCGGCCCCACGCCGAAAGAGTCCGTTACGCTCATCACCTGCAGCGGCACATTCAACGGCGCCACCCACCAGTACGATCAGCGCCTCATCGTCCGCGCCGAACGCGTCGCCGAACCCGTCCCCTCCGCCGCCGCCCCCGGCACATAGCCCGCCGTGTTGCCGCCGCGCCGCCGGACCGCGGGCTTTTCAGCCCACGTGTTTGCCCACGCAATTGATCTGTGCGACAGCGCACCAGCACGTCGCGTAGGGGCGCTGCTTGCCGCGCCCACTGTGGCCACTGACGCGTCGTATTTGGTGGCGTTGGGCCTGCTCCATGTTGTTGGCGACCTCTCGATGCGCTGCCGATTCCGCATCACACGCCCACTCGAACTTCTACCACAGCCCTGCTAGCATGATCCCCAGCGACCAGCGACCAGCGACCAGCGACCAGCGACCAGCGACCGGAGATCGCCATGAACATTGCCTTCATCCTCTTTCCCGACTACGAAGAACTCGACTTCGTCGGCCCCTGGGAAGTCTTCGGCATGGCCTCCAAGTACGTCGACCAGTCCTGGAAGCCGTACACCGTCGCCGCCACCCCCACCGTCCGCGCCTTCCTCGGCCTCACCGTGAACGTCGACCACACCTTCGACAACGCCCCGAAACCAGAACTCATCGTCATCCCCGGCGGCTTCGGCACCCGCCCCGGCATGTCCGACGAGAAGCTCATCGCCTACATCAAGCAAGCGGGCGCGGGCGCACAGTACGTCACGTCCGTATGCACCGGCGCTTTCCTCCTCCACGCCGCCGGCTTCCTCGAAGGCAAGAAAGCCACCACCCACTGGGGCGCCAAGAACGAGTTCCGCGAGTTGAAGGCCAATACCGAACTCATCGACGGCGAGCGCTACGTCCACGACGCCAACGTCATCACCGCCGCCGGCGTCTCCGCCGGCATCGACATGGCGCTCTACGTCGTTGGCCAACTCAAAGGCCCCGAAGAGGCCCGCAAAGTCCAGAACTTCATGGAGTACCACCCCGCCCCGCCCTACGCCGAAGTTGCCGTCTGACGCGTCACGGAGAGCGTCTTCCACGACGTAGCGCGGGCTTTTCAGCCCGCGCGGTTTCCCGAACCGAGATAGTTTTCGAGATGGAGGGTTGGTAGGTTCCCTTGCCCGAAAATGCTTGCTGGTCAGATTCAAATACGGGCCGGATCTGGCTCGCTAACGCATAGTCCAGACGGCCCTAAACTGCTAAGATAGGACATCAGAATTGGGTGCCACAGAGCGCCCACAGCATGACGCTGCGAGCACCATTCCCGCATGACCTCAGACTCCAACATCGGCAATATCCGCAACCAGGGCATTGAAGATGAGATGCGCACGTCGTATCTCGCCTACGCGATGTCCGTCATCGTCTCGCGCGCCCTTCCGGACGTCCGCGACGGCCTCAAGCCCGTCCAGCGCCGCATCCTCTACGCCGCCCACGAAATGGGCATCCGCCCCAACGTCGCCTACCGCAAGAGCGCGACCATCGTCGGTTACGTCCTCGGTAACTATCACCCGCACGGCGACAGCCCCGTGTACGAGGCGATGGTCCGCATGGCGCAGGACTTCTCCCTCCGCTACATGCTCATCGACGGCCAGGGGAACTTTGGCTCCGTCGACGGTGATCCAGCTGCCGCCTACCGCTACACCGAAGCGCGCCTCTCCCGCATCTCGGAAGAACTGCTCGCGGACATCGATAGCCGCACCGTCGACACCGAACCAAACTTCGACGACTCCAAGACGCAACCCGTCGTCCTGCCGGCGCGATTCCCCAATCTGCTCGTCAACGGCGCGTCCGGCATCGCCGTCGGAATGGCGACGAACATTCCGCCGCATAACCTCAACGAGATCTGCGACGCAGTCAGCGCCCTTGTCGACAACCCCGAAACGACCACCGAAGAGTTGACACACATCGTCAAAGGCCCCGACTTCCCAACCGGCGCGATCATCTTCCGCATGCGCAAGGACTCGCAGCTCGACGATGAGGGTAAGCGCAACGAAATCATGCGCGATGCCATCAAGGAAGCCTACGCCGACGGTCGCGGCCGCATCATTATGCAAGCGCGCGCCACCATCGAAGAGATGGCGAAGGGCAACCGCTGGCAAATCATCGTCCACGAACTGCCGTACCAGGTGAACAAGGCGACCCTCGTCGAGCGCATCGCTGATCTCGTGAAGGAACGCAAGATCACCGGCATCAGCGATCTTCGTGACGAGTCCGACCGCCACGGCATGCGCATCGTCATCGAGCTAGGCCGCGAGGGCCAGGCGGCCAGCGTCCTCAACCAGCTCTACAAGCACACCGCGATGCAGTCGTCGTTCGCGTTGAACATGGTCTCGCTCGACAAGGGCCAACCGAAGACGATGGGCCTCAAGAAGATGCTCGAGGCCTACATCGAGCACCGCCGCGACGTCATCCGCCGCCGCACAGAATTCGAGCTGCAAAAGGCGCGCGATCGCGAGCACATCCTCCTCGGCTACCTCATCGCCCTCAAGGATCTCGACAAGATCATCGCCACGATCCGCGGCGCCGACTCCGCCGACGACGCGAAGTCGAAGCTCATGGCCAAGCCGTGGCAGATGTCCGACCGCCAGGCGCAGGCCGTCCTCGACCTCCAGCTCCGCCGCCTCGCCAAGCTCGAGCGCGACAAGATCGAGGAAGAGCACAAGGAGTTGATGAAGCACATCAACTACCTCGAAGATCTGCTCAAGAGCCCGAAGAAGATCGACGGCCTGATCAAGGACGACATGTTCGAGATCAAGAAGGACTACGGCGACGAGCGCCGCACGCAGATCGTCGAGACCGGCGCCGACGACATCGCCGAAGAAGACCTCATCGCGCATCAGGAGACCGTCGTCACGCTCTCCAACCGTGGCTACGTGAAGCGCATCCCGCTCGAGTCGTACCGCCTGCAGCGCCGCGGCGGCAAGGGCATCACAGGCATGGTGACGCGCGAAGAAGACGCCGTCCGGCACCTCATCGTCTGCGACACGCACGACAACGTGCTGTTCTTCACCGAGCGCGGCCGCGTGTTCACATCGAAGGCGTGGGACCTCCCCGACGCGAAGCGCCAGGCGAAGGGCATCCCGCTCGTCAACGTAATCGACTGCGACCCCGGCGAGCAGATCACCGCCATCGTCTCCCTCCGTGACTACACGAAGGACTTCATGGTCATGGCCACCGCCATGGGCGAGATCAAGAAGACGCCGCTGACCGAGTTCAAGGAGGTCCGCCGCAACGGCAAGATCGCCATGAACCTCGAGAAGAGCGACCAGTTCGTCGCCGCCAAAGTTGTTCACGAGAACGACGAAGTCGTGCTGATCACAACCAATGGCCAGGCGATCCGCTTCCCCGTCGCCAAGCTGCGCTCCGCCTCTCGCACATCCGGTGGCGTGCGCGGCATCAAGCTCGATAAGGGTGGCAAGGTCGTCTCCCTCGAAGTCGTCACGCCCGGCCACGAACTGTTCAGCATCTCGGAGAAGGGCTACGGCAAGCGCACGCTGTTCGAGGAGTACCGCATCACCAACCGCGGCGGTCAGGGCGTCCGCAACTACCAGATCACCGAAAAAACCGGCAAGGTCATCGCGTCCCGCACCGTCAACTCCACGATGGAGCTGATCGTCATCAGCAAGGATGGCATCGTCATCCGCACGCGCATGGACCAGATCCGCATGACGGGCCGCTCCGCGCAGGGCGTCTCTGTCATCAACGTTGCCCAAAACGACTCAGTCGCATCCCTTGCCACGATCGAGATGGGCAACGGCGGCCCGCTCGGCCCGAAAGGTAGCGGCGACACCGACCCCGACGACGAAGCCGAGCAGGGCACCCTCGACGGCATCGAAGCGCCCTCCACCGACGACGCGCCCAAGGGCAAACCAAAGAAGCCAACACCAATCCGTGGTCGTGGCTCCCGCGCAGCCGCGCCAGCGCCGGTCAGGCCGACCGCGAAGGCCGCTCCTGCCGCAAAGAAGGCGTCGCCACCAAAGGCGCCAGCGCCCGCCCGCCGCGGCCCCAAGTCCGCCCGCCTCAAGAAGCGCTGACTTCCTTCCGAGCACGGTGCATGTACTAGCGGAGCTTCAGCTCCGCCGCAGTCGCCGCTTCCATAGGGTGCTGCTCGTGGTCAACGGAAGCCGTTGAAGGGTCCTCTGCTGTTTGCTGTTTGCTGTCGAACCCCAACCCCGTACCCTGACCCCATGGGCAGCAGCAACGAACGCGAAGACCTCCCCGAAGCAGCCGTAGCCTTCCTCGACGGCACCCACATCGTAATCGGCGCAACCACCGACGACGCTGGCCACCCCTACACGATGGTCATGAACTCCGCCGTCGCAGTCGATGCGAAGACCGTCCGCTTTGCCCTCGACCACCGCACCAACACGCTGCGCTTCGTGCGCGCGCGCCCCGCCATGGCGATCGAGATCGTCGGTGAAGGCTTCGTCTTCGCCGCCCGCGGCACAGCTCGCGTCGTGCGCGAGAAGATGGTTCACGCGCCCATCCCCAGCGCCCTCGTCCAACTCGACATCGCGTCCGTAAAGAGCGACCTTCCGCCCGGCGTCGGCATGAAGCCGCCTGAGTTCGAATGGGGCGCCATGGGCGACTACATGCGCGGCGTCGAACCCGCCATGTTCCAAGAACTGCGCAAGTTCACAGCAGACGGCAATGCCTGATCCAGCCGTTCACGTTCGTGACGCAACACGCGACGACGTTCCGCGCATCGTCGCCCTCTATCGCACGGACGAACTCACGAGGAAGCACGGAGACGACTCTAGGGCAGACATCGAGCCCGGTTACTACGCTACATTCGAGGCAATCGAGAACGACTCACGAAACCGCCTGCTCGTCGCCGAGGTCGCCGGCGAGATTGCCGGTTCGTTCCAGCTGACGTACGTGCCCGACATGCAGCCCGACGGCCGCGACGTCGCCATCATCGAAAACGTCATCGTAGACGCATCAGCGCGAGGCTCCGGCGTCGGTTCAGCGATGATGCGCTGGGCGGTAGAAGAAGCGCGCGTCCACGGCTGCTCGCAGATCAAACTAACCAGCAACACAAAGCGCACAGACGCCCACCGCTTCTACGAACGCCTGGGCTTCGAGACAACGCACGTAGGCTTCAAAATCCTGCTGACTAGCTGACTAGCTGACTAGCTGACTAGCTGACTAGCTGACTAGCTGACTGGCTGACTAGCTGACTAGCTGCCCTACCACCGCGCCTTGTGCTCCTCGATCCACCCGAACACGTTGTCCACGCCGATCGTCTCGCCCGTGTCAGGCACCACCGTCCCCGAGTACCGTCCGAACATCTGGTGCACCTCCGACATCAAGACCCCAGTCTTGGCCTTCGCGACGCGCTCGTAGAACGGCACGAACTTCAGGTCGACGCGCTTCGACTTCGCTTTGATCCGCCACGGCTTCATGAAGTTTGCTTCGTCATAGACGAACGGAATGTCCTCCCCCAGTTTGGACAGCACGCCGTCGAGACAGATGCCGTTCTCCGTCATCCCCGTCCCGTCCGTCCACTTCGATCCCAGGTTGATGCCGAGCGTTCGTCCGCGTTCGTGCGAGCGTCCTTCGCCGTAGTCCGGCAGCCGCGTGCTGAACGCGCCCCAGTTCCAGGCCGTGCTGTACTTCCACACGCCGCGCCCGAAGTCCAGCACGCCCCACGACGCGTCGCGCTCCAGCCGAAACTTCTCCCTGCCGAGCCGGATGTTGCCGTGCGTAGGCAACGTGTTCTGCTTCGACGTGAACTGAAATCGGTCCCGCGACCAGGGGATCACGACGTTAAGCGTCTCATGACTCTTCTTCTGCTCGCACAGCAGATCCGCCGTCAGGCCGACACCCTTCCCGACGAAGTCAGGCCAGTCGACGATGATTCGCGTGCCCCGAGGCGTGTCCATCAGCCCCAGCCTCCGACCACCCTGCTCGAAAACCACCGACTCGCGCACATGCGACGGCAGTTCCAGCCCGCCCGGCGGTAAGATCGCCGTCCGTTCGATGAACCGCTGTTTTTCGAATTCCAGAACGTATACGAACGCCAGCACGTAGTGGTCGACATCCGCGATCGTCGCCGAGAAGAAGATCCGGTCATCGTGCACTGCCCAGTAGTTCCACCGCTTCTTGCGCGGTGCATGCCCGGAGACGTTGCAATCGTGCAGCGGCGTGCGGCTCCAGCCGACAGCGTCGCGGTTCAGGCGGCCGTTCGGGTCGCAAAGTTCGACGGGGCCGAGTAGTTCAGGTTCGTGTGTCGGGAGCAGTGACGGAGCCATGCGTGGATCCTAGCGGATGCCGTTCGCAGATGCCGCGCGCTATGATCGAACGCTCGCGCGAGCATCGTGGCAGTTTCGCGAGGATCGGGGAGGTTAGCATGGCCGAGTACAAATTCCTGCAGACGCGGCGCGAAGGCCCCGTGCTCATCGCGACGATGTCCAACCCGCCGCGCAATCTCCTCAACGCCCCGATGGTGGAAGAGCTACACGCCCTCGTCGATGGCCTTGCAGGCGACACCGAAAGCCGCGTGCTCGTGCTCACAGGCGGCGCAGACGGCATCTTCATAACCCACTACGATGTCGGCGAGCTCAGCACGCTCTCCGACGCCGTTCGCTCGGCCCCGACGCCTCAGCCGGCGGCCGAGACTGGGGTACCGCGGCCAGCACAGCTCCACCCTCTCAACCGGCTCTCCCTGAAGCTCGCCGCGCTGCCGCAGCCCGTCGTCGCCGCAATCAATGGCACCGCAATGGGCGGCGGCTGCGAACTCGCGCTTGCGTGTGACTTCCGCATCGCCGCGCGTGGCGGCATGATCGGCCTGCCCGAAGTTCGCGTGGGCATCCTCCCCGGCGCCGGCGGCACACAGCGCATGACGCAACTCATCGGCGCGGCGAAGGCGCTCGAGCTCATGCTGCTCGGCAACGCCGTGGACGCCGATACCGCTGCCGCGCTCGGTCTGGTGCATCGCGCTGTAGACGCAGGCGATCTCATGGCTGAAGCGCTCAAACTCGCGAACGAACTCGCCTCACGACCGCCGCTGAGCATCGCCTTGATCAAGCAGTGTGTGCAGAAGGCGCTCGAGCCGCTGCCCATCGACGAACGCCTCGCTTTCGAGTCTGCGAAGTTCATGGAAACGATGCGTTCCGAAGACGCGTCGCGTCTGATGCGCGCATACCTCCAGAGCGAACGCCCTCTCAACGAGCAGTAGACAACCACACGTTCGGGCGAACGTACGACCGCCCAAGCGTATACTCGGACGATGTTCAACACACGAGCCCTCATGGCCCTCTTCTGCGTCGTACTGATCGCAGCGGGCTGCTCCTCCGGCTCAGATGCCGAGCTCACACCCACCCCAGTGCCCGCCACGACGGTCGAAGAAGCAGCTGCGCGCGGCGCATATGGCGTCGGTCTCCGGACGCTCGACATGGTGGATCCCTCTCGTCCGACGGCGCCGAACCGCGACTACGCAGGCTCGCCTCAGCGAGAGATGCAGGTCGATGTCTGGTACCCCGTGGCCGCAGGCACGCCTGACGATCAGGACGGCCGCCTTGATGCGAGCGGCGGGCCTTATCCTCTCATCGTCTTTGCCCACGGCTACTCGTCGTTAAAGAATCAGTCCGCGTCGTACCTGCGTCACCTCGTGAGCCACGGGTACGTCGTGGCGGCGCCGGGGTTTCCGCAAACAAGGCTGGACGCCGCCGGGGGTCCTCGCCTATACGCCACGCTGGATCAACCGGAGGATGTGCGCTTCATCATCGATGAGTTGTTCGCCATGAGCTCGGATGCCACGGCGTTCTTGAGCGGCGCCATTGATCAAGAGCTCGTGGGCATGACGGGGCACTCTGGCGGGGGCCTCACGACCATGATTACCGCCTATGGCCCTCTGCGTGACGAACGCATCGATGCCGTGTTGCCGATCTCACCTGTCGGATGTCTGGTTCCTCCAGACATTGCCGTCGATGCGAGTGTTCCGGCCATGATTGTCGGCGGCTCGATAGACATCCTCGTCGGGCCAGCAAGCATCAAGAAGGCGTACGAAGCGGCGAGTGCTCCGAAATACTTCGTGGAGGTCGTTGGCGCTGAGCATGTCCGTTTCGGCGACATCGATATCGCGGATAGTCAACTCGGTGACATCCTGGGCGAGACCTCACAAGGGGCCATAACTGATGACCTAATTCGATTTGCTGAGGGTGTCGGTGCTGACCCCACCGTGTGCCTTGATCGCGCCGACGGTACAGATGAACTTATCTCTGCCGACCGGCAACGCGAGCTTCTTCGTACTGTCTCGTTGCCGTTCTTCGATGCATATCTCAAGGGTGACGCCGCGGCCCAGCGATTTCTTGAGGACACGCTGCCCACACTCACCGGCATTCGATTCGAATCGGAACCAGCAATAGAAGAAGGAGAAGAATGATGGAGTTCCAAGACGTAGTCTCAACCTTGCGCGCCATGCGCCGCCTACACCCCGATCCCGTGCCGGAGGAAGATCTCTGGAAGATCCTCGACACCGCGATCATGGCGCCGAGCGGCGGCAACACGCAGCCCTGGAACTTCGTCGTTATCCGCGACCGCGCGACGAAGGAGAAGATCGGCGAGTGGTATCTCGACGCGTGGGACAAGACATACGGTCCGAACCGCGATGCGATGAAGGCCGACCCCAACATGGTCCGCACGTTCAACTCCGCCGACCATCTCGCCAACAACCTCGCCGATGCGCCCGTCCTCATTCTCGTGACGAGAAAGACCGACGGCATGCGCCTGGGCACGATGGGTGGCGCGTCCATCTACCCAGCCGTCCAGAACCTCATGCTGCAGGCGCGCGAGCTCGGCTACGGCACGACGCTCACCACCCTGCATATGTGGCACGAAAAAGAGGTCAAGGAGCTGCTCGGCATCCCCGAAGGCATCGAGACCGTCGCCCTTATCCCGCTCGGCAAGCCGAAGGGCAAGTTCGGCAAGCCCGCCCGCATCCCGGCCGAGAAGGTCGTCTTCTGGGACAAGTGGGGCGCCGAAGGTTCTCGACCCGAATAGCCTTCGCTCTAACCTCTCCCGCTTCCTCGTATGGCAATTCTGTAGCTCTGTGTTAGATTGGATCGAAGCGGGGGCGCTGGGAGAGGGTGCGGGGTGCCAAGGCCTTATCGGCTCGGAAAGCGAGCCATCGGAGTTGCCGCGACGCGGCAACGCATCATGGATGCCACACGGGAGTTGCTCGAAACGGGCGGCCTCGAACGGGCGAACATCCAGACAATCGCCAAACATGCGGGCGTCACACGGCCGACCGTGTATCAGCAGTTCAGCTCATTGAGTGAACTGCTGCTCGCCGTCATGAACGAAACGCTCGACCGCGCCGACGTTCAGGCCGTACGCAAAGCGCTCCAGCATCAGGACTCCGCGAAGGCCGTCCGCGGCATGTTCCGCGGATCCACGCGCTTCTGGCACTCTGAGGCCACCCTCTTCAATCGCATCAAGGGCCTGTCGATCATCGATGAGTCGGTCCGCGAAGTGGACGCGACGAAGGAGCAGGTGCGGCGCGGCCACATCGAAAACATCACCGGCCGGCTCGTCAACGACGGCAATCTGCGCCCCGGCATCAGCCGCCAGGAAGCGGCCGATCGTTTGTACCTGCTCTCGAGCTTTGAGATGTACGAACGCTTCCGGACGCTTGGATATTCAACCGACGCTATCTCCCAGCGACTGATTGATCTTGCTGAGCAGACTGTTATCGCCTGAACAACTGGCTCTCTCGTCCGACGCAGCCATGCGCCTACGCAGCCATGCGCTGCGTCGTGAAGACGGCGAGTGCCCCTCGTTGATAGAGCCGCTCAAGCGCTTCCACCACCGGCGGACTGAACTGCTTTCCGCTGTTCGTGCGGATCTCCTCGACGGCTTCCTCCGCCGTCCGCCCCGGTCGATACGGCCGGTCATGCGTCATCGCGTCGAAGCTGTCCGCCACCGTCACGATCGTCGCTGCTTCCGGTATTGCTTCGCCCGCAAATCCGTCCGGATATCCGCCCCCATCCCACCGCTCATGATGCGAGCGCGCCACAATCGCCGCCGTCTCGAACCCTGGCCGCGCGTCAAGAAACTCCTGGCCCCAGACCGTGTGCTGCTGCATCAACGCCCAGTCGTCCCCGGCCAGTGCACCCGAACTGGCGAGTAAGGTGTCGGGTACGCTCACCTTCCCGATGTCGTGTAGCGTCGCAGCGAGTCCCAGGTCGTATGCTTGCTGCTCGTCGTAGCCAAGCTCCGAAGCAATCGCCTCCGCGAGCGAACGGATGCTCACCAGGTGCATCCCTGTCGTCCGGTCATGCGCCTCTGCCGCGGCCGCAAGCATCATCACCGTCTCTGCCTGCGCTTCGCGGACGCGGTCGGACGTAGTCTGCAGCGACTCCACCAGCGTGGCCATGCGTACGATCGCCGTGATCTGCCCGGCAACCGTCGCTAGCAGTTGCGCGTCGCGTGGCGTGAACGCATGTGCCTCGGTACGCCCTGCGCCAATGCTTCCGATGACCTCGTCTCGCCACACCATCGGCACGGCAAGAATTGATTTCGTACCTCCGCTCAGGATCGCCGCGCGCATTGCGGGCGAGAACTGCGCCGCTGCCGAAACGTCGTCGATGATGAGCGGCCGTTTCGTGCGTTCAAGCAGCGCGCGAAGCGGTTGTTCTTGTGCGACGCTGTTCTGCTCGTCGTGCCAGAACGCGACCTCCTCCCGCGTTGAATCTCCGCTAGTACTGACGACAACGTTTGTGCCCTCGCGGTCACCGAAGATCACGATACGAACACCGTTGTACGAAGCTGCTGCCGCAAGCCGCGCACTGATCAGGTCCAACTTTTCGCTTGCATCCCCTGGCGACGTCAAAAGTGGAATCAGCTCTGAGATGAGCCGCACGGCTTCGTCATCCCGCCTCCGCAGCGGCACCGAGCCCTCCGTTGCTTCCAGCGAGCGCTGCCGCTTCGTGGCATACATCGCCCCGTCAGCCAGGCGGATGAGGTCCGGCACGGTCTCGGCTTCGTCCGGATACATCGCGATACCCAGGCTCGCCGCCGCCGTGATGCGCGCTCCACTCTCCGCGTGAACGAACGCCGCTTCCTCCAAGCGGGCGTTAACCCGCGCGACGTACGCCTCAGCCTCGGCCTTGGTCGCACCCTCTAGCAGCACCGCGAACTCATCACCACCGTAGCGCCCGACAGTGGCCGACGGATCGCCGAGCGCTTGTGCAATCGATGTCAGCAGCCAGTCGCCGCTCTGGTGCCCGAACGTATCGTTGATCGCCTTCAGGCCATCAACATCACACATCACGATTGCGTGCGTGACTGCATAGCTTCGGCGCGCAACAGCCTCACCAAGTGCGGCGCTGATCGCGCCGTGATTGAGCGCACCCGTAAGCGGGTCTCGCCGTGCTCGCTCGCGTTCAGCCTCAAGACTCTCCTCGAGCCTGACCTTCGACTCCGCGATGTCGTGTAGCGCTCGCTCTCTCGCCTCTGCGCTCCGGACTCGCTCCGTCACGTCACGAAAGCTCCAGATGCGGCCCTCGATGCGTCCATCCTGCAGGAGTGGGCGTGTGTACCGCTCGAGCACGCGCCCATCCAGCAGCCGCACCTCATCCGTCGCTTCATCGAGACCGCTGTAGATCTGCTCGATCTTCTCCGCGAACTCAGCGTCGTCTGCCACCAGACCCGCGCTGTGGGCAAGGATGCCCTGGTTTGTGGAGTTCTCGCGAAGCGCAGCAGGAATCTGCCAGATCGTCGCGAATTGATGGTTGTAGTGCATGACCCGTCGCGCGTTGTCGACCACGAGGATTCCGTCGGCCGTCGACTCCAGCGTTGCCCGCATCACCGCCTCGCCACGCTGCCGCGCAGCGTCGGCCGCCACGCGCTCCGTGATCTCCCGCGCGATGACGATCACGCGGTACGTACCTGACGTCGTGTCCGCTTTCGACGACAACTCAAGCGTCGCCAGGCTACCGTCAGCTCGTTGGATGCGTGTCTGCATCTGTGCCTGTGTCGGCTGCCCGGATCGGTTCTGGATGAACCACTCGATCAACGCGTCGCGGTCGCTATCGGCTATCAGGTCGAGCCCGGACGCGAATCCTCGAAGTTCGTCCAGCGGGTATCCGGAGATGCGAAGGAACGCATCGTTCGCGGACGTGATGCGCCCGTTCTCGAACTCTATCATCGCCTCACCTAAGTCGCTTTGAACCTCCAGCCAGACCTCGCGCTGTTGCATCTGAACAGATAGCTCCCGGTAGAGACGCAGGTTTTCGATCATCGTCGCCGTCTGCCGCATGGTTACCAGCACGATCGCCGCCAGTGCTCCGACCACAAGCGTGGCCGGCGGCGAGCCCCAGAAGGCCGTGCCAACAGTGAAGGCGGCGAGAAGTGCGACAGCGCAGTACGGCACGATGAAGCCCAACAACGTCGGCTCCGGTACTGCGTCACGCTCCCGCACCGGTTCCGCAGGCATGACACAGAACGCCGCGAGGAGCGCGTAGGTTGTCAGCCAACCGATGTCCATGTAGCTGATCGTGTTTTCGTACCCGCCGTGTGCCACAGCAAGAACGTAAAAGAAGTCGGCGACGACCTGCACCGTGATCGCAGCCGCAAGCACGACGGCGCGCGGCCCGACCGCGCGGCCTGCCGCGTACATGCTGAACACAAGCATGCCTGCCAACCCGAGATCCAGCAACGGATATCCCATCGCCACGAGGACTGACGCACGCGAGTCATCAGCGCTGGCGCTGAGCGGTCGCAGCAGCAGTTCGCTGCTAACAGTGGCGACGATGACAACGATCACCGCCGCATCAAGTACCCAACGCGGATCGCGGCGGTGTGCCGGCGTCAGTACGATCAGCGGTATTACGGCGGCAAGCGCAATGTACCCCATGTAGTACAGCGCGTCCGTGAGCCCGGGTGAAGGCGGCGCCGCCGAAAGCGCGTAGTCGTACCACGCGAACATCCAGTCAGCCGCCTGCCAGCACAGGAGCGCAATGATCAGCGCCAGCCAACCCGCGCGTTCGCGTCCGCTGCTGCCGACCGCTCTCACCGACGCCAGCAGAAGCGCCACCAGCCCCGGTATGTTGTACAGGATGTTGCTCTGAAAACGCGCAAACTCACCTCGTGGCGCGAACTCCAGCGCTAGCGCGTACATCGCTACGAACAGCGCGCCCACCAGCGCGACACCAAGCAGCAACCGGGGTTGAGTCGGCTTCTCCACAGTTTCCGCGGGCAGTCGGAACAGATCTACGTTCCGGCCACATCCTTCCACGGATATAGTCGGCCCAAAACGATACTGACCGAAGCAGCGGTAGCGAATAAATGGCCCTTCGTTCATCCATTTTGTTCGTGGGTGTCAGCACCCGGCGTGATGGCTCAGGCGTCCGTCGCTCGATGGCCTGTACTATGCACCTCGGGCAGGGTCAGGTTCACCCAGAGGTTGGATGGGCGTTCTCATCAGACAGGTTGTTGGGCGGCTGCGTTCAGACCGGCGCGCCTTGCTCGCTGTAGCGATTGCCTTCATCGCCAATGCGGTCATTCTCGCTGCGTACATCTGGAGCCGGGGCGGCCAGTCGACCACCGTGTCCTTTGCGATCGAAGGCGAAACGGCCAGCGTCGCCGTCGACGGTCGCCTACAGTCCTTCGCGCTCGATCTAGAAGGGGTGCCGCTCCAAGGCGGCATCATCCTCACCCTCTCTGACACGGGCGCGCTGCCCAGCCTTCCCAACCCGCGCGGCGTCGCGAGGGTCGAGGTGCTTGACTTCGCCGGCGAGAACACGCTCTTCGAGGACGACTTCTCCGATGGCCTCGACCCTGCCTGGGAGGTAACGGGCGGAGCCATCATCGGCGACGGCGTCATTGGCTCCACCGGCAACGCCCAGCTCGCACTGAAGATCGAGCAGTGGCGCGATGTCCGCGTGAACGTCGTCTACAAGAACGTCCAGTCGGCTAGCATCGGTCTCCGCGCGCGCGATGATGGATATGCCGTGTTCGCCACGGTCAGGCCGTTTCACTGGAACCAGGACGCCACCGGCTGGATTAATATCGCCCCCGGCCGTCCCGGCGTCGAAGCGCCCGGCATCGGCATCGAACTCGACCGCTCGCAGTCGATGAAGTCACTGCTCGCGATGCTCACGCGCCCCTACCCCTACGCCTTGCTGCTCGGGCTCATCGCCGTGCTCCTGACCGCGATCCTCACATTCTTTCCGACCGGCAACGCAT
The DNA here is from genome assembly GCA_021731085.1 of Dehalococcoidia bacterium. GTDB lineage: Bacteria > Chloroflexota > Dehalococcoidia > DSTF01 > JACRBR01 > JACRBR01. The sequence continues at coordinate 15,450 of JAKFYB010000033.1, forward strand.
CCGACCGCATCCGGCCGCTACAGCGCATCCCCCCATGGGTGATTGCCGTCGCCTTTGCTGAGGTCGTCTTCATCATCCTGCTGTACTTCAATTTCAGCAGCCGCGAACACATGCCCTACGTCCCGGACTCCGTCGCCTACCTCTTCCAGGCAAAGATCTTCGCGTCCGGCAATCTCACGACAGACCCGCCGCGCGTCCAGGGCGCGTTCGACTTCTTCATTCCGGCGCCCTTCGTCCTCACAGAAGACTCGTGGGGCGCGCAGTTCCCCTTCTTCCATCCGTTCTCGCTTGCCATTGGCCAGTTGTTTGGTGCGCCATGGCTCATGCCGCCGTTGTTTGGCGCCGCCAGCGCCGCGCTCATCTATGTCGTTGGCCGTCGTGTCTACAACGGTCGCGTCGCCCTCCTGGCCGCGGTGCTACTCGCGACGTCACCATTCTTCATCATGCAGGCCAGCAACCTCATGTCGCACAACACCGCAGGATTCCTGTTGCTCGCCTGCCTCGCGGCGCTCACATACCGCGACAAGCGGCCTCTGCTGTCCGGCGTCCTCGCAGGCCTCGCCTTCGGCCTGTTCCTCAACACACGGCCCCTTACCGCGCTCGCCCTCGCCCTGCCGTTCGCCGTATTTCTCCTCGCGGGCCTACTCCCACCCAAAACACGACGGCAGTCGGTGATCCATGTCGGTGCGTTCTTCGTTGCCGGCGCAGCGATGGCACTGCTGTTCCTCGGCTGGAACTACGCGCTCACCGGCGACGCCTTCACGACCGGATACCAGTCGACGGGTGTCACGTTCTTCGACCGGGCTTCACCGGAGGCACCGGCGGTCGGACCAGATCGTGGTGCTGTGTCCTCCGTTGGCACCGGTGGCAGCCACGATAGCGCTGTCGGCGTCCAAAACGAGCGTATGCAACTCGCCCTCCTTCTGCTCGTCCTGCACGGTTGGCCCGCCTTTGTCGGCCTTATCTTCAGTCTCCTGCCGTTCCTCCTGGGCAGCCGCAATCCGCAGGACTGGTTCTTCCTCGCCTGCGCGACCGCCGCGACCGCCATCTGGGTGCTGTACGAGAGCAGCGGCGTCATGTACGGCCCGCGCTACTGGTTCGAGGCGCTGCCCTTCCTCATCCTGCTCGCCGCCCGTGGCGCCGATCGCGCGGCGGATCTCATCGCCAGCCTCGTCGCTGCCGGCCGTGACGGCGACCTCGACGCTGCCCACCGACCGTACTGGGCGGCGCGCACCGTTGTCTTCGGCGTCATCGGTCTGCTCGTCCTCGGCAGCGTGTACGGCTGGCTCCTCGGGCAGCGCACGTCTTGGCAGGCGGATCTTGTCCCGAACCGTGCATCCGCGATGTGCTGCGCGCTCGGCGTCGATGACCGCATCCACCGCTTAGCCGACGAGCAGGACCTTCACGACGCGCTCGTGCTCGTCGATCCCTGTGGCAACAACTTTGTGTGCTACGGAAGTGTGTTCTGGCGCAACTCCGCTGACCTGGATGGTGACATCGTCTACGCGCGCGATATCACCACAAAGCGTGCCGAGATCATCGCCGCCTATCCGGGCCGCACCGTCTACCTCGCCACGTACCAGCGCGAAGGCAGCGACGAAGCAACCCTCCGCCCCTACTTCCCGTGAGCCTCGGATTACACGCCGTGTGCGCACGGAACGCGAACGACGCTGCCCTACGATGATCGGGGAGCGCGGGCTTTTCAGCCCGCGCGTACTCGTCGAGTGAGACAGAGCAGTGCGCGTCGCAGCACGACGGAGCGCGGGCTGAAAGAGCCCGCGCGTGTTCTCTCGCGCGCGAACGTCTTCAGTTGCGAGCTTGCACCAGCACTGCTGGGCTAGCAGCCTTTGCTGTTTGCTGTTTGCTGTTTGCTGTTTGCTGTTTGCTGTTTGTTGTCTGCCGTCGGCCACCAGACCGCGCCTACGCCGTCTGCGCCCGCAACGCCTCAGCCTGCCCCGAGCGTTGCTCGAGGTACTTCGCCGCCAGCTCAACGAGCCGCTCGCGGCCGAAGCTTCCGTCGTGGCCGCCATGCACGACCTCAACCGGCAGTTCGAGCAGCCGCCGCATCGTCTCCACGTAGTCGGCGATGTTCGACTCGGGCAAGAAGTCGTACAGCGGTCCGTCATAGATCGCGTCGCCAGAGAACAACACACCGCTCGCCGTGTCCCACAAACCGATGCTCCCCGGAGAGTGTCCCGGCAGGTGGATCACCGTAAAGCTGCGGTCTCCCAGATCGACAACGTCTCCCTCTTCGACAAGTTCTGTCGCTGGCGCCGGCTGCAGCGTGTACGCCCGCGGGTCGTAACCCTCGTGCGGATACGCGTCGATAAGCTCTGTGCTGTCCGGATTCCCATCGCGCTCCAGGAATGCAACGAATTCGGGCGGGTAGTCTGCCTTGATAAGCGATGCGAAGGATTCCGGACTGGCGATCTCGTCGGCATCCAGCGGATGCGCGAGCCGCGTCGCGAACTGTTGAAAGCCCCCGACGTGGTCGGCGTGTCTGTGCGTCGCCACGGCGACGATCGGCTTGTCAGCGATTTCTGCCAGCGCCCCAGCCAGATCGCCGATCCCCATCCCCGCGTCGACGAGGAGATCGCGGTCACGTCCGCGCACATGCCAGATATTGCTCTGCCAGACGGGATGGAGGTGCGGTTCCCAGAGCAACGTGATCGCGTCGTCGATCCGCTTCACTTCAAACCAGTGCTCGGCGATGCGGACGCTCACAGGGATCCCTTCCGGTGGCACGGAAAAGCCGCTCCTACGACACCGGGTCGTAGGCTTCTCTCAGAATCATAATCGGCACCGAGAGGCCCAGTCCCCACCCAGGCCGTCGTCAATCAGCCATTGATTTGTCGCCAAACGTAGGTGAATCCCTTAAGCGAGGGTCCGCCGAGCGTCGCTCAGGTTCCGTCGCCCGTTGCCAGCGACTGGATCGCCATCTCCAGATCGAGGCGGCCGTCGTAGAGCGCCGTCCCCACGATGCAGCCCTCCAGCGGATGCTCATTCAGCGCCACAACGTCTTCAATCGACGTCACGCCGCCGGAGTAGATGAGGCTCGCCGGCGTGCCCGTCCCCGTCAGCACCTCCAGCAAGTGATGCACGGTGCCAAAGTCGAGGTGCTGGAGCATGCCGTCGCGCGCGATGTCCGTATAGATGAAGTGCCGCACGCCCCGCACGGCCATGTCCTTCATCAGGCCATCCACGGGCGTATCGCTCGTCTCCAGCCAGCCCTTCACGGCCGCCATCCCCCTGCGTGCGTCCACCGCGACCGCGACCTTCTCCTGGTGCTTCTCCAGCGCGTGCGAAATCCCGTCAGGATCCTGCACCGCCCACGTCCCGATCACCACGCGGTCGACGCCCGACTCGATCCAGCGGTGCAGCGCATTGTGATCGCGCACGCCACCGGCCACCTGCACGGACATCTCCCCCCGCATCAGCGCGACGATGCGCCGAATGACGGCGTCGTTGACCGGCCGCCCTTCCTTCGCCGCATCCAGGTCGACGATGTGCAGCCGCCGTGCTCCCTGCGCGCGCCAGTGCTGCGCCATCGCCACAGGATCGACGCCATACACGGTCTCACGCGCGTAATCGCCCTGCTTGAGCTGCACGCACTTCCCGCCCCGTATGTCGATCGCCGGAATGATGTCCATGGACTGAAAGTCTACAGTGCCGGGAATTGTAGGGGCGGTCCTGCGTGGCCGCCCGCTGGCAGCGTCACCCTGGGTTTGCCAGCTTCAAGAAATTCGCGTACATCTTCAGCCCCATCTCCCCCGACTTCTCAGGGTGGAACTGCGTCGCGACGACGTTATCCCGCGCCAGCACGGACGCGAACGTCTCGCCGTACGTCGTCTCGCCGATCACGACGGATTGATCGTCCGGGTGCGGCGCGTAACTATGTACAAAGTAGAAGTAGCTCTCGTCCGGAATCCCGTCGAAGATCGCGTGCCGCTCACCGGCGCGCTGGCGCTGGCTGACCGTGTTCCAGCCCATGTGCGGCACCTTCTGCCCACCCGGAAGCCTCTTCACGCGCCCCGGAATGATCCCCAGGCACTCGTGCTCTCCCCCCTCTTCGCTAACCGAAAGCAGCGCCTGCTGCCCCATGCACACGCCAAAGAACGGCTTCCCCGAAGCGATGTATTCCCGCACCGGCGCCACCATCCCCGACTCGCGCAGATTCCGCATCGTGTCCGCCGCCGCCCCCACACCGGGCACGATCAGTGCATCGGCATCAGCGACAGCGCGCGGATCGGTCGTCACATCAGGCACATACCCGACCTCCGCAACCGCGCGAGCAACGCTGCGCAGATTCCCTGCGCCATAGTCAACAATGATCACCTTCGGAGGCATAGGGGCATTCTAGTCGATCAACGATGCGTTCATCGCGGAGGGGTGCCGCTCGCCGCGCCCTCGTCGAGCGCCCCAGACATTTCGTGCGACAGCGTGGAGCATTCCGGAGCGCGGGCTTTTCAGCCCGCGTCGTCGAGCGAGAACCAGCCCCATGCGACAGCGAAGAGAAGCATCGCTTAGGAGCGCTCTTGCCGTGCCCTCGTCGCGTATTTGGTCCGTTCGCTGAGATCGGGCTACGTGGCGAGATACTGATCCATCGCCGCATTGAACGCGTCCGCGCGTTCGAAATACACGCTATGCCCCGCCCGCGGCACCCGCTCGATCCGCGCGCCCGGCACCAGAGCCGCCGCAGCCTCAAGAAACCGCGGCGGTATCACGATGTCTTCCTTGCCCATCAGAAACATTACCGGCATCGACAACGACGCCGCCTCCGCCGGAGTCACCGTCCCCGCCGCCTGAATCGCCGCAGAGATCTCCGCCCGCGTGACGTGATTCAGCGCGTCGATGTCCTCGTATAAAAAAGCCAGCGCCGGCTGCTCGCGATACATCCGCTCGCCCGCCGCCGGATGCACGCCTGCCGGAAGACGAGCCGCATTCTCCGCCGTTGCCTTCACCCAACCGTCAATCTCCGGCGACGCAATCCCACCGTGTGTGTCGCAAAGCATGATCCGCTCGACCCGCTCCGGCCACCGTAGCGCAAACCGTAGCGCCATCCACCCACCCATCGACTGCGCCACAATCGAAGCCCGCCCAAACCCCACGTGATCCATCAGCGCAGCAAGATCATCCGCAAACGCCGCCCCACCGACTTTGCTGTCTGCCGTTGACAGCCCCCACCCCCGGTGGTCAAACACCAGCACCGCATACCGATCGCGCACATGCGGCACCTGCTGCCACCAGGAGAGATGATTCCCGCCCGCCCCATGCGCAAACACAACCGCCGGCGCCCCATCCGCCGCCTTCAGCCCATGCGTCTCGTAGTAAATCTTCGCGTCCGGCAGTTCGAGGTATGGCATGTCAGCGATTCTAGCAGCGAATGCGTCAAGAGCGACATGATCTGTCGCCCCCACCCGGCACCATAAGCCTCCACCGATGTAGCGCGGGCCTTCAGCCCGCGCGGCGTGCGCGCAGCAGGTGGCAGGACAACATGGCGGCGTATGCTTACTTCAGCGGCACGACCTCAAGATGCGCGCCGCGCAAGCACAGGCGAGAGCGCGGAGCCATGGCGTCGGGCGAAGTCAACATCGACGCCTTCCTCCGCGAGAGTGGCTTCGACACGCCGCACGCGGCCGACCGCGCTCGTGCCGTCCTCGAGTCCTCCGGACTCACGCGTTCCGGGAAGCAAGCTTTCGTCGCATCCAAACTCGATGCAGCCCAGACCGCCATCGAGAGCGCGCTCGTCCGCGTCTGTGGCGATGCCTGCCTCGCCCTAGACCGCGAACTCACCCCGCGAGGCGTCGTCGCCCGTGAAGCCGTCGTCGTCACGAAGCCCTCGTGCGAGATCTGCCTGGGCTCCAACAACTCCCGAGCCGGCCTCGATGCCGCACTAACCCTCGCCCGCAAGAAGGTGCGCCGGGTCGTCCTCGTCGGCGGCTCTCCCGGCGTATGGGATGGCCTCCGCCGAGCTTTCGCAGGCGCCGACATCGAACTGCGCACGGTCGACGGCACGAGCAAGTCGCACGGCGAGAAGCAGGCGGAGGCGAACAAAGAGTGGGCTCAGCTGATCATCATCTGGGGTGCTACGCAGCTCCGTCACGCCGTCTCAGAGCACTACAAATCTGATGTTCCGAGCGGCGTCCGCAGCATCACCGTCTCCCGCCGCGGCGTCGAGGCCCTCTGCGCTGCGGTCGTCGAGAGCTATCGCTGACGTTCGGCGCAAGCCGCTCGTGTTGTGCAAGAATGAAGTCTCATCCACGCAACCCGGGAGGCGACCATGGCGGACTACTACGACCACATCGACGACGAGCGCAAAGCATTCATCGAAGCGCAGCACATGTTCTTCGTCGCCACGGCGCCGAGCGATCCTGAAGACGGCTTCCCGAACCTCTCGCCCAAGGGCCGCACGCTCCTGCGTGTCCTGAACCCGAACCTCGTCGGCTATCTCGACTACCCCGGAAGCGGCAACGAGACCGCGAAGCACACCGCCGAGAACGGCCGTATCACGCTCATGCTTTGCAGCTTCGGCGGCACGGCCGGCATCCTCCGCCTCTATGGTCGCGGGCGCAGCGTCGATCTCGATGACCCACTGCTCACGCAGCACAAGGCGGCCTTCCAGGACGATGCCCATCCGTACGTCCGCCAGGCCTTCTTCATCGACGTCGAGAAGGTGCAGACCTCATGCGGTTACGCCGTCCCAAAGATGGACTTCGTCGCGGACCGCCTCACACTCGACAAGTCGTGCGCCCGCAACATCGAGCCTCGCGAGATCGTCGATGGCCTGCCCGTCGCAGGCCCCCTCCGCGCGAAAGTGGAGAAAGTCAACGCATAGGACGATTCGACCGACGACCGACGTCTACAACTCCACCTTCTCCAGTTCGAACGCCGCATGCAGCGCCCGTACCGCATCCAGCACGCTGTTCTCCGGCACGATGCACGTGATCCGGATCTCCGATGTCGAGATGATCTCGATGTTGATCCCCGCCTCCGAAAGCGTGCGAAACATCCGCGCCGCATAGCCAGGCGCCGACTGGATCCCCGTCCCGACGATGCTCACCTTCCCCATCTTCTCGTCTGCGACGACTTCCTTCGCGCCGATCGTCTTCGCGATCTCGTTTACCACCGGCAGCGCGCGCTTCACATCGTTCTTCGCGATCGTGAATGTCAGGTCAGTGGTGTTGTTCTCGCTGACGTTCTGAACGATCGTGTCAACACTCAGGTTCGCGTCAGCCAACGGCTCGAAGATTTCCGCCGCGATTCCCGGCCGGTCGGGAACATGCCGCAGCGTGATCTTCGCCACATCCATATCATGCGCGATCCCACGCACGCGGTTGAAGCCTTCCATATCGACGCCTCCATGTATCAGTGTGCCCGGCGCGTCCTTCGTGCTGTGCGCTACCAGAATGCCGATGTTGTAAACGGAACCCAGCTCCACGGCCCGCGGCGCCATCACTTTCGCGCCCTTGCTCGCTAGCTCGAGCATCTCCTCGTACGAGATGTCCTTGAGCTTCCGCGCGTCCGGCACGACGCGCGGATCCGCGGTATACACGCCCTCGACGTCGGTGTAGATCTCGCACCGCGCGCCAAGCGCCGCCGCGAACGCAACCGCCGTCGTGTCCGACCCGCCGCGCCCGATCGTCGCGACGTCCAAGTCCTCCGTCAGACCCTGGAAACCAGCGACGACGATGATCCGCCCGCGCTCTAACTCCGCCTTCAGCCGCGCCGGGTCGATGTCGAGAATGCGCGCGCTGCGGTGGACGCGATCCGTCCGCATCCCCGCCTGCCCGCCAGATAGGCTGATCGCCTCTGCACCGAGCGCATGCAGCGCCATCACCATCAGCGCGCTCGCCTGTGTTTCGCCGGTCGAGAGCAGCACGTCCATCTCGCGCGCTTCCGGGTGCGGATTGATCGCGTGCGCAAGCTCAATCAGCTCATCCGTCGTGTCACCCATCGCTGACACAACAACGACGACGCCGCTTCCAGCATCAGCAGTCCGTTTGATGCGCGCGGCAACGCTCTTGATCTTCTCGGCCGTTGCAACCGAGCTCCCACCATACTTCTGCACAACAAGCGACATTAGACTTCCCATGATCAAGGGCCGCGGACGCCCACACTGTATCGCGGGCGAAGGCGCAGTCCCGTCGGCAGCTGCTGCGGACGCGGCGGACGCACAAACGACGAAGAAACGGAGAACGGCGCGCGAGCGTCCATGCCGCACGCCAAATACGCGAGGTCGCCTCCGTTCCGGCATCCTCGCGCGCCCCGATCCTAGCGGCCACCCGAGTATGGGGCTAGGCTGCGCTCGTGCCTCACGACCGATATCACGAAGCCGTCGACTACCTCGAACGCCGACTCTGGCACGAACTCCCCATCATCCCCGTCGAACGCGCCCTCCAGCACCGTATCCGACATATCCTCGCCCATTTCGGCGACCCACACCTCGCCTTCCCCGTGATCCACGTCGGCGGCAGCGCCGGCAAGGGCTCGACATCCACGATCGTCGCCTCGATCCTCCGCGCCGCCGGCCTCCGCACCGGCCTCTACTCCTCCCCCCATCTCCAAACCTTCATCGAGCGCATCGACATCGATGGCGCCCTCATCCCGCCCGACACCTTCGCCGATCTCGTCCTCGGCCTCGATCCGCTCGTTCGCCAGATGCACATCGAGGTCCTCGATGGCATCGGCTTCGGCCGCCCGTCGCTGGTCGAGGTCGCCTTCGCCGTCGCGATGAAGCATTTCGCCGATGAAGGTGTGGAAGTCGCCGTCGTCGAAGTCGGCCTGGGTGGCCGCACCGACTGCACGAACGTCTTCGACCAAAAGCCCGTGAGCGTCATCACGAACATAGAGCTCGAACACACCGAACGCCTCGGCCGCACTCGCCCGGAAATCGCCCGCGAGAAAGCCGCCATCATCCGCAGCGGCGAAATCGTCGTCACCGGCGAACGCCACCGCGACGCCCTCGCCGTCATCGAGCAGCGATGTGCCGCCGTGGGAGCCGACCTCCGCGTCATCGGCCGTCCACCCTCCGCCGTCAACGACGCGCTGTCCCTACCCGGCGCGCATCAAGCAAAAAACGCCGCCGTCGCGGGCGCCGCCGTCCGCGCCTTCGCCGAACGCACCGGCGTGAAGATCGACGACGACGCCATCACCAACGGCCTGCGCGCCGCGTGGATCCCCGGCCGCATGGAGACGGTGCAGCAATCGCCGCGCGTCATCCTCGACGGCGCCCACAACCCTGCCGAAGCGCGCGCCCTCGCCGACGCCCTCCGCCAGCACGTCATCAAGCGCGGCACGAAGATCCACCTCGTCTGCGGGATCCTCGCCGACAAGAATCAGGCAGCGATGGTGCGCGCCCTCGCCGATGTCGCCGCGTCCGTCGTCGTCACCCAGCCGCCCCTCGTCGAGCGTCAGGGCGATCCCGCCCGCATGGTCGCCCTTTTCGAGAACCACCTCGGTAAGAAAAACGTCGCCTTCGAAAAGGACCCCGACACCGCCCTCGATCTCGCGCTAACCCGCGCCCGCCCAAACGACGCCGTTTTCGTAACCGGCTCGATGTTCCTCATCGGCCACCTCCGTAACCGCTGGCTCCCCGAAGCCAGGATCCTCCAGCGACGCTCGGCAAAGCTCTAGGCGATCCATCTTCCATCCTCAATCGTCCATCCTCTGTCGTTAGAAATCCGCCGTCTCGCTCGGTCCTGCCACAGGCTGTTCGGCGAGGCATGCTTGGCGCACGACCCCCGCCTATACTGCCGAAGATGCCGCCCGAATCCGCACCACCCCCTAAGAAGAAGATCGTCTATCTGAACCGCCGCGTCGCGTTCATCGAACCCGACCGCATCAACGTCCGGCCCGCCCTCGCCGCCGCACTCTTCCCCCTCTTCGGACTTCTGGTGGGCGCAGCCGCCTTCGTGTCGATAATCCTCTGGGTCGGCTCGATGCCCTTCTGGCTGACGATGATCTTGCTCGTCGTCACCGTCATCAGCCTCCCCCTCGCCGGTATCGGGTTCGTCTATACCGTTGCCGGCACCGACGTCGTCTTCGAGCGGGAGAAGCAGTCTGGTTTGTGGCAGCAGGGATTTCTCGGCATGGGCGTCGGCACAACGGAGCTAGTCCCCTTCTGGAAGATCCACGAGATCCGCATCGAAGAACTCACGCGCGAGCGCCAACAGGGCCAGCTTCAGGATCTCGCCCAACTCGAGATCGTCCTCGTGAAGGAAAGCGGAAAGCGTCTCCGCATAGGCGATGTCATCGTCGCCCGCTCGATGGTCCGCGAAGGCCTTACAGACGTCATGGAGGTTGCCCAGGCGATCGCGGACATGACCGGTAAACCGCTCATCGCCCCGAAGATCGTCCGCAGAAGAAAGACCTCAGCGCAGGCTGTCGAAGCCGATGACACCGCATTCGTCCCTGCGATCTCGACCGAACAGGCGGACGCCACATGACCGCCATCGTTGCCACGCCCGAGACGGTGATCGAACCGCAAGTCCAACCCGCAGGCAGCCCACGTCCGCTCGTCTCGTTCGTCCTCCCCGCCTACAACGAGGAAGCGCGCCTGCCGGATGGCCTCGACCGCGTGATCGCCTTCCTCGCCGCGCAGGATTTTGAGAGCGAGATCGTCGTCGCCGATGACGGCAGCCGCGACCGCACTCCTGACATCGTCCGCGAACGCACCGCTGCGACGCCGAAGAACGTCACCCTCCGTCTCGTCCATCACGAGGTAAATCGCGGCAAGGGCGCCGCCATCCGCACCGGCATGCTCGTCGCCACAGGTCAGTACGTCTTCTTCATGGACGCCGATCTCGCGACGCCGCCGGAAGAGTCGCTAAAGCTGCTCGAACACCTCCGCGACGGCGTGCCTGTCGCGAGCGGCAGCCGCATCCAGCCCGATGGCAGCGACATGCGTGCCAGCCAACCCGCACAGCGCCGCATGGTCGGCCGCGCCTTCACGATGATGCGCAAGGCGATGCGCGTCCTCCCCGACATCGACGACACGCAGTGCCCCATGAAGGGCTTCGAGCACGATGCAGCAAAGGCCATTTTCCAGCGCCAGCAGCTAAGCGGTTGGATCTTCGACGCCGAAGTGCTGCACATCGCCCGCGCTCTCGGTTACCGCATCGTCGAAGTGCCCGTCCAGTGGTCGCACGTCGAGGGCTCGCGCTTGAAGGTGCGCCCTCAACAAGTGTGGGAAGTAGTCCGCGACCTAATCCGCCTCCGCACCTCCAAAATCGCCCGCTAGCCCGGCGTACGGAGCGCGGGCTTTCAGCCCGCGTCGTCGAGCGAGAGCCATGCCCATGCGATAGCGCAGACGCACGCGGTGTAGGGGCCCTGCTTGCCGCGCCCTCGTCGAGCGTGTCGCCGCGCTGTGCGCCAGCGCCGATGCCACCTCCAAGGTCTCCCGCTAGCTAGAAGTCCGGAGCGCGGGCTTTCAGTCCGCGTCGTCGAGCGAGAGCCATGCCTACGCGATAGCGCAGACGCACGCCGTGTAAAGCGATGCTTGTCGCGCCCTCGTCGAGCGAGAGCCATGCCTACGCGATAGCGCAAACGCCCGGCCGTGTAGGGGCGCTGCTTGCCGCGCCCTCGTCGAGCGCGTCGCGGCCCTGTGCGCCAGCGCGTATTCCGTTGTCCGAGCTCTCTCCGGTAGAGGCATAAGTTTTGTGCTGTGGTTGGGTATTAGCCGATCGCCATGGATCAGAATCAAGCTTGACATCGCACCCAACGTAACGGCGACGATAACGAGCATGTATAAGCACATGAGCGCACCACTGATCGAAAACGCCCGTCAAGTTCCGTCATAGGATCTACATAAACATTACCCTGATCTTGACCGATTACATGATCCGCTAACCACAACCCTCCCCTACACTGGCTCCAACGTTCTGGTGTGGCATCCCCGCCACCGCAACAACTGGCAACAAGAGAATATGAAGTACCCAATACCCGCAACCGCGGGTGGGTATGTCCTGCGTCGGCCGCTGGCCGCCGTGGCGTCTCTGTCTCTCAGCGACGTCTGGCGGTTCACGATCCGGCACTGGGGCCTGCTCGCTGCGCTTGCGCTCACGTTCGGCATTCATGCGCCGACACTACGCTACTTTTTTGATGGCGATGACTTTGTCGTACTCGGCAGCGTCGAGTATCTCGGCGGCCCCGCGTACGTCATCGACACCTTCCGCATGCACGACATCGTGCCCAACTGGCGTCCGCTAACCGGCGCTGTCTACGCAGTTGAGTGGGAGCTGTTTGGCCTCAACGCGATGGCCTGGCGCTCTGTGAACCTGGCCGTCCACCTCTCGTCCATGGTCATCCTCTACACGCTCGTCGCCCGCGTGACGAAGCGCCCGTCGATTGGCGCACTTGCCGCGATCGTCTTCGGCGTCTCCGGCGCGCACTTCGACACCGTCACCTATGTCACAGCCCTCCCCCATATCCTTGCGACGTTCTTCACGCTTGCATCACTGCTCGCAATCGTCTCCTACGCGCAGGACGGCGAGCGCAACCCGTGGGCGTTCTGGGCGTCGTTCGGTCTGTTCACGCTCGCCTTCCTCTCGAACGAAGGCGCGTTCATCTACGGGCCTGTCATCGTTCTTGCCTACGCGCTCTTCGCTGCACGCTGGCACAATGCACCGCTCCGCCTCGTCCTGCACGGTCTGCCGTTTGCAGTGCTGTCCGTCGGCTGGTTCGCCTTCTACCAGACGGCGGATCTCCCGCAGCTCAAATTCGACGGCTTCTACTGGGGCCCGCACGTCTTCGACAACTACGCCGTCTACCTCTCGTACATCGCCTACCCCGCCGAGGCGATCCCGCTTGAACCGAACACCCTGCGCTCGGTGATCGCCGGCGCAGTCATCGCCGCCGGTGCGTTCTTCATCGTCATAGGCCCCAACCTCGCGCGCGTCTGCGTGCTGGGCATCGCCGTCGCGCTGCTCCCGTTCGTGCCCGTAGAGATCTGGACAGCGTCTCGCTACACCTACGCCGCCGTGGCATTCTTCGCGCCCGTGGTCGCCATCGGTGCGTACTACGTCTTCGACCGCGTGCGTTCATCGCATCAGTACGTGCGCATACCCGCTACCCTCGTCGCGCTGCTATTTGTCGCCACCGTTGCCGGCCTCTACAGCTGGCAGACCTTCGCGCGCGACCGCATGTCGGGCGAGCGCACCGACCGCTGGCAGCTCCTCGCGAACGAACTCGAACGCAACTACGAGACCGTTCCAGCCGGCACAACGATCTGGATCGTCGACGGCCCGTGGACGAACCCCATGGAGCAGTACACCTGGGTCCCGTCTGTCGCCCGATCGATCTATGGCGATGCGTCCGCGTTCAATCTCCCTCGCGGCGAATTCGCGAAGGCCCCACCATCTACAGAGAACGCGCTCTTCCTCGAATGGGCCAACGGTGGCCTCCGCCCCATGTCTGAATCGCAAGTCAAAGCCCTCCTCGCCGGCGAGGAATCCGTCACCCGCTAGGTCCCCTATCCAACCACGCACCCAACAGGCGGATGCGAACCTGAGGACGCATCCGCCCGCTGCGTTGAAGAGTGCCATCGCGCGCTTTGAACACACCAGGGGCTGCCCGTATCCTCCTCTCACGGCCGTGTGCGCACGCATCGCGACGTTCACGACACGATCTCACCACCGCTGCGAAAAGTGCAAAACCGCCATCCAATTTAAAATCGTGACCTGCAACCAAGCCGCTGGCCAACGTCGAGAACACGAAAACTGCCAAACGAACTCCCGGAGGACCATCAACATGACCCGCATCTTCGAGATCGCCGAAAAGTACGTCGATGACCTCGCCGCCATCGACCCCAACTTCGCCACAAGCATCGGCGTCGCCGGCCATGAGACCGAGCTCTCCGACTACTCCCCCGAAGGCCACGCCCGCACGGCCGACCTCTCACGCCGCACACTCGCCGACGTGAAATCTGCCGAGCCCGAAGGCGAACCCGACCGCATCGCCCGCGACGTCATGATCGAGCGCATGTCCGTCCGCCTCGATCTCTTCGACGCTGCCGAATACCTTCGCGACGTGAAGATCCTCGGCAGCGGCATGAGCGCCATCCGCAGCGTCTTCGACCAGATGCCCCGCGCCACCGAGCAGGACTGGCGCAACATCACGGGCCGTCTCGCCGCCGTCCCCGCCGCGCTCGGCGGCTATCGCCAATCACTGCAGCAGGGTCTCGCCCAGGGCAAGGTCGCCGCAAAGCGCCAGGCCGTCGAGTGCGCGAAGCAGGCCGAGACCTGGTCCGGCCAAAGGCCCGGCACAGCCGCGTTTTTCAGCACCCTCCTCGATGCATTCGATCGCAGCGGCATAGCAGCCAACGGCCTCCGCGCCGATCTCGAAAAGAACGCGAACGCCGCGTCCGCCGCGTACGGCGACATGCGCGCCTTCCTCACCGACACCTATCTCCCGAAGGCCGACGAGCGCGACGGTTGTGGCCCCGAACGCTACGCCCTCAACTCGCGCGTCTTCAACGGAACAGAGCTCGACCTCGAAGAGACGTACCGCTGGGGTTGGGCCGAACTCTATCGTGTCGAAGACGAACTCACCCAGACCGCCGATCGCATCAAGCCCGGCGCGACCGTCGCCGAAGCGCTGAAGGTTCTCGAGACCGATCCCGCGCGCCAGATCGACGGCGTCGACGCCTATCAGGGCTGGCTGCAAGAGTTGCACGACAAAGCCCTCGACGACCTGGGCGGCACGCACTTCGACATCGACCCGCGCATCAAGCGCGTCGAAGTGATGATTCCGCCCGCCGGTGGCGCCCTCGCCCCCTACTACACCGGCCCGTCCGAGGACTTCGCGCGACCCGGCCGCACATGGTGGCCGCTCGGCACCCGCACTCGATTTCCGAAGTGGTTCCAAGTGACGACGGCCTACCACGAGGGCGTCCCCGGCCACCACCTGCAGGTCGGCGCCGTTCGCTGCTTCGCCGACCGCCTCTCGCGCTACCAGCGCACCGCCGCCTTCGTCAGCGGCCACGGCGAAGGCTGGGCGCTCTACGCCGAGCGTCTCATGGGCGAACTCGGCTATCTCGAGAACCCCGACTACTACCTCGGCATGCTCTCCGCGCAGGCATTGCGTTGCGTGCGCGTCATCGTCGATATCGGCATGCATCTCGAACTGTCGATCCCCGCGGGCGATCGATTCCACCCCGGCGAGACATGGACGCACGACCTCGCGCTCGAGTTTGCCGTCGAGCGCGCGCTGCAACCGCGCGAGTTCATGGCCAGCGAGATCGTCCGCTACCTCGGCTGGCCCGCGCAGGCCATCAGCTACAAAGTCGGCGAACGCGCCTGGCTCGACGCCCGCGAGTTCGCAAAGAAACGCGACGGCGCCGCCTTCGACCTCAAGGCTTTCCACTCGCGCGCCCTCGCCCTCGGCCCAATGGGTCTCGCCCAACTAGAGAAGGAGATGGCGTAACTCGCCCTGCCACCAACGACTAACGACTAACGACCAACCGCCTAAACTCCACCCATGCCAGCCGGCGCGCTGGCGCTGCTGCTCGCCGCGGCGCTTGGGCATGCAACATGGAACTACCTCGCCAAGGGCGCGCGCAACGACGCCGCCTTCACCTTCGCGTTCGTCGCCGTCTCGCTCGTCATCTACGCGCCCGTCGCCATCATCGCCTACGCCATCCAGCGCCCCGAACTCGGCTGGGAAGCATTCGCCTTCATGGCTGTCTCAGGAGGCATCTTCCACGTCGCCTACTACTACTCCCTCACGACCGGCTACCGCCTCGGCGACCTCTCGCTCGTCTATCCGCTGGCCCGGGGCACCGGACCCGCCATCGCCGTCGCGGGCGGCATCTTCATCTTCGGCGAGAGTCCATCGCCCCTCGCTCTCGCTGGCGCGGCCATGGTCATCGTCGGCATCATCGTCATGACGTGGTCGCCCCACGTCCGCGACGGCCACAGCGATGTCCGCCTTTCCGTGGCCTTCGCACTGCTCACGGGCGCGATCATCGGCACGTACACGCTCTGGGACAAGAAAGGCGTCGATCTCTCAACGCCCGTAATCTTCGCCTACGGCATCGACGTCTTTCGTATCCTCGTCTTCGCGCCCTTCGTCCTGCTCCGCCCCGCGGGCCGTCAGGCCCTCGCGTACGCATGGAACGAAGAACGCCGCGCCGTCCTCGGCATCGGCCTCCTCGAACCGGGCGCATACATGATGGTGCTCGCCGCCCTCACCATCGCGCCCGTCAGCTACGTCGCCCCTGCCCGCGAGATCAGCATCCTCATCGGCGCTCTCATCGGCTGGCGCCTGCTCGGTGAAGGCGATGTCCGCCGCCGTATGCTCGGCGCCGGCGCCATCGTCCTCGGTGTCTTCGCGCTCGCGCTCGGGTGACACGCCGCGCTTGGACACATCCACGGCGGATGCGATACTCGGCGCTATGACATCGGACATACACCTTCGACCAGCCACGACGGCGCATCGACCCCGCATCGTCCGAATCTACAACCACTACGTCGTCGAAACGCCAATCACGTTCGACACGACGCCATTCACCGTCGAGACGCGCCGCCCCTGGTTCGAGCAGTACGCCGATACCGGACGCCACCGCCTGATCGTCGCCGAACAAGACGACATCGTTCTCGGTTACACCGCCAGCACGCGGTACAGCGATCGCGCCGCCTACGACACCACCGTCGAAACGACCATCCTCTGCGCACCCGAAGCGGTCGGCAAAGGCATCGGCCGCCTGCTGTACGCCGCCCTCTTCAAAGCGCTGGCGACGGAAGATGTCCACACAGCGATGGCCCGCGTCACCATGCCCAACAAGGGCTCGCACGACATCCACCTGCACTTCGGATTCCGCGAGATGGGCACCCTCCGCGAAGCCGGCCGAAAGTTCGACCAGTACTGGGACGTCGCCTTCTACCAGAAAATGCTGCGATAGGGCTCCCGGAGCGCGGGCTCTCAGCCCGCGTGGTTGCATGACAACAATCGTTGATGCGATAGCGCGCAAGATGTGGATGTAGGGGCGCTGTTTGCCGCGCCCTCGCCGGATAGGACGCTGTCCGTTGCTCAGCGCCACCAGCCCGCCGCCTACCGCGCCCGCGCCTCACCCTCTGGCGGTGGCGCAGCCGTGACCGTGAACGTTGCCTTCATCCCTTCCGCGATGTGGCTCACGGACTCGCCACTGATGTCCTCCACAACGCTGCAGAACAGCTCGTACGCGCCAGGCGCAAGCTCCGTCACAAGCAACTGCTCCTGCCCGCTCTCCAACGCAATCGTCCGCGCCACGACCTGCGTAGTCCCGCCTGGCGTCACGCGCATCACGACGAGATCGTGCGTCTCACCGGGCTCACCATCCGCGTGTCCGCGTTCCTCCTCATGCTCAACAAGAAAGTCCACTTGCCCTTCAACGATGCTCTCACGCGATAGCGACACGTCGAAGTTCGTCAGCTCCACTCGCACATCGCGCTCGCCAAGAGGCGTCGGCTCAGCGTCGAACCATCCCTTGTCGATCGCCGTGAAGACCGCAAGCGGCACCAGCAGAATCGCCACCGCTGCCACCATCGCCAGCGCCGGCGCGCCCGTCGTCGCCATCATGCTCGCTGTTGATGCCGGTGTGTACGTGTTTCCGACGCGTTGGGCGATGCCCTTCGCCTTCATCCGCAGCCGGAGACTGTTGCTCATGACGGACACGCTACTGAACGCCATCGCCGCGCCCGCGATGATCGGATTCAGCAGCCCAAGAGCGGCAATCGGTATCGCGACGATGTTGTACCCGAACGCCCAGCCCAGGTTCTGCTTGATCGTCGTCAACGTCTCGCGGCTCAGCGCGATCGCCTCGGCCACCTTCGAGATGTCTCCGTGCAGCAGTGTGATATCGCCCGCCTCGATCGCGACGTCAGTTCCCGTGCTCATCGCGATACCGATGTCGGCCTGCGCCAGCGCCGGCGCATCGTTCACGCCGTCGCCCACCATTGCGACGGCCATACCTCGCGCTTGCAGCGACCGCACATACTCAAGCTTGTCCTCCGGCCGCACGCCCGCCTGGAACTCATCGATGCCCGCCGCGGACGCGACCGTTGCCGCAGCGCGCTCGTTGTCGCCCGTGAGCATGACGACGCCCAACCCAAGCCGCCGCAGGGCGTCCACTGACCTCGCCGCCGTCGCCTTCACCTGGTCCGCCATCCCGATCACGCCCTCGGCCTTGCCGTCGATGGCGACGAAGATCACCGTCTGCCCCAGCGCCTCCAGCCGGTCGACCTCCGACCCAACGGCGCCGTCGATGGCGATCGACTGCTCGTCCATCAGCCGCCGATTGCCCACGAGTATGCGCTTCCCCTCGATCGATGCCGTCACCCCCAGCGCCGTCAGCGACTCGAACTCCGTCGCCACCGGAAGCTCATAGCCCGACTCGATCGCGGCGTCGACGATCGCCCGCGACAGTGGGTGGTCGCTGCCCTGCTCGGCCGCCGCCGTAAGCGTCAGCAGCGTGGCCTCAGACATCGTGCCGACCGGCACCGCCTCCGTGACCTGCGGCCGTCCCTCCGTCAGCGTGCCCGTCTTGTCGAGCACGATCACGTCGAGTTTGCGCGTCCGTTCGAGCACGTCGGCGTTCTTGATCAGGATCCCGCGCTCGGCCCCGATGCCTGTACCGACCATGATCGCCGTCGGCGTCGCCAGCCCCAGCGCGCAAGGGCACGCGATGACGAGCACCGCGACCGCTGCGCGCATGCCCGTGATCCACTGGCTGTCGCTCCACACATGCGCCGGCTCCGTGAACAGTCCCCACGCCAGGAAGGTCCCCAGCGCGATGACGATCACGATGGGGACGAAGACCGCGGCTACCTGATCGACGAGCTTCTCGATCGGCGCCTTCGATCCCTGCGCCTCCTCGACCATCTTCGCCATGCGGGCCAGCATCGTCGCGCCGCCGACGGCCGTTGCCTCGACGCGGATCACGCCGTTCTGGTTGATCGTCCCGCCGATGACGGCGTCGCCAGCGCGGCGCTCGACAGGGATCGACTCTCCTGTGATCATCGCCTCGTCGATCGTGCTCGCGCCCTCGCGCACCACGCCGTCAACAGCCACCTTCTCGCCCGGCCGAACGACGAACACATCTCCAGGCGCCAACCGCTCGATTGGCAGCTCGACCTCCACGCCGTCGCGAATCACGCGCGCCGACCTCGCCGACATGCCGAGCAGCTTCTGAATCGCAGAGGACGCCGCGCCCTTAGACCGCTCCTCGAAGTACTTTCCCATGGTGATGAACACGAGCACCGCCGCGGAGACATCGAAGAACATCTGGTAAGGCTTGTCGAAGATCACCACCCACGCGCTGTAGACGTAGGCAACCGTCGTACCCAGCGCGATCAGCACATCCATGTTCGGGTTCAGATGACGCAGCGAGCTGTAGCTGCCGCGGTAATACCGCCAGCCAAGGACGATCTGGATCGGCGTCACCAACGCCATGATGACGTAGCCCGTGAGCTGCATGTTGTCGTTGATGTAAATCCCGGCGATGTCCATCGCCATCGCCAGAACCACCGCCGGAATTGCCAGCGTGGCTCCGAACAGCGTCAGCCACAACGTCCGCCGTGCGTGTTGTTCGCGATAGGGCGCGTTGTGCTCATGCGTGGCGGGCGCCGCGTGATATCCCGCCTTTTCGACGGCGGCGATCAGCGTCTCTTCCGGCACACCATGGCCAGTGATGTGCGCCGTCTCCGACGCAAAGTTGACGTTCGCCTGCTCGACGCCCTCAATCTTCGAGAGCGCGCGTTCAACGCGCCGCACGCACGATGCGCATGTCATGCCGGTGATGTCGAGAGTAGTCGTTTGTTGGTCGTTCGGTGCCATGGCTGGCTTTGCCTTTCGCGCCCCGGTTCATATAAGGGACGCTGGTGAAGATCTGTTTCCTTTGTGACGCCTCGAGAATGCCTGTGTGACCGCTACGCGACCGCGGCCTCGTACCCCTCCTCAACGATGGCGTCAATGATCTTCACGTCTTCGAAATCGCCCTCGACCTTCGCTTTCTTCTCGCCGAGGGAAACCTCAACCGATGTCACGCCGGGCACTTCCTTGATCGCCTTCGTGACGTGCTGCACGCAGTTGTCGCACGTCATCCCGGTCACCGTGAACGTCTTCGTCTGTGCCATTGGAGTTCTCCTTGACTGCTGTTTGCAATTGGTTGCCCGCTGCTCGCTCTACTTGCCCGCCATCTCATACAACTCGCCCAGTTCCGTGAGCACTTCGTCGTCACGTCCTTCGCGGATGCCCTCAACAACGCATGTCCGCAGATGGCCGTCCAACATCAGGCCCTCCATCTTGTCGATCGCGCGCCGCACCGCGTACGTCTGCTTCAGCACGTCCACGCAGTATTTGTCCGCCTCCACCATCCGCCGGATGCCTGCGAGGTGGCCTTCGATGAAGCTCAGTCGCTTCAGGACGTCGGTTTTCGTATCTGGAAGCACGTTTCCTCCTCTACCCCTGGGGAGGGGGTACATATCCAGAGTAGCGCGTGATGGCGGGCATACCAACCCCCCCGGTAGGGGGTATGCCAGCGTTGACGTCGCACCGTTGTCCTCAGCCGTGTCCTGGGGAGAATCTGCCTACGACTCGATCCAGTAATTAGCCAGCGAGTACGACGTCGTCCCAACACCGGACGGGATGTTGTGCAGCTTCTTCGAGTAGATCATGTGGAGATACGGACCGACGAGCGGCAAGAACGCCGGATCCTTGCTGTAAATCAGCTTCTGCGCGTCGTGAACGGCGGCCAGGCGCGCGTCAGCATCCAACTGTGTGTTCGCCTTCGCCACTGCCGCGTCGATCTCCGCATCACCGAGTCCCTGGATGTACGTCCTGTCGCTGAACGGCCCGCCCGTCGTGTGGAACAGCAACGGCAACTCCGGCGTCTCGTAGATCTGGTTCAGGGCCAACGAAGAGTCGTAATCGATTTTTTGGTAGCCCGTGATCCAGTTCGTGAACTCAAGCGGTACTTCCTCCACCTGGATGTTCGCTTCGCGCATTTGTTGCACAAAGATGCTCAGGTGTTGTGCGTGCTCCTGGATCGTCGTGTTGGCCGGATACATCATTTTGAACCTGATCCCGCCGACTTCCTCAACAAGCGCGCGCGCCTCCTCCAGGTTGAACGGCTGGTACGTCGAAGCAAGTTCTTCATCAGGAAGCGCGTACGATCCGAGCGGCCACTGAACGAGGCCGTTCGGCTTTGCATCTCCGCCGTAGATGAGTTCCACAAACTGGTCGCGATTTGTCGCCCGTGATATCGCTCTCCGCACGCGTGGATCCGTAAACGGCTCCTTCTGTGGATTCATCGTGAAGGCGATGAAGGCGAACACCGGATCACGCGAGATCGGATAGTCTGCGTACCGCTCCGCCTCGAGTCCTGTCTCGGCCCAGTACTGGTGCATCTGGCCATCGAGGAAGGCTGTCTGTTGCGGCTGTCGGTCGAAAATCACGCGCACTTCGAGGTCGTCGATATACGGCAGTGGCGCGTTGTTGTTCGCGGCGTCGCGTCCGTAGAAGTTCGTGTTGCGATGGAAACGCGCGATGTCGTTTTCCGTCACAGACACCAGTGCATATGGCCCGGCTCCAACCCCCGCGTTCACGAACTTCGCCGGATCGGCGACAAGCTCCCGCGGCGGTACGGTGTTGTTGTACGCACTCATTCTCGGGAGAAACCACGCGTACGGCTCCGTCGTCTTCACAGTGACGCTGTCGCCGTTGACAGTGACGCTGTCGACGTATTTGCTCGCAAAGCTGTACTGATTCGCTCCAGGGTCTGTCTTGATGCGATCGAACGTCACGCGCACGTCCTCGCCGTCAAGGTCTCGCTCCGGCACACCCAATGAGTTCGGTGCCACCGTGACTCCCGGCCTGATCTTGAATACGTACGTCAGGTCATCCGGAATTTCGAATGACTCCGCCAGATCCATGTACATGTATTCCGGCTTCGTCGGCGATTGACTTAGCAGTAGGTTGTACATGCGCGGAAAGTACGCCGATGCGACGGCGATGCCGCTGTGCGGATCCCACGAGCCAAAGCTGGCGGAGTTCGCCGTTACGTAGGTCCCGCCTGGAACCGGTGGATTCAACGGATTGAGAATGTCTGGTTGATCCGACCGTGTTGGGGTCGTGGCCGTTCCTGCGACTGTCGACCCATCGTCACTGCCGCCGCACCCGACGATCGCGATCGCGCCTGCCGCAACGGACAGTGCGCCCATCGAGCCCAACACCCGCCGCCGATTCACGCGCGCTGTTGTGTATCGATCCCAGAACGACGCATCCGCCATCGCCTGTGTTTCCCCTCACCTCGACATTCGCGCCGCCAGCGGCGTGAGCGTCGGCCACCATCCCTCTGATCTCTACGACAGGCTACGCGGTTTCGTTTCTCCAGAAGAGCCGATCAGCATTCGAAAACAGAAACTTGTCCAGCACGCCTTCCTTCAGGTTCAACTCCTCGGCTTCCTTCACGCAACGCTCAAACGACAGCACAGGATGATCCGATGCGAACAGAATCTTGTTCTGGCCGCGCGTATTCATGAACTGAATGAGCTGTGGCGGAAAGTACTTCGGCGCGAAGGCAGACGTCTGAAGGTATAGGTTGTGATACTTGATCATCAGCCGGATAGCGACATCCCACCAGGGATCTGCGCCATGCGCCATCACCAGCTTCAACTCCGGATAGAAGACGCAGACCTCGTCGAGGTACATCGGGTTCTGGCAGTCACCCGGCATCGGCGGACCCGGAATCCCCGTGTTCACCGCAATCGGGATGTCCAGCTCGATGCACTTCTGGTACACGGGGTAGTACACCTTGTCGTTCGGCGGAATCGCGCCGACCATGAACGGCGTGATGCGCGCCAGCACCGTCGGCGTATCGCGCACCATCTTCTCTAGCGCCCGCACGGCCAGCATTCCGCGACGCGGGTCGAGGGAGGCTGACAAGACGAACTTCTCCGGGTGCGCGTCGACAAACTTCATGACGTGTGCCGCCGGATTCTCGGCGTCCGTGCTGAGGATGCACTTCTCGACGCCCGCTCGCGTCATCGCGTCGAGCAGCTCCGAAATCTCAATGTCCTTGAAGATGTCGTCCGCGCGATGAAAGTAGTCCGTCGCGACGGCTTCCAGCCACGCCGGCCGCTCGACGCTGCCCATGTTCACGTTAACGAAGGTGTCGATCGCTCGAGGCATTCGGTTGTTGCTCCGGAAATGGTTTCGAGATTAACGAGGATGGAAGACTGAAGGTGGACGATGGATTCGCTCCATCTTCCATCATCCGTCCTCCATCGTCGCGTCTACCGGCGAGCCGCCGTCCCAAGATCGCCGTCCGCTGCCGGCGACATCTCCGGCGCCGATACATAGAACTGCTTCGCCCAGCGGCGGAAGATGCCTACCGGCCCATCACCGTCGCACAGCACCGGCCGCTGCTTCATCACTTTGTTCTCCCAGATCGGGATGTCCTGGCCAAGCTGCCGTTCGATCTCTCTCACGAACGCGCGCGCGACGCCCTTCGTCGCGTCCTCGTTCGCCATCTTCTTCACCGTGAACGAGAACCGCACGTCGACATACTCACCGTCGATCGGCGTCACGCTGCTCACCAGCAGCGTCTCGACGATGCCCGTGAAGCGCGTGGTCCCGAACCCGAACCCGTAGCTCTCCGACGCGATGCCGCCCTCGACCGTGCCCTGCGGCGTTGTGTAGTTGACAGGCGAACGTGCGCGCAGGATGTGCCCGTCGATCTCCGCACGCGTCATAGGCTGCTCCGGCGTGCCGTGCACGTACTTGAAGTGCGCCGAGTCCACGGCGTTCTCCGCCATCTCCTGGTTGTGCGTGCGAATCTTCCAGCGGTTCTTGTGATACGGCGTCCAGCCCGCATCGCCATATTCCGGCAGGTCGGGGATCTCGTACGTCGGCGGGATGCCGTCCATGTGATGCCACACGAGGATGAGTCCGTTCTTCTCGATTGTGTGCCAACCCGTGAGCTTCGCCAGCGCCGGGATCTTGTTCGCGTACGGGATCTCCACGCACCGGCCTTCGCCGTCGAAGCGCCAGAAGTGGAACGGGCAGCGGATGCTGTTCTCGACGACGGCGCCGCCGTATCCGAGGTGCGCGCCCAGGTGCGGACAGAACGCATCGACGACGCGAGCAACGCCATCCTCGCCTCGGAACAACACCAGGTCCTTCCCGAAGTACTGCAGCGGCGTCACCTGCCCCGCCTCCAGTTCGTCGCTGTACGCGACCTGGAACCAGCAGTTCGGGAACGGCGGTATCTCAAAGCGGTACCCCGCAGGCGCCTCCCACGTCCGCGCAGGCGCGCTCGTGCGGTTGTCAGCAATCATCGTCATTTCTTGCCTCCGTTCTTCTTGGGCGTGCTGGGTGGAGTGCCACCACGTTCTTGGGCTTCTGGCATGAGCTGCGCGAATATCTGATCCACGAGGTACTCGCGCCTCGCAATCAATGCATCAACCGCGTACGGATCGACGCCAGGCCGCAGCCGTTCCAGCAGTGGCGCGTGGCAGAAGTACCCGATGAGCGTCACGTGCGTGTCGTGGATGAACAGCGCCGGATCGATCGGTCGGATCAGCCCGCGTTCGATCGCGCGGTCGAAGCTCTCCATCGCGGGCACGTATATAGGGTCGACGAACAGTTTGAGGTACGCCTCACTCCCGACCGGGTCGAGCAACTCGCGCTCCAACAGCCGCGCCAGCGATCGGTTCTCCGCATAGAAGCTATGGATCTGATCGATCAGATATCCGACGCGTTCGCGCATAAACGGCCCGGCAAGAAACTCGCGCTGGATCTCCGCCACCTTGCCTAACGCTTGCTCCAACACCGCCTCGTGCAGCGCGTCCTTCGTGTCGAAGTGATAGAGCACCGTCGTCTTGTGCGTGCCGGCAACGTCCGCGATCTCCTGCACCGAAACGCCAGAGAACCCGCGCTCCGCGAACAGCTCGGTCGCTGCTTCGATGATCGCGGCACGCCGGTCGCCTTGCCGCCGTTCCTGGCGTGCCGAACCCTCACCAGATGGTCGAGATATTGCTACCACATGGTTAGTATCTGCTCACGACCTGTGCCTGTCAATCCTCCCTGCCCTGGTAGGTAGACAACGGCCTACTACTCGGCGAATCGCCTCTGCTAACCTGTCGCAGTACATTTTCATCCGCCCCTGAACCGGCCGCTGCCGTCCGGACGTACGATCTCCCATGACCATCGAACAGATTCATGATCCAGCTCGCCTCGCCCATCCGGTCGACCTCGACCGCATTCAGCGTGCGGTCGAAGAGATCATCGAAGCGATCGGCGAGGATCCCGGGCGTGAAGGTCTGCTCGACACACCGGCCCGCGTCGCGCGCATGTACGCCGAGCTCTTCGAAGGCCTCCGCATCGACCCCACGGAGTACCTCAAAGTAGGCTTCGAAGCTGGCCACGATGAGATGGTCATTCTCCGTGATATTCCGTTCTACAGTGTTTGCGAGCACCACTTCATGCCGTTCCACGGCCGCGCAGCCGTCGGCTACATCCCGGACGGACGCGTCGTCGGCCTCAGCAAGCTCGCGCGTCTCGTCGAGGCCTTCGCCCGCCGTCCGCAGCTCCAGGAGCGCCTCACCTCGCAGGTCGCCGACGCACTCATGGACACGCTCGAGCCTGACGGCGTTGCCGTCGTCATCGAGGCTGAGCACCTCTGCATGACGCAACGCGGGGTCAAGAAGCCCGGGGCGCGCATGATCACGTCCGCAACGCGCGGTACCTTCCGCAAGAACGAGGTCACCCGCGGCGAGTTCCTTTCTCTGGTGCGTGGGTCGTGACAACGCCACTTACCGTCCACGACGAATCGATGGATCAGATCTGCACCGAGTGGGCGGGCCTGCTCGAGCAGTGCGGCGAACAGATACCGTTTGCAACGCCGGCCTGGCAGCAGCTCTGGCTCGCCCACTTCCAAAACGACAAGCAGCTCAACATCTACACGATCCGCGACGGGGAGCGTTTGATCGCTGTCGCGCCCACACTCCGCAGTGGTGCGGCTGCCGAGTTCGTCGGCCACTACAGCATCTGCGACTATCTCGACTTCACGATTACGCCCGGCTTCGAGCGCGAGGCCATCATGACCATCCTCCGCCATCTCGCTGATGACGGCGTAACCTCGCTCGACCTGCGCGGCCTGCGAGAAGACTCTCCAACGCTACCGGCCCTGCTCGACCTCGCAGCGGATGCAGGCTTTGCGGCAACGAAAGAGGACGAAGCGCTCTCACCGCGCGTCAGGCTTCCCGAGACTTGGGACGACTACCTGGGGACGCTGTCGAAGAAGGACCGTCACGAGATGCGCCGGAAGATGCGCCGTCTCGAATCCGCCGGTGACATCGAGATGAAGATCCTCACGACCGCCGACGAGGCGGCGCCGCTGCTCGACACGCTCTTCCACCTCATGCGGATCAGCAATCACCACAAGGAAGAGTTCCTCGACCGCCCCGGCATGATGGACTTCTTCCGCAAGATGACGGCCGGCATGGCCGACGCGGGCATGCTCCGTCTCTACTCGCTGACCATCGACGGTCAGCACGTTGCCATGGTCCACAACCTTGACGTCGGCGGCACTCTGTACATGTACAACTCCGGCTACGACCCAGCCCTCTCGCATTACGCCGTCGGCCTCATGTCGAAGGCTCTCCTGATTCGCGACGCCATCGAGTCCGGCCGCACATGCGTCGACTTCATGCGGGGCGACGAAGGCTACAAGTACGACCTCGGCGGTAAGGATCGCCAGGTCTACCGCGTTCAACTAACGAAGAAGCCCTCGTAGCGGAGTAGCTTCAACTGCGCTTCGACCACAACGCGGCCGCCCTCGTGCCACACTGTTAGAGCAAATCATGACAGCAGTCCACGAACCTATCACAACCGGAAGCCACCACACGCCGAACAAGCCGCGCATCGCCGTGCTCAGCTACCACACCTCCCCGCTCGCCGAGATCGGCGGCCCGGAAGTAGGCGGCATGAACGTCTACGTGCGGGAACTGTGCCAGGCGCTCGGATCGCGCGGGTTTGCGCTCGACGTCTTCACGCGTCGCTCATCGACTGTCGCGCCGGAAGTCCAGCCCTTCGGCCCCAACGTGCGGGTCATAGACATCGACGCGGGTCCTGCTGCGCGCATCGACAAGGATGAACTCCCGCACCACATCAGTACCTTCACGCGAGCCGTCGCCGCCTTTGCCGACGAGGAGCGCAACTCTTACGCGATGGTCGCCAGTCACTACTGGATGTCGGGCGTCGCGGGGATCGAACTGGCCGAACGGTGGCACGTGCCCCACGTCGCGATGTTCCACACCCTCGGCGAAGTAAAGAATCGCGCGCGCGACACAGAGCATGAGTCGGCCGAGCGAATCGCTGCCGAGCAGTCGATCATCGATGCAGTCGAGGCCATCGTCGTCGCGTCCCCGCACGAACGCGACCTCCTTACCAATCTCCACGGCGCAGCCGCCGAGCGCGTCGTCGATGTGCCCTTGGGTGTCGATCTGGAGCTGTTCACGCCAGTTCCGAAAAGCCGTGCCCGCACGCAACTTGGCCTCAGGCACAACGAAACGCTCCTCCTGTTCGTCGGCCGCATCGAGCCACTGAAAGGCATCGATGTGCTCATAGAAGCTGCCTCGCTCTTGTCGCAACAAGACAACGTCCGCCTCCTCATCGTCGGCGGCGATGCCACAGCGATGCCAGAGATCGCGACGCTGCGTGAGCAAGCGAAGCGTCTCGGCATCTACCCCCGCGTGTCATTCCTCGGCGCCGTGGATCACGCACAACTTCCGCTGTACTACAGCGCCGCTGATGTCACCGTCGTCCCATCGTTCTACGAGAGCTTCGGGCTCGTCGCCGTCGAGTCGATGGCCTGTGGCACACCTGTGGTGGCCTCCAACGTAGGCGGTCTCGCGACCACCATCATCGACGGCGAGACGGGCTACCTCGTGTCACCGCTAACTCCAAAAGGATTCGCCAGCGCGATCGACAAACTATTCGCCGATCGCCACCTCCGAGAAGCCTTCGGCGAAGCCGGCCATCGAGCAGTCGAACGTTACGGTTGGCCCAGCGTCGCTGACGAGATCGCCAGCCTCTACCAGCAGCTACTTCACGAGCATGCGGCCCTACCCTCAGGCGTTTAGCACAGCCAGCCAAACGTAGGGACGAAGCTGTAGCTCCGTCCGCTTTCGACAGCGAGGAGGAACACCAGCATGATCATCGTCGCCGGGACAGCGCGCATCCTCTCCGAACACCGCGAACAGGCAGTCGAGCAGGGCAAGGCGATGGCCGCCGCCTCTGAAGCCGAAGACGGCTGCATCACCTACCGCATCACCACCGACCTCGCCGACCCGAACGCCTTCTCCATCTTCGAGGTGTGGCAGGACGAGGCCGCGCTCCAGCACCACTTCACAACGCCGCACTTCCAGGCGTTCGCGAAGCTCCTCAGCACGGCCATGGACGGCGAAGGCGTCTTCCGTAAGTACCAGGTGTCCTCCGAAGGCCCACTCTTCGGGTGACGTTGCCTGCACTCTGGCCTTTGCTCTTGACCTGAAGTCCCGATTGATCCCTATCGGGAACAACCGATATACTCATAGAGCACAGTAGAAATTCATCCGCCGCAGGCGAGAGGAGCCCCAATATGGTTCAGGACGTCGAAGTACAGGAAGCCATCGTCACCATCACCGACAAGGCTGCCGAGAAAGCCTCCGCCCTGCTCAAGGATCGCGGCATCGAGGACGGCGCCCTGCGCGTGTTCGTCGTCGGCGGCGGCTGCAGCGGCTACCAGTACGGCATGGCCATCGCCCAGGCTAAGGAAGAAGGCGACCTCGTCTTCGAGCGCGGCGGTGTCACCGTCCTCGTCGATGCCGAAAGCGCGCCTCTCATGAAGGGCGCCGAGATCGACTACGTGGACGACATCATGAAGTCGGGCTTCACCATCTTCAACCCAAATGCCACCAAGGGCTGTGCCTGCGGCTCCAGCTTCCAGACCGCCGAAGGCGGCGGTCAGGCCAAGAGCTGCTGCTAGCGCACCCGAACATGCAAACGCAAAGAAGCCTCCCGAGTTGGGAGGCTTCTTTCATTGTCGGTGCTTCCTCCCCGGCCTATCCTTCGCTGTCATGACTGACACAGCCACTGTACGACAGCGCAACGTCATCTTCGTCCTCGTCGACGACCTCCGCTACGACGCGATGGGCTTCGTCCGCCCGAAGCTCCAGACGCCGAACATTGACCGCTTGGCGGAGAGCGGTGCGCATTTCAAGAACGCGTTCGTAACGTCATCGCTGTGTGCACCCAGTCGCGCGACGATCCTCACCGGCCTTTCGATGCGCAACCACGGCATCGTCGACAACAACCGCGCGTCCGAGGACGGCTTTACGTACTTCCCGCAGTACATGCAGGACGCCGGCTATCGGACGGGGTTCTTCGGCAAATGGCATTTCGGCGCGCCGACGACGAAGCCACGGCCCGGATTCGATCGCTGGGTGAGCTTCGCCGGCCAAGGGAGCTACTGGCCCACGACGTACATGTCGCAGCGCGACATCGCCGCGGGCAAGCGCCACATGCTCAATGTCGGTGGCGAGAAAGTTCCGCAGAAGGGCTACATCACCGACGAACTGACCGACTACGCCCTCGACTGGCTGCGCGACAGCGCCGATCAGAGTCAGCCGTTCTTCTGCTATCTCTCGCACAAGGCCGTGCACTCGATGGCCATCCCACCGCCGCGTCACGCGGACCAGTACGCCGACACAGCGTTCGAGATCCCGCTGAGCGCGGCCGCTTCCGAAGACAACGACGCCGGCAAGCCGCTCTGGGTGCAGAATCAGCGCAACAGCTGGCACGGCGTTGACTTCGTCTATCACACCGACATCCCGATCAACGAGTACATGCGCGACTACTACCGCACGCTCTCCGCCGTTGATGACAGCCTCGGCCGCATACTGGACTGGCTCGAGGAGACGGATCAGGCCGACAACACAACCGTCATCTTCACCAGCGATAACGGCTACATGGAGGGCGAGCACGGCCTCATCGACAAGCGCAATGCGTACGAGGAGTCGATGCGCATCCCGCTCGTCATATCGGCCCCCGGCGTCATCGCGCCCGGCACTGTGATCGAAAGCAGCGTCACAAGCCTCGACTTCGCACCGACGCTGCTCGACAGTGCCGGCATCGCATCACCGCCGCAGTTCGAAGGGCGAAGCATCCTGCCGTTGGCGAGTGGTGAGTTTGCAGCCGATGCGTGGGACGAGGACGTGATCTACGAGTACTACTGGGAGTGGAACTTCCCTCAGACACCGACCACGTTCGCCATCCGCACGCGCGACTTCAAGTACATCCAGTACCACGGTGTCTGGGACACAGAAGAGCTCTACGATATCCAGAACGACCCGAAGGAAATGCACAACCTCATCGACGACGACGGCTACGTCGAAACGAAGATTGATCTTCGCCGCCGTCTCTACGAAGGGCTAGCTGATCAAAGCGGCGGTCACACGATCCCGTACAACGAGCGCTACAACGCCGGCGTCGTCTACCGGCGCCGCAGCGGCTCACCCGTTGCCGAGTTCCCTGAATCCTGGAATCGCGACGCAGACGCCACCGACCTCATGGACGGCCTCATCCCCGACGGCGCACTAAAGTCCCGTCTGAAGGAAGCCAACGCCATGCCTCAGTTCTGGATCGGCCCGCACGAGCGGGGCGACGAAGATACGCCCGAGCTAAGCTAGACCTTCGGGCGTGATGTCCCGAATACGCGGACACGGCTCGTCGAAAGATCGCTCGCTTGCCGGCCCTCGGGAGTCGAGGGATCGGCGGCAAGCGCGTCGGCATGACGCGCGTACCAGCGCACACCGAACTGCGCGGTAAGACCATGCACGACTGCGCTGAGGAACACCGTCCATGCCACGACGCGGAAGATGATCTCGTGCGTCGCGAGGATCTCCTTCTCCAGCACCATGAACGCAAAGACGATTGACGCGAGGCCGCGCGGGCCAAACCAGCCCATGAATGCCACGGTCGACGGTTGGAAGCCGGACCACAGCATCGAAACGGCGACAGAGACCGGACGGATGACTGCGAGGCTTAACACGCTGTAGAGGGCGATTTGCCACGTCAGGTGGTCGATCGCGTCGCCCACAAACACCGCCCCGAAGATGACAAAGGTTGCGATCATCAACAACTGCGACGCCTGCTCAGAGAACTCGAAGTAATGGAGGTTTTCGTTGCGGGCGACGTTGCCGTACACGATGCCGGCGACGAACGCGGCGATGAACGCGTTGCCCTCGACGACGGTAGACAGCGCAAACACGAACACCGGTACCGCAGCGACACCGATGCGCGCGAAGTCCTCCGATATCCAGCCCGCACGCAGCGCGCGCCCCGCAATGACTGCCGCGAGTATTCCTACACCAATCCCGATGCCAGCTCCGTAAGCGATCTCCTTCAATGCGAACGACATCTGGAATCCGTCGTGCGTTGCTTCGCCAGCAGCGGCCGCGAGGAACACCGTGACAAGTGGCGTCACAATGCCGTCATTGAGTCCGCTTTCCACGCTGAGCGATTGGCGGATGCGGTTCGGGACGCGGTTGTCGATCACGACGCCCTGGCTGAGCGCCGCATCCGTAGGCGCGAGAATCACAGCGATGAGGCATGCCTCGGCGAGCGTGAGCGCGTTGCCGAGCAACAGTGCGGCGAGGATCCCCAGCACAATCGTCAGAGGTAGGCCGATCCCGAGCAGCCTCGCAGGCGTGCTCCCATTGCGGCGCAGCACACCCCAGTCGATCAGGGCGGCATCGTTGAACAGCACCATCACGAGCGTGATCTCCACCAGGAAGTGCACCCTCTCGTTCTCGATGTTGAGCTCGAGGACGCCGAGTCCGTCGTGTCCCATGAGGAGACCGAACCCGATGAAGAGCATCGGTGCGCTGATGATGGTGGTCGCGAGGCGCGCAGATATCAGGGCGTAGACCCCAACGAACGCACTGATGATGGCAATGTCTTGCAGGGCGACTCCAGGGGCGATCATAGGACAAGGAGGGCGCGCATTCCAGCCAGTGGTTATCTGGCGGCCCACATCTCCCACTGCGCCGCTGCGGATTGTCACCCTCCCTCGGATCTAGATACGATAGTGCTTGACTCCGTGCAGCATGCTGATCGATAATGTTGACTAAGTTGGTTAACTAAGCAGATTAGCCTCGATGGGAGGCCCATTATGGTCACTGAGACGCGCCCAGCATCAGAATTCGCCGTCGACGCCTCCAACGATCCAATCGTGAAGGCCGAGATCGACAACTTCGAGCGCGAAGTCCTGGAATGGCGCGCTGGCGAGGGCCTTGGCGATGATTTCCGGCCGTTCCGCCTGCAGCACGGCACCTACGGCCAGCGCCAGATGAACCGCCAGATGATGCGCATCAAGGTGCCCCACGGCACGATGACGCCGGAGCAGCTCCATGCTGTCGCCGATTGCGCGGAGTGGTATACGGCGCGCCAGCTCGGCCACGTGACGACGCGCCAGGCGATCCAGCTCCACTTCGTGATGCTTGAGGATTCCCCGAAGGTCATGCGTCGTCTCGCCGAGGTCGGCATGACCACGCGCGAGGCCTGTGGCCACACCGTCCGCAACGTCACCGCCGACCCGCTGAGCGGCATCCACGAAGACACCGTCTTCGACGTGACGCCGTACGCCGAAGCCGCGATGCGCTACTTCCTGCGCAACGCGACGAACCAGAAGCTCCCCCGCAAGTTCAAGATCACATACTCCGCCAGCGAAGCCGACCGCGGTCTCATCCCCATGCACGACTTCGGTCTGATGGCCGTCGAGCGCAACGGCGAGAAGGGCTTCCGCATGAGTGTCGGCGGCGGTCTCGGCGCCGCACCGCGCATGGCCGACGTGCTTTCAGAGTGGGTGCCCGTCAACGAGCAACTCCGCAGCATCGAAGCCGCCATCAAGGTCTGGGATCGCCTCGGCGAGCGCCGCAACAAGAACAAGGCGCGCATCAAGTTCCTCGTCGGCAAGATCGGCATCGAAGAGTTCACGCGCCTTTGGAAGCTCGAGCTCGAGACGCTGCCTCCCTCCAGCGACCAGCGCTACCGCGAGCCGGATTTCACGCTCATCGAAGAGAAGCCAGCGTACGGCTCATGGGCCTCTCGCAACGGCGGCGTGCACAAGCAGCGCGAAGGCTTTGACGTGTGGCGTCGCACCAACGCGATCAAGCAGAAGGACGCCGGTTACCACACCGTCTATGTGCTCCTCCCGATCGGCGACGCAAACGTCGAGCAGATGCACGCGCTCGCCGAGATGGCGCGCAAGTACGCCGGTGGCCACATCCGCACAGCAGCATCACAGAACTACGTCCTGCGCTGGGTGCACGAAGACGACCTGCCCGCCGTCCACAGTGAACTCGTCGACATCGGTCTCGCGGAAGACCACGCGATGACGATCACGGACGTCATCACCTGCCCGGGCGCCGACACATGCGCGATCGGCGTCACATCATCGAAGGGCCTCGGCACGGAGATCCGCCAGCGCCTGACCGCAGCCAACGGCAAGTACCACGATGATCCGTTCGTGAACAACATCCGCATCAACATCAGCGGCTGCCCGAACTCGTGCGGCCAACACCACATCGCCGACATCGGCTTCTACGGCATGGCCATCCGCGTCGGCGAGCGCCAGATCCCTGCGGTACAGCTCATGCTCGGTGGCAACGCCGTCGGCACCGGCAAGCTTGCGAAGATCACGATGAAGCTTCCCGCGAAGAACGCGCCCGATGTCGTCGAGCGCCTTATCGAGACGTACGTCGGCGAACGCAGTGACGGAGAGAAGTTCGCAGGTTGGGCCGAGCGCAAGGGCACCGCCGCCGTTCAGGAACTGCTCGCCGACTACAAGATCGTCCCCGAATTCGCGAAGGACCCGATGGCCTACGTCGACTGGGGCCAGACAAAGTTCTTCACGCTTGACGACATGGGTGAGGGCGAGTGCGCGGTCTAGGCTGATGTAGCGCGGGCCTTCAGCCCGCGCAGCTGACCAAGGTTGTAGGGGCGGCCCTATGTGGCCGCCCTCATCGTGCAAGAGGAAAGATCGTAAACAGAAGATGACGGTACAACAGACGGACGCGCGCCCGACAGCCGAGCAACTCATCGCGATGTCCGCATCTCTCGAAGGCAAGACGCCGCAGGAGATCCTCCAGTGGGCGGCGCGCGAGTATCAGCCGGGCCTTGCGCTCGCGTGCTCGTTCGGTGGCCCCTCCGGCATGGTGCTGCTCGACATGATGATGGGCATCGATCGCAAGGTGGAAGTGTTCTACCTCGACACCGACTTTCTCTTCCCCGAGACGTATCGCCTTCGCGACGTCTGTGCGAAGGCGTACGGCATTCAGCCAGCGGGCTACATGTCGCTGCTGACGCCGTTCCAGCAGGAACAGAAGCACGGGAAAGCACTCTGGGAGCGCGACCCCGACCTCTGCTGCCAGATCCGCAAGGTCGAACCCAATGCGCGAGCTCTCGAACGGAAGAAGGCATGGATCAGCGGGCTCCGGCGTGATCAGAGCGCGACCCGCAAGGACATCCAGATCGTCGAGTGGGACGACAAGTTCAACCTGCTGAAGATCAACCCGCTCGCTGCGTGGACGGAGTCGCAGGTTTGGACATACATCCTCGATCACAGCGTTCCGTACAACGAACTGCACGACCACAACTACCCCAGCATCGGCTGCACAAACTGCACTAAGCCCGTCCTGCCCGGCGACGACGCGCGCAGTGGACGCTGGCAGGGCCAGGACAAGGTCGAGTGTGGCTTGCACGTCCCCGACGGACAGACCGCAGGCTACAATCGCCTGCACGAAGACGGGGAGGGTGCCTAACGCATGTAGGGGCGCAGCCTGCTGTGCGCGCTCCGACCGGAAGAACCTTAGCGGGCGCCCTTCAGCGCACGCCGTTGTGAGAAAACGCAGCGACACAAGAACGAACGATGTAGGGGCGGCCCTATGTGGCCGCCCGGATCATGCACGAATCGAATCAATGAGAGGAAATCAACGTGGGACAAAAAGGATTCACCGTCTGGTTCACCGGCCTGTCCGGCGCAGGCAAGACCACCATTGCGGACGCAATCGAACCGATCCTCCGCGAGCGCGGCATCACCAAGCTCGAGAAGCTCGACGGCGATGTCGTGCGCACGCATCTGAGCAAGGGCCTCGGCTTCAGCAAGGAAGACCGCGACACCAACATCCGCCGCATCGGCTGGGTCGCCGAAGTCCTCACCCGCAACGGCGTCTGCGTACTCGCCTCAGCGATCTCGCCCTACAAGGAGATCCGCGACGAAGTGAAGACGAACATCGGCGATTTCGTCGAGGTATACGTCGAGTGCTCGATCCCGGAGCTGACACGCCGCGACGTGAAGGGCTTGTACGAGAAAGCCATCAAGGGTGAAATCGCGAACTTCACCGGCGTCAGCGACCCCTACGAAGCGCCCGAAAACCCGACTGTCAAGGTGAACTCCGAGCACGAAGAACTCGAAGAGTCCGTCGCGAAGGTGCTCGCCAAGCTCGAAGAGCTTGGCTACGTCCCCGCGAAGGCCACAGCGTAGGAATCGACCAACGCCCGTTGCTGCCCCAATGTTCGTTCTCGCCTTCAGGCGTCGCGAACAGCCTACCGACGACTGAAGACCGACGACTGGAGACCAACAACCAATGCCCAACGGAACCGAACAAGGACTCATCGAGCCGCACGGCGGCAAACTAAACCCGCGCGAAGTCACCGGCGACGCCGCGAAAGCGCTAGCCGACAAGGCGAAGTCACTCCCGCAGCGCCAGCTCAACTCGCGCGAACTCTCCGACCTCGAACTGCTCGCCAACGGTGGCTTCTCACCGATAGACGGCTTCCTCACCGAGGCCGACTACAAGTCATCGCGCGACACGATGCACCTCTCGAACGGTGTGCCGTGGTCGATCCCCGTGACACTCAGCGCGTCGAAGGAACAGGCCAACTCGTACAAGGGCGACATCGCCCTCACGGACGTAGACGGCACTCCTCTCGCCATCATGACCGTCGCCGAGACGTTCTCGTACGACAAGAAGGACGAAGCCAACAAGGTTTTCCGCACCGAAGAGGACAAGCACCCCGGCGTCGCCGCCCTCTACGCGCAGGAAGAACTCCTCATCGGCGGCCCCGTCCAGATCTTCAAGCGCCCGGAGAACCCAACCTTCCCCGAGTACCGCCTCGACCCCGCACAAACGCGCGCAGCCTTCGTCGAGCGCGGGTGGAAGCGAGTCGTCGGATTCCAGACGCGCAACCCTGTCCACCGCGCACACGAGTACATCCAGAAGGCCGCCCTCGAGATCACAGACGGCCTCCTGCTGCACCCCCTCGTCGGCGACACAAAGTCCGATGACATCCCCGCCGACGTCCGCATGGACTGCTACCGCGTCCTGCTCGAAAACTACTACCCCGCCGACCGCGTGCTGCTGTCCGTGTTGCCCGCCGCGATGCGTTACGCCGGCCCGCGCGAGGCCATCTTCCACGCCATCATGCGCAAGAACTACGGCTGCTCGCACTTCATCGTCGGCCGCGATCACGCCGGTGTCGGCAAGTACTACGGCACGTACGACGCTCAGCTGATCTTCAGCGAGTTCGATGCGCAGAAGCTCGGCATCATACCGCTGTTCTTCGAGCACACGTTCTTCTGCAAGCGCTGCGAAGGCATGGCCTCCACAAAGACATGTCCGCACGGCGCGGACGACCGCATCGCCCTCAGCGGCACGCAGGTCCGGGAGTTCCTCACACAGGGCAAGGAGCCTCCGCATGAGTTCTCGCGTCCCGAAGTCGCGCAAGTGCTGATCAAGGCAGAGCGCGCGAAGGCGAGCGCAGGCTAGCGTTATGACCGACGACGCCGGGCCCGCCGCGGCCGCAACCGTGCCGCCGCGCGCGCCTGGCGATCATCACACAATCGACACTGCGCGTTTGGCTGCGAGCATTGCCGTGCGCGTGCTGTACGTGATAGCCGCGCTCGCGATATTCATCCTCGCGCTCCAACTGTTGAAGACCGGTGCCGCCGGTCTCAAGCCCATCCTCGAACGCTTCGACGTGGAGGGCACGGCGAACAGCGTCGGATTCGGCTGGTTGGGTTCGTACATCGTGCTGAGCGGCTCGCCGGTCGCCGCAATCTCCCTCACGCTGTTCTCGCAGGATGTGCTGTCGGAGGGCGAAACGTTTGCGATGATCAACGGCTCCCGCATGGGCGCGTCGTTCATCGTGCTCTTCGTGGGCTTCCTCTACTGGATTCGCGGCCGCCGCAACCCTGATGGGCTCTACATTGGCGTCGTCGCGCTGCTCGTCGCGTTCTCCCTGTGGGGGCCTGTCATCCCTATCGGACAGTTCATCCTTGGCGAGGGCTGGTTCGAGGACGTCCGCTTCGGTAGCCCGGGTGCGCTGACCTCGCTAATCGAGATCATCTACGACCCCATCGTCGAGCGGATGGACGAGCACTTGCCGCGTCTCGCGCTGTTCGGCATCGGTATGGCCGTCTTGCTCGCAAGCTTCAGCGTCTTCGACCGCGTGCTTCCGAACTTGGAGACGCCGGGCCCGCGCTTCGAGCGCTTCGCCGCGTTCTTCCACCAGCGCTACATGATGTTCGTGCTCGGCCTCATCGTCACCGGGATGACCCTGTCCGTGTCGCTCTCGCTCACGATCCTCGTGCCTCTGACGATGAAGAACTATGTGAAGCGCGACGGCATCATTCCCTACGTCATGGGCGCCAACATCGCGACATGGGTCGACACGCTCTTCGCCGCTCTCCTGCTCGACAAGCCAGAAGCCTTCACCATCGTCTTCGTTGAGATGATCACCGGCGCCACCGTCTCGCTCCTCGTCCTCGTCGTCTTCTACGAGCCCTACAAGCGCATGATCCTCGGCGGCGCGCATCTCGCCACCCGCGACCGCCGCGGCTTCGCCATCTTCCTCGGCGCCATCCTCATCGCACCCGTGATTCTCCTGGCCGTCTAGCGGCGGCTTGCGTAGGCTAGCCGCCCCTCGCTAGAATTGTTGATGTAATCGCTTAACTTTACCGACTTCCCGCCGTTTCAGATTCGATTCCCCGGGGTGAGGGCCCCACAGCATGCGCATATCCACCAAAGGCGACTACGGCGTCCGCGCCCTCATCGAGCTCTCCCATCACTATGGCGAGGGCACGGTTCAGAGCGCTCAGATTGCCGCACGCCAGCGCGTACCGGAGCCCTACCTCGACCAGCTTCTAACCACCCTCCGTAAGGCCGGCTTCATCCGCAGCGTGCGCGGGCCCCAGGGCGGGCATGCGCTCGTGAAGTCGCCGGACGAGATCAAGCTCTCCGACGTGATTCGCTCGCTCGAAGGATCGCTGTCGCCCGTGTCACACCTCCATGACGAGGGCTACCAGTGCCGCGCCGCGCACGAGATCTGGCACCAGGTCGAGGAAGCAACGGCGGAGATCCTCGACGGAGTCAGCATCGCCGACCTCGCGGCACGTGAACGCGAGTACAGCGGTACAGGTGAGCGGTATGTCATCTAACGCAACGCAAGCAGGCGCGCGCCCGCTCATCGCGGACAACGTGCTCGGCCTCATCGGCAACACGCCGCTCGTTCGCCTGTCGCGCGTCGTCCCCGAAGGTTCAGCGGAAATCCTCGGCAAGATGGAGTCACTGAACCCCGGCGGCAGCGTGAAGGATCGCATCGCGCTCTCGATGATCGAGGCGGCCGAGCGCGAAGGTCTCATCAAGCCCGGCGACACGATTGTCGAACCAACGTCCGGCAACACGGGCATCGGTCTCGCGATGGTCTGCGCCGTGAAGGGCTATAAACTTATTCTCACGATGCCTGAAGACATGAGCACCGAGCGTCGCCGCCTCCTGACCCGCTACGGCGCACAGCTCGTGCTGACACCCGCCATTGAAGGCATGAGTGGCGCTGTGTACGCCGCGCAGGAACTCTGCGACAAACACAAGACGCACTTCATGCCGCAGCAGTTCAACAACGCCGCTAACCCCGACGTGCACCGCCGCACCACTGCGCGTGAGATCCTTGAGGCGACGGACGGAAAGATCGACGCGTTCGTTGCCGGCGTCGGCACAGGCGGCAGCATCACCGGCGTCGGCGAAGTGCTGAAGCAGGAAGTGCCCGGCGTGCTCATCGTCGCCGTAGAGCCGGCGAAATCACCCGTGCTCGCCGGAGGCAAGGCCGGCATACACGCCATCCAAGGCATCGGCGCAAGCTTCGTGCCCGGCGTTCTCAACCGCGACGTTTACGACGAACTCATCGCCGTCAACGACGAAAATGCGCTCGCGATGACGGGCCGCCTCACGCGAGAAGAAGGCTTGCTGATCGGCATCAGCGGCGGCGGCAACGTCTGGGCATCGTTGCAGGTAGCGAAGAAGCTCGGCCCGGGAAAGCGCATCGTCACGATGCTATGTGACACCGGCGAGCGATATCTCAGCGTGAATCTGTAAGAGATAGGACGGAAGAAAGAGACAAGATTATGGACCACGGACATCTACACTTAGACCGAAAGAGCGGCGTCGTCGACCCGTTGTCGCACGGCCCCTACCCGCACGCGACGCTTCCCGCTATAGAAGGCGGAGGTTCTGACATGGCAGCAGTCTCCGTATACATCCCAACACCGTTCCGCAAGATGACGGGCAACCGCCAGAAGGTCTCCGCCGAAGGCACTGACGTCGGCGAAGTGCTGACCAACCTCGACAAGCAATTCCCCGGCTTCCGCGCCCTCGTCTTCGGTAGCGGCACCGACGTGCCCGCGCACATCAACATCTACGTGAACAAGCAGGAGATCTCGTCTCTGCAAGGCGTGCTGACGAAGGTCAATGACGGCGATGAAGTAGCCGTCATCCCCGCCCTAGCCGGCGGATCGGGCGATGAACCAGGCTCGAACGGCACGGCACCAAAAAAGCACATCGGCGCGCTCACGGGTGAGCAGGTTAATCGCTACTCCCGCCACATCATCATGCCCCAGGTCGGCCCCTCAGGTCAGCGCAAGATCATGGAGTCGAGCATTCTCATCATCGGCGCTGGCGGCCTCGGTTCGCCGATCGCCGTCTACCTCGCCCTCGCCGGTATCGGCAAGATCGGCATCGTCGATTTCGACACGGTCGACATCAGCAACCTCCAGCGCCAGATCCTCCACCAGAACGACGATCTCGGCAAACACAAGGCTGACTCCGCGAAGGAAACCATCAACGCCTACAACCCCGACGTCGAAGTCATCACGCACAAGATGCCCATCACGTCCGACAACGCGTTGGAGATCATCAGCGGCTACGACTACGTCGTCAACGGTGCCGACAACTTTGCCGCGCGCTATCTCGTCAACGACACCTGCTTCTTCCTCAAGAAGCCGCTCATCGACGGCTCCATCCTTTTGTTCGATGGTCAAGTCACCGTCTACCTGCCCGATCAGGGCTGCTATCGATGCCTCTACCCCGCACCGCCCCCGCCCGGCATGGTGCCAAGCTGCGCCGAAGCCGGCGTGCTCGGCGCGCTCTGTGGTACCGTCGGCACGATCCAGGCGACCGAAGTCCTGAAGCTCATCCTCGGCGTCGGCGATTCGTTGCACGGTCGGCTGCTGTTGTACGACGCACTGGCGATGGAGTTCCGGCAGGTGCGCATCCGCAAGGATCCAAACTGCGTCCTCTGTGGCCCGAACCCGACCGTCACGGCGCTTATCGACTACGACGCGTGGTGCGGCGGCGCATTCGGCGACCACAACGAAGAACAACAGAAGGCCGTCGACGCGGCGAAAGCACTGAAGGCGTAGGGTCGCTGTAGGGGCGCAGCCTGCCGCGCCCGTCGTCGGCGACAACCTAGAGGTCAGACTTCCAGCACGATCCCCGAAACACCGACAGCCCCGGAGGGGCAGACACATGGCAATCGAAGTAAAAGTCACATCAGTCCTGCAGAAGCTCACCGGCGCAAAAGTTGTCCAGGGTGAAGGCGGCAACGTCTCCGAACTCCTGTCCGACCTCGACGGCAAGTTCCCCGGCTTTAAGAGCCAGATCATGCAGGACGGTAGCCTGCACCGCTTCGTGAACATCTACCTCAACGACGAAGACATCCGATACCTTGACCAACTCAACACCCCGGTGAAGGAAGGCG
The DNA here is from genome assembly GCA_021731085.1 of Dehalococcoidia bacterium. Taxonomy (GTDB): domain Bacteria; phylum Chloroflexota; class Dehalococcoidia; order DSTF01; family JACRBR01; genus JACRBR01. The sequence continues at coordinate 56,559 of JAKFYB010000033.1, forward strand.
ACAGCATCTCTATCTTGCCGGCCTTGGCTGGGGGCTGCTGACCGGCTGACTAGGTGACAGGCTGACATGCTCTACAACAACATCATCGATGCCATCGGCAATACGCCACTCGTCGAGATGCCGCGTATGTCGCCGAAGCCCGGCGTCCGCCTCTTCGCCAAGCTCGAGGGCCAGAACCCCTCCGGCAGCGTCAAAGACCGCATCGCCAAGTTCATGATCGAGGAGGCCGAGCGCACGGGCGTCCTCACGAAGGACCGCATCGTCCTCGAGCCGACCTCAGGCAACACCGGCATCTCGCTCGCCATGATCTGCCGCATCAAGGGTTATCGCCTCAAGGTCGTCATCCCCGAAAGCGTCAGCTCCGAGCGCACGGAACTGCTCGCCGCGTTCGGCGCAGAGATCGTGTACTCCGACGGCGTCCGCGGCACGAACGGATCGATCGAAGTCGCCAACCAGATCGCCGCTGAAGATCCCGCCTACTGGATGCCATACCAGTACGGCAACGAGATGAACCCCCGCGCCCACTACGAGACGACCGGCCCCGAGATCCTCCGCGACCTCCCAGAAACCGACGTCTTCGTCGCTGGCATGGGAACGGGCGGCTCGCTCACCGGCACCGGCCGCTACCTCAAAGAGATGAAGCCCAACATCAAGATCGTCGCCGCCGTCCCCCACCCCGGCGATCTCGTCCAGGGCCTCCGCAGTCTCGAAGAAGGATTCATCCCGCCCGTCCTCGACGAGAGTATCCTCGATGGCAAGATCGTCGTCGACTCCGCCACGTCGTTCGCGTCGTCGAAGGAACTTACGCAGAAAGAGGGCATCTTCGCCGGCATCTCCGCAGGCGCCGTCCTCAAGACGGCCCAGCGCGTCGCCGAGCGCCTCGACTCCGGCAACATCGTCTGCCTTTTCGCCGACGGCGGCTGGAAGTACCTCAGCACCCAGCTCTGGACCACCGACTACGACGACCTCCCCAAGGACATCGAAGACAAGATCTGGTGGTGAGGCTACCCATGCCGCGCCATGCTGTCTAGCACGCGCTCGATGACCTCAGTGTGGATCCGCAAGTGATGTGTGTTCCCATAGATCGTCCGTCGCACCGTGTCGTCGTCCCGGCCACGGAGCGCCTTCCGGTTCGCCGCACGGATCTCATCCCACGCTGCCAACACTTCCTCGAGTCTGGGGTTAGCCGTTCCGACTGGAGCGAACTGCTTCGCGCGCATGCCCGTCATGCCCAATGGGCTGAAGTCGGTCTTGCCTTTCAGGAGACGTCCAAAATGCAACTGCTCCGCGAACAGCAGATGCCGCACGTTCTCCAGCGCCGACCAGGCGCCCGACGGTGGGCGTTTCGCGAGCGCCTTCGCGTCGGCAGCTCGCACGAGTTTGTACAGACGCATCCGCGACGCGTCGAGCTCCTTCCAGAGGCTCGCAGCGGTCTCGCCGGGTGGTACGTCCTGCGGCATCAAACTCCTCCTCTGAGGCTGGTCCGGGCGTGCTGGCGATTCTACACCTTTGCTCGCACCCTATTGCCATGAGCGTCGGCTCAAACTGTGGAATCAGCAACCACGGCCGAAGAATAGTGCATCCTGCGTAGCCGGTTGCTAAGATCGATCACTGAGTCCGTTTCTTAGCGAGGCATAATCCATGGTCACCGAATCACGACCCTTCGACCCCGAAAAGCTACGCGAGAAGTACCGCAGCGAGCGCGACAAGCGACTTCGCGCAGACGGCAACGAACAGTACATCGAGGTCGTCGGCGAGTTCGAGCACTTCATCGAAGACCCCTACGTCGAGCTCGGCTTCACGCGCGAGCCGCTGACCGACGAGGTCGATGTCGTAGTCATCGGTGGCGGTTTCGGCGGCCTGCTGACAGGCGCGCGGTTGCGCGAGGCCGGTGTCAAAGACCTTCGCGTGATCGAGAAGGGTGGCGACTTCGGCGGCACCTGGTACTGGAACCGCTATCCCGGCGCCGCCTGCGATGTCGAGTCGTACGTCTACCTTCCGCTGCTCGAAGAGGTCGGCTACATCCCGAAGGAGAAGTACAGCCGCGCGCCGGAGATCCTCCAGCACAGCCGTGCCATCGCCGAGAAGTTCGACCTCTACAACAACGCCTGCTTCCAGACTGAAGTCACCGAACTGCGCTGGGACGAGAAGGCGATGCGCTGGATCGTTTCGACGAACCGCGGTGACGCGATGAAGGCGCGCTTCGTCATCATGGCGAACGGCCCCCTGCACCGCGCAAAGCTCCCCGGCATCCCCGGCATCGAGACCTACAAGGGCCACTCGTTTCACACGAGCCGCTGGGATTACGCCTACACAGGCGGCACCAACGAAGGCAACCTCACCGGCCTCGCCGACAAGCGCGTCGGCATCATCGGTACGGGCGCCACGGCCGTCCAGTGCGTCCCCCACGTCGGCGCGTCTGCCAAAGAGCTGTACGTCTTCCAGCGCACGCCGTCGTCGATCGATGTGCGCGCCAACCGCCCGACCGATCCCGAATGGGCAGCAAGCCTGGAGCCCGGTTGGCAGCAGGCGCGCATGGACAACTTCAACATCCTCGTTTCCGGCGGCTTCCAGGCGGAAGACCTAGTCAGCGACGGCTGGACGGACATCATCCGCAAGCTGCTCATCATCGTGCAGGAGACCGAAAACCCGGACTTCACGCCCGACGGCATGGCCAGCACGATGGAACTCGCCGACTTCCAGAAGATGGAAGAGATCCGCTCACGCGTCGACACAATCGTCAACGACCCAGCGACGGCGGAAGCACTCAAGCCGTACTACCGCCAGTTCTGCAAGCGGCCCTGTTTCCACGACGAATATCTCGACACCTTTAACCGCCCCAACGTCACCCTCGTCGACACGAACGGCAAGGGCGTCGAGCGCATCACCGAGAAGGGCATCGTTGCCAACGGCGTTGAGTACGAGCTCGATTGCATCATCTACGCCACCGGCTTCGAGGTCGGGACGGACTACACCCGCCGCTCTGGATACGAGCTGTACGGTCGCGACGGTGTCACGCTCACCGGGAAATGGTCGAAGGGCGTCGAGACGCTGCACGGTATGCACACAAGCGGCTTCCCGAACATCTTCATCATCCAGAACGCGCAGTCCGGCTTCACTGTGAACTTTCCACACATGCTCAACGAGCAGGCGAAGCACGCGGCCTACATCATCAACCACGCCCTCGAACACGAAGTGCGCGCAGTCGAAGTCTCGCCTGATGCCGAACGCGAGTGGGTAGACACGATCATCAGCCTCGCCCGTATGAACGCGTCCTACCTCGAGTCCTGCACGCCCGGCTACTACAACAATGAGGGCAAGCCATTCGCAGAGGATGGTCAGGGCGGCTCCTTCATCGGCAACGGTCAGAACGGCCCCTACGGCGGCGGCGCCATCGCCTTCATGAAGCTCCTCGAAGACTGGCGCGCCGAAGGCAACCTCGCTGGCCTGGACCTTCAGTAGTGGATATCACGAACAACGAGGCCGCGTACCGTTACGAGACAGACCTCGATGGCGACACGGCGTTCGTGAACTATCGCCTGCAAGGCGATCAGATCACGTTCACCCACACGGAGGTGCCGGAAGCCCTCGAGGGCCGCGGCGTTGGTAGTGCGCTTGCGAAGTTCGTGCTCAACGATGCGCGCACCCGCGGCCTGCGCGTCGTTGCACGCTGCCCATTCATCGCCGCGTACATCGAGCGGCATCCAGAATACGAGGACTTGCTCGCGAAAGCGTGAGCCATGTGAGACGCGACTGCCCGCACGGCGTTGCGGATGTGCAACGCGCGCCCTTGTCGCCGCGAGTTACGATGAATCATGACTACAATGGGCCAGTCGCACATCATCCATAGCGAAGCGCAAAGCCGTTACGAAACCACTGTCGAAGGCACGCTCGCCGTCGCCGAATACCACCGCGCAGGCGACAAGATCACCTTCACTCACACCGAAGTCCCGCCTGCGATCGGCGGCCGCGGCATCGCCGCTGCCATCGTGAAGTTTGCCCTTGACGATGCGCGCGCGAAGGGACTCCGCGTCGGCTCGACGTGCTGGTACGTCACTGATTACATCCGCGACCATCCCGAGTACCAGGATCTCGCGGCGAGCTGAGCTACACCCTAGATCGGCACGCCGTACGCCTCCGACGTATCCAGCCCAAGCACAGGCGCGGCGACGTACAGACTGATCGCGTCAGCTATGCTCCGCGCCTGCATCGCTGCGGCCGCAAGCATCGTTGCGCGTTCCTGCGCCGGACGGCCGGACTCGCGTTGTGCCGCCCGGATGGTCGCGTATGCGTCGAACGCCTCGCACCGCAGGCGCTCGATGAAGTCGTCCAGCTCCACCGGCTCACCGATGGCTGGACCCGGCCTCCGCACCGACACCCGCACGTTGCTGTACCGCCCCGGAACGAACTCCCGCACCGGCCGCTGGATCTTCGCTGTCCCCACAAAGCCTCCTCTGGTTGAACCCCCACCAGATCCAGACTCGGCAGCGTCGGTTAACGCGCGATCAACATAACGTTAAGGCAGGTTAACGCTCACCGAGAACCGACAACCTACGTCAGCCCATCCTCAGCCAGTCGCCGCAGGATCGCGTCCGCAAGATCATCCGGCGCGTCCTCTTGCACAAAGTGCCCGGCGCCCTCGATCCGGTCCAGCGTCGAGCCAGCAATCATCGACGACCACCGCTGCGCCCAGTCCCATGTGAAAATCGCGTCCGAGTCACCGAAGAGAAAGTGCGCCGGCTTGTTCCAGGATGTCAGCGCCTCAAAGCACCGCTGTTGATCGACCGCATTGCCCTCAACCGGCTGCACGAACGGCAGGCACCACGGGAACCGCCGCGCACCGGCCTTCGACGCCTCATCCGCATACGGCGCGTCGTAGGCCGTACGCACAGCGTCGAGATCGTGCCCCTGCCGTCGCAGCGCCAGCGACACGATGCGCCCAGTTGGCATGTCGCCACCGAACACAGCCGGATCCTGCGATGCCGCACGCCAGCGGTGGACGCCCTCCGTGTAGGCGTATCCCTCGTGGTGCAGCCACGTGTTCAGGATGCACAGCGCCGCGAATCGGTCCGGCTGATCCGCCGCCTGCCGCAGTCCGATCGGCCCGCCCCAGTCCTGGCACACGAGCACCGCGTCCTTCAGGTCGAGCGTGTCTACCAGGTGCCGTAGAGCCTCGATGTGCCGCTCGATCACATACCAGCCATCGTCCGTCACCTTGTCGCTGCGGCCGAAACCAATGTTGTCCGGAGCGATGCATCGATACCCCGCGGCCGTCATTCGAGCGATGATGCCGCGGTACAAGTACGACCACGTCGGCTCGCCATGCACCATCAGCACCGGCCGTCCGGTGCTCGGCCCCTCGTCCACATAGTGCATCCGTAGCCCGTTCCATTCGCTGTACTTCGGGGCGAAGTCATATTCAGCCAGCCCGGCGAAGTGCGAGTCAGGTGTTCGAGAGAAAGTTGGCGTCATGATGAGCTCCTTCAAGGGCCGCAACTACGCTACGAATGTTCGTGTGAGCGTCGTGAACGTCGCCGTGTACAGATCGTTCGACCATCCAGGCGCCTGAAACGTCGCCGCCTGCATCCGTTCGTCGGTGGCGGCGCGCGCGAGTTCTGCGCCACTCTCAATGTCCAGCACAACGACATGCTCGCGCGTCCCGTCGAAGTCGTTCACGACGATCTCACCCTCCGTTGGGTACAGCAGCAAGTGGTTGCTCGCGCCCATATTTGCTGCCCACTGCCTGTCGAACGAGCCCGCGCCGTACCTGAAACCCGCGATCTTGCCGTTACCGCTGTCGTACGCGACGACGATCTTGCGCGCGCCGTCCACCAGCGGCGGATTCACGATCGTGCCGCCCGGCAGGTCAAACGGTGTCAGCACATCGACATCGTCAGAGTCCGACAACGACACGCGAAACAGGTGCAGCGGGCCCGTCGCGACGGCGTTTCCCTTGAATGTCCCCCGATACACGTTGTCGCCGTTGTCCATGAACCACGCACGGCCATCCACGATTACCGGGTCCCATCCATACGACTGCTCTGGATCGCCCGGCGCCCGGTACGCGTAGCTCCATGGCTCGTCGCGCTTCAGCGCCCCGCCTTCGTATCGATAGCGAAAGATGGTGTGGTCGCCCACGACGTAGACATGTTCATCGTCGCCGGTGATGTCCTTCGAGATGCGTGCGATGGATCCCTCCGGTATCTCGACTTCATCGGTGATAGGCTCCAGGCGATCCGGTTTCAGAAGCGAAAAGTGCGATCGTGCCGACCCATCGCGAATAAAGTCCTTCATCACGAGATTGCCGTCGGCGAGCGCCAGCAAGCTGTTGTACGGCCGCTCGCGCGGCAGCTCGCGACTCGCGATTACGTTGCAGTCCGCGTCGAGCTTGTGGCAGTGCCGTCCGTGCGTCACATACAGGTATCCGTTCTCGTGCGCGAGCATCCCGCCCGGCCAGAACGGCCCACCCGGCATGTCCGGCGACCAGCCCGAATCCCGCGGCGTCGGCCCCCACAAGCTGCCGGCGATCCTGCGCGGCTTCTCCACCGCACGCCCGAAGGGCTGGCATCGACCCCCGCTCGGCTTGCTCA
>JAKFYB010000010.1 GCA_021731085.1 Dehalococcoidia bacterium
TGGTGGGGGCGGCGGAGGCGGAGGCGTGCCACCACCAACAACGGTTGGCGTCGCAGGCACGGGCGTCGGCGTCACTGTCACGTAGGCGAGCGAGGTCGCTGTAGCGCATGTCTGGCCGACGACGCATGGGGTGTTCGTGGGAACGACGACCGTGTTGGTCGGTGTGTTTGTCGGCGTGTTCGTTGCTGCCGATGCACCGACCTGGACGTCGGCTCCCGAGCAGGTCATAGGCACCGAGATGATCGCGTTGCAACTACCCTGCTCGCCGAAGTTTTGGTCGTAGACGTTTCCATCGACGATGGCGACGGTCGTCACGCCGTCGGCCGCGGTGTAATTGACCCGGGCGAGAACCAAGGACGCGCCATTGGCGAGCGATGGACCATCGGCCGGACCGTTAAAGCAGCCGATGAATGAGTCGGCGATGCTGGGGTCAGCATTGTTGTCTGCGACGGGAGCTGGTGGCGAACATGCCCAGCCTGCGCCTGTCACGGCCGCTTGATTGAAGTCCGGGTTGCAATTCAGACCCGAGGGGTCACATGCTGGCGTCGCCGGGGTCAGCTGGCCCTGGCCGGTGACCAGGTTAAACCCAAACGCGCCAATCTGAACCGCGCCGCCGCTGTTGTTCGTAATCACGACGTCAACTGCGAACGCTCCTGCACTTGGGTTACACGACAGCTGAATACCGCCGGTTGCCACGTCGCAGTCGACCGACATCGCGAACGCGTCGGTGCCAGCTTCGGTGGTGGTGGGCGTGGTTGTCCATGTGACAACACCCGCCGTTATTGCGATGATCGCGGCCACGGATATGGCCAGCCATCTCGTCATGAGGATCCTCCTCGCTCTTTCCCTGGTGACTAACGGTGCGAACAATACCATCGCGCCGGAATCTGGGGCAATACGACTGACGAGCTAATGGCTCGCGGTCATGCCTGCCGATGCCGGCGCCTCAGGGGATTCCCTGACTGAAGGAGAACGCCTGAAATGGGCTTCAGGTTAACCGCGATCCGGGGATCTTTTGAGATTTTATGGAAATGCGATATCTGAGGCTGAACGCCGGCGATCGTTATGTAGCGCTCTGGGGTTGTTTCCACGCTACCGCGTCTACGTTGTGGTCGGCAGGGAGAGGCGGCAAGCAGGACCCCTGCTCGGTGCCTGCGGTGAGCTGCGCAACGACGCTTGAGGTGGGCGACGACGCCGGCTGAAAGCCCGCGCTTCGGGGATCTTGGGGGCCGCCGAACGCATCGGGGTCTCGGGTGGCGAACGGCGAGGCGCGGCAGAGGTCGCTGGAAAGCGAGCGCCCCTACTCGGCGATTCGTGGCGCTGGCGCTAAGGGCTTGGCTTGCAGGCGACGACGCGGGCTGAAAGCCCGCGCTCCGGAACTTGTGGGGCGCCGAACGCATCGGGGTCTTGGGTGACGATCGGCGAGGGCGCGCAGAGGTCGCTGGAAAGCGAGCGCCCCTACTCGGCGATTCGTGGCGCTGGCGCTAAGGGCTTGGCTTGCAGGCGACGACGCGGGCTGAAAGCCCGCGCTCCGGCATACACGCCAACGCGGCAAAACAAGACAAAACAAGAAGAGAGGCCCCCGATGCTCAGGGGCCTCTCCGTTAGGTCACGTTTGATGTGGCGGGGTGGTTATTCCTTGCGGCGTCGCCAGACCACTACACCGTAGAGGCCGATGCCTGCGGCCATGATGGAGAGGATGCCCACCATCCAGTCGCCGGCCTGGCCGTTGTCACCCTGGCCGGAGTTCGGGAGCGCTGTCGCGCCACCTGCGCCGCCGGGGTTGTTCGTAATGCCGGCCACGGTGCTGACGGCGGTCACGGTCGAAGCGGGTCGCGTCGTCGTCGCGACGACTGTGCTTGTTCGCGTCGGGTCGTCATCCGTTTCCGTTGGCACCGGCGTGTGCGTCTTGATCTGTTGCGTCGGCGTCGACGTGACCGTGTGGGTCGCCGTCGATGTCGGCGTGTGCGTAGATGTCGACTCCGGCGTCTCCGTAGCAATCTCGACGGTCGGGGTGTGCGTCTTGATTTGCTCCGTTGGCGTCACTTCCGGCGTTTCTGTGGTCTCGACGGTGCGCGTGGCGAGAACCGTGCGCGTCGCCTGGACCGTGCGAGTCACTTCGACGGTGCGCGTGACCTCAACGGTTTCGGTGACTTCGGGTGTCTCGCCCTCTTCCGGCGTGTTGGTCGCCGTCGCCGTGTTGGTGGAGGTCGCCACCGGCGTGTCGGTCGCCTCAACGATCGGCGTGCTGGTGGCGGTCGGCGGCTCGACGACAGGCGTGTTCGTCGCCGTCGGCGGGTCAACGACCGGCGTGTTGGTCGCGGTGGCCGGGTCGGTCACCGTGTTAGTTGCCGTCGCCGGGTCGGTCACCGTGTTGGTTGCCGTCGCGGGGTCGGTCACCGTGTTGGTCGCCGTCGGCGGCTCGACAACGGGCGTGTTCGTCGGCACCGGGTCGGCGCCGAAGCTCACGTTGGTCTGCGGGCAGGTCATCGGGACCGAGATGATCTCGTTGCAGCTTCCAAGCTCCGTGAAGTCCACGTTGTAGAAGTTGCCATTGAGCATGGTGATGGCGGTTACACCGTCGACGGCGAGGTACGAGACCCGCGCGATGACGATCGATGCGCCGGCTGCGAGCGGGCCACCATCGCCACCGCCATTGAAGCAGCCGAGGAAGGAGTCCGTGACCAGCGGGTCAGCGTCGACAGGCGGGTTCGAAAGAGGAACCGTCATGTCGGGCTGCGGAGCCGGCGGCGAACATGCCCAACCTGCGCCTGTAACGGCGGCCTGGTTGAAGTCCGGGTTACAGTTCAAGCCCGATGGGTCACACGCGGGAACCGGGGCGACTCCCGTCAAGACGGCCTGGCTGGCCAGCAGGTTGAATCCGAATGCACCGGTCTGGATGCCGGTGGCCGAGTTGTTCGTAACGACGACATCGACGGCGAATGCGCCCGCGGGCAGGTTGCTGCAGGACAGCTGGATACCAGCCGCGTTGATGTCGCAGTCGATGCTCATGACGTAGTCGGCGGCCGGCGGCACGGGCGTGTCGGTGGGCGCTTCGACCGTGTGCGTCGGCGTGTTCGTGTTTGTCGGCACGACCGTGTTTGTCGGGGTGTCAGTAGGCACGACAACGGTGTTCGTCGGCGTGTCGGTCGGCGGCACAGGAATCGTGTTGGTTGCCGTCGGCGTGTTCGTCGGCGGCACAGGAACCGTGTTGGTTGCCGTTGGCGTGTTCGTCGGCGGCACGGTTGTGTTCGTCGGCGTCGGTGTGTTCGTCGGCGGCACGGTCGTGTTGGTCGGCGTGTTTGTCGCCGTGTTGGTCGGCGGCGCGACCGTGTTGGTGGCCGTCGGTGCGACAACGCCGAAAGAGACATTCGTCTGCGGGCACGTCATCGGAACACTGATGATGGCGTTGCAGCTGCCAAGCTCCGTGAAGTCCACGTTGTAGAAGTTGCCGCTGAGCACCGTAAAGGCACTGGCGCCGTTCACCGCCGTGTATGAGACGCGGGCGATGACGATCGAAGCGCCAGCCGCGATGTTTCCTCCATCGCCGGCGCCGTTGAAGCAACCGATGAAGGAGTCCGTGACCGCGGGGTCAGCATCAACAGGTGGGTTCGAGGCCGGAACCTTTACATCGGCTTCCGGAGCCGGAGGCGAGCAAGCCCACCCAGCGCCACCTACGACAGCCTGATTAAAGTCCGGATTGCAGTTCAGGCCGGACGGGTCGCAAACAGCAGCCGGCGTACCTGTAAGCACGCTCTGGTTCGCGAGGATGTTAAACCCAAGGGCACCGATCTGCGCGGCAGTGGCGGTGTTGTTGCTAACGACGATATCAACTGCGTACGTGCCCGCGGTCAGGCCGCTGCACGAGAGTTGGATGCCGGCGGCGACGATGTCGCAGTCGATGGTCATTGAGTAACCGGCAGTTGTAGCAACCGATGCCGTGGCAGTGCCGCAAACAGCGTTGGACCCATCGGTGTCGGGGTTGCATGTGGCGAGGCCGGCCTGGCCGGCATTACCAACGAAGACATTGGACAGCGCCAGAGCGGACAGCGAGGTCTCGCTTTCGGCGCCCGCGGTGTAGTGCGCGGTGGCGAGCAGGATCGTGCCGCCATCGGGGACGGTGGGGCCGTCGCCGCCTGTGGTGAAGCAGGAGAGGCGCGACCGCGTTGTGTTCGGGTTCGAGTCGACATCCGGGTTGGGGGCGGGAGGTGTACACGTCCAGCCTGCGCCCGTGACGGTTGCCTGGTTAAAGTCCGGGTTGCAATCGAGGGCTGCACCGGCGCAAGCGGGCGCTGTGGGAACCAGCACAGCACTGGAGCTGCTGAAGAGGTCGAAGTTGAACGCGGCTAACTGCTGCGCCTGGTTGTTTCCGGCCTGGCCGACGACATTTCCGAAGACAATGCCAACATTGGCTGCGGAACCGGGGGCGAAGGAGCAGTTGTCCTGGACACCAGCGGCGACGAGATCGCAGTCGATGGCGACCCAGTTTGCGTCAGTTGGCGGCGTGAATGCTTGTGTGGATGTACCACCGCGGAACACGCCCGGAAGCGCCAGCATGAGTGCCAGCGCCAGTCCGGCGGCGAAACCGCCTACCAATAATCTTCGACTCGTCACGATGACCTCCAAAACCTGAACGCCCTCATCCTCCGGACGATCGTGTTGTCGATGGCCTCCATGCCAAGACTTCCACTTACTCAGCCGAAACAAAGAAAGCCGCCACTTGTTACGAACGCTTGTCTACTTACGGTTGGACGCACCTCTTCTGAAACACTGCCGCAACGAGCCCAAGGTCGGCGGGATTGATGTTCCCGTCTTCCGAAGGATCCTTCTGTTGGGTGTAGCCCGGGTCACCTGGCTGCTGTCCGTAGGCGGCGGCAGTGGTGCCGAGATCCGCGACGTTGATCAGGCCATCGGGCGACGCCGGCGGGGCGCTGTCTGGACAGAGAATAACACGGCGCGTCGCGTTCAGAACGTCTGCGGGGATGACAGTTCCGTCAACTTCCAAGACTTGGGCGGTGATTGTAAAGGTCGCCGTTCCGCGGTTGACACCCTGGAAAATGACGTTGACAAGATTGCCTATGCCTGTCGGGCCCTGGGGCAGATTCGTGCCGCCGGAGCCGAGGGTGACGCAGTCCACGTTTACGGTGTTGGCGCCGTAGATGGTGCCGCCGGGGCAACTCAGTGCACGGCCGGTGCTGGTGAGGAAGCCACCTTCCTGCCCGCCGCCGACCTGGTAGACGGAACCCGAGCCGGGCATGACCACGGTCCAGGCGGGCGTGACGGTCAGCTGCGTCTTCGTGTTGGAGACGACGGTGCGCGTCTGGCCGGCGCCGGCGCCTACGGTGATGACGACGCGGCTGCCGACGAGCGAGTTCACCTTGAAGTTCGCGGAGGAGTCAACGAGCGTCGTAGACGTGCTACTTGTCGCAACGCCACCGAGAAGCACGACGTCGAACTTGGCGTCGTCGTAGGTGACGGTGATGTTCTCGCCGCCGGGGCGGCACTGCGACTTGAAGATCTGGAAGTCGGTCCCAGCGGCTGGCGTGCCAACATTCCTGATCTGGAACGCGGTACCGATCGACGGGCCGTCGCGAATGATGTACGCGGAGGTGTTCGTCGGCGGCTGGACAATGCGGTAGAGGTCGCCGAAGGCCGGCGTCTGTCCGGCATCCCATGCAGGGACGGTGAGCTGCGTGGCCGTGTTGCTGGTGATGACACGGGAGTCGCCGGCAGCGACGCCGGTGAGGATGTCAACGCGCCTATTGGCGAACGCGTTGACGGTCCAGCTCTGCGTGGCGTCGGTCATGGTGGTGGACGTCGCGGCTGTTGCGCTGCCGCCGCCGGACGTCGTCCAGGTGCCTTCAATGGTTAGCGTGTTGTTCGTGTTGGAGGCGATGCGTCGCGACTGGACGCTGGCGCCGCCGCTGTTGATCTGCACCGCTTTGCCCGCCCACTGGTTGGTGGTCCAACTGACGGACGTGTCCTGCAGCGTCGTTGACGTGCCGCTGGTGGCCGTATCGGTGACGAGCGCAGGCCACTGTGGGAGGGTCAGCGTGTCGGCGTTGTTGGTGGTGATGACGCGGTTCGGTCCGGCGCCAAGCGATGGCATTTCGAGCGTGTAACCTGTGTATTCGCCGCCGAGCCAGCCGCTGCCGAGGTCGGTGAGCGTGGTCGTCGTAGCGCTCGTCGCTGTGCCAGTATCGACAATGCCGCCCCACGCCGTGCTGACAGTGAGGGTGTTGCTTGTGTTGGAGGTGATGGTGCGCCACTGCGGGCTCTGCGTGCCGGAGGTGAGCTGGACGTCGTAGCCGGCCCACTGGTTGGTGGTCCAGTTCTTAGTGGTGTCCGTGATGGTTGTGGCGGTTGCGCTGGTGGAATCGCCGGTCGGGATGACGGCGTTATCGGCGCAGGTCGTCATGCGGACGTTGAAGGGGAAGATATGCCCTTGGAGGATGACGCCCGATGTCGGGAACGGACGAACCTGACCGAATGCAGGATCGGCGCTGGCTGGCTGTGGATTGCGACCGTCGAAGGCAACGACCATCGCAACGAGAAACGCGGCGGCGACGAGCAGCAGCGCACGGACAGAGGGCAGAGGACAATGGCGCAGGATCAATTTCTTCCTCCTAGGAACCTGTTCTCCCCCAGATTCCGTGCGATCCGCAAGCAAACCGCAAAGCCGGTATCCGTACCGGAATTCCCCCGTTCGTTCGTCGTCTGCTCCCCCTGACGCCTCCTGCAACGCATCGCAGGCTCGCTACATATCGATGCGGCGCTCAGCGAGCCGCCGTGAAACCACGCCCGAGGCCATCGCGATGAGTCCGACGAGGAGGATGGCGAACCCAGCCCAGTACCAGATGGCATCCGGGCCTGTGCTCTGCGGGCCGTACCCGGTGAGCGGGACGCCATCAGGGCCGCGCACTGTGCCATCGGCGCTGACGGTGCTACCTTCGGGGTAACCGGTTGATTCCAGCTCGGCCGCTGTGAGCGGGCGTTCGCCTGTGTCGGGCGGAACTATGGCGCCCGTCGTGCCGCTGCCGCTGACTTCGCCGCCGGTCGTTCCACCCGTCGTGCCGTCGGTGGTGGAACCGGAGGTCGTGCCGCTGGGCGCCGTCGGGTCGGCTGTTGAGCCGCCGGTGGTCGATGTGGGCAGCGTGCGCGGCGTGCCCACGGCGGCGGCGACGGTCTTCTGGTATTCCTCGCCGGATGCGCCATCCGGTGGTTCCGGCGTCGGGGTGGGCGGCAGCGCCGTGGCAGTTGCCGCGTTTGCACCGGCAACGGAGACAACGCCACTGCCGTACGTGAACGTGATGTTCTGCTCAGAGCACTCGTTCCCTTCGCACGTTTCGACGGGGGCGAGGGACGTGTGGCCGACTTCGACGGCGCCTGCCGGAAAGTCAGGGTCGGGCGCTCCAATGTAGTAGCTGTCGTTCACGTTGCCGTCGGAGTAGCCATCGAACTGGAGGTTCGCGGTGCCAGCCGCCTTCGGCTTAAAGACAATCTGCGTGAGGATGCCGTCGCCGTTGGGGCCCTGATTGCCCTGACCACCCTGGATAAGGCCATTTGTCGCGCAACCGACGTGGACAACCGCGTACTGGTTGACGGTCGCCGCGCCGAGTCCGTGACCGATACAGGTCTGGCTGCGACCGGTCGTCGCAAGAAAGCCGTAGTCGCCGGCGCCGACGTACTCGAGCACCGTGGGGTCGAATTTCAATGTGACTTCATATGCGCCTAGGTTTTGTGCATTTGACACTTTGATGTCGATTGTGAAATCTCCGTCGCCGACGGCCATCGTCTGCGACGCTGGCGACAGCGTGATCGCTGGCACGGCCTGGCCAGAGGCCTGGCCCACGGCGCCGAGGACTACGCCTGCTCCCGCGAGCACGAGCAACGCACCACCACCCAACAACACACTCTTCCAACTGCCCATGCGGAGCGTTCTCCTGACTGAAGCTATCTCGAACCTGACGATCTGCGGACGGGGATGCGGCAGAGTATGGCCGTTCGCCTGTTCATCTTCAAACGCCGGCCGTACGTGGGTCTAACAGCGCAGCGGACTTCTTACACTCATTTAATAGGTTAGGAAGGGGGAGCAGACAGATTGTCTGCTCCCCCCACTTCATCCGATATCAGTCAGAGCCATTGCTCCAACGGTTCTCGTTTCAGGAATTAGTCCTGGAAGGGAACCGGTGGCGCCAGCGGGCCCTGGTTGTTCGGAATCGGCGCCTGGCAGTCCGAGCCCTGGCGACCAAAGACCTTCTGAACGTCCTTGATGTCGATGTCCAGGTCGTGGAACTGTGGCTCCAGGTCGAACCACTTGCTGTACAGAAGCCCACCGAAGAAGGCGCCGTAGCGGCTAGCGATTGCCTGGGCGTCCGCAAGGTCGACGTCGCAGTCGAGGTCGAGGTCACCCTCGAGGATTCGAACTGTGACGGCGAGGTCGCGGCAGAGAATCGTGAGACCACCATTGATCGAGCCCGGGATCGGGTGACCAAGTGTGTCAACGAGTTCACAGCCGTTGTCCTTGAGGACAGTCAGCACACCGTTGTTGTTGCCCGGGAAGATGTCGTTGTTCAGGTCCGGGTGCGGGATCAGCTCGAGGCTGGCAAGGTCGAAGGAGCCCGAAGGACCCTGGCCCTGGCCAACGCTGGCGCAACCGAAGTGAATGATGTTCTCAAGAACAAGTGACATCGAGCAGGTGCCCTGGCCGGGTCCTGCGTTGTCCGGGTTGCAGTCCTGGTTCTCGGGCATGGACGAGTCCAGCTCGTTAACCGACCCGCGGTTCAGGTATCCAGCTCCATTGCCACTGGCCTGGGGGCTGAAGACGATGTCGCACGGGTTGACTGACTGAATGACGAAGTTGTCGTACTCGACGCTGAACTCGTACGCGCCCAAACCGTTGTAGAGCGGGTCGGCCTGCGGCGGTGCAGGAACGTTCAGCGCACGCTCCACGACACGGAGCGAACCTTCACCTGGGCCTGTGCAGGAAACGCCTTCACAGATCCAGAGGTTGGCGGCGTAGCCGTTTGGCAGCTGGTCAACGTTTGCGTCATTACCCTCGGGGACCTTCTCGATACCCGAGTCCGTGAGCGGCGTCGGCGAAAGCGTCGGGGTCGACGTGTTCGTCGCCGTGTTGGTCACGGTCGGCGTGTTGGTCGGCGGAACCGGCGTCGGCGTGTCGGTCGGCGGCGCAGGAATCGTGTTCGTGGCCGTCGGCGTGTTCGTCGGCGTCGGCGGGTCGGCGAGAATGATCTCACCGGCGAAGCAACCGCCTGGAACGCTGATGACAGCGTTGCAGGACATGAGCTCACCGAACGACTCGTCGTAGAAGTTTCCATCCTTGATCGTCAGCGGGAAGGTACCCGGGACGGCGCCAGGAAGGACGTTGTACGAAACGGTCGCGAGGATCTCGCTGGCGGCCGGGTTGGCAGCCATGACCTGGCCATCGGCGCTACCGTTGAAGCAACCGATGAAAGAGGACTCGCCTGGCGGGTTGCTGCCGTTGTCCTCATCTGGCGCCGGAGGCGAGCACGCCCAGCCACCGCCAGTGTTGAACACCGAGTTGAAGTCCGGGTTGCAGTTCAAACCGGACGGGTCGCAGGCCGGAAGGTCGACTCCCGGAACGCGAGCCTTCAGGCTCGTAACCGGACCCGGGTGGTCCAGGTTGAATCCCCAGGCGCCGATCTGGCGTGGGGTGCCTGTGGAGTTACCAGCCGTGACGGCGACCGTGACGACCGCCGGACCCGGCAGGAAAACGGTTGTGGACGGGTCGGTCGCGCCACCCGGGACCGTGTCGACGGCCAAGTGGAACGTACCGGTTGTGTCCTCGGTACCGTGGTAGAGTTCCGCAAAGGCGGTGTAGTCCGCGCGGCCGTAAGGCAGGCCAACGACGGCGACAAGAACGCCAATTGCGGTCCCCAGAGCGGCCAAAAGGCCGATCAAAGCTTGGGGCTTCTTCAAAACTAAAACCTCCTACGATGTAGGGCTGTCGGGTTCAGAGCACGAACCCTCGAAAATTCTGCTGTGTTCAATCCTGGGTCTTTCGCGTTCACCTCCTTTTTCTGTTCTTCTCCGCTTCGAGCGGAGAGCAGCCACACCGCCTTGCTTGCAACTTTGCATCGCCATCGCCGCCTCCCGGGCTCCCCGCCCCGAACGCGTGCGACCGCGTGATGCCGAACTCAGCCTCCGCGCGGGCGCACTTCGTATGCGCCGGCCGCGGGTACGCAGGCGAATTGCCTGCACACTTCCGGGTCCTCCTGTGTCATGTAGAACGGCACGCGGCCTACGTTCGCTGCGGCCAGTTCGACAAGGAACCCACTCTCGACGGTCCAGTTGTTGACGAGGCGCACGTCGGGGCGCTGGCCTTCAACTGTTTGCAGATACTGAAGCGGCGCTACGTCCGCGAACCGGCCATAGACGATGGCGTTCGGACTCACGCCAGCCATCGTCACCTCGGCCGCGTTGCGCACGCGATCCTCGCCGCGCAGGGTGACCAGTTGCCAGTTGATGGCGAGCGCCATGATGGGCAGGGCGAGCGCCGCGAAGACGAGCCAGGGTGCATCGGCAACCCCGCCGAGCTCCATCGCCCAGTCGAGTCCAACCACCATCCAGAGCGACCAGACGACGTACACGGGCAGCATCATGAAGCGCTTGTCGATCGCGCCGTAGCCGATGAAGAAGATGGCGATCGGGAGAGCTGCACCGGCGAGCAGGACGAGCAGGGCGCGGTCGCGCTGCCACAAACGGGCGATGCCCATGACGCCCAGCGGGAGGCCGACGACGAGGAACGACCCGGCCAGCCAACCAGCAAACGTGCCGGCTTCACGAAGCATCGCGACGGGACCATAGGCAAAGACATCGGCCTGGAACTGCTCTGCGCTGACGTGCGCCCAAAAGCCGCTCCATGATGCGAGATCCGAGATCTGGAGCGAACCGTCGAGTCGGTATTCGCCCGGGCCAAAAGAGACGCCCGTCGCGGAGCGCAGCGGTAGATAGAGATAGAAGGCGAGGCCCGCGGCGATGCCACCGGCGGCGGCGGCGTATGCGCGTGGCGAACGTTCTCCCGACATCCAGACGAACGCGAGCAGCGCCGGGAGGGTGAGCGCTGTGCTGGTGCGGTTCGAAAGACTGAGACCAAGCACGAGGCCGACCATGAGGGCGCGGCCCGTCGTCGGTTGCGAGCGCCAGGCAACGGCGGCAAGCAAGATGCCGGCGAAGAGAAGCGCATCGAGCGTGTAGACCTCGGCGGCGAGCGCGTCGAGCCAGAAGTAGTACGAGAAGCCGAGGGCGAGCGCGCCAGCAGCGGCGATGACGGGGCGAGTGGTGAGGCGCAGGGCGAGGATGTAAACGAAGCCACAAGCGGCAGCGCCAAGCACCGCGGAGAACATGTTCATGCGGAAGGCAACAGAGCTGACAGGGAAGAGATGCGAGAAGAGCCATCCGGACAGCGTGTACAGCGGGTAGCCGGGTGCATGCGCGATCCCGAGGGAGTTCGCGGCAGCAGCGAGTTCGGGGCTGTCTAGGCTGTAAATGTCCGGAGCCATCGTCGCGAGGTACACAATAAATGTGGAGACGACGACGAGCGCGCCGATCAACACCGAAGGCGACACCCGCGCCACGGCTTTGGTCTCGGCCACCTTAGTGGCCGCCACCGCCGGACGCTGCGTCTGCCGCACGTGCACCTGTCCGAGAGCAAACGTGTCTGACACGTCTTCCTCATTAGCACTGCGTATTCGTTCACCCAGGGAAGCGTCCGTGCTCCGCGGGTCGTTGATGGGGTTTGAAACAGACTTAGGCGGGGGAGCCTGGTTCTTGCTTCGGAGTTGCTGGCGTCCGGCACTCCGTACCGGACGCCAGCCCTTCCGTCTCGGGCGGTACTTCCGGAGAAGTACCGCCCGGCTCATTCCCTGTGGCTACGGCAGGTTCTTGGTTGCCGACGAGCTCGTCGGGCCTGCCTCGTTGTACGGCGAGCATGTACCCGAAGCGGTAACTGCCGCTGCGAGGATACCGCCATCCGCCGCGTTGTTCTGACCGTCCTTGTTGAGGTCACGGTTCGTCGCCAGCGCGTAGCGGCTTACGCCCTGTGCGTTGACAACGTTCGTGTCCATGCGACCGTTAAGAGGAGCAGCGTCGTGCGAACCGGCTGCCTGCGCGCGGAGACCGCCGTCAGCAGGGTTCTGGTTGCCGTCGCCGTTCATGTCGGTCACTTCGTCGCCGTCCCGGCAGCCATCGCTGTCGGAGTCGGCAGTGGCCGGGCCGGTGCCGTAGAAGCGAACTTCCACACCATCGCGGAGGCCGGCGAATGTGCCCGTGGCACCGACGGTGTCGCGGTCGGAGTCTGCATCGGTCTCACCGCTGCAGCCTGCGCCCAGGGGACAGCCTACGCCGTCGCCGTCGATGTCGTTCAGGATGTTGCCTGGGGCAATGCTGACAGCCATCGAGCGGAAGAAGATTTCCGTCGGTGTGTGGTTGACAGCGGTACCAGGCATGTAGAGACCGTCGGCGTCACCATCGCCACCACCAGGGGTGGTTGCGTTGGCGGCGGGCTGCGCACAGCCAGCAGCCGTCGGAACAATGGCGCCCGCGGTGCAGCTCTGTGCTTCCGGCAGAGCAACACAACCTGCGTCAGCGGCGGCTGTGCGGCAGGAGGCGTCGGGCCGGCTGCGGAACTGGCACTCGCGGCCATCCAGGACCATGTCGAAGTCGACATCACCCAGGGTGGTGCTCATCGTGCGAATTGGTGCGGTTCCACCCACGTAGGCAACGCCTACGCAAACGCTCGTCTTGAGCGGGCCAGCGCCGTCCGTGTCGGTCGGGCCGGACCAGGGAGCGATGCGGAGCAGCGGCTCCGTGAGGTCGGGAATCGCGTCGTTGTCGTCGTCGGTGTCACAGGCGTCGCCCGAGACATCCTCGTTCGGGTTGGTGCGGTCACCCGTGCTGGTGTTCGCGCCAACCTGTGGGCCCGCGCCATCCGGGTCAGCGTTTCCACCCATGCCGTGGTACTGCCACAGCGAGTCGGTGTTGAGCTGCGTCGGGTTGGCCTCGTTCGGGCAGTTGTCGTCCGTCAGATCCGCCGAGTCGTAGAGGAGCTCGGGGTTGAGGGCGGCAACGCTGAGGTTGTTGGTTCCAGGAACATTCGCGCCGTTTGTCGGAATGTTGTCCTGCTTGTCGGCTTGGCCGTCGTTGTCGCTGTCGCTGTCGGCCGGGTCGGTGAACTGGAAGATTTCCTCGTAGTCCGTGGCACCGTCGTTGTCCGTGTCGGTGTCCGTCGGGTCCGAGTTGTACGCGCGCTCGACGCCGTCCGGCACGAGGTCACCATCGGTGTCCTTGTTCGCGTCGTTGGAGTCAGAGCTGTCCTGGTCGCAGTCGCCGTCAGCGTCGGGGAGCCCGGCGCCGATGACGTCGCACTGCCAGTCGAGGATGCGTGCGAGGGAGTGGTCGCCCAGGTCGAAGTCCGACTGGAGGACCGTCCACCGCGGGATGATCGTGTTGCCGGCCGGCGTCACCAGGTAACCGACCTGGGAGACCGAGTCCTGCGGCGATGAAAGGCAGAGCGAAACGTCATCGCTCGCCGGGT
The DNA here is from genome assembly GCA_021731085.1 of Dehalococcoidia bacterium. GTDB lineage: Bacteria > Chloroflexota > Dehalococcoidia > DSTF01 > JACRBR01 > JACRBR01. Next base: position 13,577 of record JAKFYB010000010.1, read on the forward strand.
TGTCAGGCGAACCACCGAGGAGCGCCTGGTTGACGTTCAGGCCCGTCTGGCCTGGGTACGTCGACTGGTAGACCACGTTGTTCAGCTTCGAACCACCGGGAATCGCGAACGGCAGCGTGCCGTCGATGTAGAGGGTGGTCAGGTTGGACAGGTCCGAAGAGCGGAACGTCCAGCTGTTTGGCATCGAGACAGCGCCGTGGATGTAGCTGTCCGGGTCGGCTCCGCCGAGTGGGCCGTTACCACCGAGGGCAACTGCCGCGGCAATGCGCTCGAAGGTCGGCGTGTTCCACGTGGCGGCGTTCGGCCAGCCGGCCGGGGCGCCACCGGGACCACCGGAGGCAAGGATGTCGATCTGCTGGTTGCAGAAGATGTCCGTGCGGGAGGTGATGTTACCGACGACCGTACCGGCCGTGCAGCGGTTGTTTGCGCCCGGCGTGCAAGCGATCGCCGTGTTGCCCCACTCACCCGTGTCGCTGGGCGTGAAGCCCGCGGGGAGGGTCAAGCGGTTACCGAGGGGCAGGTTGATGATCTGCCACGACGTGTAGTTCGTGCTCGGCGTAAGTGTTGTCGGGTTGGCAGGGTTGCAAACCACGCGAGCACCGGCGATAACCGGGTAGTTCGCGGGGTTTGTGTCGTAACACTGGTCGACGCTGATTTCCTTGGCGTTGCCGGCCGTCGAGTTGAAGTCCTGCAACGGGACACCGGACACGGACTGGTTGAAGAGTCCGAGATATCCGAAAACCAGGGCCGCCGTGAGCGCACCGAGAATGGTGAGCTTCTTAGGCATGAAAATCCTCCTGATTGGATTCATGATTGATTGTGTAGGGCTAACGTCTTTACGGGACCTAACCGCACCTCCTTGTTTGCATCGTCCGTTGTGCGGACGCCTACTGATTCACCAAATCCCGTGCTACCGAGATTGCTGATCACTGTGGAGGTTGTTGGGTGTGCTGGTGGCAGGGGAATCACCCAACTCTCCGGCGTGGTCAGCCGAAAAACGCTATATCGCGGACAACAAACGAGAGACGGTCAGCTGCACCTTCTCGTTTGCTCCTTCCGTGGCGGGAAGAACGGTCTATTTAATTGGGTCAGTCCGAAACCGTGGCGGGGGAGTTGGACAGAACCACCAGTGGGGTCTATGAAAACACCCTCTCCCTTAGGTGTCAACCCCCTTTGGGAGCCAATTTCGAACCTGAATGCCATTCATATTCACGAAAACTGCTGCATGTATCGAAGCTAGTGACGATATCGAAGCCGACGGCCAGATTCGTTCACATGTCCGTAACATTCTTCAAATTCCCGTCAAGATTGGAAGATCATTACCGGAACAAGATTTCCGTATTTCGTCAATAGGCCTCGACTGGCCAACTTCAAGGAACCGCGGTCGTTGCTATCGTGGCATCTGTGACAACCACCAGGCGCCAGATCAACACTCTCCTTATAGCAACAGGCTTGCTGTGCGCGTCGGCCGTCGTCGCCTGCTCCGGCGATGACGCGCCGTCTCCCACGGTAACGGCGATTGCGACGACAGCGGCAGCGGTCGGGACGGCGACGCCGCGGCCCGTTTTCCTGGAGCCGATCGACGGAGCCGACCTCGAGACGGGAACCGAGGGCGGGGCTGCGTTTGCGATCGAGATGCCGGAGGACTGGAACGGCGACCTGGTGCTGTTCCTGCACGGCGCGCAGGCGTTCGAGCCGCCGACCATATCGCCACCGCTGTCCCGCGAGTACATGATCGCGAACGGGTACGCGTGGGGCGCATCGGCGTTTCGTGAGTCGGGATTCGTACCGGAGATCGCCGTCGCGGACACGAACGCGTTGTACGCGCGCTTTGTGCGCGACCATGGCGAGCCGCGGCATGTGTACTTGTACGGCGCGTCGATGGGAGGCGCGGCGGCGATGATTGCGTCGGAGCAGGAAGTCGCACCATATGACGGCGTGCTGGCGGTGTGCGCGAGCGCGGGCGAGCAGACGTGGCTTGCGCTGCACGCCGACTACCTGACGATCGCGGCCTATGCGGTTGGCATTGCCCCACGAGCGTACGCAGCTGATGAGATCGACGCGCTGGTGGGCGATGTCGTCGCGGGGCTTGAAGACGCAGCCGTGCTGGCGCAGTTTGAATCGATGATGGTCGAGTGGACGGGCGGCGGGCGGCCGTTCGCGCTGGAGGGATTGCGCGAGAGCGAACCGCCGTGGCCGGCGATCCGTTTGCTCGGTGATGCGGCGCTGATCGACAACCGTGGACGCGACTACACAGCGATCGGCATAGCGCCACAAGAGACGATCGAGCTGAACAACGGCGCCGCACCGATTGCGATCGGTGGAGGGGATGTGACGGGGCAGTTTCGCGTGCCCGTGCTGACCCTGCACGATACCGGTGACGCAGTGGTGCCGCTAACCGACGCAATCGCGATCCTCGACCGCGCAACGGTAGCGGCGCAAGCCGGGCGGCTGGTGCAGCGCACGGTGCAATCGCCGACGCACTGTGACTTCACAGACGAGGAGCTGGAGCGCGCGTTCGACGATCTGGTGGCGTGGGTGGAGGATGGGATGACACCGGCGGGCGAGGATCTGACGTCGTTCGATCCCGCGACGCTGGGCGCGGCGTTTACGACGAGAGAACGTTAGCCGTTCGACAGTGGCTCGGCCGCAGCGGGCGACCACACAGGGCCGCCCCTACGACGTACTGGCGTTGCGCTTGGCCAGCAAGCGGCTGGTTATGCTCTGGAAGACGTTGTAGTCCTGGGCGCCCGTGAGGCGAAAACCGCCTTCATATAGGAAGGTGGGCGTGCTGAGGATCTCGTCTTCACGCGCCATCACCGTGATCTCGTCGATGCGGGCGCGGTACGTCTCGTCCGCGAGCGCCTGGCGCAGCCCCTGGTCATCGACCCCACAGACGCGCGCGATCTCGCATAGGACATCAACATCGCCAATGTCGCGCCGGTCCTCGAAGTACGCGTGGAACAGAGCGCGGTGGTACGCGCCGAACCCGCCGTGCTCGCGCGCGAACTCCGCCGCTTCGAGCGAGAGGTGGGAGTTGGCGACGACGACGGGCATGCTCATGTCGAGACCGGATTCGTGCGCGAGCATGAGAATATTGTCGCGATAGGCGCGGGCACGTTCCGGCGAGCCGAGGCGGCCGCGGAGGTCGGCGCCATCACGCGGTGTTTCGGGGTGCAGCTCGAACGGCCGCCATTCGACCTCGATCTGGGGAAACTCGCGCTGGAGTTCTTCGATGCGCTGGAGGCCGATGTAGCACCAGGGACAGACGTAGTCGCTGTAGGCGATGATTTTCATCGATCTAGAACCACTTCCGATAGCGGAACCAGGCGAGCAGCGACAGAGCGATTACAGCCATGAGGACGAGCATACCGCCGTAGCCGAGGCGCCAGTCGTACTCCGGCACGTTCGCGAAGTTCGTACCGTAGATGCCGGCGATGAGCGTGAGCGGTAAAAAGATGACGGTGACGACGGCGAGCGTCCGCATCACTTCGTTGATCTTGTTGTTGACGGCGGAGAGGTAAATACTCAGCGCGCTTTCACCGAGATCGCGGACGCCCTCGACGGTCTCCTGCACGCGCACGGTGTGATCATAGACATCACGAAAGTACATCCATGACGGTTCGGTGATGATCATCGAGAACTCTCCGCGCGATAGACGATTCATCACGTCGCGTTGCGGCGAAAGCGTGCGCCGGAGCCGCTGGGCGATGCGCTTCATGCGGAGGATCTCTTCCAGCTTCTCGCGAACCGGATCTTGAAGGACTGCTTCTTCGAGCGCCTCGACCTGAGCGGCAACGGTTTCGACGACAGGATGAAAGTCATCGACCGCCACGTCGATGAGCGCGTGCGCGAGGAAGGAGGAACCTCGCACGACCATCGGTGAAGCCAATTCGGCCCGGCGCCTTATTTCATCGACGGCGCGTGAAGGCGCCTGGTGCAGGGATACGACGTAGTTGCGGCCGATGTAGAGATTGAGTTCGTGGGTGCGGAGGTCATTACGCCCGGCCTCGTACTCGACGGAGTGCACGATGACGAACAGGTAGTCGCCGTAGTCATCGACCTTGGGCGGATCAATGTGTTCGTTGTAGCAGTCGTCGATCGTCAGCGGATGAAAGTGGAAGATGTCCCGCAGAATACGCTCACCAGCCTCGCGACCGTCCGCGAGAATATCGACCCACAGGAGGCCTTCACCGGAGGCAAGCGCGGCGCGAATCACATCGTCCGAGAGATCCGCTTGCAGCGGTGCGCCGTCACGATGGAGGCATGTCCGAATCTCGCTCTGCGCTTCGATGGGGGACGGTGAACCGGCCATAGACGCAAGCTTACAAGTGGTGGCGCGGCGGCGCATCGAGGCGACGCAAGGAAGCTGATATAGTTCGGCTGCGGCGACGGCCAGCTGCGGCAGGCGGCAGGCGACAGGCGACAGGCGGGCGGCGACCACCTAAGTAAGCGGCGGTCACGATGCCACACCAGCACGAGGGCTCACTGAACATGCAGTACCAGGACCTTGCCGTCTTCTCCGGCAACGCCCACCCGCAACTCGCCCAGGACATCTGCAACTCCCTCGAGATGCCGCTCGGACAGTGCGAAGTGTTCGAGTTCAGCAACGAGAACATCTTCGTGCGTATCCTCGAAAACGTGCGATCGAAGGATGTCTTCGTCGTGCAGCCGCTGTCGACGCCCGTCAACCGCTCCGTGATGGAGCTGTTGATCATGATCGATGCGTTCAAGCGGTCGTCGGCGGGGCGCATCACGGCAGTCATTCCGTTTTACGGCTACGGCCGGAGCGACAAGAAGGACCAACCGCGGGTGCCGATCACGGCGCGCCTGCTCGCGAATCTGATCGAAACGGCGGGCGCGGATCGCGTGCTGACCGTCGACCTTCACGCGGGCCAGATCCAAGGCTTCTTCAACATCCCGGTGGATGAACTGACGGCGCTGTATTTGCTCGGCCGGCATTTCCAGCAGCGCAACATGCCAAACAGCACGGTGCTGGCGACGGACGTCGGCGGCGCGAAGCGCGCGCGCGACCTCGCGCGTCTACTCGACACGCCGCTGGCAGTGCTCGATAAGGAGCGGCTGGGCAACCAGGAGAAGATCTCGTCGATGGCGCTCATCGGCGACGTAAACGGCTGCAACGTGATCATCCCGGACGACGAGATCCTGACGGGCGGCACCATCGTCGCCGCCGCAAGAGTGGCGCGCGAGAACGGCGCGAAGAGCGTGACGGCCGCTTGCGTACACCCGATCCTGTCCGACAACGCGGTCGAGAAGATCTGCGGCGGCGACCTACTGGAAGAACTCGTCGTGACGGACACAATCCCGCTGTCGGCGGACAAGCTGCACAAGAAGATTACGGTGCTGTCCGTCGCGCCGCTGCTTGGTGATGCGATCACGCGCATTCACACTGGCGAAGGCGTTTCCGATCTCTTCAGGTGATCAGGCTTTCCAAGTTTCCCTTCCACCCATGCCGTATGCCTTAAGGTAGAGCGCGCGCTCTGGCTTCACGGACATGAAGCCCATGTCGGGCGAGCCTTCGGGGCCGCCGGGGGAGAATGCGTTCAGGTCGTAGTCGAACACGCCCATCCAGAGACGCTTCTTCGTTTCGAGATCGGTGTGTACTTTCGCGGTGCCCCAGACTTCGACGCCGTCGCCTGCTTCGGTGACCTGCCAATGCATGGCGACCTTTGGCTGGTGGGCGATGTTCTTCGCCTTCACGCTCGCTGACCCCGTCATGATCCAGATGGTGTTGCCCTCCCACGCGGGATGCACGGGCGCGACATCGGGCTCGCCGTCCGCGCCGACGGTAGCCAGGTGGCACCAGGGGCTGAGGCGCGCTGACTCTTGCTTCACTTTCTCGAGATCCATGGGACTCTCCCTTCGATGGGCGACTAAGCTGCGCGCGGTGTGGAATCAGGGCGCAGCGGCCAAAGCTACGTGCGTTCCCTACAACCTACACGCTTGCCCGGTTGCGCTAAACTGACCTCATAGGCAGCGAAAAGGATCCCACAAACAAATGAGCCTCTTAACCAAGCTTTTCGGCGGCAACGACAAGGAAGTCAAGAAATACCAGCCGCTTGTCGACCAGATCAACGCACTCGAACCCGATTTCCAGGCGCTCTCCGACGAGGAGCTGGGTGCGAAGACAGCGGAGTTCCGCCAGCGTCTCATTGATGGGGAATCGCTCGACAGCCTCGTGCCGGAGGCCTTCGCGACGGTGCGCGAGGCGGCACTGCGGAAGGTCGGGCAGCGCCATTACGACGTGCAACTTGTCGGCGGCCTCGTGCTGCACGAAGGCAAGATCTCCGAGCTGAAGACAGGTGAGGGCAAGACGCTGACGGCGACCTTAGCGTTGTACCTGAACGCGCTCGAAGGCAAGGGCACACACCTGATCACGGTGAACGACTATCTCGCCAAGCGCGACGCGCAATGGTACGGGCCGGTGTTCGACCTGCTGGGGATTACGATCGGCGTGCTGCAGCACGACTCCGCGTTCCTGTACGCGTCGGCGAAGGTCAGCGAGACGGAGAACATGGAGCACCTGCGACCATGTTCGCGGCGCGACGCCTACTACGCCGACCTCACATACGGCACGAACCACGAGTTCGGGTTCGACTACCTGCGCGACAACATGGCGACATCCCTCGAAGCGACCGTGCAGCGCGAGTTGCACTTCGCGATTGTCGATGAGGTCGACAATATTCTCATCGACGAAGCGCGGACGCCACTGATCATCAGCGGGCCAGCGGAGGACAGCGCGGCGATGTACGCGCAGTTCGCACGCGTGGCGCCGAGGTTGGCGGAGGAAGAGGACTACACGATCGACCTAAAGGCGCGCGCGGTCCTGCTGACCGAGGGCGGTGTCGAAAAACTCGAGAAGCTGCTCGGCATCCAGAACATCTACGCGCCTGAGAACTACCGGCTGACGCGCTACATGGAGGCTGCACTCAAGGCGGCTGTGATCTTCAAGCGCGACGTCGACTATGTCGTAAAGGACAACGAGGTCGTCATCGTCGACGACTTCACGGGACGGCTGATGTTCGGCCGGCGATGGTCTGACGGTCTGCACCAGGCGGTGGAGGCGAAGGAAGGCGTGAAGATTCACAACGAATCGATCACCTATGCGACGATCACGCTGCAAAACTACTTTCGTTTGTACAAGAAGCTCGCCGGCATGACGGGTACGGCATCGACCGAGGCCGAGGAGTTTCACAAGATCTACAAGCTCGAGGTCGTGACGATCCCGACGAACCGGCCCATGGTGCGTGAGGATGACGCAGACCTCGTGTACCGGACGGAGCGCGCGAAGTACCTCGCTGTCGCTGAGGAAGTCGAAGAGTTGCACGCCGACGGCCAGCCGCTGCTCGTCGGCACCGTGTCGATCGAGAAGTCGGAGTTGCTTTCGGACCTGCTAACTGAGAAGGGGATCCCGCACCAGGTGCTGAACGCGAAACAGCACGAGAAAGAAGCGGCGATCGTCACGCAGGCGGGGCGCTACAAGGGCGTCACCATCGCAACGAACATGGCCGGCCGTGGCACGGACATCGTCCTCGGCGGCAAGCCGGACGAGCGGCCCGAGGCGGAGTGGGCCGAGGAGCACGACCAGGTCGTCGACGCGGGTGGCTTGCGGATCATCGGCACGGAGCGGCACGAGTCGCGGCGCATCGACAACCAGCTTCGCGGGCGCGCAGGACGGCAGGGCGACCCTGGCTCGACGCGGTTCTACGTGTCCTTCGAGGACGACATCATGAAGCGCTTCGCGCCAGAGTGGCTGCCGGGCATGATGCAGAAGCTTGGCATGGAAGACGACATGCCGCTTGAGAGCCGGATGGTCTCGCGCGCGATCGAGACAGCGCAGACGAAGGTCGAGGGCCACAACTTCGACATCCGCAAGCATGTCGTCGACTACGACGACGTGATGAACACGCAGCGCGATGTCATCTACAAGGAGCGGCGCAAAATCCTCGAAGGCGCAGACCTGAAGGCGAACATTCTTGAAGACGTGCGCACGGAACTGACGACCGTCGTCGACGCGAACACGCCCGGAGACGACTCATCCGAGTGGGATCTCGAGGCGCTGCTCAACGAGGCGAACGCGATCGTCAAGCTGCCGGAGGAGTTCACGCAAGAGAACCTCCAGTCGATGAACCCTGACGGCATCCTGGACGCGATCATGCAGTACGCAACGGATGCGTACGAAGATCGCGAGGAGTCGCTTGGCCCGGATGTGATGCGCGCGCTTGAACGGATCGTCATGCTGCGCGCCATCGACTCGCTGTGGGTGGAGCACCTGACGGCGATGGACGAGATGCGGCAGGGCATCGGGCTCCAGGCATATGCGCAGCAGGATCCGCTCGTGGCGTACAAGCGCGAATCGCACGACATGTGGGCGCAGCTTCTTGCGAACATCCGCAACCGGATCACGCGGTCGATCTACCACGTCGAAATCGCCGCCCCACAGCAAGCGCCACCACCGCCCGCGACCGTCGCTACGCAACCGGGCGTCGCGAACGGCACGAACGGCGCTGATGCGTCGAATGGGGCTCAACCGCTCGCTGGAGACGGTCGCACCCAACGAGCTGTCGCGTCCTCCATGGGAGTGAAAGCGCCGCCGAAGAACCTTCGCACGAACCAGCCTGGCGAGACATCGAGCACGACGGTCGTGACGGCGGAGAAGGTCGGACGCAACGACCCGTGCCACTGCGGCAGCGGCAAGAAGTTCAAGAAGTGCCACGGGGCGTAGTAGGGGCTAGGTGTCAGGGACTAGGTGTTACGGGCGGCCGAGGTGGCCGCCTTTTCTTCGATGAACCTTTACAGTTGTTAGGTTGTTGATTCTTGGTTCTTGATTCTTTTTCCATCCCTGAAATTGCTGTTGGGCTGATCGTTGCTGAGGATGGGCGGGTGCTGCTGCAGCACCGCGACGACAAACCGTCGATCCACGAGCCGGGGCGGTGGGGGTTGTTCGGCGGACACGTCGATGCGGGTGAATCAACCGCGAACGCCTTCTTGCGCGAGATGCAGGAAGAGCTTGGCTGGCGGCCGAAGCACTTCGAGCACTATCGCTCCGTCGAGCTGCAACTGCCGAAGACGAAGCTTCTCTCGCACATATTTGCCGCGCATCTCGATGTGCCGGTCGAGGATCTCGTGTTGGGCGAAGGTCAGGGGCTAGCGCTGTTCGCTATCGATGCCCTGCCAGCGTTGCTCGTGGCAGATCTGCATCAGACCTTCTCGGAGTTTGCAGGGACGGAAGCGTGCCGGCGGGTGCGCAAGACTTGGGATGTGATCAGTACGACGGCCATTCTCGTCGATAGCCGTGGGCGGTTCCTCTTGCAACATCGCGACGACAAGCCGGAGATCATCAATCCGGGGCTCTGGGCTTCGTTCGGCGGCATGCTGGAACCATACGAGACGCCGGAGGCCGGCTTTCTGCGCGAAGTGCAGGAGGAACTCGGCTGGCAGCCGGCGACTCACACGTTCTACGCCGCGGCGCCGTACACGCCCCAGACTGGACCGGGATCTGATCGCCGAAACAGCCAGCTCATCTACGTCTACGCCGCGCCGGTCGATGTGCCGTTCACGTCGCTGGTGCTGAACGAAGGCCAGGGGATGGCCTTCTTCCCGCCAGAGGCTCTGCCGCAGAACACAGTCAGCGCCTACGCCGACCTGCTGCGGCAATTCGCGACGACGGATCTCTGCGCGGACCTGCGAAAAGCGGCGCGGTAGGCGGAAAAGCGGGCGCAGGCATCCACAACGCTTGTCCAACCTCGATATACTGCAAGGCTTTGCTCCGTTTTCGATCACGACCGGCAACCTGAATCGCTGACAGGCGGAACCGCTCACTATGGCCGAACCTCGATCTGTCCCTAGGCACATGTCCGCTGGCGTGGTCCTCGTTGACCGCGAGGGCCGCGTGCTGATGCAGCTTCGCGATGATACGCCCGGGATCATGTACCCGGAGCACTGGGGTCTAACCGGCGGTGCGTCGGCGAAGGGCGAGACGCCGGAACAGACGGCGCGGCGCGAGGTGATGGAGGAGACGGGCCTGCAGCTCGGCCACATCGAACCGTTTCGCGCGTATTACTTCCAGGACACTCCCACTGGCACCGGCGCGAAACCATCGCGCTCGAAGGCGAAGGCCGACTTCGAGGTGTACGTCTTTCACGCGCCGTGCGAGACGCCGCTGGAAGAGCTGATCTGCGGCGAAGGCCGCGAACTGAAGTTCTTCACGCCCGAAGACTTCGACGACCTGCCGATCGCTTACAACCACCGTGACGTGCTGAGTGACTTCTTCGGTTCGGCGGTCTACGCCGAGTACGTGACGGGCGCTGCCTTTCGCGGACGTGCGCACACCGATGCGCTCGAGACGTTCCTGGCGTCGCTTATCGCAGGCGAGCCGTGGTTCGACGCATTGATGCGGGCGATCGCGCTGTGGCAGTCGCCGGGCGAAACCGTCGACGGCCGGCCCTATCGGTACCTGATCGGCGGCGAGGCGTTCGACTGGCTGCTGCTCGCTGAACGGCTCCTTGAAGCGGCGGCGATCGCAGCACCGGGAGCAATTCCGTTCGACGCGCGCGAGCGGCTGCTGTTCGAGGGCATAGCGCCGCCCGCCGACGACATTCTTGACCGCGCGTCACGCCTGACCGACGAGCGCCTGCGCGAGATGATCGGCGAGCACAAGCATCGCGCGCACCTCAATTATCTGTACGGCGTCGTCGTCGAGCAGGCACTCCAGTACGCAGTCGAGCTGGATCTGGCGAAGGAGCGCGGCTCACAGAACATTCGCGACCCTCGTTACGACGTCGAGACATACGACCCAATATACGACCGCATCTACAACCACCCGCGCAGCCAATTGCTGCAGGAGTTCCGCGAAGGACAGTCGCTCAAAGACACGGCGTACATCACGCTGAGCGAACTGCACGAGTTCTACTACTGGCTGTTCAAGTACCGCGTCGCGAACCAGGAGCCCGCGCGCGTCGCGTCGGACACCCGGAAGGCGCTCGCCCAGCTCAGCCGCATCGAAGCCGTCGCCGGACGCCGCAAGCGCGAACCTGCCGACGCACCAGCGTGACGCCGATGAGCAGCGCCCACCCGCGCGTGTTCGTGACACGACGCTTGCCGGGCGATGCGCTCGATCGCCTGTCGCAGCACGCTGAGGTCGACCTGTGGCCGGACGACCTACCGCCGCCGTATGAGGAGCTTGTCGCGCGGACGGCGGGCGCTGACGGCCTCATCTGTATGCTCACGGATCGCATCGACGCAGCGCTGATCACCGGCGCGCCGAAGCTGCGCGTGATCAGCCAGATGGCGGTTGGGTACGACAACATCGACGTGGGGGCGGCGATGGCGCGCGGGATTCCCGTCGGCAATACGCCGGGCGTGCTGACTGATGCGACCGCAGACCTCACGTTCGCGTTGATTCTGGCTGTCGCGCGGCGCGTGGTCGAAGCCGAGCGATTCCTGCGCGACGGGCGTTGGCAAACGTGGGACCCAAACGGACTGCTCGGGCTCGAACTGAATGGCGCGACGCTGGGGATCGTCGGATACGGGAAGATCGGGCAGGCGGTTGCGCGACGGGCTGTCGGTTTCGGCATAAATGTCGTGTACGCGAACAGATCGCCGGTCACGTCCGACATCGGCGAGCAGGTCGAGTTCGACGAACTGCTGCGCATGTCGGACATCGTGACGCTGCATGTGCCCCTGATGCCGCAGACGCAGCGTCTGATCGGCACGCGCGAACTGCAGGCGATGAAGGCGACGGCGTTGCTGATTAACACGGCGCGCGGCGGCATCGTCGATCAGGCCGCCGTCGTGCAAGCGCTGCACGAGGGCTGGATCGCGGGCGCGGGACTCGACGTGGCGATGGTCGAACCGATTCCGGCGGACGACGCGCTGCTCTCGGCGCCGAACTGCTTGCTACTGCCACACATCGGGAGCGCGACCACGACGACACGCGCGCGCATGGCGAACATGGCCGTCGACAACTGCATCGCCGGCCTGAACGGCGAACCGTTACCGAATCAGGCCAGACCATCGTAGGGGCCGACCTACGTATCTGCCCGCGTGTCAGCTCAGAAGCCCGCCTTCGCGCAGCATCGCCGTCAGCTTTACGCGCTCGACCTCGATCTTGTCGTCGTACAGGCGGTCGGCGACGCGCACGAGCTGCCAGCGCTTCACGAGATCATCGGGCGTCGGACGCTCGGCGAGGTAGGCGCGTCGATACGCACTGCGGATGAGCTTGCGGCCGAAGCCCTGCATGTACTTCACGATGGACGGCGTGCCCGGCGGCGGGTCGCCCATCGCGAGCAGCAGGTCGGTTCGCGCGAAGTCAGCGGGCGGATCGCCGGCGGTCGCGTTGGGCCAGTCAATGACGACGGGGCCGCGCTCGGTCTTGAGGACGTTGCCCGGATGAAAATCGCCGTGGCAGACCCGATCGCCGTCGGGCAATGCGTTGATGGCGGCGCGGAGCCGCGCGGCATCACTCGCCCCGACGCCTGACCGCTCCACCATGCCCATCAGGCGCGTTCTAAGCAGCATCAGTTCCGGCGGAGCCGTCGCCTCATGCAGCTGAGCATGGAGGCGGCCGAGGGTGGTGCCGGCAGACCAGACGAGCCACGGCTTCGAGCCGAGCACGGTGATGTAGTCCGGCCCCTCGACACGCTCCATGACGATGCCGGGCCGCCCATCGATTTCCTCGAAGCCGAACACCTCGGGCACGGACGGCATGACAGTGCGTGCCGCCTTCATCGCCGCCGCTTCGTGCTGCAGCGATGCTTCACTTCGCCGGTGGCGGAACAGCCGGAGGACGCGGCCTTCGTCCCACGCGAAGATCTCGGCTTCACGGCCCTGTGCGATGCGCTGCAATCCTTCGATTATTGCTGCCATAGTGGTGGCATGATCGCCGCATGAAACGCTGGCGTCCACCGACCCGTGGCTGCGAAAATCACAGTCACACCACAAGGAGGGATTCGTGAACAAACCACACGCCGCACTTCCCTACATGCCTGGGTACGACGAGATGATCGAGGCGAGCGGCGGTAAGACGCTGCCGTGGTCGTGGGCAGTGGCCCGGCTGGCGGAGTGTCGCAACCTGTGGCTGACGACTATGCGCCCCGAGGGCGGGCCGCACATGATGCCGGTCTGGGGCCTCTGGATGGACGGCGTGTTTGCCTTCAGCACGGGCAAGGACTCGCGTAAGGCGAAGAACTTCCGCGCGAATCCGAACGTCGCGATTGCGACGGATAGCGGCGCGGACGCTGTCGTCATCGAGGGCGCGGTCAGCATCATGCCAGCGTCATCGCACGCGGCGTTCGTCGCGGCGTACAAGGTGAAGTATGACTGGGAGATCACCGACGAGATGGCGCCGTGCTACATCGTGACGCCGCGAATCGCCTTTGGCATCCGCGAGTACGGCGACAAGGAGATCGGCGGCATCACGAGGTGGACGTTCGACGAATAGGCGGTCCCACACTCGACTCAGTCGCCCACCAGAACGCGGGCTGAAAAGCCCGCGCTCCGTCATCAACGATAACCCTCGACCACGGGGCGGCGCGGCAGCGACCACCATGCGGCTTCGCACGCGGCCTTGAGTCCGTCGTCCATCTCGAGCGACGGCGCCGCGAGCGATGCGTCGAGCTGGTCCGGACGGCTGGCTCCGACGATGGCTGACGTGACGCCGGGCTGGTTGATCGCCCACGCGACGGCCACCGAGGCCATCGGGATGTTGCGTGACTCGCAGGCGCCGCGCAGTTCGTCGACGGCGTCGAACAGTGCCTCCTGCCAGTAGCGGTACTGGTACATGCGTGCGCTGTTGCCGAGCGTGAAACGCGTGCCCTCCTGCGGGTCTTCGCCCTTCTGGTACTTCCCGCTGAGGAAGCCGCCGGCGATCGGGTTGTAGACGATCACGCCGACGCCTTCGTTGCGGCAGAGCGGCAGGATCTCGGTCTCGATCTCGCGGTAGAGCAGGTTGTAGCGCGGCTGCAAGCAGTCGTAGCGGGCGAGGCTAAGACGGTCGCTTGCGGCGAGCGCTTCGCCAAGGCGCCACGCGGGGTAGTTCGAGCAGCCGACGTAGCGCACCTTCCCCCAGCGCACGAGATCGTCGAGCGCGCGCATGGTCTCTTCGATCGGCGTGCGCGTATCGAACCAGTGCACCTGGTAGAGGTCGATGACGTCCGTCTGCAGGCGCTTGAGGCTGGCATCGACGGACTTGTGGATGTGCATGCGCGAGAGGCCACTGTCATTTTCGCCGGCACCCATCGGGCCCGCACATTTCGTTGCGAGCACGATCTTGTCGCGATTGCCGCGCGCCTGCATCCAGCGGCCGATGATCTCTTCGGTGCGTCCTACGGTGCTGACATCGCCGCCGAGCGGGTAGACGTCCGCGGTGTCGATGAAGTCGATGCCGCCCTCGATAGCCTTGTCGAGGATGGCGAAGGACGTTGCTTCGTCGCACTGAAGGCCGAAGGTCATCGTGCCGAGGCAGAGTGGTGGGACACGGAGTCCTGTGCGGCCGAGGTTCCTGTGCTGCATTGAGTCGCTCCTCACTTTTTCGCGGTCGGGTTCCATCATCCGCCATCTCGCCGCATGGCGACAGATCGCAACGAGACTGCAATCTGGGGATGGCAACTGTCGCCTGTCGCGGCAACGGCAGTCGGAGAGATTAACCTCGGATAGTCGCTGACAACGGAGACAACCTTGGCCACCGCATCATCAAACGCACTCACAGAACCTCCGCGATCGCACGGCCACACGAAGCCGGACGAAACGGTCAATGTCGACCCGCTCGTCTCGGCGAAGGCAGCGGGGTTGCGATACGCGACGGACGTGCGTCCTGGAATCGCGCGGCGCCGTACCGGCAAGGGCTGGGCGTACGTCTTGCCTGACGGAACGAGCGCGGACATCGAAACGCGAACCCGCATCAAGTCGCTGGCGATACCGCCGGCCTGGATCGATGTGTGGATCTCCCCGCAAGCAAACGGCCATCTTCAGGCGACGGGCCGTGATGCACGGGGGCGCAAGCAGTACCGCTACCACAAACGGTGGCGCGAAGTGCGGGATGAGGCGAAGTACGGACGGTTGGTCGCCTTCGCGAAGGGGCTGCCTCAGATCCGCGACGCCGTCGACGCTGATTTGGCGCTTCCTGGGCTGCCAAAGCGTAAGCTGCTTGCCGCGATCGTTAGCTTGCTCGAGTCAACGCTGATTCGCGTCGGCAACGAGGAGTATGCGCGGAACAATGACTCCTTCGGGCTGAGCAGCATGCGGAACCGGCACGCGCGCGTTGATGGCACGACGATCACGTTTACGTTTCGGGGTAAGAGCAGCAAAGACCACAAGATCTCGATCGCCGACCGGCGGCTCGCGCGCATCGTTAAGCGATCGCAGGATTTTCCCGGGCAGGACCTGTTTCAGTACGTCGATGAGCAGGGCGACACGCAGACCATCACGTCGTCGGACGTGAACGAGTACCTCAAAGAGATCTCGGGTGATGAGTTCACGGCGAAAGACTTTCGCACATGGGCGGGCACCGTGCTCGCGACGATGGCGCTGCGCGAGGTTCGGACATTTGAGTCGGAGACGGAAGCGAAACGCAACGTCAAACAGGCGATCGATAAGGTAGCGCGCAGCCTCGGCAATACGCCGACCGTCTGCCGGAAGTGCTACCTGCACCCGGACGTAGTCGCTGCGAACATGAGCGGAACGCTTCCCCAGGTGCGGAAGTCGCGGCGAGCTGGGAACGTGACGGCACTGGCACCCGAAGAACGTGCCGTGCTCACGCTCCTGGAACGGACAGCGCGCGCGTCGTAGCCCACACCTCAGGTTGGGTCCGGAGTTGACCTCGGCACGTGACAGGGTGGTCACGGCCACACATGCACTCTCCACTTCATCGTCCGTTCGCGTAAGTGCGACGAAAGTACCCGCCGATTCTGAGCAGTCCCCTGTTGCCTTAGGGCGCATGGGCGTAACCTCCATACATGGCCACAACAATCACGAACCCTGATATCGAAGCGTATGCAGCGCAACACACGACAGCGGTGCCGCCCTTGCTCGTCGAGCTGCAGTCGGCCACCGAAGCCGAGTTCGGCGGCTTGGCGACGATGCTCTCCGGCGTGTCCGTCGGCATGCTGCTGCAGACGCTCATCTTCGCGACCGGCGCCCGCCGCGTGCTCGAAATTGGCATGTTCGCGGGGATGAGCGCGCAGTACATGGCGGCGGCACTGCCTCCGGACGGCAAGCTGATCACCTGTGACGTCGATCCCAAGGCGATCGCGCTGGCCAAGCGCTTCTTTGCGCGCAGCGGCGTCGAGGACAAGATCGAGGTGCGTGAGGGGCCGGCGCTTAAGACGATCGCATCGCTCGTCGGCGGCGACCCATTCGATCTCGTGTTCATCGATGCGGACAAGGGCAACTACACGAACTACTACGAAGCCGTCGTGCCGCTGATGGCATCGCGCGGCATCATCGCCGTCGACAACGTGCTGTGGTCCGGCAACGTCCTCGATCCGAAGACGGCCGACGACCACGCGATCGTCGCCTTCAACGATCACATCCGCAACGATCCGCGCGTGTCGTGTGTGATGCTGCCGGTGCGCGACGGCGTGACACTGATCCGACGCGCTTGACGTGCGGCCTTCGCCTCGGCAAGGCCCTACGCCTCGGGCGAGGGCTTCGCCAGGCGGCGGGCAATGATCCGAAAGACCTCCGGACTGAATCCGAGGCCGAGGTGCGTCGAGCCGACGTCGATGTGCTCGACGGTCTCGCCGTCAGGGTCGAGGCATGCTTCCCAGGCGACGACGCTGTCCCGGCGCGTGTAGATTGCCGTCACGGGCACGCGGATAGGCACCTTGTTGTTGGCCGCGATGAGCGCTTCGACTGCATCCAGATCTTCGCCGAACATGCGCTGGTAGATCGGGGCAGCGGCCGTGTACTTCGGGCCGCCGAGGACGGGCGTTCCCATCGTAACGACGGAGTGCACGAGGTCGGGCCGCGAGCGTGCGACTTCCCGCGCGACGACGCCGCCGAGGCTCCAGCCGATAAGTCGCACTGGTTCGTCGTGATGTCGCGCAAGATCCTCGACGCGGGCGATCATTTCGCGGCGGAGATGCAGGACGTCGCCGCGGTTGACGCCCAAGCCCCAGCCGTGGACGCGGTAGCCAAGCGAGCGGAGAAAGCCACGTAACACCATCGTCGAGCCGTCGCCCGTCATGAAGCCGGGCATCACGACGACGGGCTCGCCGTTTCCGCGCGGGAGCCACGGCATCTCGAACGCGTACAGCGGCAGGCGCGCCATGCCGTCGGCGATACCGATGGATTCGAGCAAGGGGTCGAAGCGCGGCGCCTGAATCGCTGTGACCATTGGAGGAGATCGTATCAGATTGTTTGAAGCTGGAGGCTGGACGTGTGGACGAAACACGATGCAGGCTGTAGCTGCGACGACGAAGTACGTGCGTCGCCTCCTATTGCGTTGGGGCTTCCTCGCGCTGGACGAGCTTGCGCCCTTCTTCGACGGCGATGACGACGCCGTCTCTGTAGACGAGGGCGTTGGTGTGGATCGATGGCACGCGCGGGCCCGGCGTGATGATGCCGGCGAGATTCAACGGGTCGGCGGCGTTGATGCGGATCGTCTCGCCTGTGCGCTCCTCGCGCCGTGTGCGGCGCAGGCCATCGACCGCCTCGGGCAGCGCGTACTGCTCGCCGACGAAGCCCGCAACGAAACGGCCGCCACGCACGTCGCCGCGCATCTCCATGCGCCGCAAAGCGCGGATCACGTCACGCCACGGTGCATTGAAGTTCTCGCGCGCCACCAGATCGCGAAATACGACGCCGTAGCGAGCGAGTAGTTGCCGCGCTACCTTCTCCCCCAGCTCGTCCGCCGGCGATTCTTCCGGCTGGAAGCGGTGGACGATCGACCAGCGGCCCTGCGGTTGCTGCTGTCGCGTCGCGCGTCCGCCGTAGCGGGCGTGGCGGCGAGCGCTCCGCGCGCGTGACGAGCCGGCTGGCGTCATGATCTGCCGCAGCGACGAGAAGCCGTCGCCCGCGACGATGCCGCGGGCAACGAGATCCCACAACGCCTCTTCGAGTTGCGCCGGCAGTTGGCGGCTCGCGGACGCGAGATCATCGAAGAACAGCGCGCCGTGCTCGCGAAGGGCGTCGAGCGTTGCCGCCGCGGCACCAGTCTGCGGATCCTCCGGTTGCTCGACACCGCGCACTGACTCCAACAGCCAGCCGAGGTCACGACGCATCGCTAGCGTGATCGGCGTCGCGCGTTGCGGCGATGATGGTCGCCCAGCGCCAGTGGACTTCCGTAGCGACAGCCGCGCCCACGCGACTTCACCCGCCAGTGCTGCTTCGTCGAGCCAGCGCGGGTCGTAGTTCAGCACGCGCGAGGGCAACACGTCGCGCTCCCATGCGACCGCCGACACCTCGAACCCCTGGAGTTGCATGATCGCGTCGGTCAGGCCGCGCTTGCCTTCGAGACGGCGGCTTCCGGCGACATGTTGGCGCGCGAACAGATAGCGCATGAAGTCCTGCGCGCTGACCGGCTCGATCTCGCTCCGCAATCGGTCCAGCGTCAGGCGATGGATGCGGGCCAGCAGCCGGCGGTCGCACCACTCTTCTGGTGATTGGTTGTTGGTGCTTGGTGATTGGGTCGGCGTGAAGCGTCCACGGAGGACGATGCCTTCACCTTCAAGACGCGCGAGGGCTGATGTCACTTCGCCTTCACGCAACGCAAGCATCGCAGCGATCGCCGAAGCAGTCGCCGGGCCGAGATACTCCATGTGCCCGCGCACGGCTGCGAACACTGCGTCCTCGCGTTCGACCGTAGGACCATCGAGGTGTGAGGGGAGCGTCACCTTTGGCGCGATTGTCGCGCCGGGGTACAACGCTTCCATCTGGCGCAGGTTTTCGGTGGCAAACCAGAGGTTGCCTGCAGCGGTTGCGACAGTGGCGGCCCGACCAGCCGCGACGAGCGCCGCCATTCCATCCTCTAGCGTCCATCTTCCATCTTCGCCCTCTTCCGCGGACCGCTCTTCCTGGACGCCGGGCTGGACGATCAACAGCAACAGCAGATCGTGCAGTTCATCGGCGTCTCGGGGCTCAGGGCGAGCTTCGTCCTGGACGCGTTCGATGGCCGCGAGATCCAGCACTCCTAGATCGCGCTGATTTTCTGGTAGCGTGCGACGCATCGAGACGGCGCGCGTGCGGCGTTCTTCAAGCGGTGCGTCGTCGAGGAACGTGTAGGGCTTGCCGTTCAGCAGTTCGTGCGCGAACGGCGACGGCTCCGTCGTGTCACGGGCGTGCAGGCGGATCTCGCCGGCTTCGATGCGCTGCAGCACTCCGTGCAGTCGTTCGATGTCCATCGCCTCGTTCAGGCAATCGACGACAGTCTGGCGGATCATCGGGTGGTCGGGCAGTTCGATGGGGCCGCTGATGTTCTCCTGGCAGCCGACCTGTTCCGGGAAGACGGCGGCAAGCAGATCGTCGGCGCGCATCCGCTGGATGGGAGGCGGCACCTGCTTGCCGGCGTTGTTACGCAGGATCTGCAGGGCGCGCGTCGTGTTCCAGCGCCATCGCGTGCCCCACATCGGCGCGTAGAGGATGGCCTGCTCCAGCGACTCGCGCAGGTTGTCGGCGCGTACGAAATGGAAGGCGTCCTCGAGCGGGAAGCTGTGCTGCGGCCCCATCGACAGCACGACGGCGTTGTCGTCCGCGGCCGCCTGCAGCTCGAAGTCGAAGCGAACGCAGAAGCGTTTGCGCAGCGCCAGACCGAACGCGCGGTTCACGCGCCCGCCGAACGGCGCGTGGACCAACAGTTGCATGCCACCGGAGTCATCGAAGAAACGCTCGAACACGATGTCGCTATCCGACGGCATGACGCCGAGGGCACCCGCTTGCGCGTCGATGTACGCGATGAGCTGTGTTGCGGCGTTGTCGTCGAGAGCGCAGTCGGTCGCGAGCCAGCGCGCCGTGCCTTCGAGGCGTGAGGCTAGCGGCTGGGTGCTGGACGCTGGATCACCGTTCGAGGCTCCTGCTTCCAGCCTCGAGCTTCCAGCTTCTGGTTGTTCCTGCGACGACAGCCGCGAGACGACGTCACGCCTCAAGTCCGAGACCTCCGCCGACAGCTCCCACGTCCGCCCGGGCGCTTCGCCGAGCCAGAACGGCACGCTCGGCGGGCGGCCCTGCGCGTCTTCTACCCGCAGCACGCCGCGACCGGACTCGACGCGCCGGATCTTCCACGAGTGCGAGCCGAGCAGGAACACGTCGCCGGACATCGACTCGATCGCCCAATCTTCGTTCACGGTGCCGACGAAGGTTTCGTCGGGATCAAGGATCACGCGATAGTCGGCCAGTTCCGGGATGGCTCCGCCGCTTGTGAGCGCCGTGATGCGCGCTGAACGCCGGCCCTTGAGCGTGCGATTGATCTGGTCGCGATGCAACAGCGCGCGTCCGCGGCCCATCCGCGGCGCAACGCCTTCGCTGAGCATCTCGATGATCTCGTCGTAGTCGCGACGTTCGAGGTTTGCGTACGGTGTTGCGCTGCGCACCATTTCGAATAGCGCGTCCTCATCCCATTCGCGCGCGGCACAGTCGGCGACGATCTGCTGAGCGAGGATGTCCAGCGGCGCGACGGGAGGTTCGACCGCATCGAGCACGCCCCGATGGACCGCGCGGATGAGGGCGGCGCACTCGACGAGTTCGTCGCGTGTCGTCGCGAACAACCGTCCCTTTGACGTGCGCCCCAGCGCGTGTCCGGCGCGGCCGATGCGTTGGAGAAACGTCGTGATCGCGCGGGGCGACCCAATCTGGCACACCAGATCCACGCTGCCGACGTCGATGCCCAGTTCGAGCGATGCAGTGGCCACGACCGCCCGCATCTCGCCATCTTTCAGGCGCTGCTCCATCTGCAGCCGCCGGTCCTTCGACAGACTGCCGTGGTGCGCGGCGACGTGCTCTTCGCCCAGACGCTGCTGCAGATTGTGCGCGATGCGCTCCGCCATCCGCCGCGTGTTCACGAACACCAGCGTCGTCCGGTGCTCGGCAATCAGCGCCGCGATGCGGTCGTAAATATCCGCCCACTGCTCAGCCGAGGTGACGGCCTGTAGTTCTGCTGGCGGTACTTCGACGCCGAGATCGAGGTCGCGGCGGTGGCCGACGTCTACGATGGTGCATGGGCGGATGTTGGATGTTGGATGTTGGATGTTGGACGCGGGCATGGGGTTGCCCACGAGATACTGGGCGGCGAGTTCTATCGGATGCACGGTAGCGGACAAGCCGACCCGTACAGGACGTGGCGATCCGCTCGCCGCGCAGTGAGCATCGAGCCGCGCGAGCGTGAGCATCAGGTGGCTGCCGCGCTTGTCGCGCATCAACGCATGCAGTTCGTCGACGATGACCGTGCGCACGCTACCGAGCAGCTTGCGGGGACGCTCGGCGGTGAGCATGAGGTACAGCGACTCGGGCGTCGTGATGAGAATGTGCGGCACGTCGCGAAGAATCGCCGCACGCGCCGCTTGCGTCGTATCGCCCGTCCGCAGCGCCGTCTTGATCAACGGAGGCTCGAACCCCAGTTCGCGCGCCACCTCCGCGATCTCGGCCAGCGGCGCCTCAAGATTGCGCTGGATGTCGGAGGAGAGCGCTTTCAACGGTGAGACGTAGACGATTTGTATGCCGGGTTGTCCGGGCGGCGTTGTCTCGTCCGGCAGCACAGCCGAGGGCGGCTGTGATCCCTCTGCTGCCGCGCTCGCTTCCCGAAACAACGCATCAATCGTCGAGAGGAACGCGGCGAGCGTCTTACCAGAACCGGTGGGGGCGGCGACGAGCGTGTCGTTGCCCTGCGCGATCGCGTCCCAGCCCGCCATCTGCGCGTCCGTGGGCGACGTGAACTTGCGGGTGAACCACTCGCGGACGGCAGGATGGAAGTTCTCGAATGCGGACATGGTTGTTCCGGTTGTCGGTCGTCGGTGGGGTGCGGCCTCCATTCTATATAGAAGGTCAAGCGACGGCTGACGGCGAGTGTCAGGAGCCTATACCGAGTAGATCGAGTCCTGTCATTCTGAGCGAAGCGAAGACTCTCGTGTGATTGCCAACGCGGACGGATGCGACAGCGCCACCCAGCATGAGGCGAAGGCGCTGCCGCACGTAGCCTCTGGTGCCTCTCGAACTCGACTCATTGCTTCCTTTCGGAATGACAGCGCCCCTACCCTGTGCGCTTCCGTCTTGCGACACTCATACATATGAAGACGACCGAAGGCACGTTCCTCACCGACGACGGCACGCAACTGCACGAGCGCGTATGGCTGCCCGATGGCCAACCGAATGCCGCCGTCCTCATCGTGCATGGCTATGCCGAGCACTCCGGCCGCTACGCATGGGTGGCCGAACAGCTCGTCATGCACGGATACGCCGTCGTCGCCTTCGATCTGCGTGGGCACGGCAAGTCGGATGGCGAGCGCGTCTACGTTAAGTCGATGAACGAGTACCTTGCCGACGTCGATGCGGCGTTGCTGCGTGTGTTCGAGCATGTGCCCGGCGTGCCGGTGTACGTGCTGGGACACAGCATGGGCGGCGGGGTGCTGTCGCTGCACGCCTGTGCGCGCATGCCGCGTGACGACGGACGCTTCGAGCGCTCGCGCATCAAGGGCCTGATCTTCTCCGGCGGCGTCCTGCCCACCGCGCCGAGCATGGCGACGTCCGTCGTATCGCGCATCGCGCTGTTACTCGGGCGCGTGCTGCCGCGTTGGCGCATGCGCGCTCTCGGCGGCGCTGTTTCGCGCGACCCGATGGTGGTCGCCGATTACGACAATGACCCGCTGAACTACCACGGCAAGATGCCCGCCGCCCTCATCGCAGCCATGGTTCGCAGCATGAAGTACGTCGATACACACACGCCTGAGATCACGCTGCCACTGCTGATCCTGCACGGCTCCGCCGACGAACTCACCTCGCCCGACGGCAGCCAGCGCCTGTACGACCGCGCCGGTTCGATCGACAAGACACTGAAGATCTACAACGGCCTCTCCCACGAAATCCTCAACGAACCCGAGCGCGCGTTGGTCGTCGAAGACATTGCCATCTGGCTCGACCGGCACGGCGAGAAGCAAGCACCGTCGCCAGCGGCCGTAGAGACGACCCGCGCGTAGTGACAGGTCCAAAGACCTGTCCCCTTCTACAATATGCACATGACGCCACAATCCACCCACATGCAGCGCGCGCTCGAACTCGCTGCCAGCGTCCAGGGCGCGACGAGCCCCAATCCCTGGGTGGGCTGTGTGCTTGTGAGCGAGGGCGTCATCGTGGGTGAGGGCGCGACGCAGCCCGTTGGCGGTCCGCATGCTGAGGCGGTGGCCCTCGCGGCGGCCGGCGAGCGGGCGCGCGGTGCGACCGCCTACGTCACGCTCGAACCCCACAACTTCCACGGCCGTACGCCGCCGTGTACCGATGCGCTTATCGCGGCGGGAGTCGCTGTGGTGCATGTGGCGATGCTCGATCCGAATCCGGAGGTGTCCGGCAAGGGGGTCGAGCAACTGCGCGCCGTCGGGATCGAAGTCCGCATTGGCGATGGCGGCGCTGAGGCCGCGAAGCTTGTCGAGGCGTACGTGAAGCACCGCGCGACAGGGCTGCCGTTCGTCACGGTGAAGTTTGCGGCGACGCTGGACGGCAAGATCGCGGCGAGCAGCGGCGACTCGCGCTGGGTCGGTGGAGATGAGGCGCGCGCGTGGTCGCAGACTCACCGAACGACGATCGACGCGATCATGTGCGGCGTCAACAACGTCATCCTCGACGACCCGCAACTCACCGCGCGCCCGGCCGGCGTCACAACCGAGCGCCAGCCGCTGCGCATCGTTGCTGACTCGCGGGGACGTACGCCGCTCGACGCGAAGGTGCTGGGTCCCGGTGGCAAGACACTCATCGCTACAACCGAAGCATCGCCTACGGACTGGCGCAGGGATGTCGAAGCGCGCGGCGCGGAAGTTGCGCTGTTAGCGGCGGACGACGCCGGACGCGTTGACCTGCGCGCGCTCATGACGCTGCTCGGCAAGCGCGGCGTGTTGTCACTGCTCATCGAAGGCGGCGGCGTGTTGCACGCGAGCTTCTTCGCGGCGGGACTCGTCGACAAAGTGCGCGCGATCATCGCGCCGAAGATCATCGGCGGCACGGCCTACCCAGCCGTCGGTGGCCCTGGCGTCGCGCGCATGGCGGACGCGATCACGCTGCGCGATCTCGAGATCGTGTCGCTGGGGACGAACGTCGCATTCGTCGGCTATCCGGAGCGCTCGTAGCGTTAAGCCGTCAGCTAACTGCGCTTCGAGACGTGCCACAGCACCGTCATCGTAGCGACGAGCATGCCCGCTTCGTCCGTCATATCGATGTTGGCCTCGAACTCCGCCTTGCCGTCGCTGTCGAGCCGGGAGCCGATCGCTGCTGCGTCTTCGGACAGCGTCGCCGTCGCCGTGATCGCGCCCTTGCCGAGCCGTTTGTACGAAATCTCGGCGCCCTTCGCGAGTGGTGTCATGCCCGCCATCTTGTCGGCCAGCGCACCGGTCATCGCCGCACCGGATGCCGTCTCGCCAGCGGCGAACAGACCGGCCGCATGCTGCGACTTCACGTGGTTCAGGATCTCCGGCTTGTCCGGCAGCCGCACGACGCCGCGCCCCGGGCCCACCTCCACGATCTCCAGTCCCAGGTACTTCACCATCGGCACAGCGTTACCCAGCGCCGCCCGCAACATCTCATAATCCACGTGGTCACTCCTCCATCGATGTCCGTGTTCGGCCTCAGGATGACGGGAAGCGCCGCTTCGAGCGAGGGTGACGGCCGCTCAGAACGCGCCTGCTTGCAAGATCGTCAAGATCGCGCCGCTCCGCCGCCCCGAGACGCGACACGCATTCGCGCGCCTATTCCCCAACGGCCAACCGCAAACTAGACTGAAACGAACATTCCACATCCCGACGGGAACACATACAGAAGGAGTCGACCCATGTTCCGCACCCTCATCGACAACGGCTTGCGCTCCGGCCTCCGCAGCCTAGAGCGCGTTTCAGCGCCCGCGACCGCGCACGCGCACTGCGACATCCCCTGTGGCATCTATGACCCGCACCTGATGCAGATCGCCGCGCTCAGCGTCGTCCGCATGAACCAACTCATCGATGCGCTGGGCGACGACGCGGCGAAGACGAAGTCCAGCCTCTCTCGCTACATCACGGTGAAGGAAGAGCACGCCGAGATCGTCAAGCGCGAGACGCGCATCATCTGGGGCGACTACTTCAAGCCCGACCACCTCGAGAAGTTCCCCGACCTCCACCAGGTGACGTGGGACATCATGAAGCTCGCCGGCAAGAACAAGCAGGAAGTCAACGCCGGCGCCGCGGACGAGCTGCTCGCCGCGACACAGAAGTTCGCCGAAATGTTCTGGGCATCGAAGGGCGTCGCCACGAAGAAGGCGCCATCGAACCAGGCCGTCGGCGGCGAACTCGTCGTCCCGGCGTAAGCAGGAGACGCGCGCTCGTCACCGCATGACAGGAGGACAGGCGCCCTCGCCCGTCGCAGCGAGCGGTGATCACGATCCCTGAACACGGAGCGCGGGCTTTTCAGCCCGCGCGTTCAGCCCGGGTGCAACGACCAATTCTGAACAACAAACGGCCCCTGCTGACAGCGATAACACTCGCCGCGGCGGGGGCCGTTGCCGTACTCATCGCACAACGCGGCTGGCCACTGCGGCGTTTCGCCGTCGAAGGCGACAGCATGCTGCCCGCGTACGCACCGGGCGACCGCGTGCTCGTGTACACATGGGCATATGGCCACCGCGAGCCCGCGATCGGCGACGTCGTCGTCCTCCGTGATCCCGAAATGTCAGCGCGCTGGCTCGTGAAGCGCGTCGCCGCAGCGCCGGACATCGATGGCCGCGTGACCGTGCTTGGCGACCACGCCGGTTCGAGCAGGGATTCGCGCGCGTTCGGGGCGGTCGATGCGTCGGCGATTGTCGGGCGCGTCGTGTGGTCGTCGGGCGATAGTTCACGCTAAACGACGGTTGTCCCTTGATCCTCACCGGCGAGCACGCGGGCCAGCGCCCCCTCTTGCGTGCCATCGACGATGCGCGTCGCGACGCCGGCCGCCGCGGCCTTCATCGCCGCCTCGAGCTTCGGGATCATGCCGCCAGCCGCGACGCCGGACGTGATCAGCTCGCGCGTTTCGTCCGCCGTGAGCGACGCCAGCAATTGCTTCTGCTCGTCGAGCACGCCCTCCACATCCGTCAGAAAGACCAGCCGCTCGGCCTTGAGCGCCGCGGCGATCTCGCCCGCTGCCGTGTCGGCGTTCGTGTTCAGCAGTTGGCCCGCCTCAGCATCGATCGCGATGGGCGCGATGACGGGCAGGTGCCCGAACCGCAGCAGCTCCTCGATTGCGTACGGATTCACGCGCACGACCTGGCCGACGAAGCCAAGCTCGTCGTCGTATCGGCGCGCCTGCAGGATCAGGCTGTCCGCACCGCTGATGCCGATCGCCGGCGCGCCCATCGCGCTGAGCTGGGCGACGAGCGTCTTGTTGACGATGCCCGCGAGCACGGCGACCACCACATCGAGCGATGCCTCGTCAGTGACACGCAGACCGCGCACGAACCGCGCTTCGATACCCGCACGCTGGAGCCATGCGCTGATCGCCGCCCCACCACCATGTACGACGACGATGTTCTGGCCGTCACGCCGCGCCGCCGCAATATCACGCAACGAAGTATCGTGCGCCCCAAGCGTTGATCCGCCGAGTTTGATCACCGTAGGTTGTGTCGTCGCCATGCCGAAGGCCAACCCCTTGTTTGCTGTCTGCTGCCTGCTGTCCTACGTCGTGTAATCCGCGTTGATGTGCACGTACTCCGGCGTGAGGTCGCAGCCCCAGGCCGTCGCCGACGCTTTGCCCGCGCCCAGATCTACGCGCAGGACAACGTGTTCGCGCCGCAGCTCGTCGCTGGCCGCCTGGCGGTCGAAGTCCACGATGCCGCGATTGTACACCTGCACGCCGCCCACCCATGCGCGCGCCTTGTCGAGATTGATGCGCGCGTAGGAGCGGCCGATAGCCATCAGCAGGCGGCCCCAGTTCGGATCGTTGCCATGGACGGCGCTCTTCATTAGCGGCGACGCCGTGACGGTTCTTGCGGCGGCGCGCGCGTCTTTCATCGTGGCCGCGCCGTCGATGCGCACTTCGATCAGCTTCTCTGCGCCCTCGCCGTCGCGCGCAATCATCTTCGCCATCTCGATGCACACGTATGTGAGCGCGCGCTGGAACGCCGCCGCGCCCGCGCTCGAAGCCGTGATCGCCGGACCACCGGCCGCGCCGTTCGCGAAGATGGCCGTCGTGTCGCTGGTGCTCGTGTCGCCGTCCACGCTCATCATGTTCAGCGAGACGTCGACTGCGGACTTCAGCGTCGCGCGCAGAAGGCGCTTCTCGACGGCGGCATCAGTCGTGATGAAGCAAAACATTGTCGCCATGTCCGGATGGATCATGCCGGAGCCCTTCGCCGTCGCACCGATTCGGTACTCGCGCCCACCCGCGCGAAAGCTCACGGCGAGCGACTTCGGGTGGGTGTCCGTCGTCATGATCGCGCGAGCGAATAACGGTCCGTTATCGGACGAGAGGTCGATCGTCGGAAGTGTTGCGGCGATCTTGTCAATCGGCAGCGTGCGCCCGATGACTCCAGTGCTGCCGACGAGCAGTTCGGTGCCTTCGCAGCCGAGCGCCTTTCCAGCGATGACGCACATGCGGCGCGCGTCGGCCTCGCCACCCTTGCCGGTTCCGACGTTGGCGATGCCTGAGTTGATGACGACGCCTCGAGCATTGCCGTCCTTCGCGTGCAGCCGCGAGACGATGACCGGCGCGCCGGGCACGGTGCTCTGTGTAAACGCGGATGCGCAATTCGCTGGCGTCGCCGACCCGAGTATGCCGACGTCGAGCGGGGCCGCGCCGAGCGTCTTGATGCCCGCGTATGCCGCACCCGCGACGAAGCCCTTAGGCGAGGTCACGCTTCCGCGATCGATCAGCGTGATGCCGCGAGGTGGCGTCGCTGGCGGAAGGCGGTGGTGTTCGTACGCGGGCAGCGGCTCGAATGCTTCGCCTGTAGTTACTGCGGCAGTCGATTGATTGGTCTTGCGGCGGGATGCTCGTGAAACAGCGGCCATGTGGGTCGCGATCCCTTCTGTGAAAATCTGTGTATCTGTGGTTCCGACGCGATCAGGGGAATAATCCCAACGTACGAAGGCCGGCGTCCTCGTCGTAGCCGCGCATCAGGTTCATGCACTGCACCATCGCGCCCGCTGCCCCTTTACCGAGGTTGTCGAGCGCCGACGTGACGACAATCTTGCCCGTTTGCAGGTTTACCGACGGGTGGACGACGCAGAAGTTCGTGCCGGCGACAGCCTTCGTCGATGGCGGCGCGTCCGACACGCGTACGAACGGCGCGTCTGCGTAGAAGTCGCGGTACATCTGCATGATCTCCACACGGTCGATCGAAACGCCGACGAGCGCATCGGCATAGCAGGTCGAGAGGATGCCGCGCGTCATCGGGATGTAGTGCGGCGTGAACGTCACGGTCACGGGTTCAGTCTTGCGTCCGCGCACGAACGTCAACTCCTGCAGCATCTCCGGCACATGCCGGTGCCCGTCGAGCCCGTACGGCGAGACGTTCTCGTCGGCTTCAGAGAAGTGCACGGGGAGAGCGAAGGCCCGACCTGCTCCCGACAGCCCGGTCTTGGTGTCGGCGATGACGCTGTGCTCGATGAGACCCGCCGCAAAGAGCGGCGCGAGCGCAAGAATTACGCCCGTCGAGTGACAACCGGGGCCGGCGGCGAGCTTCGTAATGCGGATGGCGTCCCGATGGAGCTCCGGCAGGCCGAACACTGATTGCGCGACCAGTGCCGGCGCCGGATGCGTGGTCTTGTAGGTCGCCTCATACACAGGAACATCCTGCAACCGGAAGTCAGCGCTGCCATCGACGACGGGTATGCCGGCCTGGATGATCGGCGCAAGCGTCTCGGCCGCAGCCGCGTGCGGCAACGCGGAAAACACGATGTCGCAACCCTCAGGCAGCGTCTCGGTGACCGGTAGGTCGAGCGCGAACAGGTGCGGGAACACTTCCGGCAGCCGCTTGCCCGCCATCGAACGTCCGGTCACGCCAACGATGCGCACGTACGGGTGGTTGTAGAGCAGGCGCGCCGTCTCGGCGCCGACATAGCCGGTGACATTGAGAATGCCGACGTTGGTGATCTTGGTGCTCGTCATATCGTAGTCCTGTCCAGAAGCGGAAGTATATCGGTCACTTCGCTCGCCTCATGTCAACGAAAAAGGCCGGCTGTTTGGCCGGCCTTGCTTGCTCTCACGTGTCCGACGCTTAGTCGTCGGAAGGCGGTTCGATGGGCGTGGTGAGGAGGGCGCGGCCGATCCAGAAGGCGATGTAGAGGACGCCCAGCGTGCCAGCCAGAACCGGCATCGCGAGCGCCATGTAGCTACGACGCAGGATGCCGATCGTGAAGAACAGCCCCGCGAAGGCGCTGACTGCGCAGATGATCATGCCGGCGGTGCGTGAGCGTTCGGCTCCCATGGTCGTGTTCTCCTGGTGGCGGCGGGTCGTACCTGTTTATACCAGAAGAAGCGACGAAGTGAGAGGCGATCCATGCCCCTCGCACGCAGCGAGCTTCCTGAGTTGGACTTCTGGTTGCCCGTCCCTCTAGCGTCGCACATAATCCACATGAGCGCCGGTTGCGGCGTCTTTTCATCTTCTATAGAGAAGTTGGCGGGAGCACGACAGTGACGACGGTTATCGGCCTGACGGGCGGCATCGCCAGCGGCAAATCTGTCGTGAGCGGCATGCTGGCCGAGCGCGGCGCTCTCATCATCGACGCCGACAAGGTCGGGCACGAAGCCTACGCGCCCGGCAACGAATGCTACTCCGCCGTCGTTCAGGCGTTCGGACCGGAGATCGTCGCCGCCGACGGATCGATCGACCGCAAGGCGCTGGGCGGAAAGGTGTTCGGCAACCCGGAGGAACGCAAGCGCCTCGAGGGCATCGTCTGGCCCTGGATGAAGGACACGATGGCCGAGCGTCTCAATGCGATCCGCAAGCAAGGCACGCCGGTCGTCGTGCTCGAAGCGGCCGTACTGATCGAAGCCGACTGGATCCCGATCACCGACGAAGTGTGGGTGGTCATCGTACCGCCGGAGCTTGCGCGCGAACGTGTGATGAAGCGCAACGGGCTAAGCGCGGAGGACGCAGACGCGCGCATCAATGCGCAGCTCACAAACGACGAACGCAAGAAGCACGCGAAAGTCGTGATCGAAAACACGGGCACGCTGGAAGAGCTCGACGTGAAGGTCGGCGCGGCGTGGGAGAAACTGACGGCGAGCTAGGTACATATCCGGAGCGCGGCAGTTCAAGCTGTGTTTCCAGAGCGCGGGCTTTCAGCCCGCGGTTGGAGGACGTAGATGTCGAAGAAGGAACACGCGGAGACGCAGGGCGAATACCGGTCGTACGCGATTGAGGAGTACCACCCGCACGAGGAGCCGTACTACGTCGCGCAGGGTGACGAGATCGAGCTGTTCGAGGCGGCGTTTGCGGCGAAGATTCCCGTGCTGCTGAAGGGGCCGACCGGCTGCGGCAAGACGCGCTTCGTCGAGTACATGGCGTGGAAGCTCGGCCGCCCGCTGACGATCAAGACGGACGATAAAGCGAAGGGCGATTTCCAGGCGCTGCCGCTGATTACCGTCGCGTGCCACGAAGACCTCACAGCCAGCGACCTCGTCGGCCGCTACTTGCTGGAAGGCGACTCGACGCGCTGGATCGACGGACCGCTGACGCGCGCGGTAAAGGCCGGCGCCATCTGCTATCTCGATGAAGTCGTCGAAGCGCGCAAGGACACCACAGTCCTCATCCACCCTCTGACCGACCACCGCCGCATGCTGCCGATCGAGAAGCGCGGCGAGTTGCTCGAAGCGGGCGACGGCTTCCTGCTTGTGATCTCGTACAACCCCGGTTACCAGAGCGCGCTGAAGGACCTCAAGCACAGTACGCGCCAGCGTTTCGTCTCGCTGGAGTTCGTCCACCCGCGCAAGGAAGTGGAAGCGAAGATCATCGCGCACGAGAGCGGCGTCTCAGAGGACATCTCGAACGACCTTGCGAAGCTCGGTGAGAAGGTGCGCAATCTGCGCGAGCACGGCCTCAGCGAGGGTGTCAGCACGCGCCTGCTCGTCTACACCGGCAAGATGATCCAGAGCGGCATCCCACCGCGCCGCGCCTGCCAGGTCGGTGTCGTCTGGGCGCTCACGGACGACGTGGAAGTGCAGCGCAGTATCGAGGAAGTCGTCAGCTCGATCTTCGAGTAGCCGTTGGCGTCAAGTCGCCAGTTCGAGGGTGAAGGGCCGCGTACTAATAACGTAGCGCGGGCTCTTCCGCCCCGTATGCTGCCACCCGGTGTCCGCCATCGACGAGTAGCGTTTCACCGACCACCAGCCGGCACCCAAGCGACAGCGCGCATAGGATCTCACAACGATCCCGTCGATCCTCTGTGTCTCTGTATCTTCGTCCCCGACAACCGTCAGGCGATGCGGCGCTCGACGCGGAAGAGGTTGATCGGCGTCGGAATGCCCTTCATCACCACCGGCCCCAGCCGCTGGCACTCCACATCCGGCATCCGCTCACGCGCCTGCGCCACCGTCGACTCCGATGCTAGCACCTCGCCGGAGTCGGCGAGATTCACGATGCGCGACGCGACGTTGACGTCGTGGCCGAGGAGGTCTTCCCCGCGGCGCGTCTGCTGGCCGTGATGCAGGCCGATGCGCACCCAGAGCGGCGCGTCCGTCTCCCACGACGCTTCCTCGAAGCGCTCCTGCAGGCGAAGACCTGTGTCGATCGCGTCGCACGCGTCCGAAAACCAGAGCATCAGGCCATCGCCCAGCTCCTTTACGATGCGCGAGTCGCCGCCGCTCGGCATCTGCGCCATCTCTTCGCGCACGATGCGCTCCTGCAGCGACAACAACTCGAGCGCTTCGTCGTCACCGCGAACGGCATTGAACTCCGTGAAGCCGACGATGTCCGTAAACATGATCGTGCCCTCGACAGAGCGCGTCGAAGTTGGCGGCGGGGCGGCGGCCGTCATGCCGACACCAGCTCGATCGAGCCAGAGATGCTGATTGCTTCGACGTTGAGGTCGTCGCCCTCCGGAAAGGCGCAACGCACGCGACCGGAGAGTGTCTTGAACTTCTTGGTGATCGATGTGCCTTCAGGTAGCCGTATCTCGACCTTCCCGGAAACCGTCTTGATGGCGACAGCTCCTTCGCCGCCACAGGTCGCCTGGATACTGCCGCTTACCGTTCGCGCCTTCAGCGGTCCGATCACCCGCTCGATGCGAATCGAACCGGACATCGTGCCTGCCGCACAGGCCCCGACAATCCCTGCTTCGATCCGCCCGCTCATCGTATTCATCCTCGTGCGACCCTTCGCGCCGCCGAGCTTGATCGTGCCGGATCCGGTGCGAAGGTCTGCTTCGTCCGCCCGGTCTATGTCGATGTTCGCGCTCATCGTCGTCGCTGAGACGATGCCAAGTTCGCCGCGAGATGTGATAGAGCCCGAGTGCGTGCCGATGCTGACGTCCGTCCCGACCGGGCAGCGCACCTCAAGCGTCTTCGAGCCACCGCGTCCGGAGCGGATTTCAAGCGCCGCGCCGCCCTCAGCTTCGCGCGCGTCGAATCCGTCCCCCTCAACCAGCACGTCATCACGCGGTTCGGCGATGACATCCACCTTCCCCGAACGCGACTGTATCCGGAGCGTCACGGCTACCGGCAGGTCGTACAACTGTGTACTCATGGGCCACCCTCTGCCATCTCCCACGCGACAGCGTGTGGCGCCATTGTGGATCGACCATGATGCCGCTTCAAGCGACCCAAGCTGCGGAATCCGCAGACCGCCGCGCAGACCGCCGGGCTGATCGAGCGCAGACAGCTGGCGAGGAAGGTGCGAGACCTAATACACAGCGTTCGACCATGGGTTCGTCGCGGTGATCGACGCGTCACCTCCGACAAATGTGCCGACGTGGGTAGAGATCCCTTGATCGACCACAGCCGGGCTGTTGAACACGATCACATTTCTCGCGATCATGTTGAAGTAGGATGCGAGATCGGTCGTTCCAACGCTGTTCACCAGAACGCCCGGCCCGCTATTCCCGGTAATGCGATTGTCGGTGACTTGATTGTACGAGGCTCCCAGGCTGATTCTCACACCAGGCCCTTCGTTAGCATCGATGATCGAGTTCCGCAGCCATACATTGTTCGCTGAGATCGTGACGCCACTCGTCGTCGCCTGGCTCCCGAACCCGTTCCGACTGAAGTTGGAGTCCGCGATCAGCGTCCCGTAGTTGGTGCCCTGTTGAATCACGTTCAGGCCCACGTTGACGTTGTCGTGAGCAAGGACGTTGAGTACGCTCCCGCCGCTGCCGACCACGATGCCAACGGCGAGGGCGCCTTCCACTTCCAGATCCTCGAGGCGGCTGCGGCTGAGACTCGGCACATTGACGCCAACACCAAATCCACGCACATGCCCGTTGCGAATCACCACGCCTGTTCGCACCGTCCCCGTCGCGGCAATGCCGGTGTTGGTGGCGGGGGCCGTTATCGCAAATCCATTGAGATCCATCGTAACGTCGTTCGCGTCGATCACGATCGCGTTGCCCGTCGTGATTGCGACGTTGCGCGTGAGAAAATACGATCCGCTTTGGCTGATCATGATCGGATCCGTGCCGTTCCACCCGACCGGAGGCAACGGCACTCGCGGCTCAACCTGCGGGAGAGTGGATCCCGGTGGCCCCGCGGGATCCAGCGGCCCTCCCAAGGCCCGCGACGCCAACGCAAGTGTCCCTCCTGTCAAGATGATCAAGAGCAAAACCGTGTTGATGCGGTTCCAAAACGATGGCATATGGCACCTCACTCGATCTGTGCGGGACACGTCGCGGTTGCGGGATCACAGGGTACCGCCGCCGCGTTGCTGCACCATCGGTCATGCAGCCGCGTGCGCACATGCGTCAAGTAGGCGACTTCGCACGAACCTTCGCAGAAGGCCGGGCTCGCCTACGCTTTGGCCGCCGCTACAGCCTCGCGTACCGTCGTAAAGATGTTCTCGCTGCCGATCGCCTCGATCGTTCCGGCCCTGGTCAGCAAATCGAGGCGGTGCGCGCCGACGTGCGCCAGCGACAGCTGTACGTCCTTGCGCGCCAGTTCTTCCTGCAGCTTTGTCAGGACGTCGGCCCCATCAAGGTCGATCATCGCCGTCGCGCTGAGATCCACCACGACCGTGTGAGGTTCATCCTCCTGCACCAGGTCAAGCAAGTGCTCGCGGAAGCTGCCAGCGTCAGCGAAGAACAGGGGTCCGCTGATCTCGACAACCAGCACGCCCGGTTCCGGCGCCGCGTCCGCAACGATTGTCGTCGGCACCCAGACGTTGCTTGCGCGGTCGAATGCCAGCTTCCGCACAGGCGACCGCGAAGCAGTGGCGATGAGCAACAACAGCGAAAGAATCACGCCGATAACGACGCCCGCAAGCACGCCGATGAAGAACACGCCCAGCCCGCCGCAACGAACGCCGTGAAGTCCCGACGGCTGGTGTACATGAACCGCTGCATCTCCTTGACCTTCACCAAACCGAGCGCCGCATCGATCACGACGGCGCCGAGGATCGCGTTCGGAAGATCCTCGAAGATGCCCGCGAGGAACAGCGCGGTGAGCACGACGAGCCCGGCCGTCGCCAGCGACGCCACCTGTGACCGCATGCCGGCGAGGTCCGCGACCGTCGTCTTCGAGAGACTGCCGTCGACGACGAAGCCGCCGAGCAGGCCCGAAGTGGTGTTTGCAGCGCCCTGTGCGATCAGCTCCTGGCTCGCGTCGATCTCGTAGCCGTGAACCGATGCCTTATCGCGCGCGGCCGCCAGCGACTCACTGAAGCCGACGAAGATCACCGCGAATGCACCGCCGAAGAGTGTCCCCATGTCCGCCCAGACGAAGTCCGGCCACTCGAAGGACGGCAGCCCTGTAGGGACGTTGCCGACGATGCTGACGCCGTGACTGCTCAGGTCGAACGCAGCCGAAACGATGATGCCCAGGATTACGACGATCAGCGCGCGCGGTGCCTTCGGCACGAACATCTTCATCGCGAGCAACGCGGCGATGCCTGCCGCGCCACGGCCAGCGTCGTGCCGCTTGTCTGGTCGAGTTCTTTTAGCGTCTCCCAGAGGATCTGCGCGTACGAACCCTCGGCTTTGGGCACACCGAGAATCTTGTGCGCCTGATCGACGATTAGCCCGATGCCGAAGGCAAACACGAAGCCGCCGAGCACCGCCGTCGAAAGAAAGTTCGATACCCACCCCATGCGCAGCAGGCCCAGCGCCAGGTACGTCAGACCCGCCACGACGGCCAGCGTCGCCGTGACCGTTGCGAATTCCGACGACCCCTGGGTCGCCAGCAGTCCCACCACTGATGCGGATACCGCCGCAACAGAAGCGCTCGGGCCTGTAATGACCTGCTTCGACGTGCCAAACAGCGCGTAGCCGACGAGCGCACCGATCGCCGCATAGAGCCCGTATTGCGGCGGCACGCCAGCGATCGATGCGTAGGCGATGCCCTGCGGCACCAGCAGCGCCCACACTGAGAGTCCGGCGATAAGATCCGCCGTCAGCCACGCCGGCTGGTACGAGCGCACCACGCCGACGATCGGCACGTATTGTTCGACGATATTGGGTTTCGGTGCGCGTTGTGTCACGCCAGATCTGCCTTTGCGTACGGAATCGTTCGCCAAGCGTATCAGGGCTGAGACTGAGGCCGAATGACTGCGGTCGACCTGTGTCTCGAGCAGGACACGCTTATGACCGCAGCGTCTGTGCAACAATTGCCGCTAATGGACGAGCAGCAGGAAGAGTCCGAGTTCGATCCGGCGGATGTAACCGACGAGGAAACGCCCGCAGAGCGCGGACGGTCGCTGCGCCGAGCCGCGATGCTGACGGCCGGCGCTGGCGTCGCGCACGCTGTTCTCTTCGTCATTGCCATCTGGCTGTTGTCTACTACGCCGGGCTTTAGCGCCACGGATCAAGAAATAGTCGATTACTACGCCTCCGGCAGTCAGCGTGCGATCGCCATCGCCGGCCTGTATGTCATGCCATTCTCGGGCATCGCCTTTCTCTGGTTCATTGTCGCACTCCGTATGTGGACAACAGGCGTTGTGCGACGGGAGAACGTGCTGCTCTCAAACCTGCAGCTGGTGAGCGGCATCATCTATGTAGGGCTGACGTTCACCGCCGCCGCCGCGATCTCGGTCACCGCTGCCGGTGTAGCCTTCGACGACAATGAAATTGATCCGGATTTCGCGCGGCAGTTTCCCCAGTACGGGATGACGCTGTTGACCGTCTTCGCAATCCGCATGGCGGCGGTGTTCGTGATCACGACGTCGAACATCGGCCGAACCGCCGGCATACTTCCTCGCTGGTTCAGCTACGCCGGATTCGTGTTCGGCGTGTTCATGCTGCTGAGCGTGTCCTTGGCGCCATTTCTCTCGATCGTGTTTCCAATCTGGCTCTTTACGCTCAGCGCCATCCTGATGATCAAGGCGCGCCAAATCCCGAAGGAGCTTCGCCTTCCGCCGCGCGCGGGCGTAGGCATGACCAATCCGTTCGGCGCGTTCGTTCCCGGTCAACCACCGCCGCCTCCACCAAAGAAATAGCAGGCCACCGATCTCCGATCCTCGCCCCGGTGGGAGTGCGTGTCTGCGCGAGCCAGTGGCGTGCTAAGATCGCGCCATGCAACAAAAGGTCCAATTCTGCACCACCAGCGACGGCGTCCAGATCGCCTTCAGCGTCATGGGCGAGGGCTACCCGCTCGTGCTCGTCCCCGGTTGGGTCAGCAACATCGAGCTGGATCTGGAGCCGGACTCACCCGCGAGGGCCTTCTTCGAGAAAATGGCAGAGCGATTCACGCTCATTCGTTTCGACAAGCGCGGCACCGGCCTCAGCGACCGCCATGTCAAGGATTTTAGCCTCGAACCGCGCCTGCTCGACCTCGACGCCCTGATCGATCGCCTCAAGCTCACCCGCTACGCGCTCCATGGCATGTCCGAGGGCGGTCCCGTCGCGATCGCACATGCGGTGCGCCACCCGGAGCGCGTCTCACACCTGATCTTGCGCGGAACGTACGCCCATCTCGGCGCGTCGAAAACAACGGACGCACTCGTCGCGCTCGTCAGCGCGGAATGGGGTCTCGGTTCCGCAACCATGGCCAGCCTCTTCGTGCCTTCGGCAACGAAAGAGATGCAGGACAAGTTCGTGCGCTACCAGCGCGAGGGCGCCAAGCGAGAGGATGCCGCCGCGATGCTCGCCGCCAACGTCGCGGAAGATGTGCGCGAGCTCTTGCCACAGGTGCAGGCGCCGACGCTCGTTCTTCATAGCGAGACCGACAAGGCCGTACCGTTCGAGCATGCGCGCCGCCTCGCCGGCAGCATCCCTAACGCCACGCTGTCCACATACAAGGGCGACCATGCCCCGATCGACGGATACGACCAGATCATCAAACTGACGACGGAATTCCTCGCGACAACCGAGCCTGCTGCCACTACGGAGGCCCCCGCACCCGCGGCCTCAGGCCTGCTGACGATCATGTTCACCGACATCGAGTCGTCGACGTCGATGACGCAGCGGCTCGGCGACGAGGGCGCGCAGGACATCCTTCGCGGCCACAACGACATCATCCGTTCCGCGCTCAAGGAGAACGGCGGTACCGAGGTCAAGCACACCGGCGACGGCGTCATGGCCTCGTTCGGGAAGGCGTCATCGGCGCTGAACTGCGCCGCCGCTATCCAGCGCGCGTTCGAAGACCGCAACGAGCAGCACCCCGAGCAGCGCGTCCGCGTCCGCATCGGCCTCAACGCCGGCGAACCGGTCGCCGAGGACGGCGACCTCTTCGGCACTTCGATCCAGCTCGCCGCGCGCATCTGCGCCCGCGCCGAGCCCGGCCAGGTGCTCGCCGCCAACGTCGTCCGCGAACTGGCCGCCGGCAAGCAGTTCCTCTTCGCCGACCACGGCGACGTCGTCCTTCGCGGCTTCGAGGATCCCGTGCGCCTCTACGAAGTCAGCTGGCGCGGATGAGCGGCGATCGACGCTACGAAGGCTATCTTCTGCTCGCCGATATCTCCGGATACACGGCGTTTCTGACAGGCACAGAGCTTGAGCACGCGCACGCTATCATCCGCGAGCTGACCAAGCTCATCCGTTCGCGCCTCGCGCCGCCGATGAAGTTCGTGAAACTCGAAGGCGATGCTGTCTTTTGTTACGCCGACGTAGCGGCGTTCGCGGATGGCGAGCGGTTCGTCGAGCTGATCGAGGTTTGTTACTTCGACTTCGCGAACCGCCTGCAGGACATGACCCGCGCGACGACGTGCAAGTGCGATGCGTGCAAAGCGATCCCGTCACTTGGACTGAAATTCGTCACGCACTTCGGCAGCTTCATGATCGAAGAAGATGACGATGGCCGCGAAGATCTCGCCGGGCCGGATGTGATTCTCGTCCACCGGCTGCTGAAGAACGCGATTAGCGATGGCGCGGGGCCACAGGCATACGCGTTCTTCACCGACGGCTGCATGAGACGGATGCCGACGTGGTTCAGCCTGCCGCGGCATAGCGAGACATACGACTCGTTCGGCGAAGTCACGGGCGGCGTGTACGACCTGCAGCCGATGCTCGAGGAGAGGCGCGCCGCCCGGCGGGTGTATCTCAGCGCGGAGGACGCTGACTTCGACGGCCGCTTCGAAACGGCGTTCGCGCCCGAGGTCGTCTGGCAGTACTTCGTAGACCCGGAGAAGCGCCTGCGATGGCAGCCGGGCCAGACCGC
This sequence comes from Dehalococcoidia bacterium, assembly GCA_021731085.1. Lineage (GTDB taxonomy): Bacteria > Chloroflexota > Dehalococcoidia > DSTF01 > JACRBR01 > JACRBR01. The sequence goes on from JAKFYB010000010.1 coordinate 52,472, forward strand.
GGTTACAGCCGAGCCGAACCCGGCCGGACGCATGGGTGCGGGCGCGTCGACGCACTGCGCACACGGCGAAGGCACCGCTGATGGACTTCGCGAATACCTCGACTGGCGCCCGTTCAGCTACTTCACGAACCGCTACATCTCGCTCCGCAACGGGAATGAGGGCGCGTTTCTGGCCGCGATGGAAACGACGGAGTTTACTCCACTCGACGGTGGTGGCACCGCGGTGACCATGCGTATCCGCATCGAAGACCGATCGGAGTCCGAGCTGCGCAGGTTTCTTGAGCACGAGGAGTCGGCCAACATGCGCAAGCTCTTTCACCTGGCTTGGATTCCGCTGAACAAAGCTATCGAGGAAGACGGGTTTCTTCCCGCCGAAGCCGTCGCGCCCAACGGAGACTAATTTCCACCGCGGCCGTAAGGTTAAAGCGCCTGCGGAATCGGTTCGCCCTTGATCGGCATCGCGGGCTTGTTCGACGCTTGCTCCTTCATCAGCTCTTCATAGTGTGTCGCGATTTTGGCCGAGTAGTACACGGCCGGTGCGATGAAGATGATGAACGTGCCGCCGATGACCATCATGAACAGCCCCAGGCCAATCACCAGGTCCGACACCTTGAATCCCATCACGGCCAGGTTCAACGCTGTGCGCAGCGTCACGGCATTGAGCACGGTCGCGCGGAGCGGATCTTCGCGATCGAGTTCGGCATAGGTCTTGCCGCCTGTCATCTCATCGACATGCGCCTCGATGACGGCTGCTTCGGACTTCGCCGTCGCGGCGTTGTTGACGAGTACGCCTGGAATGCTCGCGTCATCTGAGGTGGTGATGTTTTCCCGCACGAGCGCATCGCGGACTTCGGCCTTGGCGTCGCGCCCTTCGATCATCATGTACGCGCCTGCTGCGATGAACGCGATGCCGATGGCCAGCGGGGCAATCCAGATGTAGTGCCGGGCAATGTGTACGAACTTCATGTCTTGTTCCTTTGGACGCCAACCCCCACGTTCGGCAGCCGCGTTCAAGCGACGGGTCGGCCGAGCGCCAGGAGCCTTGGTGCCATCTCATCGTGACCGCACATGGCGCCGACTCTGGCAGGATTCGGCCACCGGATGCTGCAGTGTTGTGCCAATTGGTCGATGCCGCGGCCCATTCTGGTGACTGAACCGAGAGGGGTGTTCCCCGATGCGCCGTACGCCGCGAGCGGCTACCATTGATTCACCATGAGTGAACGTCCTGGCACGGTTGTAGTAGTAGTACCGGTATCGACGGCCCGTTGACCGGCGGCGGACACACGCGCACCACCGGCAATGAGGCTCCGTCACACAACGGGGCCTTTCGTTTTACCGGAGTGCCATCAGGGGCTTCGACATCCGTTCTGAATCACGCATAATCGCCCCGAGTAGTGCACCGGAACGGAGTGCGGCGGCAGGGCCAAAGGTAATTGATAAGTTGACCACTTATTTTTCGGAAACTTTTTCTGAACTGTTTTTTCTTCGATGGACAGGCCTGAACTATGACCACCGATAAGACCGAAACCGCATCCCAAATGGCCAAGGCCTACGAGCCGCAGACAACCGAGCAGCGCGTCTACCACTTCTGGGAGTCTCGCGGCTACTTCAAGGGCGTCCGCAACCCCGACAAGAAGCCATTCTCGATTGTCATGCCGCCGCCGAACATCACCGGTGAACTGCATCTCGGCCACGCGATGATGGACACCGTCGAGGACATCCTCATCCGCTGGCACCGCATGCAGGGCGACCCGACGCTCTGGCTGCCGGGCATCGACCACGCCGGCATCGCGACGCAGACGGCCGTCGAGAAAATGCTGGCGAAGGAAGGCATTAGCCGCCACGACCTCGGCCGGGACGAGTTCGAGCAGAAGGTGTGGGAGTGGGTGCGCCGCTTCCGCCCGATCATCAGCGACCAGCACCGGCGCCTCGGTGCCTCCGCCGACTGGGCGCGCGAAACATTCACGCTCGACGACGGCCCGCAGTCCGCCGTCCGCACCGTATTCAAGAAGATGTTCGACGACGGCCTGATCTATCGCGGTGAGCGCCTGATCAACTGGTGCCCACGCTGCCTCTCCGCATTGAGCGACCTGGAGGTCGAGCACGACGAAGCGCAGGGCAGCCTCTGGTACCTCCACTACCCCGTCGTCGACGGCACGGACGCCAACGGAAAACCGCGCGAAACCGGTGAGTCTGTGATCGTCGCGACGACGCGGCCGGAGACGTATCTCGGTGATACCGGCGTCGCCGTCAACCCGAAGGACGACCGCTACAAGGCGCTGATCGGCCGCAGCGTCATGCTGCCCGTCATCCAACGCGTGATACCGGTCGTTGGCGACGATGCCGTCGAGATGGAGTTCGGCACCGGCGCCGTGAAGGTCACGCCCGGCCACGACCCGACCGACTTCGAAATCGGCCAGCGCAACGGCCTTCCGATCATCAACATCATGAACGAGGACGCATCGATCAACGAAAACGGCGGCCCGTATGCCGGCATGGATCGCTACGACGCACGCGCCAAGATCGTCCGCGATCTCGAAGAGCTGGGCTATCTCGAAAAGATGGAGCCGTACGTGCTCCAGGCGAGCGTCTGTTACCGCTGCCGCACCGTGATCGAGCCGCTGATGTCGTGGCAGTGGTTCGTGAACCAGCGCACGCTGGCGGAACCGGCGATCGACGCCGTGAAGGACGGTCGCGTCAGCTTCGTGCCGGAGCGCTTCGAGCGCATGTACCTGAACTGGATGGAGAACATCCGCGACTGGTGCATCAGCCGACAGCTCTGGTGGGGCCACCGCATTCCGGTCTGGTACAGCGCCGACGAGGATGGCGATCGCATCATGGTGAAGCTGCCGCAAGATGTAGCCGATGGCGCGGACAAACCCGCTACCGGCACCGAAGGCAAGCCGCCGCCAACGATCGCCGCCACCTACAACGAATTCCGCGCACGCGGCGTCTCGCACGAAACGATCGCCCGCCACGGCACCTGGTCGGCGCACGAGGCGACGGCGATCTGCAGCATCGAAACGCCGACGCAGTCGCCGACTGGGGGCGGGAACCTGCTCCAGGAGACCGACGTCCTGGACACCTGGTTCTCCTCCGGACTCTGGCCGTTCTCGACGCTCGGCTGGCCGCAGGAGAACGAAGAGCTGTCGTACTGGTACCCGACATCGGTCATGGAGACGGGCTACGACATCATATATCTCTGGGTCGCCCGCATGATCATGCTCGGCCTCTACTGCCGCGGCGAGATCCCGTTCTCAACCGTGTATCTGCATGGCACCGTGCGCAACGCCGAGGGCAAGCGCATGAGCAAATCGCTCGGCACAGGCATAGACCCGATCGAGACGATCGACAAATACGGCGCCGACGCGCTGCGCTACACGCTCATCACGGCGGGAGCCGCTGGCAACGACCTCAAGCTCTCCGATCAGAAGCTCGAACAGGGTCGCAACTTCGCCAACAAGCTTTGGAACGCGACGCGCTTCGTGATCTCAATGATTGGCGATGCGAAGGTGGACGTTGCGCCGCTCGCGGTTGCGCTCGCGGAGAGCAAAGAGCAAAGGCCAAACAGCAAGCTTCTCAACGATCTTTCCATCGAAGACCGCTGGATCCTCTCACGCATCGAAGAGCTATCACGCAGCGCCGACGTGCTGATGCAAAAGTTCGATCTAGGCGAGGCCGCTCGCCAGGCGTACGACTTCGCCTACAACGAGTTCGCCGACTGGTACATCGAGATCGCGAAGGTGCGCGCGCGTGATGAGAACGCATCGAGCCCATCACCCCTCCCCGTGCTCGCGTACGTGCTCGACCGCACGCTGCGCCTGCTCCACCCGACGATGCCCTTCCTCACCGAAGAGCTGTGGCAGAACCTCCAGCGCGCGATCACCGGCTTCGACGACGAAGCGCTGATCGTCGCCACGTTCCCGAAGGGCGCATCCGGTTACACGGATACGCTCGCGGAAAAGCAGATGGAGTTGCTGATCGACGTCGTCCGCGCCATCCGCAACATCCGCGCCGAGAAGAAGGTCGAGCCAGGTAAGTACATCGAGGCATACGTCATTGCCGGCGCCGCAAGCGCGATGTTCGAAGCAGCGAAGCCCTACGTCGAGATGCTCGCCCGCGCCCGCCCGCTGCACATCGTCGCCACCACGGCCGACGCCCCGCGCGAACAAGTCGCGACGGCCGTCCTCGAAGGCGCCACCGCCGTCGTCCCACTCGCCGGCCTCTTCGACACCGCCGTCGAACGCACGCGCCTGCAGAAACAGATCGCCGACGCAGAAGCCGAACTCGGCCGGATAGAAGCGAAGCTCACGAACGAAGGCTTCCGCTCAAAGGCGCCGGAGAAGGTCATCGCAGCGGAGGAGGAGCGGCTCGCCGGACTGAAGTCGCGGCTGGAGGGATTGCGCGTGACGTTAGCGGAACTCGCCTGATCATCAGGCGTTCGACTGTGCCTGTCGCTCAATCCGATGCGTCCAGCGGCGGAGCCATCGCGCCCACGGTAGCCGGTACAGCAGCACCAGGCTGATGACGCCGAGAAGCTGGAACGCGATGGCCAGCCAACTGCCGAACGCGCCCTTGAACACATCGCCGAGACTATCGAACACGCGATCGGCTGACCACACAAAGAACGTGTCAGCCGGTATCCGTGCCGCCCAGAAGCCGAGCAGCACAAACAGCAGGCGCACTTCGGCGAGCCCGGCCGCCACGAACAGGTTATTCGTCGGCAGCGGCAGTAGCGAGTACGCGAACGTCGTGGGCGCAAGCCAGCGATGCCTCGTCGACAGGAACTCGCCCAGATCGTCCAGATCCTGCGAGCGATCCTGCATGAAGCGCCGCTTTACGTACGTGCTCTCCTTCGCCAGCACCATCCGACCGAAGCCAGAGACGATCGCTCCACCCACGGTGAGCACGAGCAGCGGGAGGTTGAACTGGATGTAGAAGAAGGACATCACCATCCAGCTGGCAGGCATGAAGGCCGGCACCATATTGATGATGAAGATGACAGCAAATGCTGCGAGAAGAAGTAGCGCCGTCTCCACGAGAGGATGGTACCGGGAGCTGCTTGCTCCAGCACCGGCTATGGCGCGCCGTCGCACTCCTGTACTTCAAACGGCTCGATGCCGATGACGCCAACGCTGCGCGTGCACGTGCGCGTCTCCGTGATCACGACGATGTTGCCGGCGTCGTCAATGCGAGTCTTGAACTCGTCGAGGTCGCCGTAATTCGCGCCGAAGGCAAACGCGCCGTCCACCCGCCAGGCCGCACGGTTGCCGTCGCACTCCTCCTCGAACACACCAACCATGCCCGGCACCTGCTCGAGCGTGCCAGGAAGTCCGGTTTCGTCGAACCGCATGCGGCAGTCGCCGCCAAGCTCTTGCTGCTTCGATGACTTGTTCGAGAAGGCGCGAAATGAACCGTCCGGGTAGCGGACAAGGAAGATGTTCTCAGCGTCGAAGGCGTTCACGTCGGCGAGCGCGAACTCGTCCGCCGGTCCGGCGACAAACTCTTCGGGCGGGTTGCTGCTGCTTGGCCCAAACTCGATCAGCAAAACGAAGAACACGACGAGCACGATGATCGCGCCGCCGACACGCACGAAGCAGCCCGGGTTCGCCAGCCGTGCCCACCACTTCTTCACGAACGCGAATTCGTCCGATGGTGGCTCGTCCGGAGGTTGCGAAGCGTCCGTCATGCGCCAACCTCGCCGTCAACACGCTCGGCGATCAGCCGGTCGAGCGTCAGCGCGTGTTCGAGCGACATCCCGGCGCCGCGCAGCATCGATTCCTTCGCGCCGCGCAACGCAGCCTCAGGCAACGACGCGAGCTTTGACGCGGTCGCCTCTGCCGCGCCGTGCAGCTCGTCGCGCGGGACGACGCGCTGCACGAGCCCACACGCCCGCGCGCGCTGTGCGTCGATTGGCTCGCCGGTGTAGATCATCTCGCGCGCAATGCCGGGCGGAATCGCCCGCGGCAATGTCTGCGTGCCGCCAGCCGACGGAATGTAGCCCAGCGTCACCTCCGGCAGCGCGAACGTCGCGTCCTCCGAGCAAATGCGGATGTCACAGAACAGGCTTAGTTCGCAGCCGGCGCCGTACGCGAAGCCGTGGATCGCCGCGACGATGGGCTTGTAGATCTCGAGCATCGCTCCCCAGACGTCGCACTCACGTCGTGCCCGGCGAGCTTCCGCCAGCGACGGCGCCGTTCCGAACTCGCTGATATCCGCGCCAGCCGAGAATGCGCGTTCACCGGCGCCCTCAAACACCGCGACGCGCACGTCGGGGTCGTCGCGAACGGCGGCCATGTACGTCCAGAGCAGGTCACGCACTTCGAGATTCATCGCGTTCAGCACGCCGGGGCGGTTCAGCGTGATCCAGGCGACGCCATCGCGCGTGTCATAGAGAACGGGCGCTTCATCCACACTTCAGCGTATCAGGAGGCCCGTTCGAGGACGACGAGATTGTTGCGGTGGATGACTTCCGCCCCGTACTGGTAGCCCAGCGTCTCGGCGATTTTGTCCGAGCGCAGGCCACGGATCGCCTCCACTTCGGCGTCGCTGTAGTTCGTGATGCCGCATGCGATGGCTTCGCCGCTGGAAAGCGTGATGTTGACGGTGTCGCCGCGCTTAAACGGCCCGGCGACCGACTGCACGCCCGCCGGCAGCAGGCTCGTGCCTCGCTCGGTCAGCGCCTTGACCGCGCCTGCATCAACGATGATCGCGCCGCGCGTCGAGAGCCCGCTGAGCATCCAGCGCTTCCTGCTCTCCATGCTCGTGCGCTGCGCCGGAAACAGCGTGCCGACGTGCTCCCCGCCAGCGATGCGCTCGAGGACATCGGGTTCGTGGCCAGAAGCCACGTACACATCTGCGCCGCCGCCGGTCGCGAGTTTTGCGGCCTGCAGCTTCGTGACCATGCCGCCGGTACCGCGTCCACTGTCCGTGCCGCTGGCCAGCTGTTCGATGTCTTTCGTAATCTTGTCGACGCGTTCGATGAGGCGCGCGCTCTTCGACTTGCGCGGGTCGGCATCGTGCAGGCCGCCCGTGTCCGTGAGCAGCACGAGCAGGTCGGCGTCGATAAGGTTCGCCACGAGCGCTGAGAGATTGTCGTTGTCGCCGATCTTCGCGCCCGCGATCTCGTCGATCGCGACAGCGTCGTTCTCGTTGACGATCGGCACGATACCCATCTCCAGCAGCCCAAGGAGCGTGTTGCGCGCGTTGAGATAGCCGATGCGGTCGTGCAGGTCGCGCTTGCTGAGCAGCGTCTGCCCAACTGCGCGATCGTGCGCGGAAAACAGGCGGTCGTACGTCTGCATGAGGTGCGTCTGACCGACGGCGGCCAACGCCTGCCGAAAGGGCACATCACGACGATTCTTCACGCCATCGAGACGCTCGCGGCCCGCGGCGATCGCGCCCGACGTCACGATCAGCACTTCACGCCCACCGTCCATGAGCGCGGCGACCTGCGCTGCCAACGCGGCCATCGTCTCCTCGTGCAGGCGATCGGTCCCGGCAGTCAGCAGATTCGTGCCGAACTTGGCGACGATGCGCCGGTACCCGCGAGTCTTAGCAGCTTTCGCCACGACGCTCATCCTCCAACGCCGCGAGTATAGCGTTCGGTCGTCGGTCGTCGGTCGTCGGTGTTCCGTCGACTCCGACATCCGACCTCTCGCCTCCGACTACACTAGTACCTCATGCTGCTGCGCCTCTGGATCATCACCAAACGAACGTTCCTTGGCTTTGCGTCGGACAACTGCACGCAGCAGGCCGCGGCCATCACCTACTACGTCCTCTTCGCCCTCGTCCCACTGACCATCGTCGTCATCGCAATACTGGGCGCCTTTCTCGACAGCGACGACGTGACCGAGAACATCGTCGATTGGGTGCTCGAGATTGTGCCGCTATCTGACTTCGAAGGGCGCGCGTCCGTCACCGAGGTCGTACAGAGCATCCAGAACCTGAGCAGGACGTTCGCTGTCTTCGGTCTGTTTCTCGCCATCTGGGGTTCGCTTGCCGTCTTTGCCGCGATACGGCGCGCGCTCAACAACGTGTGGGGTATTGAAGAAGAACGCCCCTGGATCCAGGCGAAGTTCGTGGACCTGGTGCAGGTTGGTGTGGTCAGCGCTGTGTTGCTGGGTTCTATCGTGCTTACGGGCCTCATCCGCGCCGCGCGAAGGGCGAGTGGTGATTACCTGGGTCCGCTGGCGAGCGGCAACGCGTTGTGGGAAGTACCCACGGCACTTCTGCCTGCCGCCATGACGTTCGTCGCCTTTACGTTGTTGTATCGCATCGTGCCGGCGGCGCGGCCTGGGTGGCGTAACGTGCTGCCGGGCGCTGCCGTCGCTGCGCTGCTGTTCGAGGCGCTGAAGCTCTCGTTCGCCATCTACATCACGAACTTCAACCAGTACGACGTCGTCTATGGTTCGCTCGGAGGCCTGCTGCTATTCCTCTTCTATATGTTCCTCGCGTCGAACATCCTGCTGCTCGGCGCGGAACTTGTCGAGACGCTGGATAAGTTCCACGCGGGCGGGTTCGAACACGAGATCAACCCGCCGGAGCCGCTGCCGCCCGTGCGTGTCCGGATGTACCGCGCGTTCCGCGGCCTGTTCGTGAGGGGCTAGTTGCTGGCGGTTGCAGCGGGCGTTGGCGCCACGCCGTCCGGCGTGATCCAGGGGAAGTCCAGCGTCAGCGACGCGTGGAACTCGCACTCCAGGATGAGGCCGATGTTGAAGTGGCCGACGCGCCCGTCCGCGTGCGTGAAGTTGTAGTCGCTTCCCTCCACGGGGTTAATCGTCATCGACCATTCGCCCTTCATCGCTTCCAGCATCGCTGCCTCAAGCGCCGTAGAGGGCAGGAATCCGCGCGCGTCCTCCGGAATGAAGGCGTTTTCCGGCACTTTGATTCGGCCTTCGACGTGGAGGTAAGGATCCGTCTCGACGACGGACACCTGGTAGCCAGGCGGGAACGGCACGTCAACCGGGAAGTTCGCTGGCGCCGCAACGGGATTCTCCACATCGCAGACCGGCGGCGTGGGGATGGG
>JAKFYB010000023.1 GCA_021731085.1 Dehalococcoidia bacterium
AGCCGCCCAGGCCTTCGTCCGCACCCTCCCCGGCTGGTGCCCGGACGGCAGCGACAACCGCACCCCTAGCCCCTAGCCCCTAGCCCCAGTCCCCAGTCCCTAACCCCTCGCCGAGTGCCATCCCGCGCTAGGACATCACAACCCCAACGCCGCATCATCGCCGCGGGCGCAGTCCGCCCACCACGGCGGCGCGTCAAAGCACTTCGGAGGCGACGACAATGGTCGTTTTCACAGCCAAACAATCAAAAACCATCAAAGACGGTCAAACACAATCAAAGCCCCACCTTCAACACGCCGACAGCATCCAACGAGCCAGACTCAAACCGCGCAGCCATCTCGAAAACACGCGAAAAACAACAGACAATCAAAGCCCCTCCACAGAGGCGCGCCAACACAAATCTGCCAAACGAACCCCAGGGTCGCACGGGATGTCGATCCATCAACGGAGCCGTATTCAGATTGCGAATTCGCCAGTAGTCCCGCACCGTCATCGCCGGTCATTGCAGAACATGCATTTCTGCCAAGCACTTAGGAGCGACAGGCTGTCGACACCACTGCACGCGAACACAAAACTGCCGAACGAACTCCATCGAGTCAGTCCGGCAATCGCCTGTGAAATCAGTGAAATCTGTGGCTCCCGATCCCAACGACCAACGACTATCGACCAACGACTACGCCCACCCCATCTCTCGCTCGATCGCACCAAGCTCCGCAGGCACCCGGTGCACGTCCGGCTCCGTCCGCAACGCCGTCTCCGGATCCTTCAGCCCGCTGCCCGTGATGATGCAAACCACCGTCTGCCCCGCGAAGCTCCGCCCCTCGGCCTTCTGGCGCAGCACGCCCGCCACGCACGCCGCCGACGCTGGCTCGCAGAAGATGCCCTCCTCGCGCGCCAGCCGCGCGTACGCCGCAAGGATCTCGTCGTCCGTCACCGCCGCGATCGCCCCGCCCGACTCATCACGCGCCGCCAGCGCCGATGCCGACGACGCCGGATTCCCCACCCGTATCGCCGAAGCGATCGTCTGCGGCGACTCAATCGGCGCGCCATCAACCAGCGGCGCCGCGCCCGCCGCCTGGAACCCCAGCATCATCGGACGGCGGCTCGTGTGCTCCATCTGGTGGTACTGCACGAACCCACGCCAGTACGCCGTAATGTTCCCCGCGTTCCCGACAGGCAGCGCCAGCACGTCCGGCGCATCGCCCAGCGCGTCCGCGATCTCGAACGACGCCGTCTTCTGCCCCTCGACCCGGTGCGGATTGACGGAGTTCACCAGCGCAATCGGATGCTTCGACGTGATCTCGCGCGCCACCCGCAGCGCCGCATCGAAGTTCCCGTCGATCGCGATGATCTCCGCCCCGTACACGACGCTCTGTGCCAACTTCCCGCGCGCGATATTCCCGTCGGGGACAATCACGAAGCACTTCAGTCCGTACCGCCCCGCGTACGCTGCCGCCGATGCCGATGTGTTACCGGTGGACGCGCACATGATCGCCTGCGCGCCCTCCTCCATCGCCTTCGCGACGGCAACAACCATCCCGCGGTCCTTGAACGAACCTGTCGGATTGCAGCTCTCGAGCTTGAAGTACAGCGCGTCGCAGCCGAGTTCGCGCTCGATTGACTGCGACCGCACGAGCGGCGTGTCGCCCTCACCCAGCGAGATGATCGGCGTCTTGTCGGTGACCGGAAGGTGCTCGGCGTACTGGTGCATGACGCCGCGTAGCACAGCGTCCTCGTGGGCAGGCATATCGGGGTCGATCGTCATTCGTCCTCGATCTTCAACTGCTGCTGCTGCGTCCGAAGCTCCTTCACCTGCCGTTCCATCTCCTCCGCCTCGCGCCGCTTCATGCGCTCGATCGTCTGGTTCAGTTTCAACAGTTGGTCCGTCAGGGAACGCCGGAAGTCCAGCGCCAGCGTGTGCACATGCTCGATGCGGCCATCGTAGTTCTTCAGCCGCGAATCGACGTGCAGCGTTGCGTCTTCCTCGCGCTCCAGCCGCGTCGTGCTGTGTGCCACAGTCTCTTCGAGATGCGATGTCCGGTCTTCAAGCCGCTGCCGTTCCGCCCGCAGCAGCTCGACGCGCTCCGCCATCAGCGGCAGCACGCGCAACTCCTCCTGCAGCGTGCTCACCTCCGTCTCGATCCGCGATGCCACATCAACCGCAAGCTTCGCGCGCTCGGCGAGCACATCATCCTCACGCCGCAGCGACCGCAGCGACTGCTCTGTCTCCGCGTGCTCCTGCTCCAGCCGCGTCACGGCGTCGACGCTCCGCCCCGCCTTTGACTCAACAGCTTCAAGCCGCACATTCAGGCCTTGGTACTGCAGATTCGCGCGCGCAATCTCGTCCTGAAACCGCCGCGTCGTGTCGTCCAACGCCGACTGCCGCTCGACAAGGCTCTCGCTCCGGCGCTCCAACTCCTGCACGCGGCGGTACAGGTCGTTTTTCTCCGCCTGATCGCGGCCGCGCTCCTCCGCCGTCTGCCGCTCCATGATCTCAAACTTCGTATCAATCAGAACCTCCGCGTCCTGAATGCGATCAAGGAGACCTGTCAGTTGCCGAAGTTGCTCCGCCATCCCCGGAAGCCCCAGCGTGCGCGCCGTCATCTCGCGCACCTTCGCCTCGGTGTCGCGCATCTTCTCGTTCACGTCGAGAACGCCGGCCTGCGTCTGGTCCGTGGCCTGCGTCAGCCGCCCGAGCTGCGCCTTCACCTGCACCATCTGGTCCTGCATCCAGCCGACAGGGTCAGCCGACGCGCGTGGGTCGTGGTTAGGATCGTGCATCGTCATGGCCGCACCCGGATCATCTGCTCTACCGCCGCAACGCCAGCGAGCGCGCGAATGTCACCAAGCGCGCGCTGTATGTCTGCTTCGAGGGCTTCATGCGTCATGATCACGATCTCCGCATTGCCCTCCCCGCCGCCGCGGGCGCCGTCCAGTTCCTTCTGGATCACCGAAGCGATGCTGATGTTCCCGTCCGCGAGCTTACCCGCGATGCGCGCGAGCACACCGGGCTCGTCGACGACACGGATGCGGAGATAGTACCGCGACTGGCACTGGTCGATAGGCAGCGGCTTGACCCCGGACTCGCGGCGAAAGGAGTGTGGCCAATAGACGTTGTTGCTGATACTGACAGCCGCGTCCAGCGCGTCTCCGACGACGGCCGAGGTCGTAGGCAACGAACCCGCGCCCGGCCCCTGGAACAGCACGCGCGACATCAGATCGCCCTCGATCTCCACGGCGTTAAGCACGCCATCGACGTTGGCCAGAAGCTGATCCTGCGGCACGAGCGCAGGATGCACCCGCAGCTCGATGCCATCGCCCACGCCGTCACCGTCGCCGCGTCGGCGCGCGATCGCCAGCAGCTTCAGCGCGTACCCCATCTCCCGCGCGTATTCAAAGTCGCGCGCATCGAGTTTGGTGATGCCTTCGCGGTACACATCGGCCGGCATGATGTCCGCGTGAAAGGAAAGCGTCGCAAGAATGCACAGCTTGTACGCCGCGTCTATGCCCTCGATGTCGTTCGTCGGGTCAGGCTCCGCGAACCCCAGCTCCTGCGCTTTCGCGAGCGCGTCCGCGAACGAGCCTCCGCCCTTACTCATCGCAGTGAGGATGTAGTTCGTCGTCCCATTGATGATCGCCGTCACCGAGAGGATGTCATTTGCAAGCAAGTCGCGCTTGAGCGGCGCAATAATCGGGATCCCGCCGCCGACCGACGCTTCATAGAGGAGGTCCACGTTGTGCTCGCGCGCCAGCCGCAGCAGCTCGCCGCCGTGCTTGGCCATGACCTCTTTGTTACCCGTCACGACGAACTTCCCAGCCGTCAGCGCCCGCTTGAGGTAGGCAAACGCAGGCTCCTCGCCGCCCATCACTTCGATCACCATCTGAATCGAGGGATCGTCGAGCACAGCAGATGGATCAGTTGTGAGGAGTGAAGGAGCGATCTCGACATCACGCTGCTTCGCGACATCCCGCACAAGCACGCGCTTCAGCTCGAGCGGACAGCCAATCTGGCGAGCGTAGATGTCGGCTTTCTCGCGCAGGATCCGCGCGACGCCGCCGCCGACCACACCCGCGCCCAGCAACCCGATGCCGATCGAGTCGCGTTCGGTGCTCATGGCACGCTCGGCGCAACCGGCTGCGATGAAGGCGTAGAGACACCGCCATCCGCTGATGGTGTCGAGGCTGCTGCCGTGGATTCAGCTCCTGGGGTCGAGGGCACGGCCGTTGCCGCCGGGCTTTGCGTGAGTCCGGCAATGGCCGTCTGTTGGAGGATGTCCTGTTGTGCCTGCTGCTCGGCCTGTTCGATAAGGCGAGGTGCGGCATCATTGACGACGGCCAGTGTCGCCTCGGTCTGATCCTCCTGATCGAACTTGTTCACGAGTGCGCCGGAAGACTCCATCTCAGACCGTGTTGTCGTAAGCCACTCTTCGTACTTCGCACGCGCAAGCGTTGGCTTCTCGTCTTCAGCCAATGGCTGCTCTGAGCGATCGACCACGCGCACGACGTAGAATGAGGCATCGCCTGCAGCGGGCAGTGGCTCGCTCAACACCCCAACCTCCGCGCTGAAGGCGAAGTCGTTATATGCGGCGTTGTGAGAGCCCTCGGGCGCAAAATCCTTCAGCCCGCCATTGTCCTTGGCCGTCGGCTCGAGGGAGATCTCCTTCGCGACCACGGCGAAGTCTTCCCCTGCGTCAATGCGCACAATCGCCGCGTCAGCCTCCTCGCGAGTCTCGACGTTAATTACCTCGACCTTCGCCTGCAGCAGCGTCGCCGGTAGTTCCGCCTCGAACTTGTCGACGATGGCGGTCTCGATCGTCTCGCCCTCAACAAGGCGCCGATATTCCGATTCGTTGAGGCCAGTCGACTGCAACTGATTGCGCAGGGCGTCCTGATACGTGCGCTGGTCGGCCTCTGGAGCAACGCCGATCCGCGTGCGCATCGCCGTGTCGAGCGTTGCTTCGTCGACCGTCACACCAAGCGCCTCAGCGCGGGAGATCTTGGTCAGCTCCGCGACAAGGTTCTCGTAGGAAAAGGATGCGAGAACGGAAGGATTCTGTTGGAGCGTCGTATTGCGGAACAGCTCGTAGTTCATCCGCCGCTTCATCGCAGCGAACGAGACCGTTTGCTCATCGACCTGCAGCACGGTGCGTCCTAGCGGGCGCTTCTCCGTCCAGTACCAGCCGAACGCGATAAACCCCAACGCGAGCACAATGATCAGCGACACGCCGCCAATGAGCATGACGCGTGCCGTCTGCTCGCTGTCCAAGCTGTGCCTTGGCTTCGATGGCTGCTTTGCGGCCTTGCCGGCGGCGTCGTCTCGACGAGCTTTCTTATCCCCTGCCATTCCTCACCACACTCCTTCACACACACCACGATACGCACCTGCCGTACGCAGTGGATGGGTTTCCATCCTACGTGAAGTTGTGATCCGCGGTGTACGGCAACAGGGCGATCTGTCGAGCACGCTTAATAGCGAGCGTTAGCTTGCGCTGATGCCGGGCGCAGGTGCCCGTCTTTCGGCGCGGCTCGATCTTGCCGCGCTCCGAGAGGAAACGCCGAAGCTTGTGCGGCTCCTTGTAGTCAATATGCTCGATCTTGTCGACGCAGAACGCGCAGACTTTGCGGCGGCCAAACCGGCCACGACCGCCGCCTCCACCACCCCCGCCAGGGCGGCGCATGGGGCCTGAAGAACGCTCCTCGGTCCGGGCCGGTGCGCTGTCAGCGCTGACCTGGGGCGGCATCGCGTCTTGTGCCGGGGACGCCGCCGGAGCCATGGGTTCGTTTTCGCTTACCTCGGTCGTCAAACGTTCTCCTCCTGAAGCCGCCGCTGTCGGGCGACCATACATTGCTTACTCAAACGGCAGGTCATCCGGATCGACTGGCGGGCCGCCGCCTCCCTGCTCACTTGGTCCGGGGTCATCAAACCGATCCATCCGCGCCGCACCACCGCCCCCAGCGCTCCCGAGAAAGAGCACGGTGTTCGCGACTACTTCAGTCTTGTACCGCTTCTGACCGTCCTGACCTTCCCAGGATCGCGTCTGTAGTCGGCCCTCGACGTACGCCTGGCGGCCCTTCTGCAAATACTGACTGCACAGCTCGGCAAGCTTGTCCCAGGCGACGACGTCGAACCAATCCGTCTCTTCACGACGCTCGCCATCCGGCCCATTGTGAACGCGGTTGCACGCCACCGAAAACGTCGTGACGGCCTTGCCGTTCGCGGTGTATCGCATCTCCGGATCTTTACCGACGTTGCCGATGAGCATGACCTTGTTCAACGACGCCATTGCGATATCCCTCTCACCAATTCTTGCATCGCCAACCGGTGCCTATTCTTCGTCCTTGCGCACGAGCAGATGACGAAGCACTTCTTCAGAGATCTTGAACTGGCTCTCCAGTTCATGCGCGCGCGCCGGGTCGAGTTTAATCTGGTTGATGATGTAGTTGCCATCGGTGTGGCGGCTGATTGGGTAGGCGAGCCGCCTCCGGCCCCACGGGCGCGAGTCGACGACCTCACCGCCCTTGCTCGTGATCGCGCTCGAGATGCGCTCCACAGCCGCAGGCACGTCTTCTTCCGTGATATCCGGACTGATGACAATGACGAGTTCGTAGTCTCTCATTAAGTTCGCCTCCAGGGCGCATACATGACGGGTCTCAAACAAAACGCCCGCCACCTCCCATGGAGTGCGGGCGAAGCGTACAGCGGGTGCTGTTCGACAGCGCATAGAAGTATATGGACGCTAGCGAACGAAGTCAAAGCAGCTTGAGGCTTCGGAAGCGCTCCTTCTCACCGGCTATCGTATCGGGGTATGCTGTCGCCGCAGCAACGCAAACGACGAGGAGCAGACGATGCGCAAAGACCTGATGGACATCCTGGCCTGCCCGATGTGTAAGGGCGAGCTCACGCTCACAATCGACGAAGAGAAGAACGATGAGGTTATTCGGGGCGGCCTGTTCTGCGCCAAGTGCAACGAACGCTATCCCATCGACGACAGCATCCCGAACCTTCTGCCGCCGGACCTGCGTAAGCAGATGAGCGCCTGAGGAGGAAGCCATGGGCCGTTCGAAGCAGCTGGGCAACATTCTCATGGCCATCGCCGCCGTTCAGGGCCTGTTCATGCTCGTCGGCACCCTGCGCCGAAGCTACCTGGTCATCGCCATACCTGTGCTCACGGCCGTAGGCTTGATCAGCGCACTGATGTTCTGGGTCGGCTGGACCATGGCCAATACCGAGACCGACCTGGCGGAACTGGAAGATGCCGTCGAAGTACCAGTAGTCGTCTAGGCCGCCGGCTCACGTCACGACAAACAAAAGCACCCCGAATTGGGGTGCTTTTCTGCTTCTGAAATGGAACCCCTGTTTGGGGTTAAAACTAGAGCCGCAGCTTGCCGTGTGAGGGCTGGCGGCGGCGCTGTCGTGGATGTCCTTCTTCTTCTTCGAGGAGATCGATCGGAGGCGCAGTCACTGCCTCGTGGACGTATCCACAGCAGAGGCAGGTGCCGTACGCGCCATACCAGTCTCGTTCGATGATCATGGAGCCACGGCAGCGGGGGCAAGTGCGGGGGAGATTGGTGTTCATGAAGGCATGTCCCTTCCAGAGCCCTCGCGGGCCAATGACCTCCCGTGAGGAGGCGTTCATACTCCCGGACTGATCGAGCCGCCCTTCGAATGCCTACGAGGTTAGCTGTCGGGTTCGGGCTGAAAGGCTGCCCTACGAGTCGGCGCGCCAGAACGCTGGGTCGCCGCCCGATTCACCCCACCCGCGCACGGGAGTCCGCAAGTGCAGACGCTGGTTCCCCCGCCCCACTCTTTCGAGTGAATTCGGCTTCGGGTCTCGCCGCGACGAGCTTCCCGAGTAACCGCCCTGCCCACCAGTGCAAGGCGATTGTGATTTCAAGAACATATTAATTCCACGTGTCGATGCTGTCAATAGGTTTCGCCGATCAAAATGCGAAATCCGTAGCGCGACAAGGCGTTCGTGATCATTTTCGGAGACGAAGCCCCGAAGAACTGCTATCTGATCAACACGATGGGAGTTCTTATGTCCGTGCCCGCTCAGCCCACGACCAACAGATCCGCCTCTACCTCGTCCTTGAACGACATGAACGATAGCCACTGCTCCAACACAAGCCGATGCTCATCCCGCCACTGCTGACCTTGCGGCCCTGACCAGCGGTCGAGATCTTCCTTCGACTCCCAGTACGTAACCGCCAGGTACGACGTTTCATCGCGAACGCGTAGCAGGTTGAGTGAAAGACAGCCGTCGATCTTTCGCCATGCGGGCACGATGCCTTCATTCACAAACGCGAGGAGCGATGCTTCGTCATGTTCGGGCTTCGACGACCAGCGGCGAATCGTCACATAGTCGACCATCGTTGCACTTGCCTCCGTGGGTCCGGTCGCCTCGATCAGGCGAGTCGCGCATGGATCTGTTCTACGTGGGCAACGTTGTGATTTGCAAGCCACGACGCCATGTCGATCACCGTGACTCGACCACTTAGCATATCGGCCTTGCGCCGCCAGTCGGTATCCGTAAGCTGCGCGATTAGAGCAAGCGAATCTTCCATCGCCGATTCGAATCGCGCCACCAACTCGGCAACGCTCTTCGCCGGATAGTCCTGGCCGTAGATCAAGGCCCAGGGCAGCAGCGTTGCCTCGGGCGCGTCGAACTCAGGGTGCAGCAGCGCCTGTAGTCGGCGGCAAAACAGTTCGGCGATGTCGATCATGTGGCCCGCGATCTCCTTCACACACCACTCGCCGGGTTCCGGGTGGCGCGATAAGTGCTCCTCCGGCTCCGACGCCAGTGCGGCGCGGAACCTCGCGGCGTCGCCGCGAAGCATCCGGACGATCTCGTCCGGTTGACGGCGAAGGATGTGCTCGCTGGTCGCGGAATAGAACGGCGCAAACAGCGCCCATTCGCGCGCAACACTGCCGCATGCGGGACACAGTTCTGGGCGTGATCCCTCAGCTATGTACCCGCAGTCCTCGCAACCGAAGAGGAATTGCGCCACGACACGTTCGGAGACATCGCGATCGGAATTCAATGCGCCCGACGTGCGACGCAGGATGGCATATAGCGGTTCAGACGTCGCCAACTGGTGCGACAGCCGCTCGTCGCCGGCCGCGAGTTGCATGAGCGCCTCGCGGGATGCCACGTCGGCTTCAACAACAGTGCGGAACAGGTCGACGGCGGCGTCAGTGGAATGCGCAACTCGCTCGAGATGCAATGCACGCGTCCGCGCGGCCAGCGCCGTTGCGCGAAGCACCTTCGCAAGATTCAGCCGACCTTCCTCGGTCGCGCGCTCGGCGGCAACTAAGCATCGTATGGCCGTACACGCGTCCCGTGCAACGACGGCGTCAAGGTGAACCAACGCTGCGGCATTCACGCCAAAGCACCGTACAGGAGCCCGCGGATGTCTTCCACGATAGCTGTGCCATCGAGCCGTAGGCGGCGGGCGTTGAAGTCCTCATGATGGATCGTCAGGTAGAGTTCGCCCGGTTCAGCATCCACTGGCAGCGCCAGGCCGCATGTGCCGCCGCTATCCGTGGATGCGCGCCCAACCACCTTCGCACCGCGGCCGCTGAGCGTGATCTCTGCGCCTACGACCGGCGGTCGCTCGCCCGACGCATCCGCATCATTGGCGAGCACTTCGATCATTGCCGTTCGTCCGTCCTCATGCGCGGTGATGGTGACGGCCATGTCGATCAAGTAGATAAGTGGGTCAGCAGTAACAGCCTTCATGCCCGCATCGAGAACGGCCCGCACCTGTGTTGCCTTCAAGCTCGCGTCGACGGGCGCCATGCCGTGATCTGTGGTGATGATAAACAGCGTGTCGTCGTACAATCCGGCGCCATCGAGCGCGTCGAGGATCCGTCCCACGCGAACGTCTGTCTCATCGAGCGCCGTTCGCTGACCTTCAGAGTGAGGGCCGTAGTCGTGCCCGACGCCGTCCGTGATCGTGAACTCATGGAACATGAACGCAGGAGGCGGATGCGATGCGTCCGTGTACAGGACAATCGCCTGCGCGACACCCCGCCCATCGACGATCGACTCCCCTTGTGCAGGCTTGTGGTCGTCCGCCAGCCACTTGCTGCTCGTATCGCCCGCGAACTGTTGCGTCAGTTCACGCAGGCGGTCTCGATCACCGACGACCTTTCGCTCCAGCGTCGCGTGGTCCGCGCCGCGAGTGCATGGTTCGTGTATCGACGCGGTGAACGCCCCATGCTCGCCCTGCCACGGTCCGTACACTCGGTGGAACGCCTCGTACAGGGTCTCGGCGCCGTCACCCAGGAACTTCGCCGTGTCGAACTGCTGGCCCTGCGGCGTCACGACTTCGCGCGTTTCCCGAAGGTAGTACGTCGGGTTCACAATGTCGTGATGCCCGCCCCACACGCCCGTCCCAATCGCGTTGTGGCTCGGCCAAGTAATGCTCGGGAAGTTCGTGATCGAACCGTACTCGAACATGGTTCCCTTGTTGATAAGCCGTCGCAGATTGGGAATCGCATCGGCATCATTCTCCAGCCGCCACTTCAATTCGGTGTTGCTCTGGCCATCGAGCAACAGGATGTAGGCGCGCTGTGGCCGGGACGCGTCCTCCGGGTCGATAATCGCGCCCAGCACATGCCCGTCCTGGCGCTTGAGATACACGTCCGGCCTTACTCCGCGCTCGGACGACGTACGCCCGGTGAGGTCTTGGCCATCGATTAGTGGAAATCCGCAGAGGTGCGCGATTGTGGGCGCGATGTCGATCTGGCGTGATCGCGTGTCGGTACGAATCCCCTTCCGCACACCCGGCCCCGAAAACACGAGTGGTGAACGCGCCTGGATCACGTCGAGCGCGCCATGCTGTCCCGGCTTACGGCCAAATGCGTACGGTTTGGGATTGATCGCGATGTCTGGAGCGTTGGGGCTATCGAAGAGCTGGGCGATGCGTTCGAACGCGTACGGGTAGCTGACGTGCTCCGGCTCAACATACGCCGTGTTGGGTTCGATGCCCGGAAAGCCGGAGGCCTTCGATGCCGACAGCTCTTCGTCGATCGTCGCGATAGCGGTGTAGTCTTCGTTCGCGATCGGGTTGTCGCCGATTTGCTCGATGATTCGGTAGTCGTAGCCACCCGCCTCTGCGTAGAACCGCTGGAAGCGAATCATCCCGCGCTTCGCCCAGACCTCGTACGCGCAATCGCGGAATGTGATGACGAGATCCGTCTCGGGGCCAGCCTTCGCGTCCGTGAATATCGCGTGGATGGCGCGATCGCCGGATTCGCGTTGATTCGGGTCGAGGCCCTGGCCTACGAGGCGCTCCGGCCCGACAGGTGTTGTAACTTCCGTGGGTGCCGTCATGTACGCATTCCTCCGCGACTAGCGCCGATGTGGCAGTGTCCTACTGCACAACGCGGGTGTGCCAACGATTGAATCGATGCAACGACAGCTCTACGCAGGACGCGCGCTAAGGCCGGCGATCA
Organism: Dehalococcoidia bacterium; assembly: GCA_021731085.1. Taxonomy (GTDB): domain Bacteria; phylum Chloroflexota; class Dehalococcoidia; order DSTF01; family JACRBR01; genus JACRBR01. The sequence continues at coordinate 11,460 of JAKFYB010000023.1, forward strand.
TTTCATCGAGCAGGACGACGAACTCCGCCGTGACTTCCGTACGGATGGCGTCGTTCACGTAACCGCCGGTGTTGTCCCAGCCGCCCGTGTCCGTCTGCTGCGCAGCCATCGCCTCGCCGACGCGTTCTGCCAGCCGCAGCATGCGGTCTTCACCAGTCGTCTGGTACATGAGGGCCGCACCCCAGCCGACCTTGCCGACCTGTGCCGTCTCGTACATCTCGTCGAGGACATTGAAGGCGAGCTGGAGGTAATCACGGCCAAGGACCGACCACGACGCATCACCCGTTTCCATGTGCAGGCGCGCGAGAAAGGCCGCCGCGATACCCATGTTGAAGTACGCCTGTCGAGGGGTGTCGTGACGTATGGAGTGAAGCTTCTGGCGCTCCTCCGGGAATTCCGTGCGAAGACCCTGTCCGGGCTTGTACACGAAGTACAGAACATGCTCTGGATCCGGTTGGGCCTCGTAGATGGTGCGCAGAAAGCGTCCGACGCTCTTCGCTTCGGCGAGGTGGCCGGTGGCGAGGCAGGCATTTCCCGACTGCGCAGTGTTCAGGATGTCCTGTACAGCGTCCTCGTTGTCGCGCTCGATACGGAAGCCGCCTGTCTCGTGGTGCAGCAAGCGGAGGAACTCCATGCCTCGGCGGCTGATGTCGTAGCGACCCAGCTTCTGCGCCCCGATGATCATCCACGCGTTCGGGTAGGCGTAGCTTCGGTCGAAGAACTTGCCGCGCATCTCGCCAGCGAAGTCGCCATCGTCCGTCAGCACTTCGTGGCTAATCCACGTCGCGAGCCGATTTGCCTCCGCTGTGCGTCCGCCGCTCGTCAGCGCCCACAGCGTCTTGTAGTACGGCCCCAGTCCTTCTTTCTCAGGATTGCCGATGGCACCGTCTGCACGCTGCTGACCGACGAGGTAGTCGAGCCCGCGCTCTCGGGATTCTTCGAGCCTGCTGACGACGGATGACTGGACGACCATAGCGGAGCTCTCCTGTGCTGGGTGCGGGTGGATCGCCAGTCTACGACGGCTGTCTCACGCTGTCGACCCCGCGGTGACGCCTCGCAGGCATCTTGACATCAGAGTGTTACGAACTTCCGCGCCTTGACGGCAAGCCGTGGCGGCGACGCACGCGGGAGCGTTACAAAGGGAGCACGCATCACACTGGTGGTACTGGCATCACCCCGCTGAAATCGCGCACCTGCTCGCGAATAGATCGGACACTCCAATGTCTACGGGCGAAATCCTCTGGTGGGTACTGATGGGCCTGATCATGGTCTGGGCTGGCGATATGTTCCATGTGTGGGAGCCCTGGCAGGCGGCCGTCACTCGGTGGTGGAACAGCCTCCGCGGCCATCAGGACAACAGCTAGCTCGGCTAACGGTAACGGCGACCCGCGCCCTTCCTTCCCGCCTCTCACCTCCCCTTCTGGAGCAAACTGTGCCACCCTGTGGCTCCAATTCAAGGAGGCAGAGATGACCACCGCTCCCTTCCCCGACGAAGTCCGCGACCGCGTCACGTCGTACATCAAGCATCAGGGCGCCAAGTCGCCAGCCGCGATCATTGATCTCGTCCGCACGAGCCAGCAGAAGTACGTCGACATCGTCAGTGCTGTCTCGGACGACGTTGCCGCGAAGAAGCCGGCTCCGGACGAGTGGTGCATCCGCGAACTGACTATGCATGTGCTCAGCGCCCAAGACAGCGTCGCCCTGCTGGTGCACAACCTGTCCCGAAGCGAGCCGCCGCCGACCGGTCGCGGTGCAGGTCAGCTAGTCGACGACAACGGCCAGCCGTTTGCGGCGATCGTCGATGACCTGCGAGCGCTTAACGCGCGCCTGCTCGACGAGATCGCGAACCTGCCTGCCGAACCTGCTCTTGAACCGAAGTCACCGCATCCGTTCTTCGGCCCGCTGAACTGCAAGGAGTGGGCGGCGTTCCAGCGGGTGCACGATGAGGACCACGTCCAGCACGCGCAGAAGATTCTCGCAGCTGTGTCCTGAGCGGACTCAGTTCGGCAGCGCCTCCGCGAGCGTTGAGACAGGCATTCCCAACGAGTGCGCGAGCGCCGCGTGGATGACCTTGCCCTCCGAGACGAGCACCCCACTCGCGAGAGCAGGATCGGCGAGGAGCGCGTCACGCGGCCCCAGCGCCGCAAGCCGTCGCACGTACGGCAGCGTTGCGGCGGTGAGCGCGGCCGTCGAGGTCACCGGCACGGCGCCTGGCATGTTGGCGACGCAGTAGTGCACGACGCCTTCTTCGACATAGACAGGGTTATCGTGCGTCGTCATACGCGACGTCTCGACGGCGCCTCCCTGGTCGATCGCGACATCCACGATGACAGCGCCCGGCCCCATCCCACGGACCATGTCGCGGGTCACGAGCTTCGGAGCTGAGGCGCCGGGCACAAGCACGGCGCCGATGAGGATGTCAGCATCACGCAGCGCCTGTGCGATCGCGAGCGGGCTCGACATGAGCGCTGTTGTACGCCCCGGCCAGAGTTCTTGCACGCGCCGCAGCTTGTCGAGCCGCGTATCGAACACAGTCACTCGCGCGCCGAGGCCGACGGCGACCTGGATCGCATTCTCAGCAACCGTCCCCGCGCCGAGCACAACGACGTGCGCGGCCGCGGCGCCCGGCAGTCCCGAGATCAACTTGCCACGACCCGGTCCGGGCTTACGGAGGTACTGCGAGCCAATCTCCGCCGCCATCCGTCCTGCGATCTGGCTCATCGGCACCAGCAACGGCAACGAGCCGTCTGGCAGTTGCACCGTTTCGTAACCAATCGCAGTCACCTTCGAGTCGATGAGGATCTGCGTGAGTTCGGGCAGCGCCGCAAGGTGTAGGTACGTGAACAACGTCTGCTCGTCGCGGATGCTGGCGTACTCCGCGCGCTGCGGTTCCTTCACCTTCACGATAAGGTCGGCGCGCGCCCACACATCATGCGCGTCGGCGACCAGCTCTGCGCCCGCCGCCGCATACGCGAGATCGCTGCAACCAGCGCCTTCGCCAGCGCCCCGCTCAACAAGCACGACGTTACCGTCTTCGACGAGGGCGTGCGCACCCTCCGGCGTGATGCCGACGCGGTACTCCTCGGACTTCAGTTCGCGGACGGTGCCTACGATCATCTCATTTAAATTATCGGACGTTCGATGGCGGTGTTACGTGCCCGCCATCACAATTTCGTGTCGCTTCGCTGTCTTCAAATCAGTACCAGGACGCGGCTATCACGAGGCCGGCGTGGTGAGCCAGTATCCGCAGCACCGCTCGGTCTTCATCGTGGAACGGCTTGCAGCCCTTGCGGTCCGTGACGTAAAGGGCGCCCCGTACTTCACCGCCGGACATGATCGGCACGCCGAGCAGTTCGCGCATGTCGGGATGCTTCGGCGGGAAGCCGAAGGCCTTGGCATGCTGCGCGACGTCTTCGATGTGCACGGGCAGACCGTCCTGTCGCATGTCGCCGAGGGGACCGTGGCCTTGCGGCGGGCCTTTGAGCGTGGCGAGCTCCTTGTCGCTCATGCCGGAGACGATGAAGCCTTCGACGTAGTCCGTCTGGCTGGTAACGGCGAGCGCGCCGTAAGTGCCGTGCGTCAGGTCCCGCGCGACGTCGACGATGTGCTGCAGGGCGTCGTGTGGCGTCTTCGGCGGGTGTTGTCGATTGAGTTGCGCGAGCTTCTTCAGCGCCCGGTACTCGGGATCTTGATCACGGTCGAGGATGCCACGCCTAGGGCCAAGCGCTTCTTCGACGGTGGCGGCCAGTTGCTGCTGAACGCTGTTCATAGGGCAGCGTCCGCCTCGACTGCATCTGCCTCGATTCGAGCGCGCGACTGGTCGCGTTGCAACGAGCCCGCGAGGACATCATCGATGAACTGCGTGATGGGCGGGACAACGAGCTCAGCTTCGACGTCGGTGTGGCCCTTCGCGGGGAACATGACGTAGCGTTTCGGGCCGGGCGCGGCTTCGAAGACCTGTTGGCCCATGTACTCGGGCACGGTCTTGTCGTGCTCGCCGTGCATGACGAGCAGCGGGCCGTCGTAGCGGCTGATCTTCGCGAGTGTGTTGAAGTTCGTGAGCGGCAGCCATGGCGCGACGGTGAACAACGGATTGAGGCGAGGGAAGCGCCCGACGGCGATGCCCTTTACTGATGTAAATGGCGCGCGCAGGATGAGGCCTGCTGATGGCTCGCGGACAGCGAGCCCAGCGGCCACGCCGGTGCCCAGCGAGAAGCCGTAGAAGAAGATCTGCGCCGGATCGACATCGTCGCGGGCGTAGAGCCAGGCGAGGGCTGCCGCGGCGTCCGTATAGGTGCCTTCTTCGGTTGTTGTGCCGCCGTTCTTGCCGTAGCCGCGGTAGTCGAAGACGAAGAAGCTTGCGCGAATGTCGCGCATGAAGTTGTGGAACGAGACAGCGCGCTCTTCCGTGACCCACATGTCGCTGGCGTTGTAGCTGGTGCCATGCATGAACAGGATGGTCGGCGATGGAGTCGGCTGCTTGAAGAACCAGCCCTGCAGCTCGAGGCCGTCGGCCGTGTAGATGTGGGCCTCTTCGTGCGGCCAGTTGACGGCATCCGGCGGATCGGGGTGCCAGTCGCCGCTGTAGAAGATGCGTGGCCGGATCAGGCGCTCAGAGGCGATCGTGAGGCCGACGCCGGGGATCGAGAGGGCGGCGGCCGCGGTGAGGGCGGTCTTCAGCATGTCTTGATGGTAGCAACTCGCGTTGCGTTTGATTGTTTTTCGTTTTCGCAGCGTTTCTTCGTGGTTGAAGCTGCTGGAGTGGTTGTTAGCGTCACGTAGATTCGGGCCTTTGATTGTTCTTGGTCGTCTCTGATTGTCTTGATCGTTTGTCGTTAGAACGATCAGAGCGGTCGTGTGGTGTCCAGCGGTGCGTGGGAGGCGGGGTGTGGGCCTGCATGGTGCGAGCTTATGGCCATTCACGATGGACGTCCAAGCGCGCGATGGCACTTTCGCGAACGACGTCATCGGCCCAGATCAGCATCCGTGCAAATCGACGAGGGCAGCAAGCGGCGACCCTACAACGCGTCCTGGATCCGAATCGTCCAGACGGCGCTGCTCGCTCGCGGGCTGAAGGCCCGCGCTCCGGACGTGGAGCGATCAGCGGGTGCGGGGGTCGAGGGCGTCGCGAAGGCCGTCGCCGATGAAAGTGAAGCAGAGCATGAGGATCGAGATGGCGGCGGCGGGGAAGACGACGGCCCAGGCGTTGCGCTGGATGACGACGTACCCGGTCTTCACAAGCTCACCGAGGCTGACGGCAGGGGGCGGGATGCCGAGTCCGATGAAGCTCAAGGCAGCTTCGGCGAAAATCGCGGCGGGGATTGCGAACGTCACGGCGACGATCACGGGGCCGAGCGTGTTTGGCAGCATGTGCTTGTACACAACGCTGGTACTCGAAGCACCGAGCGCGCGCGCGGCGAGCACATAGTCGCGCTCCGAAAGTGAGAGCATCTGTCCGCGGACAAGGCGGGCGATCGTCGTCCAGGCAGTCAGTGAGATCGCGAAGATGATGAGCACGCGATCGTTCGAGAGTATCGGGATCTCGCGGTTGATAAGGATTTCGCGGATCAACAGGATCAGCAGAATATCGGGAAACGAGAACATCACGTCGGTGAATCGCATCACCAGGTTGTCCGACATCTTGCCGCCGAAGGCGGCGGCGGAACCAACCACGACACCGATCAGCAGTACGAGCGTCGCCGTTCCCAGTCCGATCTCAATGGAGACGCGAATGCCTTCCAGCACACGCGCGAAGATATCGCGGCCTAGCTGATCCGTCCCAAACCAGTGTTCCGCCGATGGGCCCGTCTGCCGTTGGTCGGCGGACGTATCTATCTCCTGCGCTGTGTAGCGAGCCGTCGGGCCAACGAACGCGCCAACGAACGCCAACAGGAGAATCCCTGTGAGGACGACTGCGCCGATGACGGACAGCCTGTTGCGAATCAGTCGGCGCCATGCATCCGACCAGAGGCCGCGGTACTTGGTTTCGGCAACGTCGCCAACGGCGAGGTAGTCGGCTGGAAGTGTGGTCGCCATTAGCTATACCTGATGCGCGGATCTGCGACAGCGTAGAGCAGGTCGACGGCAAGGTTGGCTATCGCGACGACGAAGGCGAAGAAGAGCGTCGTGCCCATGATCATGCCGTAGTCGCGCGCAACGATGGCCTTGATCGATTCAGCGCCGAGACCAGGGATGAAGAACATTGTCTCGACAATGAACGAACCACTGATCATCACGGCAAAGATCGGGCCCGTAAGCGTGAGCACGGGGATGAGCGCGTTCTTGATCGTGTGTCCCCAGACGACCTTTCGCTCCGCAAGGCCTTTCGCGCGAGCCGTGCGAATGTAGTCCTGGTTCAAGACTTCAAGCACACTCGCGCGCGTGACACGGGCGAAGAAGGATGCCGGCAACACAGAGATCGCGATCACGGGAAGCAGCATCTTGCGCCAGTCGTAGGCAGCCGGATCGAACAGTTCGCTCCATGTATTGGGGCCACCCCAGCCGACGATATCGAGCCAACCGAGATTGACCGCAAGTATGATCGTGAGGAACGCGCCGAGAATGAAGTTGGGCACGCTAGCAGCAGCCGTCGCGAAAAAGACGCCAATGTAGTCGAGGGGTCCGTTGTGATTGAGCGCGGAGAGTGTTCCGAGCGTCATGCCTACGCTGATCGCAAGGACGAAGCCGAGGATACCCACCTGCGCCGTCACGAAGAACTTGTCGCGGATGACATCCGTCACCTCGCGGTCGCCCTTGAACGTGATGCCGAGGTCGCCCTGGAGAAGGTTGGTGAGGTACGTGGTGTACTGACGCCAGAGCGGTTGGTCGAGACCGTAGCGGCGTTCAAGCGCTTCCTGTAGCGCGGGAGGCCGATCCTTTTCAGGCGTCAGCGGACCACCAGGCACGGCGTGCATGAGGATGAACGTGATCGTCGCGACCGCCCAGAGGACGGGGACGAGGATGATGATCCGGCGGATGGTGTAGGCGAGCATTGAAGTCCCGGTGGAGGATCCGCGTGTGCGGATCCTCCACCGTTTGAACTCGAGAGGTAGCCGAGGTTAGTCGGCCTTCACGAACCAATTCTCCGGAGCGTAGTTGCCCGGAAGGCCAGCGTCGATCGTACCGTTTGCAACCACACCGCCGATGCTCGTGCTCACCACGAATGGGCGAGCGTCCTGGTACAGGGGAATGATGCCACAGAGCTTCTCGACAATGTTCTTCTCCACCTCCTGGTAGGCCGCGATGCGGGCCTCTTCAGAAGTGGCGGTGAATGCCGCCTCGAACGCCGCGTCGACGTCGGGGTCGGAGCAGTTGTACTTGTTGTTACCACCGTCGGTGTTGAACAAGCCAACCAGTGGGTTCTCGATGTCGGGGTAGTCGAGCTGCCAACCACCTGGGAAGAGCTGGAAGTCCTCGGCATTGAACATCGTAGAGCGCGTCGCAGCGTCAACGAACTCGGCCTCTATCTCGATGCCGATTTCGGCAAGCGCGGCCTGCACGAATGCGAACTCGTTGCGCTTCTGCTCGTTGTCGCGAGCCGTCCAGCGCAGCGTGGGGATACCCTCGCCGTCCGGGAAGCCAGCGTCCGCGAGCGTCTGCGCGGCCTTGTCGGGTGCGTAGCCAATGACGCCCTCGAACGCCTCGTTGCCCTGGTGGCCAACGAGTCCTTCGACCACCCAGTAGTACGCGGGTGCATGCACGCCGTCGAACACGCTGTCGACGAGCGCCTGCCGGTCAATGACCTGCGAGATTGCCAGGCGAACGCCGAAGTTCGAGAGAACCGGGTCGGTCATCTGGGCTTCGATTGTCGTGATGCGCGCCGAAGGCACGACGAGCACGTTGTCCGAGAGGCCAGAGCTTTCTGCAACGGCGACATCAGTCGCGAGCACTTCGGTCATCTGCAGTTCCTCGTCGTTCTGGAACGCGCGGAACGCGGCCGAGAGGTCGTCGACGAACTGTACGTAGATTTCCTGCAGAACAGGCGCGGTGCCAACGAAGCTCGCGTTCGGGACCAGCGTAAGGTGGTCGCCGACGGCAAACTCGCTCAGCGTGAACGGACCGTTGGTGACGATGTTCTCGGGAAGCGTCCATGCGTCTGCGTGCTCTTCAATGACGTCTTGGCGCGCGGGGAATGTTGTCCAGAGCGCGAAGATCGTCTTGAAGGTCGGGATTTCCTTCGCGAGCGTCAGCTCCAACGTCTTGTCGTCGATCGCCTTCGCACCGAGGGCTGCCTTCAAGGCATCCGCCTGCGCTGGGTCAGTGTTCTGCGCGAGCGCGTCGCAGCCGACGAGGTCGCCGAGGCCAGCACCGAGAAGATACTGGTACGGGCTGGCGATGTCCGGATCGCAGGCGCGCGTCAGGCCGTAGACAAAGTTCGCGGCTGTGACGGGGACGCCGTCCGACCACTCCGCGTCGGCGCGAATCTTGACGGTGTACACGGCCGTCTCGCCCTCGGTAGTAACCACTGGCTCGCCGTCGGCCATCATGGCAACCACTTCAACGCCACCCTCACCGTCGTCTGTCAGGTTGTACAGACCGCGGAAGAGGAAGCGCTCAAGACCAATGTCCTGCTCGAAGTTCGACTTCTGCGGGTCGAGGAATTGCGGCTCAGGCTGAGCGATGCGGATTTTCTGTTGGTCGGCGGGGGCCTGGCCGCCGCCGCTGCCGGATGTTGCTTCTGATGTTGCGCCGGGCGTCGTGTCGCCGCCCTCGTCGTCGTCATCGCCGCCGCATGCGGCAGCGAAGATGAGGCCTGCGGTCAGAGCTGCCATCGGCAGCAAGAACCACTTGCTTCGAGTACTCATATATTCCCTCCATGTGACGGAACGGGGATGCTCCGCCATTTCCAACGTGTTTGGCCCTAGAAGCGGGCCGATGCGGGGGTTCGTCCCTGGGTTACCTCCTTGTGGTCATCCCATGTGGGGTGCTGTGACTGCTGCCAATCGTATCAGCGTTGTCAATATGGCGGCAATCGCTCTGGTTCGAGTTTCGAATCTGGCACGTAACTGCCATGCCTCGCGCGCGGGAGAGTTCGTCAGTTGTTTATACGGCCGGCGCATAGCCTCGGACGCACGACGGGCGGATGCCGGACACGATGCGTGGAAGGGCGGAGGGCTGTATTCTGTCGCGGCGATTGATTTCCGCACGCGACGGGCGAGGGCGCCCGTCCTCCTGCCAGATTCAAGAAGGGCCGATTAGGCCTGTACCGCCGGGAGGCGCCCATGAGCACCGCTATCAAGGATCTATACGCAATCGGTGAGACTCCGCCCTTGGGCCAGCTGCCGTCCCAGATGCACGCCTCGCTGATCCGGCCCGAGCGCTTCGGGCCGCCGAAAGACGCCTTTCAGATAGAAGTGGTGGACGTTCCGGAGATCGGGCCGCGCGAGGCGCTGGTTTATGTCATGGCGGCGGGCATCAACTTCAACAACGTTTGGGCGGCGCTTGGTATGCCGGTGGACGTGATCAAGGCGCGGGCGGCGGCTGGCGACGAGACGGGCTTCCACATCGGAGGCAGCGATGCGTCGGGCATCGTGTACGCGGTCGGCAACGAAGTTACAAATGTGAAGGTTGGCGACGAGGTTGTCGCGCACTGCGGTGCGTGGGATCCGGAAGCGGCGGACATCAAGGCGGCCGACGACCCGATGTTCGCGCCGTCGTTCAAGATCTGGGGCTACGAGACGAACTGGGGCAGCTTCGCGCAGTTCACGAAGGTCTGGGCGCACCAGCTCATGCCAAAGGCCAAGCACCTGACGTGGGAAGCAGCGGCCGCGTCGACGCTCGTCGGCGCGACGGCGTACCGCATGCTGACGAACTGGACACCGCACAACGTTCGTGAGGGCGACGTCGTACTCGTGTGGGGCGGCGCGGGTGGCCTCGGCACGATGGCGATTCAGTTGGTGAAGGCGATGGGCGGCCGATCGATCGCAGTTGTGTCGAGCGACGCGAAGGGCGAGTACTGCAAGTCGCTCGGCGCGACGGGGTATCTCAATCGCAAGGACTTCAACCACTGGGGGCGCATGCCCGACTGGACGGATGACGCCGCTTACAACGACTGGATCAAGGGCGTGCGCGCGTTCGGGAAGGCGTTCTGGGACGTGCTGGGCGAGCGCAAGGCGCCGCGCATCGTGTTTGAACACCCGGGGCAGGACACGATCCCAACATCATCGATTCTCGTCGACAACGGCGGCATGGTTGTGGTGTGCGCCGGGACATCGGGGTTCAACGCCGATGTCGACCTGCGCTACCTGTGGATGCGACAGAAGCGGCTTCAGGGATCGCACTTCGCAAACGACGAGCAGGCGTACGGTTTCAACCAGCTCGTGATCGACGGCAAGATCGATCCGTGTCTGTCGCGCGTGTTCCCGTTCGACGGCATCGGCGAGTGCCACCAGCTTATGCAGGACGGGAAGAACCCGGACGGGAACATGGCGGTGCTTGTCGGTGCTGCGCGCGAGGGACTAGGGGCGTCGTAGCGACGTTGGCCGTTCATACTCTGCGCGAGGCTACTCGATGACATCGAAGTGCGGCGCTGGCATTGCACCTCACCCCCCAACCCCCTCTCCACGACGATGGAGGTCTCCACTATCGTGGAGCGGGGAGTTTGCGTTTTCGCTATGACGCGGGCTTTGATCATTCGTAACCCGGCGGCGCGGCGCCAGATTGAGCCGGCGCAGTTCGAGGCGGCTGTCGGCATGCTGCGGCGCGAGGGTTGGGATGTGACGGTCTCGATCACGGAGCGCGCGGGGCATGCGACGGACGTCGCGCGCGAGGCGGCGGCGCAGATGATCGACGTCGTGATCGCGAACGGCGGCGACGGGACGATCAACGAGGTCGTGAACGGGCTCGCTGGGTCGGAGACGGCGCTGGCCGTGCTGCCTTCGGGGACGGCGAACGTGTGGGCGAAGGAGATCGGCGTCTCGCGGGATCCGGCGCAGGCGATGCGGGTTGTGCTCACGGGACGGCGCGAGCGCGTCGACCTGGGGGTTGCGACGACGCCACACTCCGGCGCACGGCACTTCTTGCTGATGGCCGGCATCGGGCTGGATGCGGAGATCATCCCACGCGTGAATCCAGGGCTCAAGCGGCGGACGGGCGCGCTGGCGTACGTGCTCGCCGCTGTGCCGACGGCGGTGCGGACGCGGCCGTGGGCGACGCACATGACGGTCGACGGCACTGAGGTCGAGACGCCGATGTACTGGCTGGTCGTCGGGAACACGCGGAACTACGGCGGGCTCGTACACATCACGCACCACGCGCGGGCGGCTAGCGGCGAGCTGGACGCGGTGCTAATGCGTCGCGGCGGGCTGCACCTGTTGCCGGACGGAGTGCGCGTGCTGCTCAAGCGGCACGAGCACTCGCCGAACGTGCACTATCGCCCGGTGCGGGAGCTATCGATCGAGACGCCGGGGATTCCGTTTCAGCTCGACGGCGACGACTGCGGCGACACACCGGTTGTGCTGTCGGTGCGACCGTCGGCGCTCACGGTGATCGTGCCGGCGGAGTTGCGGTCGCCGCTGTTCGAGGACGGTGGCAATGAACCTCTGCCTCTTGATTTGAACGACGACGCGGGCTGAAAAGCCCGGGCTCCGGCTCCGTCACTCAGGAAACACCTGATGCTTCGGCGGCGAGGCAACGGGTATCCTGCCTGTGATGAGCGACGTGAAGTACCGGATCACGGGTGGGCGGCGGCTTGAGGGGCGCGTGCGCGTCAGCGGGTCGAAGAATGGCGCCGATTACGCGATCGCGGCGGCGCTGCTCGCTGAAGATGACGTTGTGCTGCACAACGTGCCGGAGATCGGCGACGTTCGGCAGATGATCGAGATCCTCGCGTATCTCGGCGCGAAGGTTGAGTATCCGCGCGCGAACACGCTGCGGATCAACTGCTCCGAACTGACGCGATCCGATGTGCCGCCGCGGCTCGCGCTGTCGTTGCGCGCGAGCTTCCTCGTGATGGGCCCGTTGCTTGCGCGCATGGGGCATGCGTCGTGCCCGCCGCCCGGTGGCGATGCGATCGGCATCCGGCCGCTCGACGTGCACCTGCATGGCTTCCGTTCGCTTGGGGCGACGGTCGAACAGCACGGCGACATCTTCGATGTGCGCCAGACGTCGGCGTTTCGGGGACAGCGCGTGGTGCTGGACTACCCGAGCGTGATGGGCACACTGAACGTCATGCTGGCGGCGACGCTGGCGGACGGCGAGACGACGATTATCAATGCGGCGTGCGAGCCGGAGATCGAAAGCCTAGCGTCGATGCTCAACGGCATGGGCGCTAAGATTTCGGCCGCCGGCACGCCGATGATGCACATCGAAGGCGTACCTCGCCTTGGTGGCGTCGAGCATCGCGTGATACCCGACCGGCTGGAGGCGGGGACGTTCGCGCTCGCGGCGGCGATCACGCGCGGGCAGATCGATATCGAAGAGGCGGTGCCGGAACATCTCGATGCGCTGATCTGGAAGATGCGCGAGGCCGGCGTCACGGTCGAGTCGACGGACGCGGGAATGCGTGTCACGGGCGCGGAGTCGTACGAGGCCGTCAACGCGCAAGCGCTGCCCTACCCCGGGCTCGCGACCGACCTGCAGCCACAGCTCGCGACGTTCCTGACACAGTGCAACGGGGCGAGCACAATCCACGAGCGCGTGTTCGACAACCGGCTGATGTACATCTCCGAGCTGCGGAAGATGAGCGCGAACGTCGTGGCGACGGGACAGACGGCGATCATCACGGGACCGACGAAGTTGACAGCGGCGCCGGTGCAGGCGCTTGACGTGCGCGCCGGCAGCGCCTGCGTGCTCGCCGCGCTTGTCGCCGAAGGCACGACGGAAATTGGCGATGTCTACCACATCGAGCGCGCACACGATGACTTGCATGGTAAACTGCGCGCGCTCGGCGCTGAGATCGAGCGCGCATAACCCCGCACTCAACCGTAAGGACAGGTCTTCAGACCTGTCCGCATCGAATCTGGGACTGTGCTCCGTGGCGGCCAGTGGCGCCCGGCCCTCAGTTTCAAGAATCACGGAGAATCCATGCTCCCCAAGCGCATCGGAATCGACCTCGGCACCGCAAACGTGCTTGTGTACGTCAAGGGCCGGGGCATCGTTGTCAACGAACCATCCGTCGTCGCGCTGGCGAACCGCGACAACACGGTCGTCGCCGTCGGGCGAGAAGCGCAGGCGATGATGGGGCGCGTGCCCGGCAGCATCAGCGTCATCCGCCCGATGCGAGACGGCGTCATCGCCGACTACCTGATCACCGAAGCGATGCTGCGGTACTTCATTAGCAAAGTCGTCGGGAAGTTCAACCTGATCAAGCCCGAGGTGATGGTCTGTATCCCCGCCGGCGTCACAAGCGTCGAGCAGCGTGCCGTGCGTGACGCCGCCGAGCAGGCGGGAGGCCGCCGGCCGGTGCACCTCGTGCCGGAACCTCTCGCAGCGGCGATCGGTGCGCGCATTCCCGTGAACTCTCCGAGCGGCAACATGGTTGTCGACATCGGCGGCGGGCGGACGGAAGCGGCGGTGATCTCGATGTACGGCATCGTCGTGAGTGAGAGTGTGCGCGTCGCGGGCGACCGACTCGACGACGCGATCCAGGCGTACATCAAGCGGCGCTACAACCTGATGATCGGCGAGCGCACAGCGGAAGAAGTGAAAACGACGATCGGCGCAGCCATACCGCTGGACACAGAGCTGAAGATGGACATCCGCGGTCGCGACCAGATCAGCGGCCTGCCGAAGACGATCACGGTCACGTCGAGCGACGTCACGGCCGCGATCCAGGATTCGCTGGCGACGATCTGCTCGGTCGTGCGCAGCGTGCTCGAACGGACACCGCCGGAGCTTGCGTCCGACGTCATCGATCGCGGCATCGTGATGACAGGCGGCGGCGCCTGCCTGCGTCACATCGACGTGCTGCTGGGGCAGGAGACGGGCGTGCCGGTGCACATCGCCGAGAACCCGCTGGACTGCGTCGCGATCGGATCCGGCGTAGCGCTCGAGTATCTCGATGTGATCAAGCGCAGCTTGCCGACCGAGGAAGAACAGCTCGTCGCGTCGTACTGAGTTTCCTTAAACACAGAGGCACAGAGACACAGCGGATCGATCGGGATCGTCGTGAGGTTCTGGTCGCGCTGTCGCACTTGAAGTTCATCAGTATCGGACTCGCACAGACTCGAACAGTTGTGGCCACAGGCGCGGGCTGAAAGCCCCGCCCCGTAAAACGAACAGTCGTGGCCGCACACGCGGGCTGAAGGCCCGCGCTACGTCGTCCAGCCCGCAGCCTGCAGCCTCCAGCCTCCAGCCTCCAGCCTCCAGCCTCCAGCCTCCAGCCTCCAGCCTCCAGCCTCCATCCTCCATCCTCCATCCTCCATCCTCCATCCTCCATCCTCTTGACGCTACCTTGCGTGCTGAGGTACTGTGTAGTACAAGGTACATGCTGAAAGAACGACCCACTGCAGACGGCGAGTGGAGCTCCCAGCTACGGCGGGGGGTGTTGGAGATGTGCATCCTCGCGATTATCGAACGCGCGCCGAGCTATGGCTACGAGATCGTGACGGAGCTGTCCGAGACGCCGCAGCTCGCGGCGGGCGAAGGGACGGTGTACCCGCTGCTTCGTCGGCTGAAGAAGGATGGTCTGGTCGAGACGTTCTGGCGCGAGTCCGCAGCAGGCCCGCCGCGCCAGTACTACCGCATCACGAAGGCGGGAGGCATCGCGCTCACAGGCATGCGCAACGAGTGGTCGTCGCTGCTGGCCGCGATGGGCAAGTATGGCGGGACGAACGGCACGCGAGGTAAGCAATGAGCACGCTGCGCAATCCTGTTGTCGACCGCTACCTCGCGCAGTTCCGTGAGGGACTGAAGAGCGCGCCGCCGGAAGAGCGCCAAGAGTTCGTGAGTGAGATCGACAGTCACATCGCGGAGGCTGTCGCGCGTGGCGAGCAGATCCCTGATGTGCTTGCGCGGCTCGGGCCTGCGGACCGGTTGGCGAAGTCGTACCGAGTCGAACTCGCGCTGACGTCGACCGAGAAGAATCTTCCGCTGCGGATCGCGGCCGTCGTTGGCCTGGTGCTCACAGCGAGCATTCCGAGCATGATCATCATCCCGCTCCTTATGACCCTTGGTATCGGCTTCGTCGCCACCGGGGTCGCGATGATCGTCGTTGCCGCCATCCCCTCCGTAGATGCTGATTTCTACAATCTGTCGAGTGATGTCCTTAATCGTGCACTCGGTGCGCTCACAGGTCTCGGCCTGGCTGTCGGGGGCCTGCTCGCGCTTTGGTCGCTGTATCTGTATGTGCTGCTGCTTGTGCGCGCGATGCGTGGCGCATTGAGAGTGGGCGAGCCTAAGGTCGGTGCGCCGTAACAAACTGCGAATACTTCAACCCCAGGGCCGAGGCCCGACCCGACGCGCAATTGCTAGGTTGAATGGAGAAGGAACGAATTGAGCCGAATAAATCCACTTGTGATACATTTCACGAACTGCCCTCTCGCCACAACGGCGCCACGAACCGGAGGTTCCAGATGACCCAGCCAGCAGCCGCCCCTCAAGCAGCGACCGACGGCGTCCGCCCTTCGAACGAGAAGGTGAAGGACCTGATCATTGACGCGCGCGACGTCGTAAAGACCTACCGCACCGACGATGTCGTCGTCGAGGCGCTCAAGGGGGTTTCATTCAGCGTCGAGCGCGGCGAGATGGTCGCCATCATGGGACCTTCGGGGTGCGGCAAGACGACGCTGCTCAACTGCCTCAGCGGTCTCGACAACATCGACGGCGGCGTCATCTACATCAATCAGGAAGACATCAACAAGCTGTCAGATGACAAGCGCACGGAGTTTCGGGCGCAGCAAATGGGTTTCGTCTTCCAGTTCTACAACTTGCTGCCGGTGTTGAACTCGATCGAGAACGTCGAGCTGCCGTTGCTCGTCTCTGGCACAAAGCAGGGAGCGGCGCGCAAGAAGGCGGAGGCCGCGCTGGATCTCGTCGGGCTGCGCGACTGGTCGAAGCACAAGCCGGCGCAACTCTCCGGTGGTCAGCGCCAGCGCGTGACGATCGCCCGCGCGCTCGTGAACCAACCGGCCATCGTCTGGGGCGACGAGCCGACGGGTGACCTCGACACGACGAACGCTGACGCGATCATGGATCTCATAGGCCAACTGAACCGCGAGCACCAGCAGACGTTCGTGATTGTCACGCACGCGCCGGACGTCGCGCAGCGCTGCCACCGGATCATTCACATGAAGGACGGTGAGATCGTGCGCGAAGAAGCTGGGCAAGGGGTGCGCGCACAGGCGGTGCGGGCGTGAGTGAGTTTTTCGGCATTGACATGACGTACATCATGATCGCGCTTGTGGCGATCCTGTTCGTCGCGCTGGCGACGATCGGCTACGTATTTCTGCGCAACCGGGTGATGTTTCAGGTCGGCGTGCGGAATATCCCGCGTCGGCGCGCCCAGACGATCCTCATCGTCATAGGACTGATGCTCAGCACGCTCATCATCTCGACGGCACTGAGCATCGGCGACACGGTCGACTACAGCCTCACGAGCTCCACATTCAACGAGCTTCAGAGCGTGGATCAGATTGTGTCCACGCGCACGGATGCTGGCGTCCCGAGCACGGATGACGACGATGACTCCCTCGACGAAGCCGAGAACGACGCGTTCAGTGCGTTCGACTCGATCTCGTCCCCGTTGCCGATGTCGCGCGCGCAGGCAGACGACTTCGTCTCGCAGTTCCGCGACGTCGACAACGTTGACGGTGCGATGGCGCTGATGCGTGGTGCTGTCGCCGTGCAGAATGTGACCCGCGGTCAAACCGAGCCGTTCGCCGTGGTTGTCGGCCTTCCTGATGACATCACGGGCTTCGAGACGGATGTGCAGACCCTTACGGGCGAATCTATATCGCCCGCTGACATCGCGCCTGGCGAGCTACTCGCCAGCGAAAGCGCGGCCGACGAGCTTGCGATAGAGGTCGGCGATCAACTCACGCTGTTTGCAAACGGAGCGCCGGCCGACTTTACGGTGAAGGCGATCGTGCATGACCGCTTTGTTACGGGCTCGGTGTTTGGCACGACGTTTGGCTTCGCGATGCCGGTGGCGTCCGCAAGCGAACTGCTGGGGCGCGCTGACGAAGCAGACTTCATCGTAGTATCCAACACAGGTGGCGTGCGTGACGGTTTAGTGCACACGGAGCAGGTCACGAACGACATCAACACAATTCTCGCGGGCACGCCGTGGTCAGCGCAGGAGACGAAGCAGACACTAGTCGAGCTCTCAAGCGAGAGCGCCAGCTTCTTCACGACGTTCTTCGTTGTGCTCGGGCTGTTCTCGATCTCGGCTGGCATGCTGCTGATCTTCCTGATCTTCGTCATGCTCGCCGCGGAGCGTAAGGTCGAGATGGGGATGATGCGCGCGGTCGGCACGAAGCGCAGTCACCTGGTGCAGATGTTCATGTCCGAGGGCATGATCTATAACCTCACGGCGGCGGCGATCGGCTGTGCGCTGGGCATCCTCGTTTCCATCGTGATGGTGCAGCTGATGGCGCGGCTGTTCTCGGAGTTCGGGCTGCAGATCACCTTCCACGTGACGGCGCAAAGCCTGATCATCTCGTACTCGATCGGCGTCGTCTTGACGTTCCTCACGGTGGTGTTCTCGTCGTGGCAGATCGGCAACCTGAACATCGTGAGCGCGATCCGCGACGTGGCGGACCCGACACGCAGGAAGGATCCGCCACGCGGTAGTGGCTTCGGGTTCATCGTTCGATACATCACGTGGGTGCTGTTCAAGCCAGAATCCTGGGGGCAGTTCTTCCGCACGATCCTGCTGATTCCGGCTGGGATCGCAGTCGGGGCGATCGGCTTCGGGTTGTTCATGGCAGCGACAAGCGTCTATGACTCCGGCACGGCAGGTGGCGCGCTGGGCGTTCTGCTGGGCGTGTTCGGCGGCTTCGCGATCGCAGGCGGGGTGGCGCTCGTCCTGATCGGGCTGAGCTCGATCGTCCAGTGGGGTCCGTTGATGCTGGTTGTCGGACCAATCCTCATGGCGTTTGGGCTCGACGCGAACGGTGCGTTCCTGTTCGGCGCTGGCTTCTCAATGACGATCATCGGCGCCGCGCTGCTGTTGGACTTCCTCGGTGCACCACCACGTCCAGTCTTTACGGCGATGGGCCTTGCGATGCTCGTGTTCTGGCTGCTGTTTGCGGGCGGAAACACGCCGTCCGAGACAATCAACAACCTCGACGGCGATATCGAAATGTTCTTCCTGAGCGGTGTGACGATGGTCATCGCTGGGACGTTTGTGCTGGTGTACAACGCCGACCTGCTGCTGGGCCTCGTGACGCTGTCGGGAGGGCTCTTCTCGTCGCTTGTGCCGTCAATCAAGACGGCCGTGGCGTATCCCCTAGCCGCCAAGTTTCGCACGGGCATGACGATCGCGATGATCTCGCTCGTCATGTTCGCGCTGGTGATGTTCAGCACGATGAACTCGAACTTCGACCGCATCTTCCTCAGCGACGACGCGTTGGCGGGGTACGACGTGCTGGTATCGGAGATCCCGAGTAATCCGGTCGATGACGTCGCCGCGACCCTGCGGGATGCGCCGCCACCGACGAGCGGCGACGCGGATACACCGAGCGGCGACGAGCTGGCGGACACGATCGTGAACGACGACCGCGTCCTGCAGGCGAACGGCGCTGTCTCGAAGTTCACGCAGCTCAACATCGAGGAGCCGGATGCCAACTCGTACCCGATTCAGGGCATGTCGGACGGGTTCATCGAGAACAACCTGCTGACGTTCCAGACGCGCATGGAGGGCCTCGAAACGGACGCCGACGTGCGAGCGGCGCTGGCCGCGAATCCGGACTACGCGATCATCGACGCATTTGCTGTGGGCGGTGACTTTGGCGGCATGGGAGTGGTCGAGGGCATCGAGCCGACGGACCGGACGATGGCGCCGGTTCCGATCGAGATTCTGGACTCCGCGACTGGGAAGACACGCGAGGTGCAGATCATTGGCGTGACGTCGACGGTCGCGAGCGGGTTGTTCACGGGACTGTACGTGTCCGAAGACGCGTTTCTCGACACATACGTCTCGGCGGATAGCTCCCTGCACTATCTACAGCTCGTGGAGGGCGCCGACGCCAACGAAACGGCGAAGGGCATCGAGAGCACGCTGCTCTCTCGGGGCGTGCAGGCGGACTCGCTTCGCCAGCAGGTCGACGACTATCAGGCGCAGAGCCGCGGCTTCCTCTACCTGATCCAGGGATTCATGGGCATCGGGTTGTTCGTCGGCATTGCGGCGGTGGGCGTGATCGCGTTCCGCACCGTCGTCGAGCGGCGGCAACAGATCGGCATGCTGCGCGCGATCGGTTACACGAGGCGGGCGATCGCGATCAGCTTTGTGATGGAGTCGTCGTTCACGGCGCTGCTCGGGATTGGGAGCGGGATCGCGCTAGGCTTGCTGCTGGCGAATCAGCTTGTGACCACGGACGACTTCGTGGCCGGTGGCGTGACGTCGTTCTACATCCCGTGGCTGCAGATCCTGGCGATCGGTGGGTTCGCGTTCGTCGCATCGCTTGTGATGACGATCATTCCGTCGCGGCAGGCGTCGTCGATTCCGATCGCGGAGGCGCTGCGGTACGAGTAGGCGGCCCTATGGCTGGCGGCCATAGGCCGGCCCGTAACATCTGTGATAGCGCGTCGCCCGTAACGTAAGTACGGGCGACGCGCATTTGCTGTTCGACGGTTGTGCTCAGTTCCAGCGATCTGCCAAATGGGCGCAGCCGTTTGCTTGCCCGCGAAATCATGCCATAAGATGGCCCGACTACTCCGGGGTTGGGCACCCACTAGCGCTGTACGGTTCAGGCACGTCGGCGGCGGGCCACGGGAGACGCATGAGCGAGTTCTTCGGCATCCCCATGAATGCCGTGCTTGTCGTTCTCCTCGCGCTCCTGGCCGTCGTCATCGCGACGGTGGCGTGGGTGCGCTGGCGGCAGCCGATCCTATTCGAGATTGGCCTGCGCAATATCCCCCGCAGGCGCGCGCAGTCGGTGCTCATCGTCCTCGGGCTGATGCTTTCGACCGTCATCTTCGCGGCGGCGCTCTCCGTCGGCGACACCGTCACGTACAGCATCACGGAGGAGACGTACGAGCGGCTGGGGCACGTCGATGAGATCGTGCAGGTGCGTTCCAACACGCGCAGTCCCTCCTTCGACGAGGAGCAGATCTCGCCGATCGGCGTGCTGAGCGAGCGTGAGGTTCGGACGCTGGGCGCGGACTTCAACGGCTTCGACGCAGTGGATGGCCTACTACCCGGCATCCGCTTTCCTGCGCCGGCCACGAACGTGCGAACATCAGTCACCGAGCCAGTGGCTGTCGTGATCGGCCTCGACCCCGCGAACATGGCAGGGTTCGAGCAAGACGTCGTGCTGCTCAACGGCACGCCGTTCGACGTGGGCCAACTGCAACGCGCAGAGGTGCTGGTCAACGAATCGTTGGCGGAGCGGCTGACGCTCGTGCCGGGAGACCGGCTAGATGTGTGGGTCGATGGCCTGCCACGCACCGTGGCGGTGATCGACATCGTCCAGGACCGCTACCTTACGGGCTGGACGCTCGCGGAGCCCGAGGGCATCGTCCTGAACCTCGATACGGCGCTGTTCCTCTTCAGCCTTCCGCCCGGAGTCCCGCTCGAACCAAACCCGAGCTTCCTCGCGATCTCGAACGCGGGTGGCGTGCGCGACAGCCTCGGCCTAACTGAAGAGGTCGTGCAGGAATCAATCGACTCTTTGCGGACGTCACGCGTACAGGTCGTCGCGATCAAGGCGGACCGCATCGCGCAGGCAGAAGAGACGGGAGCAAACCTGACTGCGATCTTCATCGTCCTCAGTCTGTTTACGATCGCGGCCGGCGTGCTGCTCATCTTCCTCATCATGTTGATGCTGGCGGCGGAGCGACGGCCGGAGATGGGCATGTCACGGGCCGTCGGGATGAAACGCGGACAGCTCGTCGAGTCGTTCATGGCGGAGGGTATGGCCTACAGTCTCACTTCCGCGCTGGTTGGCGCGGCGATCGGCGTCGCGCTCTCCCTCGCCATGACGCAGGCGATGCAATACATCTTCGAGAGCGCGGCCGTGGATATCGCATTTCACGTGGAGCCGCGGAGCCTCGTGATCGCATACGCGCTCGGTGTGATCGTCACCTACGCCACCGTGGTTGTCTCGGCCTGGCGCGTCAGCCGTCTCAGCATCGTCGCCGCGATCCGCGACATGAACGAACCGCCGCCGCGAGCAACGGGGCGGCTTTCGGGCGCGCTCGGTGGCGCGGCAATGCTCCTCGGCGTCGTGCTGGCGGCTTGGGGCCTGAACATCGAAGAAGCGTATGTGTTCGGCGCCGGGGTTTCGCTCGTGCTGCTGGGTGCGGCGTTCGTCGCACGTTCGCTCGGCATTGCCGAACGGCTCGCGTTCACCGTGACAGGACTCGCGGTGCTGCTGCTGTGGCTGCTAGTTGCGGGGGACACGCTCGAACCGGTGACTGGATCGCTAGACGCGGGCATCGAGACGTTCTTCGTCGGCGGCGTCATGATGGTGGCCGCTTCGACGTTCGTGATCATGTTCAACGCCGAACTTCTACTGGGCGCGATCAAGAGCGTGGGCATCGTGTTCGCGGGCGTCGTCCCTGCGGTACGGACGGCGATCGCGTATCCCATCGCGAACAAGCTGCGTACGGGCATGACAATCGCGATGCTATCGCTGGTTGTGTTTGCGCTGGTCATGATCTCGACGATGAGCTTGAACTTCAGCGAACTGTTCCTCGGCCGGACTGCGCGCGGCGGTTGGGACATCGAAGTGTCGTCGCTCCCGACGAACAGCTTTCCTCCCAACGTCAACAACGAACGCGGGCCGCTGGGTGAGGCGCTCGATCGCGGGTCTGAAGCATGCATGCCTGCGTGTCCGTACGACACGCGAAAGGTCGAATCCATCGCGGAGATTCAGGCGCCGAGTCCTCGTCAGACGGAGCTTCGTCAGGTGGCCGACGACGGGACGTTGCTAAAGGCGAGCGCCTTCCCCATTTTCGGCGCCGACGATATCTTCCTCGAACAGAACACCATCAGGCTCCAAGGGCGCGCTTCTGGTTACGCGACGGATCGCGACGTGTGGGCGGCTGTGCAATCAGATCCGCTGAACGCCGTGATCGACGGGAGCGTCGTGCCGGGCATCAACTACGCGGATGTCACGGAGGGGCGGTTCACGCTGGAGGGGTACCGGAGCGGGACGGCGGAGTTCGAGCCGTTCCAGGTGCAACTAACCGACACCGTCAGCGGCGATGAGACCGTCGTCAACATCATCGGCATCATGGAGCGCGGGCCAAGCGAGACGTATCGCGGCCTCTGGCTGAACGTCGAGGGAATGACGGCAGCGTTTCCGGCGCAAAGCGTCAAGTATTTCGTGCGACTGGTGCCGGGCAACGATCCTGTTACCGAAGCCGCTGCGATGGAAAGGACGCTCGCCGAGTACGGCGTCGCGGCGGTGTCGATCGAGCAGGAGGTCGCCGATGCGCAGGCCCTGAGCAACGCGTTCTTCCTCCTCATCCAGGGATTCCTCGCGATCGGGCTCGGGGTCGGGTTGGTGGCGCTAGCCGTGATCGCGTTCCGGACGGTGGTTGAGCGACGCCAACAAATCGGCCTGCTACGCGCGATCGGCTTCAAGCGATCGCACATTGCGCTTTCGTTCGTGCTTGAGTCGGCGTTCATCGCCGTGCTGGGCATAGCGAACGGCATCTGGCCGGCGTTGCTACTGGCGAACCGGTTACTGGCGAGCGAGCAGTTTGCGTCGGCGGGCTTCCAGACATTTCACGTCCCGTGGCTGCAGATCGGCCTCATGGCGCTGGGCGTCTTTGCGGCGTCAGTCCTGACGACCGTCATTCCGTCGCAGCAGGCATCGAAGATTCCGCCCGCCGAGGCGCTGCGGTACGAATAGGCGAGGTGCACGCATGAAGACTGAGATCTACGAGTCCGACCCGTTCACACCCAAGAAAGGCCGCTTGCTGGCGTCGCTCTCGACGGAGTATCGCATCGAGAAGGGTGACGAGCTGTTCTTCGACGACGAGGGGCGGATGAAGGTGCGCGTGATCAGCGTGCAGGTGCACGTCCTCAAGAGCGGCGAGGTCTACCGGGACGTTCTCGCGCTGAAGCTATAGCGTCGATGGGCGCGATCCTCCATCGCGGTGCCGGGAACGCTGGCGAACGCTATTTGTAGACGCTGATCGACGTAACGCCGAGACCGAACCAGGCGCCACCGTGGAAGCAGTTGCTGCCGCCGGTTGTGGTTGACGTGATGGTCCCTTGCTCGAGGCCATCGAACGCATAGCGAAACGTCGGTTCCAGGCCCGGCCCTCTGAAGCAGATTCGCTGGCTCTGACTGTTCCCGAGATTGGTGATCCCGTAGACATTCGAGGCTACTGTCGTGAAGAACACGTCGAGTCCGGCCGTGCTGTAGCTCTCGAGCGTGATGGTCGTGCCTCGCGGGACGCGGCCCACGAGTGTGAACTTGCAGCGACCGTTGACGTCCTGCAGACGGTGGGGCCCGGGCTCACAGGGATCGCCTTCGCCGACGGCGTCAACGCCGCGCCCGCCAAGCAGAGCCAATGCGCCGAGTAGTACGACGGCCAATAGAACGAGGCGCATTTGGATTCCCCCTGAGTAAGCCGAGAGGCCGGAAGCTTCACATGAGTACGGGCGGTAGTCAAACAGGGGCGGGTTTAATCGACGGGTCCATCTCCTTCCGCGCGACCAACTGAGCGTTTGTAGGGCTCTTGGTGGCCCAT
The DNA here is from genome assembly GCA_021731085.1 of Dehalococcoidia bacterium. Taxonomy (GTDB): domain Bacteria; phylum Chloroflexota; class Dehalococcoidia; order DSTF01; family JACRBR01; genus JACRBR01. The sequence goes on from JAKFYB010000023.1 coordinate 35,268, forward strand.
ATACGAAACTTTACGCAGGCCTATGCGCCTATCGGTAAAGCCGATTGACCCCCTATGAAGCCGATGCTACGCTTGCGAAAAATTGCGCAATCGCGCGATTCCCTCGAAACGGAGCATCATGCCAATCGAGATTCCGGACGTAGTCATCGACCGCCTGCCCATCTATGCGCGCGCGCTGACGGCGCTCGAACGTTCGGGGCGCGATGTCGTCAGTTCACAGGAGCTTGGCGCGCAGCTGGGCGTGACGCCGGCGCAGATTCGTAAAGACCTGAGCTATTTTGGGCGCTTCGGGAAGCAGGGACGCGGCTACAACGTGAAGCGCCTGCTTGAGGAACTGCATCAGATTCTGGGGCTGGATCGGACGTGGCGGATGGTCGTCGTGGGCGTCGGCCAGCTTGGGCACGCGGTGCTGAGCTACGGCGGCTTCGCGCCACAGGGCTTCAACATCATCGAGGCCTTCGATGCCGATCCTGCCGTCGTAGGAACGACGATTGCTGACCTGGTCATCAAGCCGGTCTCGGAGATGCGCGCGACGCTCACGGGCCAGCACATCGATATCGGCATCGTGGCTGTGCCGGCCGCTTCCGCACAACAGGTGATCGACGGGCTAGTGGAAAGCGGTGTGAAGGCGATCCTCAACTACGCGCCGATCGCGCCCTTCGTGCCGAAGCACGTGCACGTGAAGGACATCGATCCGGTACTCTCGCTACAATCGATGACGTTCTACCTGAAGGGCGATCAGCCCTCGAACGGGCAGGTCGGACCTTCGACTCAACAGCCCTGACCCGACAGCCAACAAAGCGAGGCCGACGATGACCGATACGCCGAGCGAAATGAACGACCCGAACTACAAGGTCGATGACGTCACTGCGGAACACCGCTCGCAAGCATCCGAGAAGAACACCGAGAAGATGTGGAAGTACGCGCGGAAGTTCGCCGAGAAAAGCGGCAGCTTCCTGCACCCACATGAGGAGATCACGGAGTTTCTCGTGATCGGCCTCGCGAAGCACATGGACGACCTCGGTCGCCCACTCTGTCCGTGTAACTTCTACGAGGACAAGGAAGCCGAAGTGAAGTCGAGCGAGTGGATCTGCGCCTGCGAGGAAATGCAGAAGTACAAGTACTGCCACTGTCTGCTGTTTGTCGACAAGGAAGGATTCCCGATCACGGAGTACCTGCCAGAAGACCACGAGGGCCGGGAGATCTACGGCATCGTGAAGGATCCGATTCCGGACAAGGGCCGGGCGCTCGCGCGGGTCGAAGAGAAGCAGGGGCGGGTCATCGACAAGTCCGGCGCCGACAAGCCTGCGTCGTAGAGCGCTACTCCTTCACCAGGCCTTTGCGGACGGCGTAGGCGGCGGCTTCGCTGCGGCGGCTGAATCCCAATTTGCTCAGGATGTGGCTGACGTGGTTGCGAGCGGTGTTCTCGCTGACGACGAGCTTGGCGGCGATCTCCTTGTTGGTCGCGCCCTCGGCGATCAGCGTCAGCACTTCGCGCTCCCGTGGCGTAAGTTCGTCGTCCTGCTCCGCCTTCGCTTCGCGCCGGGCGACGAGCTTTTCGAGCACGCCCTTCGTGACCTTGGAGTCGAGCATGGATTCGCCGCGCGCGACGGAACGCAGCGCTTCGAGCAGTCGTGACCGCGCGACGTTCTTGAGGACATAGCCCGCAGCTCCCGCGAGCAGGGCCGAGACAACGGTTTCTTCTTCTGCGTAGGACGTGAGCATCAGTACGCGGATCTGCGGGAACTCGCTGCGGATCTCGCGGCAGGCCTCGATGCCATCCATACCTTCCATGCGCACGTCCATCAGGACGATCTCCGGCTGGAGGGAGCGCGCCTTCTCGATTGCGTCCTTGCCGTTCGAGGCTTCTGCGACGACGGTGAAGTCGGGTTCGATATCGAGCGCGGCCTTCAGGCCCATGCGGACGACCTCGTGGTCATCAACGATCATCAGTCGCGTCCTCATGGGTATCACCTCGCTCTTCGCTGCGGTTTAGGCTGCCTCGACGGGCACGCGCACGTCGATACGTGTGCCGCCGCCTGCTTCCGTGAGAATCTGCACCGTCCCATCGATATCTTCGACACGCTGTTGCAGATTGCCCATACCATAGCCGACGCGCGCACCGGGCTCGTGGTCGCTGATGCCGACGCCGTCGTCGGTGATCTCAAGCGTGACCGAATCCGCCGTGAAGGCCAGCGTGATCTCGACCTTGGTTGCGCGAGCGTGACGGAAGATGTTGCCGAGGCCCTCTTGAACGATGCGGTAGAGCGCGGCTGTCGTGGCGAGTGGGAGATCGTGCGGCTCGCCCTCGATGCGAAGCTCGACAGGGAGGTCGGCGACGGCCTGAAACTCCTTCACCTGGCCCTGCACGGCTCCGAGAAAGCCCTCGTCGCCGCTGAGCAGCGGGCGCAGGTCGAAGATGTACTGGCGGACCTCCCAGAGTGCGTTCTTGGCGAGCGCGGTGAGGTCCTTGAGGCGCTGCCGCTGCTCCTCAGGATCGGTGCCGACGCGGTCGATGGCCGTCTCCAGGCTGAGCGAGAGCATGTAGACCATCTGGGCGATGCCATCGTGGATCTCGCGCGCCATGCGGATGCGTTCGCCTTCGGCCGCCAACTCGCCGACCTCTTCGGTCAGGCGGATGTTGCGGATGCCTAGCGCCACCTGGCCGGCGATCGTGTCGAGCAGGCGGACGTCGTGCAGGATCTCCGTCGGACGGATGAGGGCGCCGGCGAGGAGCCAACCTTCAACGGTGCCCACCGAACGCAGGGGCACGACGCCGATCCATTCGCACTCCCCCATCAATGCTTGCAACGACACGGGCAGGGCGTCGAGCGCGATCGTACGCGCCGCGTCTCCGGCGAAGACCTCGGCCAGCTCGGGCGGCTCCGGCGGCCGCGTCACGACGGCGCCGTAGGCGATCGTCTCCGCGCCGGCGCTGTCGTCGTCAGGCACCAGCAGGACGACGCGGTCGAATCGCGATGACTGCTGGACTGCCGCTGCAACGTTCGGCAGCGTTGTATCGAGATCGCGGCCCCCCTCGAGGAACGCGCGCGCGACCCGGAACAACAAGTCGCTGTCGCTCAGCGCTTCGACGGCTTCGCGCCGCGACTCGTCAAGCTCGCGCAGCAGGTTGCCCAGGTAGTTGGGCACGAGCGCGACGAGCAGCGGAGTGATCATCGCACCAATGAAGCTGTTGAGGTTGCGGTCGTTCCACGAGCCGCCGAGCCCCTCACCGGTCGCCGCCAGTCCGAAAAGGTAGAACAGCATGTAGGCGATGCTGAGGGCCAGCACGCCACGGAAGCTGAGGAAGAACGTCGGGATCAGGAGCGCGGTCAGCGCGAAGTGAAAGTACGGGCTTCGCCAGCCGCCGCTCAGGTACACCGCCATCATCGCCAGAACGAGGTCGATCAGGCCGACGACGAGGACGTCGTACTGCTCAGGGGTGTCGCTGAAGCGCTTCAGGCGGGGGAGCACCCATGGCCGGATGAGGGGCACATACACCGTCAGCAGCACCAACTGCATGAAGGTCGCCATCAGCAGCCACGGCTCGAAGCGCGTGTTGATCTCGGGCAATTCCGCAAGGGCGACGACGAGCAGCGCGATCAGCCATGTTGCCCAGCGAACGATGAACGGCGATGTGAGGACGGCGAGCCGGATGCCGCCCGGCAGCGCCTCCAGCGACGTCTGCCGCCGCCAGGCGCTGCGAAACTGTGCAACGCGCGCCGGCAGATCGTCGGCCTGCGGCTGTGTCTGGGCGACAGTCATGCAGGAAGTGTAGGGGATTGGAGATTCCAGGCTGGACGCTGGACGCTGGAAACGAGAAGGGCAGGCTTGTCGCCTGCCCTTCTCTGTTCTTCAGTCCAATGAACTGCGCTACACGTCGTTCTTGCTTAGTGTCGCGAGGAACTCGGCGTTGTCGTTCGTGCGCTCCAGACGTTCGAGGAGGCGCTCGGTTGATTCGTTGGGGTTCTGGGCGTTGGCAGCGATCATGCTCGTCATGCGGCGCATCAGCCAGACCTGGCGCAGCGTCGCCTCATCCATCAACAGCTCTTCGCGGCGCGTGCTCGATGCGTTGATGTCGATCGCCGGGAACGTCCGCCGCTCGGCGAGACGCCGGTCGAGACGAAGCTCCTGGTTGCCGGTGCCCTTGAACTCTTCGAAGACGACATCGTCCATTCGCGAGCCGGTGTCGACGAGACACGTCGCGATTACTGTCAGGCTTCCACCCTCTTCGCAGTTGCGCGCGGCGCCGAAGAACCGCTTCGGCGGGTAGAGGGCGACAGGGTCCATACCACCGGTCAGCGTGCGACCGCTGGGCGGCATCGCGAGGTTGTAGGCACGCGTCAGGCGCGTGATGCTGTCGAGCAGGATGAAGACATCCTTGCCGCCTTCGACGAGACGCTTCGCGCGCTCGAGGGCCATCTCGGCCACGCGCGTGTGGTCTTCGACGGGCTCGTCGAACGTCGATGCGACGACCTCGCCCTTCACCGACCGCTTCATGTCCGTGACTTCCTCAGGCCGCTCGCCGATGAGCGCGACCATCAGGTGAATGTCCGGGTAGTTCGCCGAAACACCGGCGGCGATCGCCTTCAGCAGGAAGGTCTTGCCGGCCTTCGGTGGCGAGACGATGAGACCACGCTGTCCGCGGCCAATCGGCGCGATCAGGTTGATCAAGCGGCCGGAGAGGTCGGGAGTTGGGTGTTCGAGGTTTACGAGTTCGTTGGGGAAGATGGCGGTGAGGTTTTCGAAGTAGGGACGCTTCTTCGCGTCTTCCGGGTCGAGGCCGTTTACGTCATCGACGCGGAGGAGGCCGTAGTACTTTTCACTTTCTTTCGGGGCACGCACCTGGCCTCGAACGTAGTCGCCAGTGCGAAGGCCAAAGCGGCGTATTTGCGATTGGCTGACGTAGACGTCGTTGCGGCCCGGCAGCAGCGATTCGCCGCGCAGGAAGCCGTAGCCGTCATCGACGATCTCGAGGATGCCCCCCGTGTTCAGATCCTCGTCGGTTGGCGTCCGGTCTTCCTCCGAACCCTCCTCCGGATCTGCCTGCGGCGGTGGCTTCGTGCGGCCATCGCGCGCACCACCGCGGCCACCGGCGGATCGCCGTCGTTCTCGTACTGCCATGATGTGTTCCTTGGAGGCTTGTCTGCCCTAACTTGATGCGCTCTCGCGCGGGTGCTCCCTGAGTGGGGATGCGCTCCTGTTGAATGTGCAATGGCCAACATGGGCTGCGGCGCGCCGCGTTTTGCCGGGTTCAAGGGGAGTCACTGTTGGCGCCGGGAGAAGCAAGCGCCGCTGTAGACGTGAATCTACCTACTCTTGGTACCTGATGGATTTGGATCTGTCAAGAGATGCGCGCTATTTCGCAGTCTGGCGCAGGCTCTGAAACCGGGGCTGGATCGCGCGAGCGTTGCTCGCGGCTCCAGTTCGTATCGACGTGTCGCATGTCCCAACAGCATCCGTGTAGTCCCGCATTTCTTGCGGGCCGCATCTTTCGAGGTGGAACCGTAATCCGACGGGTGAAGGTCTGCGACTGACGGGCGATCCCGTCCTCGTGTCAGCGGTTGCCGGTGGCGATCGGCGGCGTGATACTGCGGCGCCAACACTGCTGCGACGGGCGGTCTCCTTCGGCGACTCTTCGAAGGGCGCCCGTCCTCCGGCGAATCATTGGAGTACATGGTGGACATTTGCCGAACGTTGCTGTTCGTGCCCGGAAATCGCGATCGCATGATTGCGAAGGCGGGGGCCGCTGGCGCGGACGTGGTCGTGATCGATCTCGAAGACGCGGTACCGCCCGCAAACAAGCGCGCGGCGCGCAAGGTTGCTCGTGCCGGTGTTGAGTCGCTCGTCGCGGCGGGCTGCCGTGTGTTCGTACGAGTGAACAACGTGCACACGAAACTCACGCGCGGCGACCTGACGGATGTTGTGCGTCCCGGCCTCGCAGGCGTCGTGCACCCAAAGACCGACAAGCCGCAGGACCTGCGCGACCTTGACGTGCTGCTCCGGGAGGCTGAACTACGCAACAAGGTGCGGCCTGGCGATGTCGCCGTGCTGCCGCTGATCGAATCACCTGCGGCAATCCTCGACCTGCAACGGATCGCCGTCGCCATCGACCGCGTCGTCGGCCTCTCACTGGGTGGCGAAGACTACGCAACGGCGCTAGGTGTACCGCGCAGCACCGAAGCGCTCGCCCACGCGCGCGGCGTCATCGTGACCGTTGCCGCAGCGAACGGCATCGCGGCGATAGACACGCCATTTCCGGCAATCACGGACGCGAAGGGCCTGCTCGCGGAAGCCAAGCATGCAGCGGTGATCGGGTTTCGCGGCAAGTACGTCATACATCCGGATCAGATCGCGCCGGTGAATGCGGCGTTCTCGCCGACAACGCAGGAGATCGCCGAAGCGCGACGGGTCATCGCGGCGGCGGCGCGGGCGGGCAAGCAGCGTTCGGGCGCCGTTGCCCTCGACGGCAAGATGGTCGATGCGCCAATCGTCGAACGCGCGCATCGCGTGCTCGCCGTAGCAGAACGGCTGAACACCTAGCGCCCGGCGCGCTCGACGATCCTATTTCAACGCAAAGGCGCAGAGGGATTGTTGGGCTGTCCACAAATCGCGACCGACGACAGATAGGTCGGACTATCCTCGCCAGTCGCCTGGATATCACAAAGCCCGGGCTTAAAACCCGGGCTTTGATCTTGTTCCCTTTGAGTCCTTGGTGGCCTCCGCGGAGGGAGTTAGTCCTTCCAGATCGAGTACTGCTGCGCGCGGCGGAGCTTGAAGTCCGTCTCCGGCAGCTTGAAGCCGTGGGCGCGAACCTTCTTCAGCACTGTTTCGACCTGGCGCTTCTCGGCGGCGTTCAACACTTCACCGAAGAGGTCGTCGTAGAGCTGGTCGCCGATCTGCACAATCTCTTCCGTGATCACGCGGCCGGCATCCGTAAGCTTGAGGCCGACGGCGCGGCGGTCGTTCGGGTCGGGCAGGCGCTCGACCCATCCGCGGGATTCGATGCGGTGGAGGATGCCCGTGATGCTCTGCGTCTCCTGGAAGAGCAGGGTCGCGACAAGGCTGGGCTTGATGGGATCCTTCGAGAAGTAGAGGACCGCGAGCACGCGCGCTTGCGACGCCGACACGCCCAGGTGGTAGAAGCGGCGTTCGAGCAGCTTGTATGACATCCAATAGAGTTCGGTTACGAGGAGCCATGGCATCATTTTCTGATGCATCGCGGCGGGGGATTCAGGACGCGTCGTCTTAGTTGCAGCCATTGGGACACCTCAGCCTTAGTATCCGTCTTGCCCGGTTATTTAGCGAGTTTTCTATGTCCCGCTTCGGCGAGTCTATCATCGGTGATATCTGCGGGCAATAACCGCGCGCTAAACCGATGTCTACTCTCGCTTCCGCGAGATACTGGTCTTCTGGATCATGCGTGCGCTCGCTGATACGGTTCCGTCGATAGAAAGGAGCCCATCGTGGCAGACCTCAACTACGAGAAAGTGCAGTACGAGAAGCGCGGCCGCATCGCCATCGTGACGATTAACCGGCCGGAACGCATGAACGCGATCGACCCGCAGACGTCGCTGGAGATGCACGAGGCATTCTGCGACTTCCGCGACGACGACGATCTCTGGGTGGCGGTGCTTACAGGCGCGGGCGAACGCGCGTTCTCCGCGGGCAACGATCTCGTGGCGATGTCGCAGATGCAGCAACAGGGTTCGAACGCGGTGAGCGCGGCGTACTCCAAGGCGCCGTTTGGCGGCATCACGCGCGGGTTCGAGTGCTGGAAGCCAATCATCGCGGCGATCAACGGCTTCTGCCTTGCCGGTGGTCTCGAGATCGCGCTGTCGTGCGACGTGCGCATCGCTGCAGAGCACGCGACGTTCGGACTGCCGGAAGTGACGCGTGCGATTATTCCGGGCGCGGGCGGGACGCAGCGTCTGCCACGAGTGATTCCGTTCGGCCCGGCGCTGGAGTTGATCGTTACCGGTGGCCGTTTCGACGCGGACTGGGCGTTTCGCTATGGCCTCGTGAACCATGTCGTGCCGGCGGAACAGGTCATGCCAAAGGCGATCGAGATGGCCGAGAAGATTTGCGAGAACGGGCCGCTCGCTGTGCGTCTCGCGAAAGAAGCGGCCGTCCGTGGGCTCGGCATGCCACTCGAAGAAGGTATGCGGTTCGAGATCGAACAGTCGCGCAAGGTATTGGCATCGGAGGACGCGCGAGAAGGCCCGCTGGCGTTCGCGCAGAAGCGGCCGCCGCAGTACAAGGGGCGGTAGGTTCTAGGTTCTAGGTTCTAGGTTCTAGGTTCTAGGTTCTAGGTTCTAGAAGGGGAGCATCCGCGCGGATACTCCCTCTGTTCGCGTCGTTGTGAACATGATGTCGGCCGTTACTCGATGGTGAGTTCGCCTTCCATCTGCGCGGGGTGCACCTCACACCGGTAGAAGGCGGAGCCACTCTCGGGCGCCTCGAACGTGAAGTTCACTGAACCGCCGCCAGCAACTTGATCCGAGTCACCGCCGGGGATCGCGTCCGTGTGCTCGGCATCGGTGTAGAACGTCAGCGTGTGCGGGGCGGATCCGCTGTTGCTAAAAGCTACTTCGACCACGGCACCCGCCGAGACCGAGGTTAGATTGGCATCGAACGAAAAGTCCGACGCGGTGACGGACAGGTTCTCCACACCATCGCCCGCAGGCTCGGTCGCGTCAGTCGCGGGCTCCGTTGCTTCGCTGGCAGGTTCTGTTGCCGCGGCGGGCTGTGTGCTCACCGCCGTTGGCGCGTCTCCATCGCCGCCGTCATCGTCATCATCACCTCCACAGGCGACGAGCGCTGTTCCGGCTATGAGCGTGGCGGTCAACATCGCCCCCAGGACTAGTCTTCGCTTCATGCGTTCCTCCTCCGGCTATCACGACCACGAGCCGTGCCTGGCCTTGGTACAGGCTACGGCAGAGCGAAGCGCGCGGATTCGTGCTGGACGACAAGGTCGGGGGCAGGAGGGGATTAGGCGCGCCGCAATTGCTGCCGACATGCGCCTAGCCTGAGAGAGTTGGTGGGGCGCCCTCATCGCCAGGGGAGGAGGGAGGGCGGCCCCACGCATAGCTCCGCGCGCGCGAATGCGCACACGTCACTACCACCACAAGCACGCCGAGGGCACACCATGTAGGTGATCAGGGGCATGCGTTGGCAGTGCCGCGCGCGTGCCGACACGTGCGCATCGCTCTGAACGTCCCCCCGGCGCTAATGCCGCCAGCATCGCCCGTCTGAGTCGCTCATCGATTTCGGGCGGATGAACAGCGTGTGATCGCATTGTTGCGCGTGCGCGTCGCTTGGTCGGCGCCAAGCGGTAGGTCGTGGGCTACAATCAGCCGATGCTATCGAAGGCCCTCGCCATCGTCGCCGCAGTTTGGGTCATGGCATCGGCGGCGTGCAGTGTGGGGAACGAAGTTCCGCCCACGGCTAAACCGCCAGCGAGGCCGGCGCCAACGCAGGCCGCGGAGATCGCGTCGCCGCAGCCGACGATCGAACCAACCACGACACTGCTGTTCACCGGCGACATCATTCCCGCGCGCTGTACGGACACAGCTGTCACCGCTCTCGGTGGCGATTGGACGCTGCCGTTTCAGGCATTGCAACCGCAACTCGCGGCGGCCGACATCACGATCGCAACGCTGGACTCGACGATCTCCGACGCCGTCGTGCCCACGGGCTGCATCGAAACGTTCAGCCTCGGTGGCGTTGCTGCTGTTGCCGACGGGCTCAAGTACGCGGGATTCGACGTGATCTCGCACGCGGCAAACCACATCAAGGACTGCGGCGCGGCGAACTGCGGGGATCAGGCTCTGTTCGACACGATTGCGAACCTGCGCGCCGTGGGGATCCAGCCGGTCGGTTCAGGCTCGAATCTGTTTGAAGCACGCGCGCCTGTGGTGGTCGAACGCAACGGCATCTACTTCGCGTTTCTGGCGTACGACGACGTCGCGACCTGGTACCACGCGACGGGTGAGTACCCGGGCACGGCGCCGCTCGACCCGACGACGATCGCCGAAGACATCACGAACGCGAAGAAGGTGGCCGATGTAGTGATCGTGCTGCCGCAGTGGGGCATCGAGTACCAGACCGAGCCTTCGGAACGACAGCGTGAGGTCGCGCGCGCGGCAGTGGCCGCAGGCGCGGACCTGATCGCCGGCAATCATCCTCACTGGCCGCAGTCGTACGAAACGATGGCCGGCCCTTCCGGCGAGGACGTGTTTGTCGCCTACGCGATGGGAAACTTCGTCTTCGATCAGGACTGGTCGCTGGAGACGCAGCAAGGTCTGATGCTGGAGGTGATGCTTACCGGCACTGAAGTCACAGGCATCAAGTTCCACCCGATCCACATCTACGACAACTACCAGCCTCGCCTCGCCGAACCGGCGGAGGCGGCGGAGATCATAGGGCGCATCGACGCCGTCGCGACGGCGCTGGCGGTTCCCGCGCCCACCGATCCGGCGCCTAGCTCGCGGGCGCAGCACCGATGACACGGCGCACTTTCGCGAGTGCGTCGTCCATCTCGCGCATCGTGGGGAATGCGTGGGCGTACCGGACACCGTAGAACTCGCGCACCTGGAACAGCAATCCAGTGCGGTGCCGCAGCGCGGGTTCGTCGTGGCCGACAACGTCCGCATATGCATCGAGCACGGAAGCCATGAAGTCCTCGCCGAGGTACCCGAGGCCGCCGAAGTCGCGCGCAGGGTCGGCAACAGCCGCTTCGTCCCAGTCGAGCACACCGGTGATCTGTGCGCCGGTCTCATCAACGAGGAAATTCGCCCACCAGATGTCGCCGTGCGTCATCTTCGCCTCATACGACATGATCTCAGGGTCGCCCAGGTAGCGCGCCCACCACGCTTCCGCCAGTGCATATTCATCGTTGGAGAATCGCTCGTGTAGCACCGGCAGCACGTAGTCGCGCACGCTCGTCTCCAACTGCATGCGCCGCTCGGGCGTCCGCACGAGCAACATGGGCACGTCTTCGCGCGGGATCGCGTGGAGCGCGGCGACGAACCCGGCGATCGAACGAGCAAGTTCGGCCCGGTCGCTGGCGTAGAAGGACTCCTCCGTCATCACTCGGCCGGGCAGCCCTACGTAGCCGATCGCGCCGTGTTCAAACGATTCGCAGGGGCCTGTCAGCCACCGCGGCAACGGCACAGCCGCCGGCAGGCGTGGCGCGATCGCGGTCAAGAGCGCCTGCTGTCGCTCGAAGTTTTCATGTACGCGTGGCACACGCGGCAGCCGGAATACGATCCCTTCAACCGTCTCGACGACGACGCTCCCAAAGCCCCAACCGATGACGCGGCAAGGTGCTACGTCGCCGAGATCCGGAAACGTCGCGTGTAGTCCGTACGCGATTGCATCAAGATCGACGTCTGGATTGCTCATAGCTTGAGCTTGTTCACGAAGTCACTGAGCGAGCTCACGAGCGTCAGGTTCTCCGGCAACGGCGCGTCGCCGTGCGCGGTGGCGTGGTCGAGCAGGTACGACCGCACGCCGTGCTTCGCGAGATGGTACGCCGTCCGCGGGTCGTCGTCGATGTGCGCGTCTATGCCCAACATCTGCGCCACCGCAAGTTTGTGCTGCGGCGGCCGAAGCCCGCTCGGCGCCATCCAGATACCGCTGATGTGATCGCGCCACTTGCGCGCCTTCAGCCAGCGCTCCAGCAGTGGCTCGCCCTTCCGGCTGCGACCCGTCACGATGAAGATCTCGTGTTGCGACGCCAGCTCGCACAGGACATCGCCACCCGCCTTGTCTGCGCCGCGCCAGCCGAACCGCGCATACTCCGCAAGCAGTCGCAGTGGATTCGACGACCGCGGCACGTCATAGAGCGACGCGTAGTCGGGCGGCAGATCGTCGACAGGCTCCGGCGCATGCACCGCCAGCCGCCCGAACGGCGTCGGGCACAGCACACCGTCGAAGTCGAACCCGATCTTCATTTGTGGTCGCTAGTCCTTGGTCGTTGGTCGTTAGGCGTGGCGAGCGACAGCGCGTTTGCCGCGACAAGCTCGATGCGCTCGCGAAGCTTGTCGCTCGGCGCGCCATCCACGAACTGGTCGTCGGTCGCATAGACACCCGCGATCGTCACCCCGTCGAGGCTCGCGAAGAGCGGCCGGAAGCCGTAGTCGATCGCAAGAAAGTGCGCGGGCGATGCCGCGGTCTGGATCGGCACGCAGATCTTGCCGGCGAGGTGGTACGGCGGCATCAGGTCGAACAGGCACTTCATGGCGCCCGTGTAGAGCGCGCGGTACGTCGGCGTCGCTGCTACGACGATCTGCGCCCGCGCGACAGCAGCGTTCGCGGCATCGATCTCCGGTGACGACGCGCGAGCGAGCAACGCATCCGGGGGCAGATCCGCGACGTCGATCATGCTGGTCGTACATCCGCCGCGTTCGAGCGCAGCGAGCATCAGTTCCGCCAGTGTCTTCGACTTCGATGGCGCGCGCGGGCTGCCGGAGATGGCGACGGCTGTGAGTGCCATCAAGCGTTTGCCGCGACGAGTTCGCGCCCGACGGGCGCCGTCGGGACGTTGGCCTCGCCCGAGAAGTGCGGCATCACGTACTTCCCAAAGCGCTCCGACTCTTCGAGGTGCGGGTAGCTGGAGAAGATGAAGGTGTCGATGCCTTCATCCACGTACTCGCGGATGCGGGCGGCAACGCTCTCTCCGGAACCGACGAGCGCGAGCCCTACGCCAAGCCGTGCGCGACCGATGCCTGTCCAGAGGTTGGGTCCAAGCCAGTCGCCCTGATCACGGAGCATGCGCTGCCGCTTCTCGCCCTCGCTGTCGGCCTTGCTCTGGTGACGCTGCATCTTGCCTTCGAAGTCATCCGGAACGTGCGCGACGAGCGCCTGGGCCGCGGCGATTGCCTCTTCATCGGTCTCGCGCGAGATAACAAGCAGCCGGATGCCGAACCGCAGCGTCTTTCCGAGCTTCGCCGCGCGCTCCCGCATTTCGGTGATGCGCTCTCGCACCATCGGGATCGTCTCACCCCAGAGCAAATAGACGTCGGCCTCTTCCGCACCGACGCGCTTGCCCTCTTCGGACGCGCCGCCGAAATACCATGGCGGGCGCGGCTTCTGGTACGGCTTCGGGATGACGTTGCCCTTCTCGACCTTGTAGTACTTGCCGTCGTGACTCCAGGACTTCTCCTCCGTCCAGGCCTTGTTCACAACCTGCATGAACTCCTGCGTGCGCGCATAGCGTTCGTCATGCTCCATGAAGTCGCCGTCGGCAGCCTGCTCCTGCGGGAAACCGCCGGTGACGACGTTGATGTAAACGCGGCCCTTCGTGAGTTGGTCGAACGTGTTTGACATCTTCGCTGCAACCGTCGGCGCGACAAATCCGGGGCGCATCGCGACGAGAAACTTCATCTTCTCCGTGCGGGCGGCCGTTGCCTGAGCCGCCAGCCAGGCGTCCTCGCACGTCGTCCCCACGGGCACGAGCATGAACGTGAATCCGGCATCCTCCGCAGTGCGGGCGCAGGTCGTGAGATAGTCGATGCTCGCCTCGCGCGTCGCCGGCCCGACAATCTCCGAGTCGCCCATCGTAGGCAAAAACCAGCCGAAATCGATGCCCATGGGAGCGCTCCTGTTCAAGCGAGAGGTGCGAGCGCGGACTCGGAGCCCGCGTCTAGGCAGAAAGTATAGGCGGGCGTATCGAGCCGCTCAATTCTCGTACGTCTCACTCGTGTGACACCTTCGCCTGCGCCCGTTGTAAGAATTCCCACCCCCGCCGGTCTAACTCCTGAAACCAGAACAACGCGCAGAAGCGCGCAGTACAAAGGAGTCAGAACCATGGAGACCACGAACAGCAAGAGTCGAACCCTCATCCTCGGAGCAGTGGCAGGCATCGTTGTCGCCGGAGCAATCGGCGCCGCCTTCATGCTCAGCGGCCAAACTGGCAGCTCAGACGCCACCTCGGCAGGGCGCCCGAGCGTCCAGGTCAGCCCAACCACCAGCGCACCAGAGCAGACGAACGATGCTCCGGTCTCGAACCCCCAGGGCGGACAGCCAGCTTCGCAGAACACAGGCGGAGTGCCCGTCGACGAAGGCTCTCAACACGAAGGCGACGGCGGCCAGCCGCAGGAGCCCGTCGTGTCCCAGACGCCCGTTCCCGAAGACGAAGACGAAGCGCCCACCGACACCCCGACAGCGACGTCGACCGCAACGCCGTGGGGCCCGGACGACGTCGCGGCAGAACCGACGGCCACGCCGACAGCGGACCCGTGCCCGCTCTGCAACGACCTTGAGCTAGCCGTGCCGGTCGACATGGAGCCGGAGATGACGAACATCGAAACATCGTTCTGCTACCCGAACCTCGTGATGAAGTTCGATCTGCAGTACGCCGACGTCGTCTGGTTCACCTACTCGTACGACGGCGTGACCCATCACTCAACGCACATCGATGCCGACACGTTTCTCGGATTCCTGAGCGACGACGTGACCGCGCTGAGCTGGGGCGCCGTGCTGATCGACAACATTCGCATCCACGCGACGGACATCCAGGGAAACCACACGATCTCGAACGAGATTCCGCGGCCGGAGATGGAGTTTTGCTAGTCCCCGACATTGTTCCCCCTCCCCACTTCGTGGAGAGGGGGCTAGCGGGTGAGGTGCTCGCTGAGCGCAGGAGTCTGTACACGAACAAAGCGAAAGGGCTGTCTCGGATGAGGCAGCCCTTCTCCGCGAGCCTTTTGCTTCGTATCCCTTGACGGCGTGGCTACACTTCCTGCATGAACAAGATCGTGTCCGTGAATGTTGGTCAGCCGACGGCAGTAACTGCGAAGGGCGCTGACGGCGTCGAGCACACCGTTGTCACCGGCATCTTCAAGTCGCCGGTCGAAGGATCGGTGGCTGTGCGCGCGTGGGGGCTCGCCGGCGACGGACAGGCGGACACCCGCGTCTTTCCGAACGGGCAGGTTCACGGCGGCGCGCTCAAGGCCGTCTACCTGTATCCGGTCGCGCACTACGCGACGTGGCGGAAAGAGCTCGACCGCGAATTACCCTTCGCCCAGTTCGGTGAGAACCTCACGGTCGAGGGTCTGCTGGAAGACGAGGTGCGCGTCGGCGACCTGTTGCGGGTTGGGAACGTGCTGCTGAAGGTCACCGAACCGCGCGGCCCCTGCTACAAGCTGGACATTCGCATGGGCATCCCGGAGTTCAAGCGCACGATGCGCTCGACCGGCCGGACGGGCTTCTACGCCAGCGTCGTCGAAGAGGGCTCGCTCGCAGCCGGCGACGTGATCGAGCGCATCGCGACCGACGCGGGGCAGCCGACCATCCTCGAAGTCTTCCGCCGCGAAACATGATGATTCCGAGCAGCGACGCAGCCTTATGCGACGGCCGCCGAATCGCTCGGGCAAGCTCCCCTCTCCACTACGTGGAGAGGGGAGGGGGTGAGGTCACCTCCGTGTCTCTGTGTTTTTCGAACCTGATTGACACCGATTTTTTGAGCTCGCCCGTCATCCGGGCGTAACACGACGGGGCTATACTCCCCACACGAGGAGGAAGTCCGATGCAGACGGTACTGCTTGTCGACGCGAGTGAGGATTTACGCTCTGTCGCGTCAGCCATCGAGGAGGACGGATTCTCCGTCACGTACTCGGAAATGGGTCGGGCGCTCGAAGGAGCTCGCGCGCAGGCGCCGGCGGCGATGGTCTTCAACCTTCTTGGCCGCCCGGACGGCCCGGCCATCAAGAACCTGCTTCGCTCGCCTGATATGCCGGCAGGCGTCGCGTCCGTTGCCGTTGTGCGCAGCGATCAACTCGCCAACTTCGACTTCACCATCGGCTTCGATGACTTTGTGATTCACCCCGCGCTAACCGAGGAGATCCTCGCGCGGGTCAAGCGGGCCATCTATCTGCGCTCCGGCGTCGAGGGCGACAACGTCCTGCGCGCGGGAGAGCTACAAATCGACCTTGGGAACTACAAGGTGGCGATCACCGGCCGCCCAGTTGACCTAACCTATAAGGAGTACGAACTCCTGCGCTTCCTCGCGACGAATCGCGACAAGGTGTTTACGCGCGAGGCGCTCCTCAACCGCGTCTGGGGATACGATTTTTACGGCGGCGCACGCACGGTCGACGTCCACATCCGGCGCCTGCGCAGCAAGATTGAGGACGGCCGTCACACGTTCATCGAGACCGTGCGCAACGTCGGCTACCGCTTCCACATCGAATAGGCGCGCAGGATCGAACCGTCTTCAGCCACCCGTAGCGCGGGCCTTCAGCCCGTGTGTTCGTTCGATACTACGAGGACAGCGCTCGCTGGGCATTTACATCGATCTCATTTGAGTGCCAGTTGCCTCTCGACAGGCCACCCATTGCGGGCGTAGGATAGGCCTGTACGGACGTTTGTCCCGAAAGGATGGTGCCCAATGGCCTCCTACCCGGCCCTCTTCGACATCCAGCGACCCGAGA
This sequence comes from Dehalococcoidia bacterium, assembly GCA_021731085.1. Classification (GTDB taxonomy): domain Bacteria; phylum Chloroflexota; class Dehalococcoidia; order DSTF01; family JACRBR01; genus JACRBR01. The sequence goes on from JAKFYB010000023.1 coordinate 51,704, forward strand.
AGTCTGACCGCATCCAGTTGCTGCTGCGGGTCGCCATCATCGTCGTGCTCTCCATCATTGGCGTGCTCGGCTTCCTGAACGGCCTCATCTGGCTCGGCATTCCGGTTATGGCCGCGGTGCTCATCTCACAGAAGGGCGCCGATCGCTATCTCGCCGAAGCGCCCGACAACATGATCAAGTGGCTCGGCCTCGTAGTCGGGCTGTACGCATGGATGGGATTGCTTACGGACAAGCTTCCCGGCAGCGAGGGCGAGCAGCCCTTCCGGTTCGAGGTGCAAACCGGCGGCACACCCAGCATCGGCCAGGCGCTCCTTCGCATCATCATGGTCATCCCGCACCTCATCATCCTGGCGTTCATCGGGTTCGTCGCCGCCATCCTGGTCGTCGTCGCAGCCGTCATGATCCTCATCCAGGAGTCGTACCCGGAGGGCATCTTCAACTTCCTCCGCGGCGTACAGCGATGGCACGTGCGGGTGCTCGCGTACCTCGCGTCCCTCGTGGACGAATACCCGCCATTCGAGTTCGATTCCGGATCGGAAACGCTAGCACTGCCGTCAGTGGGCTCGGCGCCCGAACCACCCGCGCCGTAATCGTGCTCTTTCGCGTCACACGCGGCGGGGACCATGTGATCTGGTTGTTCGGCGGTTCTCGCCCGACTCCGACTCCGTGGACCTCTCCGCGGGTCGAAGCGATCGCGGCGGCCGCCGACGAGTTCTGGTGCGAAGTGCCGCCGATGGACGACGGTCTGCAGGCGCTCGCTGTGAGCTACGGCATCGATCCGGCGAGGCCGCTTGCATCATGGCTGCCACCTGACGAACTCGCGCGTCTCGAACGCACTGTGGAAGGAGTCGGCGCGAACGCGCAGATGCTCGCGGCGCTGCGGCCGTGGTTGGCCGCGCAGGCGCTTCGCGTAGCCGCGGACGCGCACATCGGGCTCAACCAGGAGTACGCACCGGAAGCGGTGCTGCGTGAGCGCGCGGCGGAGGGTGGCGCTGCGCTCAAGAGCGAGTTCCCCACGCCGGAAGACGTGTTTGCGTCGTTCGCTTCGATGTCGGAGAAGGCGGAAGTGCAGTACCTCCACTTCACGCTGTACGAGGTAGCGGCGGGCTTGGACCGCGTGCTCAACTACGCGGAACGCCTCGGAGCTGGCGACCTGTCTCCGATCGAGCGCGAGACGGCGATGATGCGGGACCAATGGCCGGACCTGCACACCCACCTCGTCGTGCGCCGCAACGAGGCATGGCTGCCGCGGATCAGGGCCATGCTCGACGACGGAACGAACGCATTCGTGGCGGTCGGCACCGGGCATCTCGTCGGAGAGCAGGGCCTGCTGGCACGGCTTCCCGCCGTTGGCCTTGAGGTTCGAACAGAGCTTCCCTGATCTCGGCGAGTGGGACAGACCGCCTGTCGCTACACGAACGCGGTTCCTTCGTCGACATCCTCCGCCCTCTCAACGCTCCGTGGCCGCACACGCGGGCTGAAAGCCCGCGCTCCGTCCTCCGTTACACACGTCCGCCTACGCACGTCCGCTACGATGCCGCTATGCCAGACCAGCCAGGTTCCGGTGCGCTTAAGCCCGTCGGCGGTGGTGGACGCTCATTTCTCGGCGTGCGCCGCATGACGCCGCATGATGACGGTGTCCACCTCTACGACGACGACGGCAATGAAGTGGCCATCGTCGCGTACAAGGAACGCGTCTACATCAACGGCCGCGTGATGTCGTTCAACGAATCCCCAAAGGCCTGACGAAAAAACATCCCTACGAAGATCTCCAAGCGCCGCGTGACACTACGGTGAAAACAACATGCTCGCACACGCTGCATGTTTCACGTGAAACATCACCATTCGCGATTACGGCACCGTGGCAACGGTCGCGCGATCATCCGCCGTCGCCGCGGTCCGCAATGAGAAGACGTCGTCGAAGGTGAGGCGCAGCGCCCACATCGACGTGAAGCCAACGGCGGAAATCCACAGGATGTTGAACGCGTGCACGGCGATCGCGAAGCCTGCGGCGGCGGCGGGTTCGACACCGAGTGCCTTCAGCAGTTCCGTGATCGCCACTTCATAGGCGCCGATGTTCGACGGCGTGACGGGGACAGCGCTCACAAGGTTCGCCGAGATCATTACCAGCATCCACGCCGGCATAGACAACGCAATCCCGAACGCCCGACCGAGCAGTGCGAACGTCCCCACCTCGATAAGCCAAAGCGCGAACGACAACGCGATAGCCGGCGCTGCGAGTCGCGCATGGCGAAATACCGCGAGGCCGTCGAGGAAGTGCGGGACGGCCTCTTCGACGAAGTGCTGCGGCGCGTCGGGTAACTTGCGCACGATGCTCCGCTCCGTCCAGCCCGGATCGAGCTTCAGGTGGGAGAGCGGCACAACGGCGATGATGCTGCCAACAAGCAGACCCAGCACAGACCAGAACAGCTCGGACGGAAACACCGGGATGTCGATCAGGGCGAGGCCGATGAGCCCCAGCCCGGCCAAGGCGATGCCGTCGAGCAAGGACTCCGTCGCGAAGACCGTCGCCGCCGAGCGGGCGCGGCTGACGCCCCACCGCTGCGCCGGCACTTGTACGCGGACGAGGTCGCCGAGGCGCGCAGGGAGCACATTGTTCGCCAGGTTAGCGACGCTGAGGATGCCGAACAGCGGCGCCAGCGGCAGTCGCGCGAACGTCGACATCATCAAGCGCCAGCGCTCGGCGACGAGCAGCTTCGTCGCGCCGAAGGAGATGATCGCAGGGAGGAGGAAGAGGTAGTTGGCATCGCGGAGGGCGCGGGCGGCTTCCGTGAGGTCAACGCGCCAGACGAGGACGGCCAGCAGCGCGACCGTGATCGCGCTGCGGAAGAGGATGCGGGGCTCGAAGAGGCGTCTCATTCCGTACCGGCGACCTCGATGGCTACGGTACCATCTAGGGACTCGGTGTTAGGTGCTAGGGACTAGGGCTCTGGCTGGGTGATTTGCACTCGAGCACCCACGCTATTATAGTCTGAATCGATTCTAGCTATAGACTTCAACCGCAATCTTGGAATCGAAGTGGAGAACTTGATGGTTACTGCGACGAAGGTGAACGCTGAGGCTGTGTACTACAACTACCAGGGTGAGCTGCCGCCGGTGATTCTGGAGCCGGAGCCGGTTACGCCGCCCTCGCAGGCGCAGGACTCGCTGCCGAAGCTGATCACGGACACCACGCTGCGGGACGGTGCGCAGGACAGCCGTATGGCCATCTTCCCGGCGGAGGCGCGGGTCAAGTACTACGACCTGCTGCACAAGCTCGACAACGGATCCGGGACGATCTACGCGGTCGAGGCATTCATCTATCAGAAGCGGGATGTGTGGACGATCGAGAAGCTACTCGAGCTGGGACACGAATGGCCACGCGTGACGACGTGGACGCGCGCGACGCCCAAGGACATCAAGCTGCTCGTCGAGATGTCGCAGGGGCGGATCAAGGAGACGGGGATGCTGGCGTCCGCGTCCGACCACCACATCTTCGACAAGCTGGGGTACGCGTCGAAGGAAGAAGCGATCGAGAAGTACCTGCAGCCGATCCGGACGGCGCTGGAGAACAACATCATCCCGCGGGTGCATCTCGAAGACTGCACGCGGGCAGACATCTATGGCTGGGTGATCCCGTTCATGCAGCGGGTGCTCGAAGAGAGCAAGGGCATCGCGAAGTTCCGGATCTGCGACACGATCGGCTGGGGCAGTCCGGATCCGTACGCGGCGCTGCCGTGGGGCATCCCGCGCTTGTTCACGGTGCTGCGGCAGGAGACGGGCGCCGAGCTGGAGTATCACGGTCACAACGACTTCGGACTGGCGACGGCGAACACGATCGCGGCGTGGCGCTACGGCGGCAAGAAGGCGAACGTCGCGTTCGCGGGGCTGGGCGAGCGCACAGGCAATACGTCGCTGGAGCAGACGATCGCGGCGCTGATCCGGCATTACGGCGACCCCGGCTTCAACCTGAAGGCGCTGGAGGAAATGCGCCAACTCGTTGACGGCGAGGTGATCGAGCTGAACGACCGGTTGCCGCTAATCGGCGAGGTGTTCACGACGACGGCGGGCATCCACCAAGCGGGCGTCGGCAAGCAGGGTGGCGCGCCCGGCGGGCTGATCTACCTGCCGTTCGCGGCGTCGCTGTTCGGGCGTTCGGAGGTGGAGCTGTCGCGCATCGGCTCGCTGTCGGGCTCGGAGGGGATCATCTCGGTGATGAACCGCGAGTTCGAGCGCATGGGGTCGGAGACGCGCGTGAAGGAGACGAGCCGCGTCGTGAAGCAGATTTACGACCGGATCCAGGACGAGTACAACGGTCAGTTCGACGAACAGCACGACCACTGGGTGAACTCGCGGCGATCGTTCTTTACGTCGGAGGATATTTTGGAGTTGGCGCGGGAGTTCGGGGCCTTGTAGGTCACAGGTGACTGGTTACAGGTGACGGTCGAGCGATGGCGTACTTCTGACGCGACTGAATGTTGGGGACTACGACGCGTCGAAGCCGAACTTCGATTCGGATGGGTCGCGGCGCGGATCATTGAAGAGTCGGCGGCGGTTACTTGATAGCTGTAGCGTCGACTACGGGTGCGGCCATTGCCGTGAGAGCTAACACGACCGCCACGCCAACAACGCGGCGGAGCTAAAGCTCCGCTGGTACATGCAATCCGCTCCACCACGCGGCGCACGATTGTCGCCCCATCGCGCTGAACAGCCCGCACTCGTCTACTTCTCCTAGCTCCCGCGCGGGCTGACGTATTCGCGGTACATCTTCACTTCAACCACCGCGCGAGCTGAAACGCCCGCGCTCCGTTTTTCCTGCGGGCCGCTGCGTTAGATGTCGAGGCCGAGGGCGGCGAGGTCGTTGGCGGCGGGGGGATCGATGTCGACCTCCAGGGTGTTTAGGAGGCGGGAGACCATGTTGTAGTAGCCGGTCACCATCGTGAGCTCGACGATCTCCTCGTCGTTGAGGAAAGACTGGACGGCGTGGAAGGTTGTGTCTGAGACGCGGGCATCGGTGGTCATTTCTGACGCGAAGGCGAGGACGGCCATTTCGTTGGGGGCGAAGAAGCGCGATGCAGGCTCGGCGATGGCGCGGATCTGGTCGTCGGAGAGGCCGGTACGGCGGCCGAAGGAGATGTGTTGCGAGAACTCGTACGGGGCTTTGCACAACCAGCCGGCGCGGAGGATGGCGAGCTCGCGGAGTTTGGGGTCGAGTTTGCCGTCGGCGAGGAAGTAGCTGCCGAACTTCATGAATCGTCGCAAGGCTTCGGGGCTGTGGGAGAGGGCACGGAAGATGTTCAGGACGTCGCCCTGCTTCTCCATGCGCTCGAACATCCAGCGGTGAGTTTCGGGGATGTCGTTGGTTTCGTTGAGCCGTACGCGCGCCATTGTGCCTCCGTGTTTGTGGTTGTCGCTTACGGTAGCGCGGTAGGAGGCATCGTCCACGTGCCTGCGATCTCGCTGGCGCATGAGGCATTGGCAGCTGGTCAGACTAGATTCATCACTTCGTTCTGAATGACGGGCATCCGGCGCGGGCCTAAAAGCCTCGTTCCCGGATCCGCATCACAGTGCAAGCACCACATCGTTGGTACGACGACCACGCGCGGGCTGGAAAGCCCGCGCTCCGGAACTAATGCAAGGCGGCTGTACACGCGTCGCTCGCGGGCTGAAAGCCCGCGCTCCGGGGTCAAGCGGCGGGCGGCGTCTGCGTTGTCGAGGCGGTCGGTGGGCCGCCGCGGGTGCGGAGCTTCATGGCCACGAATGCAACGGCGATAGCGGCGACGGCGCCGATGGCGATGATGCCGCCCCAGAGGAGCCAGTTGATGCTGGCGTCGCCCTTCACGCTGAGCTGCGACGACTGCACGGAGATGGGATCGACGACGGTGGCGTCGGGGTTATTGGCCTGGACGCGGTCGAGCGTCAGGGGCGATGTGCCGGAGCCGATGGCGTTGAAGGTGATTGTCGCGAGGAGGCCATCGCCGTCGGGGCCCGCGGGCTCGAGGCGGAGCGTCACGCACTCGAGACGAAGGACGCCGGGCTGGCTGGCCGGTTCGTTGCAGGCGACTTCGCGGCCGGTTGAGCCGAGGAAGTCGCCACGCTGGATCATAGGTTGCTGGGTTTCAGGGTCGATGGCCACTTCGAGGATCTCGGCGTCGAATTCCAACTGGAATCCGAATGCGGCGAGGTTGTCGGCATTCGAGGCGCGCACTTCGACGACGATGCCGGTGGCGCCCTGGTCGAGTTCTTCCGGCGGCGCGACGACGCTGTACAAGAGCCCGTCGGTGTCCTCTTGCGAGGCCTCCTGCGTGGCGGGTTCCTGCGTGGAAGGCTCCTGTGTGGCGGGCTCTTGCGCGGAGGCCTCCCGCAGAGAGGGCACGGGCACCAACGTGGCGGCAAACACGGCGCTGACGCCCGCGATCGTTGCAAGCGCGAGGCAGCGGGCGTTCCGTGAGATCGACATAACTTCTTCTACCTCCAACGGGCGGGGTGGTCGTACAGGACAGAGCGCCCCTTTATACCACCCTAACGGGGTTGAAGCAGTCGGGTTACAGCACCCGGCGCTCGGACGGCCCCACGAACTGCCACTGATTCGTTCCGTTTTTGCAAAGCCAGCCGCCCATTTGTAGCCTCAGCCGTAGTAGACTTGTGCCCATCGAGGGAGATCGTGCAGCTACCGCAGCAGCGAAGCAGCACAGCAAGCAGGGAGGGATTGACCCATGGCTACATCGTCGTTCTGGGATCGTTACACCTCACGCAGGATTACGCGCCGCAGGGCATTGCAGGCCGCCGCGATCACCGGCGCATCGGCGAGCGCGATTGCGCTCATTGGTTGCAGTAGCGATGACGATGATGGCGGCAGCAGCACGCCGGGCGCCGGCAGCACACCAAGCGGTGGTGGCGACACGCCCGTGCCGGGTGGGACGCTTCGCGGCACAGTGAGCCTGGTGCTGGGGAAGGACCCACACAAAGCAGCCACATTCCTGACGCACGCGCTCGCTTCATACTAATACAGCAGGCTGATGCGCTTCAACACGCAGCTCGGTGAACTGCCGCAAGGCGACTGGTACACACCGGTCAACGAGGTGGCAGAGAGCGTCGAGAATCCGGATCCGCTGACGTACGTGTTCAAGCT
>JAKFYB010000037.1 GCA_021731085.1 Dehalococcoidia bacterium
TGGCGGGGCTCGACTGCATGGCATTCAACTACTTCGGCAAGCTCAGCGGGCTCGTGCCGCTGGTCGGCATCGTCTCCGGGCGCTGTTTCGCCGGAAACGCGGCGCTGCTCGGCTGTTGCGACGTTGTGATCGCGACGAGGAATGCGAACATCGGCATGGGCGGGCCCGCGATGATCGAGGGCGGCGGGCTTGGCGTGTTTCGACCGGAGGAGATCGGGCCGATCGGCGTGCAGTCTTCCAACGGCGTCGTGGACATCGCGGTCGAGGATGAGGCGGAAGCGGTTGCTGCTGCGAAGAAGTACCTCTCGTACTTCCAGGGCCCGCTCGCAAAGTGGGAGTGCGCCGATCAGCGTCGTCTGCGCAGCATCATCCCCGAGAACCGGCGGCGCATCTACGACGTGCGGACGGTCATCGAGACGATGGCGGACACGGACTCTGTGCTCGAACTGCGGCGCGGTTTCGGGGCGGGAATGGTGACCGCGCTCGCGCGCATTGAAGGGCGTCCCGTCGGGGTCATCGCAAACAACCCTGCACACCTCGCCGGCGCGATCGACAGCGACGGCGCTGACAAGGCCGCGCGCTTCATGCAGTTGTGCGACGCGTTCGACGTCCCGCTGCTGTTTCTCTGTGACACGCCGGGGATCATGGTCGGGCCCGAGGCAGAGAAGACTGCGCTTGTTCGCCACGCATCCCGCATGTTCGTTACCGGTGCGAGCATCACCGTGCCGTTCTTTACGATCATCCTGCGCAAGGCGTATGGATTGGGCGCGCAGGCGATGGCGGGTGGGAGCTTCAAGGCGCCGTTCTTTTGTGTGTCATGGCCCACAGGCGAGTTCGGTGGCATGGGGCTGGAAGGTGCGGTGAAGCTCGGTTTCCGCAACGAACTGGCGGCGATCGAGGATCCGGAGCAGCGCGTGACGCAATTCGAGACGATGGTCGAGCGCATGTACCAGCACGGCAAAGCCGTGAACACAGCATCGCATTTCGAGATCGACGACGTCATCGACCCCGTGGACTCCCGGCGATGGGTGATGGGGGCGCTGCGCTCAGTTCCGGCGACTCCTCCTCGGTTGGAGAAGAAGCGACCGAATATCGACACCTGGTAGGGCTCGGTCGTCGGTCGTCGGCTCGCTATTCGCTCAGCCACTGCCGGACGTCAGCGAAACCCTTGATGCCGTCCGCGAACGCGAACGAGCCCTGCTGCATCTGTTCGGATGCACGGAGCAGCGCATCAATCGATACCTTCGCAAGAAGGCCGCCAACGCTGATGCGCTTCACGCCCAACTCAGCAAGGTCCGCAACCGTGAGATTCATGCCGGGTAGCGCCGCGAGGACGTTCACCGGTCGAACAACCGACGAGCACACGGCGGTGATCTCGTCTCGGGTCTTGATACCGGGCGCGTAGAGGACGTCGGCACCAGCCTCTTGGAATGCTTGCAAACGCTTGATGATTTCGGGCAAGTCGGGCTTGCCGTGCAGGAAGCCTTCGGCACGCGCTGTCACCATCACGGGTAGGCCCGTCGCGCGCACGGCATCGACCGCGGCGCGGACGCGTTCGACGGCCAGATCGAATTCATAGATGGGGTTGCTCTTGTCGCCCGTCGCATCTTCGACCGACGCGCCGGCGACGCCCAGCGGCGCGACCAGTTGGAAGGTTTCGCCGACAGCCGCAGGATCGTCACCAAACGCGTTGCCGAGATCCGCGTTGATCGGGATGTCCACGTTCGCGACGAGCGCGCGGAGGTGTTCGAGGACTTCGTCGCGGGTCGCGGCGCCATCACGCTTGCCGAGCGCGTACGCCATGCCTGAGCTGGTCGTCGCCAACGCCTCAAAGCCGAGGCCGGCGAGAACCCGCGCGCTGCCAACGTCCCATGGGTTCGGTATGACGAAGGCGCCTGGGCGAGCGTGAAGGGCGCGGAAGGCTGCGGCGAGTTCGGCGTGCGTGCGCATGTCCGCCTCCGTCCGTGCGCTTATACCAAAGATTCGTTTCGGTGGGTGAGCAGCGACTGGCGCAGCAGGCCCAGCGCGGTTGTGACCGCGCGTCGCTTCACGGCCGTGCGTCCCTGATTGAACGTGTAGCTCAGGACGCGTGGCGCTTCCCAGATCGCATCGATCGCGACATGCACCGTGCCAACGGGCTTGCCCTCTTGCTCGTCCGGGCCTGCGACGCCCGTAATGCCGATGCCGACGCTCGCCTCCATGCGCTCCCGCGCGACGCGCGCCATCTCGCGTGCGGTCTCGGCGCTGATGACGCCGTAGTCATCGATGACGGATGCCGGCACGCCGGCTTCGATCTTGGTTTCCGTCTGGTAGGTAACGATGCCGCCGCGGAAGCAGGAAGACGATCCCGGCACATCGGTGACGACGCTCGCCAGCAAGCCCCCCGTACAGGATTCCATCGTCGCCAGCGTGACGCCGCGCTCTTTCATCATGTCACAGACGATGCTCTCGAAGGTGTCGTCATCAACGCCCCAGACCACCGGCCCGAGACGGCGCTTGATCTCTTCGTCCATCGGCAGGATGAGCCGCCACGCCTCCTCTTCCGTCGCTGCTTTCGCGCCGAGTCGCACGTGTACGCCGTCCTGCTTCGCGTACGTGCCGATGCTTGGGTTCTGCGACTCCTGCAGCGGCGTGATGAGCTCGTCGACGGTGCTTTCGCCCATGCCCGCGGTCTTGATCGTGCGCGTCACAAGAATTGTGCCCGAGCCGCGGAGGAGGAGTTCGGGCGCGACCTCCTTCTCCCACATACGCGTCATCTCCGTCGGCGGACCAGGCATCGCGACGATGATCTTGCCGTCGCGCTCGATCCACCATCCGGGCGCTGTGCCGCGCGGGTTTGGAATCGCGCGGCCAGACGGGATCACCCAGCACTGCTTGATGTTGGTTTCGGGCATCTTCACGCCACGCGATTCAAAGAAGCCGCGCAGCGTCGCCTCCAACTCCGGATCGACGTGCGGCTCCTCACCCATCACGGCGGAGATCGCCTCGCGCGTGAGGTCGTCCTGCGTTGGCCCGAGACCGCCGCTGCATATGATCAGGTCGCTGCGGTCGCGCGCGCGCCCGATCGTCTCGGCCAGGCGGTCGAGGTTGTCGCCGACGACGTGCTTGTAATAGATGTCGATCCCTAGCGCGGGAAGCCGCGAGGCGATGTATGCGGCATTTGTATCAACGATCTCGCCCAGCAAGATTTCAGTGCCAATGGAGACGATTTCAGCTTTCATCGAACCAGCCTACCGCCTCCACGTCTCTGGAACAGGTGCCGAGGAGCAATCCCTAACGACTAACGACCAACGACTACTAAACTGGCCCATGCGGATAGCCGTCATCGGTCACGTCGAACACGTCACGATCGCCAGCGTGCCAGCCTTGCCCGCGCCAGGCGACATCCTCCACCTGGACGATCCGCAAATAATCGCCGGTGGTGGAGGCGGCATCGCCTTCTTCCAACTCGTCCGCAGTCCCGCAGAAGTGCATCTGTTCACCGCGATCGGCGTCGACGACGCAGCGCTCCACGTCTACCACGAGCTTGCATCTGCGCCGGCGACCGTACACGCGGCCGTCCGCATGGAGCCACACACGCGAGATATTGTGCTCGTGACGCCGGACGGCGAGCGCACGATCCTCGTCGTCGGGCCGCCGCTACATCCCGCCGCGGACGACATTCTCGCGTGGGACATCCTCGAGACGTGCGATGCCGCCTACTTCACGGGCGAAGATCCGGAAACGCTGAAGTTCGCGCGCAACGCACAACTGCTCGTCGTGACCGCACGACGCGCGCACGTTCTTGAGGCGGCAGGTGTTCACGCCGATGTCATCGTTGGCAGCGCGACCGACCCGCGCGAGAACCGAGCACGCGCCGCATACGCGATGCCGCCCGGCGCGCTCGTACTCACCGAGGGACCGCGCGGGGGACGAATCGAGACCGCGATAGGCACCCAGACATTCGCCGCACCTCCACGCGATGCGCCCGTTGTCGGACAGTACGGAGCGGGCGACAGCTTCGCGGCCGCGCTCACGTGGTACCTCGCGTCAGGCGCAAATATTGTCGACGCGTGCGAGCGGGCGGCGCATCACGGCGCGGCCGTGCTGTCCGGGATCAATCCGATCGATCACCAGAAGCCGTTGGAGTAACTCAAACGCGCAAACCTGTCCCCGCAGGCAGGCCCTACAGCTTTTCGAGTGGCGCAAACGACAGCATCAGCCGCTTGATACCGGCCTCGCCCTTGAAGGCGATAGTTACTTCCTGATCGTCCTTCACCATCTGCGACGACACGACGATGCCCTCGCCGAACCGCGGGTGGCGCACGCGCTCGCCGCCTGCGTACACGAGATCCTCGGGTACAGCCGGGCGGTCGTCGCGGCGCGCGAACTCATCGCGAAACCGTGAAGGGCCGCGCTCGACGGCCTCGTGCTGGCCGCGCACCGCTGATCGCTGCGCGATGAGGTGCTCCGGGATGTCGCGCAGAAATCGCGACGGTGGGTTGTGCGACGATGACCCCATGGTGTAGCGCCGGAACGCGCGGATCAGATACAACCGCTGCTTCGCGCGGGTCATCCCGACGTAGCACAGGCGGCGTTCCTCCTCCATCTGCGCAGGGTCGTCGAACGACCGGATGTGGGGCAGCACGCTTTCCTCCATCGCGATCAGGAACACGATGGGGTACTCCAGCCCCTTCGCGGAGTGCAGCGTGATCAACGTCACGCGCCCTGACCGTGGGTCGTCGTTTTCGGGGACCGTGTCCGCGTCCGAGATCAGCGCCACGTCTTCGAGGAAGGCGACGAGTCCGTGCCCCGAGCTCAGTCCGTCATACTCTGACGCGACGTTGCGTAGCTCGCCGATGTTCTCCCAGCGCTCTTCTGCCTCCGGTTCCTCGAATTCCGAAAACAAGTACTGACGGTACGCCGTCCGCTCGAGCAGACCATCGAGGAGCGTCGAGAGGTTGTTCTTTTCAGCGACGTTCTGTAGTTCGACGATCATTGCGTGAAAGTCGATCAGCGTGCGCGTCTGCTTGGCGCCGATTGGATGGCGCTCGATCGGTGGGGGCTTGACGGCGCTTCCTTCCTGTTCGGCGATCAGTTGCAGCGCGGCGTACGGTGGCACTTCTCGCTCGCGCGCCCAGCGCTCGAGCTCTGACAGCGTCTTCGCGCCGATGCCGCGGCCCGGCACGTTGATGACGCGCGTGAAGCTCACGATGTCGTGCGGGTTCTGGATCAGGCGCAAGTACGCGAGAATGTCCTTCACCTCGCGCCGCTCGTAGAACCGCGTTCCACCGACGAGCGCATACGGGACCTTCGCTCGAATCAGCGCCTCCTCCAGTGCGCGCGAGTGTGCGTTCGTGCGGTACATCACCGCGAACTCACCGTAGGGCCGCTGATCCGCCTCGACCATCGTCGCGATTTCGTTGGCAACGAAGTCCGCTTCCTCAGCCTCGTCGTACGCCTCGTACGCGACGATAGGCTCGCCGCCGCCGGCCGACGTCCAGAGCGTCTTCTCCTTGCGCTGAATGTTGCCCGCGATCACTGCCTGCGCGCCGTCGAGGATGTTCTGCGTCGAGCGGTAGTTCTGCTCCAGCAGCACGGTCTTCGCGCCCGGAAAGTCGCGCTCGAAGTTGAGGATGTTGCGAATGTCCGCCGACCGCCACGAATATATCGACTGGTCGGGGTCGCCGACGACGCAGATATTCGGATGTTTCCCCGCAAACAGCTTTGCCAGCTCGTACTGGGCGATATTCGTATCCTGGAACTCGTCGACCAGCACATGCAGCATGCGCTCCTGGTACTTCTCACGGACCTCTTCGTGATGGCGCAGCATCTCCACCGTGCGAACGATGAGGTCGTCGAAGTCGAGCGCACTGTTCTCCACAAGCAACCGCTGGTAGTGGTCGTATACACGCGCCACGACCTCACCAAAATAGTCGCGCGCCTCCTTCGCGTACGTCTCCGGTGACACAAGTTCGCTCTTGGCGTGGGAGATCGCGCTGAGAATGGCGCGCTCCTTGAAGCGTTTCGTGTCGACGTTCGAGCGTTCGCAAGCGCGCTTCATCAGCGACATCTGATCGCTGTCGTCGTAGATGTTGAACGAGCGGTTGAGGCCAATCCGATCGGCCTCAGTCCGCAGCAGACGCGCGCAGATGGAGTGGAACGTTCCTAGCAGCAAGTCGGCCGCCGCCTCTTCCAGATGCGCCGCCACCCGCGACCGCATCTCCTTCGCAGCCTTGTTCGTGAAGGTGACGGACAAGATCCGCCACGGCGCCACGCCAATCACGTCAACCAAGTAGGCGATGCGGTGTGCGATGACGCGCGTCTTACCAGAGCCAGGCCCCGCGAGGATAAGCAGCGGCCCGGCGATGGTGGTGACGGCATCGCGCTGGGGCGGATTGAGGTCTTCGAGTATGTGCTCGGCAGTAACCATGAATCTCAGTGGACGTGCGATATAAGTGGTGGGCCCCAGATCGAGCGATCTGGGTCTAGTGTATCGCGGCAAACAGCACGGATGGACGAAGTGCTACGCGAGGCGCGCGCCCTCAAGTGCGAGCAGCCTCGCCTTCATGTCGAGGCCGCCGCCGAAGCCGTGCAGAGTGCCGTCGCTGCCGAGTACGCGGTGGCATGGCACGACGATGGGCACTGGGTTCGTCGCCATCGTGTGCCCCACAGCGCGGAACGCCGTTGGCCGTCCCGCCCGCCGCGCGAGTTCGGCGTAGGTCGTCACCTGGCCGCGTGGCACGCGCGCGCACTCTTCGAGCACCTTCTGCCGGAACGGCGTCATCCACGTGAGATCGAGTTCAACATCGAACGACGTGCGCTTGCCTCGCAGGTATGCAGTGAGTTGTGTGACGAGCGGCTTCACCCGCCGTGCGTCCTCGACGAGCACGTACGCGCCCTTCAGTTCGCGATCCAGCGCTTCGACAGCATCAGGCAGCTGCGTTGGGCCGACATTGAACTTGATCGCGACAAGCTTACGTCCATCGCCGGCGACAAGCATCGGCCCGAACTCGGTCTCGGCGATCGTGTAGTACGCGGTCTTTGTCGTGCTCATGGAGGCGCCTCCGGTCAGTCGTTGCCGGGCTTCTTGTAGTACTGCACGCCCTCGTGCACGAACTTCCCGAGCGTGCCCTCGATGACGAGATAGTCGAGGTGCGCCAGTGTCTCGCCAATCGCGGCGCGCTGCATCCACGGCGTGAAGCTGTCGAACGTGCCGGTCACCCACTTCACCTTACGCGCGACGTCGTACCCCGTCGCTTGCCCGCGTCCGATGGCCGCCATCATTTCGGCGAGCCGCTCTTCGTGGTGTTGCTCGATCTCGCGAAGCCGCTTGCGAAGGTCCGTGAACTTGAATTCGTGCGCGGGCAGCACCTGCTCGACATCCAGTTCCTCCAACCGCTTCAGCGAGGCGATGTAGTCGCCGAGCGGGTTGCCCTGCTGTTGGGGGTGGAGGCTGATGTTCGGCGTGATCGTCGGCAGAACGTGGTCTCCCGTAAGCACGAACTTCTTCCCGCGTTCGAGGAAGCAGATGTGGCCCGGCGAGTGGCCCGGCGTCCACCACACCTCGAATTCGAAGCGCCCGATCTCGATCTTTTCGCCGCCCCAGACCACCTCGTCCGGATCAACGGGATCGACGAATGCGCGTACGGGCATCGCCGATGTCTTGAGGTCGTCCGTGAATTCCTTTGGGACGCCGTGCGTCTGCAACCATTCGCCCATCGTCGAGAGTAGCTGCTCGGGATTGCGATAGCGGGACCGGATGAGGTCGCGTTCACGCTGGTGAATGATCACCGTCGCGCCGCTGCGCTCCTTCACCTGGCCGGCGAGCCCGTAGTGGTCGGGGTGTATGTGCGTGACGAGCAGCGTCTTCAGTTTCGAGAAACCGACGCCGGCGTCGTTGAGTTGCTGCTCCAGCGCATCGAACGCTTCGGGTACGTTCCAGCCGGAGTCAACGAGCGTCCAGCCGTCTTTACCTTCGATGAGGTAGGGCAGCACCCAGCCGAGCGGATTGTTCGGAATGGGGACTCGAAGCTGATAGAGCCCATCCATAATTTGATGCGGGTATGTCGTCTCTGCGTCGGCGGTCATCGCGTGCCTCCTGGGGCGTGTCGATGCTGCTGGTTGACGTGAGAAGCCTACCGTGATGTGTGGGCTAGGGCATCCGGTTTCTTGCGGTCGGTGTCGGCCGGTCGATCACGAGTTCCAGCTACCGCTCCAGCCGCTGTTGCCGGATTCCTCGGGCTGGTGGTCGGCGTCGGTCGGCTCTGGCGGTGGCTCGTCCTGGGTCCAGCCGGCGTTCACAGGTGGTGCGTCGTCTGCGGCGCCCTCCAGGGCGATGTCCGCCTCGGAGATCTGGCGCTCTGCGGCGAGGAGTGCATCGTAGTGCGGGACGATCGGCTGTAGCTGTGCGATCATGCCCTCGATGCGGACCTTCTCCGCCTCAAGATTCGCAAGCGTGATCTTGACCTGTTGCGTGCGCTGTTCCAGTTGGGAAAGAAACTCGTCGCTCACGTCGTCCTCCAGCCCGTCGTTGTCCTTGCCCCGTGGGGCGCTGCGCCAGCCGCCCTCTTGTATGCGTGATTCAAGATGACGCTCCGGGCGTGATCGTTCAAGAGGAGTATCGACCGTCGCAGGCTGGCGCTCGATACTTGTAAAAGAAGTGTCGAGTGGCTTTTCGTCGCTGCGTCCTGCGCCGCGTACGGGCGCCGAGAACAACGAGAACAGCACGAACGACCACACTTCCGAGAGGAAGTTCAGGATCGCCCGCACGATCGGATGCGATTGCGGTGCTTCGCTCACGGCCGTCTCCAGCGCTTCCAGACGGCTCCTGCTCTACACAGCTGCGGCCTGTAGCCGCGCCTCCGCCTCAAGATCATGATCGACCATCATCTCGATGAGTCGCTGGAACGAGACTTCGGGTTTCCACCCAAGTTCGTCGCGCGCCTTTGTGGGATCCGCAATCAGAAGGTCGACTTCGGCTGGCCGCATGAATTGCGGGTCCGTCTTGATGTAGTCCTCCGCGTTCAGACCGACACGCTCGAACGCGATGCGGGCGAACTCCTTACCCTGGTGCGCCTCGCCGGTGCCGATCACGTAGTCGTCGGCCTTGTCGGCCTGCATCATCAGGTGCATCGCCTTCACGTAGTCGCCGGCGAAACCCCAGTCGCGGCGCGTGTCGAGGTTGCCCATCAGCAGCTCTTTCTGCAGTCCGAGCTTGATGCGCGCCGCGCCGATCGTAATCTTGCGTGTCACGAATTCCGGACCGCGCCGCGGCGACTCGTGGTTGAAGAGAATGCCGCTGCACGCGTGGATGTTGTAGCTCTCGCGGTAGTTCACCGTGATGTAGTGCGCGTACGCCTTCGCAACGCCATATGGACTGCGCGGGTGAAACGGCGTCTGTTCACTTTGCGGTGTCTCGCGCACCTTGCCGAACATCTCGCTGCTCGACGCCTGGTAAAACTTGATCCCGGCGGCCGAATTCGCGCGCGAGCCCGACGCGCCCGTCGTCAGGCGAATCGCTTCGAGCAGTCGCAGCGCCCCGAGGCCGGTGATCTCGCCCGTAAGCTCCGGCTGGTTCCATGAGAGCGCGACGAAGCTGATCGCCGCTAAGTTGTACACCTCGTCCGGCTTCACCTTCTGGATGACGTTCATCAGCGACGCCTGATCCAGCAGGTCGCCTTCGACGATCTTGATGTCCGGCCACGTGCGCTCGATGTGTTGGCGCTTCGGGTTGTTCTGGCCGCGGATCAGCCCGTACACCTCGTAGCCGTTGGCAAGAAGATGCTCCGACAGATAACTCCCGTCCTGTCCCGTGATTCCAGTGATGAGCGCGCGTGGCATACCAGTTCTCCCTCGTTCGATATGTCGAAGGATAACGGACGCTCGACGCAGGGCGCCCTAGCCCATGCCGGTGATGCGGGTCGGTTCAATCTTGATCTGAACGCGCACGTCGCCGGGCTGATTGCCCGGGTATTTGTCCACGCCCATGTACTTCTTGCCAAGCCGGTCGATGCCTTCGAAGCCGCCTTCCGTGGTGATCTCGACGACCTTCCCGCGAATCTCGACGTACTGGTAGCTGTCCGCTGGATTCTGGATGCTGACCGAGACGGCAGGATTGCGCTCGAGATTGCGCACCTTCAGGCGCTTCTTCTCGCTGTTGAGGATCACGTGCGTGCCATCGTGCTCCACCCAGACGGGCGACACCTGAGGCGAGCCATCGGCGTTGATGGTCGCGACGTGCGCAAACGACTTGTCTTCGATGATGCTCTTCGCCTTGTCAGATAGCGGGATTCCCATATCGTCCTCCTGATCTCTGTTGTAGATAATTGCTCGTACAACCAACCTAGCATGAAGATTCCGTCCGCCACAACGCGGGCCGTTGGTTGTTACGCTTCATCGATGCCACGACCATCCAACATCCGCGCCGTTGTTTTCGATCTTGGAAATACGCTCTGGTTCGAAGCGCGCCGTCCAGATCCAGCGACGCTGTGGCGGTTGCAGGCCGAGGCTGTTCGCCCGCTTCTTGATGCGTGGAGGATCGAGATCACGTGGGATCTGGAGATACTCAGCGAGAGCATTTGGCGTGCCTATGAGACTGCGTGCGACATCGAACAAGAGCGTGGCACGTATCGCGATCCCAGCTTGTCGTACATCATCAGAGGCGCACTCGCCGACCGCGGCGTCGTGTTGGACCAGGCGCAGGCCGACGCGTGGTGGCGGGCTGCATGGATCCCCGTCCGCAACTTTGGATTTCAGTTGTACCCGGACGTCCTCGACGTGCTCGCGGAATTGCTTTGCATGGGTGTTCGCATCGGGGTGAATACGAATCGGCCTTGTACTGCGGAGATGCTGTGGCCCGACCTGCATGATCTTGGCATCGGACGTTTCATCGGCGCAGCCGTCTGTTCGGGAGATACGGGCTTCGTGAAGCCCCATAGTTCGACGTTCGACCTGATTAGCGAGCGTCTCGACATCCCTCTGCGAGACATTGTGATGGTTGGCGACCTCTGCCAGAACGACTGCGCCGGCGGCCGAGCCGTTGGCATGACGACCGTGCTCAAGCTCAACGGTCGGCACGACATTAGGCCGTGTCCGGACGTCGACTTCGAGATCCACGACCTGAGCGAACTCTTGAAACTTCCGTTGTTTCAGACGACTCGCGCGCGAGAGTCGGAAGAGAGCCTAACGCCGCACGAGGATGAGAACGCGGACCGCTACTAGCTACACTGCCCCATGCCCCGGCCGCGCGTCTCCACCACGCCCGCGATTGTCCTGCGCCAGCGAAAGCTCGGTGATGCTGACAAGATCCTGACGCTGTTCACCGCCAACCGCGGGAAGCTGGAAGCCGTCGCGAAAGGCGTACGCCGGTCACGCAGCAAGCTCGCAGGCCACGTCGAGCCGCTGTCTCACGCGACGTTCCAATTGGCGCAGGGGCGCAGCCTCTTCATCGTGACCCAGGCAGAAACAGTGGAGTCGTTCACGCCGATCCGCGACGACCTCGATAGGCTGAGCCGCGGGCTGTATGCCTGCGAGATCCTCGATCGCTTCACGGAGACGGGCGAAGAGCATTTCGAGCTCTACCGCCTGCTCCTCGACACGCTGCGGCGCCTGAGCGTGCGCGACGACATCGACACGCCCGTCCGCTACCTCGAAATGCAGACGCTCGATGTGCTCGGCTATCGCCCCGAACTCGACGAATGTGTGACGTGCAGGAAGCAGCTGGCTGCGGTCACCAACTACTGGACGGCAGCGGCCGGTGGCGTGCTGTGCCCCAACTGTCGGCCAGGCGAGCTGTCCGTCCGCCCCGTGTCACCGAACGCCATCAAGGTTCTCCGCATGCTCCTGCACGCGCGCTGGTCGGACGTCGAACGCATCACCATCGACCCGGATCTCGCGGTTGAACTGGAGCGCGCGCTTCTGGAGTACGTACGTTGGGTGCTGGAGCGTGATGTGCGCTCAGCCGCCTTCATTGATGCGGTTCGCCGTCCTCGGCGTGGCGCGCGCCCCCCCGTTGGTCCAGTGGCCCGCATCGCAGACGCCTAGCAGCGGCCGTCCGTATACTGTCGGCATGCCTCTCTACGAATACTTCTGCAAGCACTGCGACGGCGTCTTCGAGTCGATCAAGACGATCGCGAAGGCGTCAGAGCCAGCCCCCTGCCCGATCTGCGCGAAGAAGGCGGAGCGCATTCCGCCGACCTCGTTCAATGCCAGGACGATGCGCGATGGCTATCCGCGCGCAATCCCCGACCGTGGCACGTACTGGCACCTTGGCAAGGAAGTGAAGACGCGCAACACGGGCGGTGTGCCCGCGAACGAACACCCGGAGCTCTACAAGCCCAAGCCTAAGGCGCGCCCATCGAAGGGCGAACGCGAGATCAGCGCGGACATTCGGAATGTCGAGGTCAAAAAGGAACAGCAACGGCGCCGCGACGGCGCACCCAAGATCATCGACAACACAAAACGGCTGCCCAAGGTCTAGCTCACGCCGGCTCGAATGCCTTGCGCAGGGCTGCGCCGAGATCGACCACGGCCTGCTTGCCCTGCGGGATGAAGTCGTTGAACCGCACAAACTCGTGCACCATGCCGTCGTACGGACGGTGCGTCACCGCCACGCCGGCCGCCGCGAGCTTTGCTGCGTAGGCATCACCTTCATCGCGCAGTGGGTCGTATTCGGCGGTGATGATGTACGCAGGCGCGACGCCTGATACGTCGGCTGCCTTCAACGGGGAAGCGAGCGGGTTCGCACCGTCCGCAGCATCACTGAGGTAGTGATCCCAGAACCAACGCATCGTCTCGGTCGTCAACAGATAGCCCTCGGCGTTGTCGCGATATGAGTTTGTATCGAAGGAGTAGTTCGTTACGGGGTAGATCAGTCCCTGCATCGCGAGCGCAGGTCCGCCGCGATCGCGGCACATGATCGCGACGGCTGCCGAAAGATTCCCGCCCGCGCTGTCACCCGCTACCGCCAGGCGACTCCCATCGACGCCAAGTTCCGCTGCGCGCGCCTGTAAGTCGACGAGCGCTGCATACACATCCTCGGGCGCCGCTGGGAACTTGTGCTCCGGCGCGAGCCGATAGTCCAGGGAGATGACGCAGCAGCCCGAACTCTTCGCCAACAACTGGCACAGCGAATCGTGCGTCTCGATGCTGCCGATGACCCACCCGCCACCATGCAGGTACAGCACGACCGGAAGCGATGCGTCATCCCTCGGCGCATAGAGGCGGGCCCGCAAAGGACCTTGAGCGCCTGCAATCGTAATATCCTCCACGCGCGCAAGCTCTTGCGTCGTCGTCGGTCGCAGCGCCTCGTAAGACGTTCGAGCATCAACGGGCGAAAGCGAGTGCACTGGCGGCGCCTCTGATGCGTTCGCCTGGTCGCAGATCATCTTGACTATCGGATCCAATGGCATGCGCGTACCTCTCAGTTAAGTCTTGCGCCCGGGTGGCTTAGCGCAACGTCCGCAATCCACGACGATAACAACTCCTCGACCTCCACGGCATCCTGCTTTAGCGAATGGTCGGAGTCCGCCAGCAGCACGAGCCGTTTCGGTTCGAGAGCCCGGGCGTGTATGTCCTCGCTCGCCGCGTGATCAAGAACCCCGTCGCGCATGCCATGTACCAGCAGGAGCGGCTTCCCGAGGCGTTCTACCGTTCGCGTCCCGTACAGCTGCGGAGATAGCGCCGCGACGCCTGCGACCGCATCCGCAAGCTCCCCGGCCTTGATTACAACAGCGCCACCAAACGAATGGCCCACCAGCGCGATGCCGCCCGTGGCGCCGAGTCCGCGCAACAGCGACACGCCCGCGAGCACATCGAGCACGCACTCCTCTAGTACGCCGGGTTTTCGATAGTGCAGCCGTAGTGTCGTCAGTTGCGGGCGCAGGCGATCCCCGAGCCGACCGTACACGTCGTTCGCAGGCCCCTCGAAGCCGCCCATAGCGCCGCCCACAAGCACCGCGCCGCCGGCCTGTGCCTGGCATGGGTGCACGATGCCGCGAATCTCGCCGCGCGACGTCTTGATCAACATCCGGAGATTGCCATCGGGCTCGGGATGCGCGCCGACTTGCTCGATCTTTAGCTCAAGATCCTGGTCGCCGGCTTCTGGAGCCTCCTCGCTGAAGTCCATGACGTCAAGCGTACCAGCCGAACGTGCCTCCGCTTGACCCACGCACGGGCAGCCGACACCCTTCAACGCGCCTCAGGAATTGATGGTGAAGGGACGACGAATGCTGCCGCTCGAAGGAATCAAAATTCTCGATCTATCGCGCCTGGCGCCCGGCCCATTCGCGTCGATGATGCTCGGCGACCTCGGCGCGGATGTGCTGCTCGTCGAAGCGCCGCCAGAAGGCAAGATGGGCGCGATGGCCATCCTTGGCCGCGGCGCCGACGCTGAAAAAGTTGCCGCGTACAACATGCTCGCGCGCAACAAGCGCAGTATCGTCCTGAACCTGCGCGAACAGGAAGCACGCGAAGTCTTCTACAAGCTCGCCGACGAAGCCGACGTCGTCCTCGAGGGGTTTCGCCCCGGCGTCGTGAAGCGTCTCGGCGTCGACTACGACACGCTCATCAAGCGCAATCCGCGGCTCGTGTACTGCTCTCTGTCGGGCTTCGGTCAAACAGGGCCGTACAGCAATCTCGTCGGACACGACATCAACTACATCTCGGTCGGCGGAGCGCTCGGCATGATCGGCTGGCCCGGTCAGCCCCCGACCATCCCCGTGAACACGATCGCTGACTTTGCGGGCGGCGGCCTGCATGCGGCGTTTGGCATCCTCGCGGCGCTCATGGCTCGAGAAAAAAGCGGAAAGGGCCAGTACGTCGACATTGCCATGTCCGACGGCGTTCTCGCACTGCTCGCCTCGTTCGTCGGACCGGTCCTGATGGGCGGCGAGTCGCCCGGACGTGGCACCAACCTGCTCAACGGATCCGTGCCGCACTACAACGTCTACGAATGCAGCGACGGCGGCTGGATCTCGATCGGCAGCCTCGAGCCGCACTTCTTCGTGAACCTGTGCAAGACACTGGGCTGCGAGCAGTTCATCCCGCGCCAGTACGATCCGGCATCGCGAGACGAGATGAAGACGTTCTTCACCGCGAAGTTCAAAGAGAAGCCGCGCGACGAGTGGTTCAAGATCCTCAGCGAGACCGACATCTGCGCCGGACCTATCTACTCGCTGCGCGAGGCCCTCGACGACCCACACAACCGCGCGCGCGGCATGGTCGTCGAAGTCGATCACCCGACGCTCGGCAAGATTCCGCACCTCGGCATCGCAACAAAACTTTCGGAGACGCCCGGGTCCGTGCGGACAACGGCGCCGCTCGCTGGCCAGCACACCGATGACGTGCTGGCTTCGATCGGCTTCGATAGCGCTGCGATTGCTGGACTCAAGGAACGCGGCATCGTGGGCTAGGGTGCCAGACATCGTGGCCTAGAAGACCAACATCGTCGGCTAGGCGCCGGGCGGTACCGGTTGGAACTCGTTCGCTATGGCTTCCTGCGCCGTGCAGAACCAGAACTCCCCGCGCGCCGGCTCGACGATCGCCAGGTCGTACCTTGGGTCGCCCGGGAGGATGTAGAACTTAAGCCCCTGGCCGGAGACGTTGCCCTTGATCGTGCAGTTCGCGCTTGGTTCGGCGCAGCCGTCCGGGCAGCCCTTTGGCGCTTGTTCGAACTGCTCCTGCAGCACGGCGTCGTCGCTCTTCTCGCACGCCGCAAGCAACATGGGAACGACGGCAAGGATGATGGCGAGGCCTCGAAGCATAGCCTGACGATTGTATCGAAGTGCGCCCATGGTGGCTCCGAAACAGAGATCGGCGGCGCTTCGCGTCGCACCCCGCGATAGCGCCGAAAAGCGCCGCCAATCACCATCCCGGAACCGCGCGTCGCCCGCGCCTTACATCGCCATAGCGAGCTGACCACGGCTCGGCGCGACTGGCTCCGTGCGATCCATGCCGTACTTGAGCCGCAACCGGTCGATCACCTGATGCACCTCTTGCGTGTACGTGCGCGGCGCATAGGCGCCTCGGTAGTACTTCGCGTACCGCTCGGCGAGGTGCGGGTACGACTCCCGCAGGAACGGCATGAACCACTCCTTCGTGCCGGGCTTCAGATACAGCGCGTTGTCATGGATGTAGCTCGCGCCGTACGAGCGCGCGGCTTCGACGACGCGCTCAAGACCTTCCTGATCATCCGTGAGCCCTGGCAGCACCGGAGCCAACAACACCCCTACGCGGATGCCGCGCTCGGAAAGCTTGGCCAGTGCCTCTAACCGCTTCTGCGGCCGCGATGTCGACGGTTCGATGCGCTTCCAGATATCTTCGTCCAGCGTTGCGATGCTGAAGTTCACCCGCACTTCGGCCACCTTCGCCAGGTCCTCCAGCAGGTCGATGTCGCGGATCACGTGCGGTGACTTCGTCGTGATGCTCACGGGATTCGCGAAGTCCCGCATGACGCGCAGGCACTGGCTGGTGAGTGAGTACTTGAGTTCGGCCTGCTGGTACGGGTCGCACGCCGTGCCAATCGCGATCAACTCGCGCGTCCACGACGGCCGAGAGAGATCGCGCCGTAGCGCCTCCGCCGCATTCGTCTTGACGATGACACGCGTCTCGAAGTCGCGACCGGCGTCGTAGCCGAGATATTCGTGTGTGCCGCGCGCGAAGCAGTACGTGCATGCGTGCTGGCAGCCGCGGTAGGGGTTCATCGACCAGCGGAAGGGCATCTGGCGCACGGCGCCGGGCGTCACCTTGTTGACGATGCTCTTGCACTCGATCTCTTCAAAGATGATGTCCGCCATGTCCAAGCCTCCGTATTCCATTCCAGTACATGTGTTCTAACAGCGGGGATCGCCAGTCTAGAACTAGAACAAATGTTTGTCAAGGCGTGCCGGGAACTTCTTACGGCACTTTTCTCGAAGCGTTGCTACGAGTGGAGAGCGCTGTAGCGCGGGCCGAAGGCCCGCGCGGGAACATGGAGGCCGTGCGAGGAAGCGCGCGAACGAGCGCGGCTTGCGGGCGACGCCACGTCCCATACGATGCCAATTCGAAGGCAACGAAGAGCGGAGGAATATATGGACTTCGAGACGATCCTCTATGAGAAAGAAGGCGGCAAGGCCCGCATCACCCTCAACCGCCCGGAGAAGCTCAACGCGCTCTCTGCGAAGTTGCAACGAGAGCTAAGCCAGGCGTTCTGGGAGGCTGACAACGACTCACAGATCCACTGCGTCATCCTGCGCGGCGCAGGGCGTGCGTTCTGTGCCGGCTACGACCTCTCGCCGATGCAGTCGCCGCCACCAAAGCGCGAGGCCAAGGACGGCGAAACGTATACAAACGTCTATCGCGGCATGTCGAACTTCGACGATGATGCGTGGCAGCTCGAGCGGCAACAGCGAGATCGCATGGCGATCTGGGACATGCACAAGCCCGTGATCGCGCAGATCCATGGCTACTGCCTCGCCGGCGGTACCGACCTCGCGTGGCTCTGCGACATCGTCGTCGCCGCCGATGACTGCGTGATCGGCTTCCCGCCAGTGCGCGCGATGGGTTCGCCACCGGCCCACATGTGGACCTATCTCGTCGGACCACAGTGGGCGAAGTACATGCTGCTCACCGGCGACAGCATCAGCGGCATGGAAGCGGCGGACATCGGCCTCGTTTGGCGCTCATTCCCCGCCGATCAGCTCGAGCGTGCGGTAGAAGGGCTCGCGTCGAAGATGGAGAAGATCGACGTCGACCTGCTCTCGCCGAACAAGCGCATCGTCAACGTCGCGATGGAGATGATGGGCGCCCGCACGGTTCAGCGCATGGCGGCCGAGAACGACGCCCGTGCGCACCTCGCTCCAGCCGTCCGCGAATTCGGCCGCCGCGCGATGACCGAAGGTCTCAAGTCCGCGCTCGAATGGCGGGACGGCAAGTTCCAGGACGGCCGCGGGACGGAGGCGTACCAGAAGCGCCGCGCCGAACAAGAAGCCCGCGCCCGCCAGGAATAGGGAGAGCCTGGAGCGGCAGAGCTCCGTTCAGTCTCCGGTCATGAGAATCGTTCCGGTCGAGGCAGACGACGCCGCGAAGTAGAGGTAGTGGTAGAGAGACAGGTCTTTAGACCTGTCCGCGTTCCCAGGTCCGTCACGCCTCCACAGCCTCGACATACGCAAGCGGAATCGTAAGCCGCAACCCACCCTCGAGATCCGCTACCGCGTTCAGATTCGCTTCGATCCGTTCGAACACCCGAACGCGATCCGGTGCAGGCACGACATCCTTCCAAGCACCCAGAAATCCGACCTTGATCAAGTGCTGGCGCAAGAAAGCACTGCCGTTAGCAAACCGCATCGGCATGGCCGCTCTTCAACTCGCGCCACGCGCAGCCCGGCGGTCTCGAACAATGCCCGGACGCCGACGACCGTCGCGCGGTGATCGATGTGCCGCTGCAACGACGCAAGCTCGTCATTCAGGCCCATCTCGCAAAGCGTCGTGGCGAACACTTCGTAGAACTCGTCCATGTGCCCAACGAGATTCGTCGTGATCGCGATCGTTCCTCCATGCACTTGCACGCGCGCGCACTCACCGACCGCGGCGGGTGCGTCGTCGAAATTGTTCAGCCCAAGGTTCGACACGACGAGGTCGAACTGTGCGTCGCCAAACGGCATTCGCGCCGCATCGCCGCGCACGACTCGCGCGTTGCCCACGGCCCACATTCGCTGCTTCAGCAGCACGCGCGCCTGTGGCGCCGCCCACGGGTCAAGCCCGACTACGCTTGATGTTGGCCCCAGCCGCTGTGCCAACTCGAACAGCGGAAAGCCTGTCCCGAAGCCAACGTCGAGCGCGCGCATCTCCGGCCGCAGGGGCAGGTGCTCGAACAGCAGCAGCCCCGCCATCGCCGACCACAGCGGCAGTTCGTCGTACACCGTGATCGCGTCCGACGTCCACTCGCTCTCGAAGTCGAGATAGTCGGTCACGCCGGTCTCTGCCACTCATCGCGAAGAACCGACATCAACAGCACATCGTGATACGCGCCCTCAGTGAAGAGCGCTTCCCGCCGCCGACCCTCATCGACGAACCCAACCTTCCGATAGCACGCCTGTGCCCGCTCGTTGAAGTCGAATACGAAGAGCTGGATGCGGTTCATGTTCATCTCGTCGAACCCGAACATCACCAGTGTCCGCAGCGCATCAGCGCCGTAGCCCTGCGACCAGCACGTCTTGTCACCGATCATGATGCCCAGCTCGCACTTCTGGTCGGCTGCCTGCGCGTTAAACAGATTAGTGTTGCCGATGTGGACGCCATCCTTCGTCTCGATCGCGAAGAACGCGCGCTCGTACGACGTCGGCTTCGCACAGACTTCCTTCATCCAGACTTCTTCGGCAGCCTGCGACATCCCGTACCGCATGGAAAGGAAACGCGTGACCTCGCGGTCGTTGATCCATTGCGTGTTCCGTTCGAGATCTGCCATCTCAGGCGACCGCAGGTTCACCAAGTTGCCCTCGATCATGCCGTCGCCTCCTTTAGCTTCAGACCATGCAGCGCCTCGAATTCGGGACGCAGCACGCCCATCTGCACGCCAACCCTCCACACTCCGTTGCGGAACGCGAACTGGCGCGAGCGGGCCTCCTCGACAAACCCGCACTTTCGGTAGCAGGCGATGCCTCGCTCGTTGTCGGCGTACGCATGCAATTCAACCCTGCGCAGGTTCAGCTCGCTGAAGGCAAACCGCAGGGCCGTCACGATGGCGTCGGTGCCGTAGCCCTGCGACCAACAGTCCTTCTCGCCGATCACGATGCCAAGGTCACACCCGCGGTTCTCCGCCGTGATCTCGTGCAGCCCGAGGTTCCCGATATGCCGGCCTTCTTTCGTCTTGATGGCGAACAGCTGCTCCTCGAACGATGGCCGCTTAGGCGCGCGCTGCCGCAGATGTTCCTCTTCCGCCGCCAGCGACCACATGTAGCGGTTGCCGAGCGTCGCGGTGACCTCGGTGTCATTGACCCACCGCTGCATCGTCGCGGCATCCGTTAGCTCCTGTGGCCGCAGATTGACGATTCGACCTTCCAACATTTCGCCTTCTCCCTCCGATTCAAATCAAAAGGCCCACCGTGTCGGGTGGGCCTGCGCTGACTGGTTACGACGTCTCGCTTACGTCTGGACCATCCCCGCAGGCCGATCATTCGCCGAAAGTGCGACGAGGCGTACACGTCCGCACACGTGCGGAATTGTGCTCGCGGTGAGTTCCTGCATACGTACTTGAGACAGCGCCATGGTCATAGTCACGCTCCGGATTGCGCGGAGTATACCCGAAACCGCAGGTCACGCCGCAAGCACCGGGCACGAGATTCCGTACAGCGCGACGCCGGTCGCCAAACGCTAACCATCGCCAGAAATTCCGCGAGAAGCCGTGCAGATCACTTGAAGATCACGCCTCATTGAAGTACTACCTAGATCAGCACTATTCGTCCTGAGGGCAACGGGGCGCTCCCCGCCACGTCTACGCACGAAAGGAGTCCTGCCGCATGCCGTACGCACGCACAGATCTGGATGACAACCCACCTCCAATGCTGTTCGACGATGAGGTCGCGCCGGACGACGAGCTAGGCGACACCCCTGACGAGCCGTCGCCCCAACTGAGCATGCCCGGGCTCGCTCCGGCTCCGGTCCCTGCACCACCCCCTGTAGCGCCTCCGGCTCCCGTCGCAGCGAAGCCTGCCCCCAAGAAGGCGGCACCGAAAAAGGCAGCCAAGAAGGCCGCGCCCAAGAAGGCCGCGAAGAAAACCGTGAAGAAGACGGCGGCAAAGAAGACCGTGAAGAAGGCTGCGCCGAAGAAAGCCGCCAAGAAGAAGGTCGCGCCCAAGGCGGCACCGAAAAAGGCAGCCAAGAAGGCCGCGCCCAAGAAGTCCGCCAAGAAGACGGTGAAGAAGGCCGCGCGCAAGAAGGCTGCGAAGAAAACCGTGAAGAAGACGGCGGCAAAGAAGACCGTGAAGAAGGCCGCCGCAAAGAAGGTAGCCAAGAAGCCCGCTAAGAAGGCGGCCCGAAGGAAGTAGCGCCTGCCGCCATCAACCGTGACACCTGCGGAGGACAGTCCCAGCGGGACTGTCCTCCGCTTATCTCCGCAGCACCGAAGGCCACATGACCACACCGCTCTCTACCCTCCGCATCCTCGACCTCACGTCTGGCGTCTCAGGGCCGTGGTGTACGAAGCTGCTCGCCGACTACGGCGCCGACGTCATCAAGGTCGAACGCCCGGGCCTGGGCGACGAGTCGCGCGCCCACGGCCCGTTCCCGCATGGAATTCCGGATCGCGAGAAGAGCGCGCTGTACCTCTGGCTGAACACATCGAAGCGCAGCATCACACTCGACATCACGACGCCCACGGGCCGCGACCTGGCCCTGCGCCTCGCCGCCCACTGCGACGCCGTCGTCCTCGACCAGCGCGCGTCTGAACTCGAACGCCTGCGCCTCATGCAGGATGACTTCGCCGCCGTTAACCCGCGCATCGTCACGACGTCGGTCACCGCGTTCGGCCAGTCCGGACCTTACGCTGAATGGTCGGAAACCAACCTCACGTCGTACGCGACCGGCGGCCAGCACTACCTCACAGGCGACGCCGACCGCGAGCCGCTGCAGAACGGCGGGTACCAGGCCCTCTACCAGGCCGGCACATGGGCCTTCGGCGCGACGCTCGCCGCGGTCTGGGACGCACGCAAGACCGGCGTCGGCCAGCAGGCGGAGGTCGCGGGTCAGGAGGTGATGGCGGCGATTCTCGAGATCTATCTGCCCGACTTCGCCTACCGCAAAGCCGAGACACTGCTGTCACGTCGCGGCAACATGTCCACGGCCGTCGTCGGCATCTACCCCGTCATCGACGGCCACATCGGCATTCACGCCATGCCGAAGAACTGGCCGCAACTGCTTGATGCGCTCGACATGCACTGGATGGCCGAGGACGAGCGATTCGTCGACAACCGCGCAAGGCTCCGCAACGACGACGACCTGATGGCGCAGATGTACATCTGGACGGCGGGCGTCACGAAGGCCGAGGCGTACGAGCGCGGAGGCCGCTTCCGCGCTCCTATCTCGCCGGTGAACACCATGGCCGACCTCCTCGCATCGAAGCACCTCGCCGAACGCGAATCCTTCCGCCAGATCGACCATCCCGCCGCCGGCACGATGCGTTACCCCGGCCCACCCGCTCGGATGCCCGCGTCGCCGCCCGAAGTCCGCTTGACCCCCACCCTCGGCCAGCACAACGCCGAGGTATATGGCGACCTCCTCGGCCACTCGCCGCGCGATCTCTCACTGCTGTCAGCCGCAGGCGTCATATGAACACCTCCGACCTCCGACTTCCGACATCCAACCTTCCGTTAAGCGGCATCCGCATCCTCGACCTCACCATGGTCTGGGCGGGCCCCTCCGCCACGCGCCTGCTCGCGGACATGGGGGCCGAGGTCATTAAGGTCGAATCTGCGCGGTCGTGGGACATGCTGCGGTCGCTGCACTTCCTCAGCGGCAGCCCGCCTGGCTGGTACGACAAGGCCGCGTACTTCAACCACAACAACCGCAACAAGTACGGCATCACACTGGACCTGCAGAGCGCGCGCGGCCGCGAACTCGCGCTGCAGCTCGTCGCGAAGAGCGACATCGTCTTCGAGAATTACCGTGCCGACGTCATCGGCAAGCTCGGCCTCGACTACCCGGATCTCCGCGCCGTCAGGGAAGACATCATCCTCGTTTCGATGCCCTCGCACGGAAAGAGCGGGCCGGAGAAGGGCAACGTTGCGTATGGCACCAACGTCGAGCAGCTCGCGGGGCTGGCATCGCTGAGCGGGTACCCGGGCATGGGCCCGCACAAGTCGCCGATCGCGTACGGCGACCCGAATGCGGGTGCGATCGCCGCCGCCGCCGCGCTAGCGGCCCTCATCCGCCGCAGCGAGACCGGCGAAGGCCAGCACATCGAGGTCGCGCAGTGGGAGGCGATGATCGGCAACATCGGCGAGTTCGTGCTCGCGTGGCAGATGTATGTGGCGGCTACGCCCGATGCCGACATCGACGCGTGGTCCGAAGAGCAGCGCATCGGCAATCGCCACCGCTCGCGCGCGCAGGGTGTGTACGCGTGCGCCACGGAGGATGAGTGGGTGACTGTCAGCGTCGGCTCCGACGCCGAGTTCGGGGCGATGTGTGCGGTCATCGGACAGCCGGAGTTGGTGCGGGACGGGCGGTTTGCGGACGTGGTCTCGCGGCGCCACAACCACGATGAGTTCGACGCAATCGTCGCCGCATGGACGGCCACGCGCTCGCAGTACGATGCTGCGCGCGAGCTGCAGGCGGCGGGCGTTTCGGCGGCGCCGGTGCTGAAAATCCAGAAGCTGATGCAGGACGACAACCTGCGCGCGCGCGGCTTCTGGGAGACGGTCGCGCATCCCGCAGCGGGCGAGTGGGACATGGAGGGGCCGGTGTGGCGCATGTCCCGCACGCCCGGCCACGTCCGCATGCCCGCCCCAATGTTCGGGCAGCACACGGCGTGGGTGCTTGGCGAGCTGCTTGGACTCTCGCCCGACGAGATCGCTGCGCTGGAGGCCGAAGGTGTCACAGCCCGCGAGCCGAACGCCGGCGTGCACTCCTAGCATGAGCGCGGCACCGGTCAGTCCGGGCAGACTGTCATTCTGAGCGAAGCGAAGAATCTACGCCGGACACAGCCGTTAGCTTCATGCGTGAGCGTCGCGGAAGGCGGCAAGGTTGTCTCAGGTCACGGCGATACGGCGACGGTCGCCTTGCCTTCTTCGAGCGTGAGGCCGTAGTCGTGATCGATCTCGATCTCCGTCAGGCCTTCCTCAATCGCGTTCTCGATTGCGAACTCAACCGGCCGCAGCATGAAGCCCGGGACGTTGCCGACGGAGATGTCGTCGATGCTTGCTTCGGGGTTCTCGCCGGAAAGCGTCAGCGTGCCGACGATGCGCGCGCTCACCGTCAGCCCGAGCACATTCAGGTCCCCGGTCGCCTCACCGGCGCCGTCATGGATGCAGACGCGCAGATCCTCGAACGGGGTGTCTTCTTCGTTCGCCCACGACTCCGCGCGCGATGCGATCTCGCTCTCCGTGAATGTCACAGCGCCTGCCTGTCCCGCATCGACGGCCTCGTGGAACTCATCCCAGTTGCGCTGGAAGGAGTCGCTGTTCGCCTGATTGATCGCGAGCTCACCGCCGCCCGGCTCGCACGGCTCCGGACCACCCGTCGCCATGAGCGCCGTCGTCGTCGCGCTGAGGATGACGAACAGCAGGGCAAGGCTGAGGACGATGCCGCTGATGATGCCCAGGATGGAGCCGGTGAAGAAATGGATGATGAACAAGAGAACCTCTTACTTGTTAGCTACGACGACGACCGTTCCAGCGATCTTATCGTGCCACGTCTGCTTCTGGCTGTCCCAGATGCACCAGAGGTAGTTCAAGAGCTGGAGCAAACTCCCGACGAGCGGCACCAAACCAATCAGTGACGGCGCAATCGCCCGGAGGAAGCCCGACCCATACCCCGGAACCGCGCCGTCTCGTGCCCGAAGGACGCGGAGCCCGACGATGCGCTTGCCCCAGCCG
The DNA here is from genome assembly GCA_021731085.1 of Dehalococcoidia bacterium. Classification (GTDB taxonomy): domain Bacteria; phylum Chloroflexota; class Dehalococcoidia; order DSTF01; family JACRBR01; genus JACRBR01. The sequence continues at coordinate 24,546 of JAKFYB010000037.1, forward strand.
CCGCCCTTGGCGTTCGCGATGACCTGATACGCGAAGACGGACAAGCCGAATCCAACGAAGAAGCCGATGATGATGGACGTGATGAGATCATTGGTCTGTTCGTCGCGCTGGAATTGCGTGAAAACTTCTTCCTGGCTGGCGTTGACCGCCACGCCGACGATCGTCGCAAGGATGATGGCCGGGACCATGGCGATGAGTGAAGCAAACAGACCATCGAGCAGATACGCCCCGAAGCGCGGCCAGAAGGCCGCGTAGGTCATGAACTGCTGTTGTGGCTGATAGGGATCGCGGTCGTAGTATCCGGGCCCGCTCGGAGCCGGCGGCTGATCGGGCGCTTGCCACGCAGGCACGGGTGCTGGCCTCACGCCTCCTTGCGGCGCCGATATCGTCGCGCGGCACGAAGTGCAAAATGCAGCGTCGTCAGGGTTGTTGGCGCCACAGTACGGGCAGAACATCGCGCATCCTTTCGCTTGCGCGATAGTACGCGTTGCATATCCAGCACCGCAAGTAGGGTCAGACCGCGATTGTCGTAGCGCCCGAGCGCAGTCGCTCCTTCACGTCAGCGGCGGCACGAAGCCCCGATGTCAGCGCGGCCTCCGTGTACGGCCCGACGAGATAGTCCCCCGCGAAGAAAAGCCGGTCGCTTCGGTCGCCGCGCGTCTTGAAGTCGGCGAGCGAGCGTATGTACCCGTGATAGAACTGAGGCACGAGCTCCGGCCAGCGGTGAACGACGACCTTCTCCGTCTTGTCGAGTCCCTTCAGCGGCAGCTTGCCCAGTTCGTCCAGCGCCGCAGACGCAATCTCGTCGTCGCTCTTGTGCATCAGGTCTGCGGCGAAGGCCTCGCTGATCGCGCAGTTGAACATCGTCTTGCCCGGCGGGACGGCGCCCTCCTTCGGGTTCTCCATCGCCATGCCGTACAGCCGCACGTTCTCCTTGCGGCCGATGCCCAGCCCGTAGATGCCCGGATCCGCCTCCAGATCGGAGGTCATCACGAAGCAGATGATGCTCGACGCGTAACGCACACCCTCGAAGAACCGCCGCTCGCCGTCCCGCAGCGCGTCGCAGAGCCGCGCGACGTGATTCCCCGGCGTCGCGACAACGACGGCGTCCGCGTTAAGCGTTTCGCCGTTCGCCAGCGTCACCGCCGCGCCTTCAGCCGACTGCGAAATCCGCGAAACCTCCGCGCTCGTGCGCACCCGCAGCTTCGACGCCAGCGTCAGCGTCAGGAGCCCGTTCCCGCCGTCGAACGAACTGAGCCGGAAGCCGCCGAACATGTAGTCGATCGTCGCCAGCACGAACGCGCGTGAAAGATTCTCCGGCAGCACGGTGAACGTCGACGCGAACGGCGGCTCGATGAGGTAGTCGAGCACCTCGCGCCCGAACCGGCCGAGCGCCCAGTCGTACGCCGATGCATCGTCGAGCGGCGCCGCCTTCTCGATCGCGTAGAAGTCCAGCAGATGCTTGTTGCGCCGCAGTTCGAGGATGATCCGCGGCAACCGCAGCTTGCTCTGCAATGACAGATCCTTCGCGCGAAAGATGGCCTTGTAGCCGGCGTAGTTGCCGCTGACGAACTTCCCGTCGCGCAGCGTCGCACCCCGTCCGGTCTTGAGCCGCCGCACTTGCGGCTTCAGCCCCAGCTCGTCGACGAGCGCCTTCATGTTCCTGTAGCTGCTGGCGATGAACTGCGCCCCGCGATCGACGACGAAGTCGCCGTGCCGCTCCGACCGCATCCGTCCGCCTGCGACATCGTTGCGCTCGAGGACTTCGACGTCGAAGCCGTCCTTCTGGAGGGTGTAGCCCGCCGTCAAGCCCGCGATGCCGCCGCCAACCACGATCACCTTCACCATATAGGCGGAAGATTACCGCAGTAGCGTCGCCGTAGATTCAAAATTCGGCGTCAATCCCACAGGATATTTATGGCTCGATGCATCATTTCTTAACAGGTTCTGACGATACTGGTGATGTAAGGCAATCACTCCAGCTACGTGAAGAGCACACACGCAGCTTGAGGGCTTCTTCGGACGAAGACCAGGATGCGCGGCGGACTTCCGCCACAAGACAGGCATCCTGGTCTTTCCACGTCCCCGGCCAGATGCTCGTGGTGCGGGCCTTCAGCCCGCGCCGGTATGGGTGACGTACGTAGCCCAACCGACAACTGACAACCTACGAAAGCTGTTCCGCCGTCTGATTTGGATGCCCGAGGTGAATGGGTACTTCCACGATGACCGTGTTCGGCCGATCGAGTAGCGCGGTCTTGAGCCGCTGCGCCGATTGATTGTGCAGATATCGCTGCCACGGGTACCGCGTCCGAAACTCCGGCAGAACGACCGTCACGTACTGCCCCGGGTCGACCTTGTCCAGCGCGTCGACATACGAAATGAAAGGTCGCACGAACGAACGGTAGGGTGAATTGATCAGCACGAGATCAACGTCCATCACGCGCCGGTTCCATTCTTCGCGCAGAGCCTGCGCATCCTCCATATCGTCGGTCACATGCAGTGCGGACACGTTCTTCGAAATCGACCGCGCGTACTCGACCGTCCGCAACGTTGCGCTGCTGATCTTGTCGACTGGCACCAAGACTGCCTGCCCCTGCTTGATTTCTGGTGGGAACCACAGCACCGCGTCATCTTTGATGGCCAGCTGTCGTTCCACGCCCATGTAGTGCTTGTAGATGGCCCACAGGAAGAATGCGAGCACGATGATCATGACCATCGAGATCCATGCGCCGGCCAGAAAGTTCGTCGTCCCGACGATGAAGGCAACTATGCCCGTGGTCGTCGCGCCAACGATGTTGATCGCCACGCTCGGCTTCCAGCCTGGATCCCGCGTCCGCAACCAGTGGATGATCATGCCGCTCTGCGACAGCGTGAAGGAAAGAAACACGCCGAACGCATACAGGGGGATCAGCCGGTTCACGCTCGCGTTGAAGATGACCAGCAACGCTACCGACGCTAGACCCAACACGATGATCCCGTTGGAGAAGGCAAGTCGATCGCCCCGGAACAGGAACTGGTGTGGCAGAAATCGATCCTTCGCGAGAATCGAACCCAGACGCGGGAAGTCCGCGTATGCCGTGTTCGCCGCCAAAAACAGGATCAGCGCCGTGAACGCCTGGATGAGGTAGAAGACGATGGATTCGCCGAACACCGTCTTTGCAATCTGCGCCGGAGCCGACACCTCTGTTGAGTGCTGGACGCCGAACTGGTTCGCCAGGATCGTCATGCAGAGGAACAGCGTGCCGAGGATGACGGCCATCATCATCAGCGTCTGCTGTGCATTGCGCGGCTCCGGCTTCCTGAACGCGGGGATCCCGTTCGAGATTGCCTCCACGCCCGTCAGCGCCGCAGAGCCAGAAGCAAACGCTCGCAGCGTGATGAACCACAGCACTGCCGACGAACCCGCGTGTTCCCAGCTGTCGAGCGGCTCCGCCTGCAAGTCAGGATCGATGATCAGGCGAATGAAGCCGACGATGATGAGCACCGCGAAGGCCACAATGAAACCGTACGTGGGAATCGCGAAGATCGTCCCTGACTCGCTGATGCCACGGAGGTTCAACAGCGTGATGATGAGCACGGCGACGCACGCGATTCCCACCTTGAAGTCCGCGACTTCAGGGAACGCCGACACGACCGCGAACACGCCCGCCGCGATCGACACCGCGACGGTCAGGATGTATCCGACCGACAGGCCCGCCGCCGCCGTCAGCCCTGCCACGTCGCCAAGGTTGTCACGCGCGACGATGTAGGCGCCGCCGCCGCTCGGATAGGCGCGGATCGTCTGGCGGTAGGAGAACGTGACGATCGCAAGCAGCGTGCAGATCGCGATGGCGATCGGCACCGATCGGGTCAGCGCCGCCGTTCCGGCCGTAACCAGCACCAGCAGGATCTCGTCCGTGGCGTACGCGCTCGAAGAGAGCGCGTCGGACGAGAACACGGCCAGCGCCTTCCATTTCGGTAGCCGCTGCTCGTCGTGCTCCTCAGATGCGATCGGCGCACCGAACAGCACACGGCGCGCCCGCTCGAAAAAGCGCCCGCCGCGTGTGCCCGGCGCCGTCGCACGCCGCGTCGCTTTGAAGGTGCCATCGTCGTCGCCGCGCTCGAACTTGCGCTCGCCTTCGCGCACGCGGCGGGCGAACTGCGAGCCGGCCTTCCGGCCGCGCACGATCTCGGTGCCCTCGACGTCAGGTCGTCCGGGCCGCTGCACGCGAACGCGCTCGCCTTCGCGCTCGACCTTCGCTATGTGGATATGTGCGGGCTCTTCCGGCGCGCTCCCGTCCGGAGGACGGTTGTCGCCGTTCGATGGTTCTGGGGTGTCAGCCACGGGCGGGATTCCTCATCGAAGCTCAGTATGGCGTGCGCTCGCGATCGGCGCGAGTAGGGGTTTCCCCGACGCGAAGCGCCCATCCCTGTGTGATAAAGTGCTGCCACGATGCAAGTTACATCTTCTCAATTGAGGTGCTCTGTCCGCGGTTCATCGCCGCGGAAGGTTATTGGTGGCATACCGGCGATCCTCCGCCCGTAGCCGCCGCCCCCTGGCGGGAATCACCAGGAGACCTCAAGCATCATGACCACCACCAGATCGCGTGTAGACCTCTACGACACCACCCTCCGTGACGGCGCACAGATGGAGGGCATCACCCTCTCCGTCGAGGACAAGCTCAAGATCGCCCGCAAGCTCGACGAGCTCGGCGTCGACTACATCGAGGGCGGATGGCCCGGCTCGAACCCGAAGGACGCCGAGTTCTTCGTCCGCGCACAGACGCTGAACCTCCAGCACGCCCGCCTCGTCGCCTTCGGTTCCACGCGCAAGGCCGGCGGCGACGCATCGTCCGACGCCAACCTCCGCGCGCTGCTCGACGCGCGCACGCCTGTCGTCACGCTTGTCGGGAAAGCGCACGACATGCACGTGCGCGACGTGCTCGAGACCTCGCTCGAAGAGAACCTCGCGATGATCGCCGACTCATTCCGCTATCTCACCGCGCAGGGGCGCACATGCTTCTTCGACGCCGAGCACTTCTTCGACGGCTTCGTCGCCAACCGCGCGTACGCACTTCAGGCGCTGAAGGCCGCGGCGTCAGGCGGCGCGACATGCCTCATCCTCTGCGACACCAACGGCGGTATGACGACGCAACAGCTCACCGACGCCGTGCGCGCCGTCCAGGCCGAGATCGACACCCCCCTTGGCATCCACACGCACAACGACGCCGAGCTTGCCGTCGCGAACACGCTCGCCGCCGTCGAGCTTGGCGTGCAGCAGGTGCAGGCGTGCGTCAACGGCTACGGCGAGCGCTGCGGCAACGCCAACCTCCTCAGCGTCATCGCGAACCTCAAGCTCAAGATGGGCATGGACGTCGTCAGCGACGAGCAGCTCCGCTCCCTCACCGACGTCTCGCTCTACATCAGCGAGATCGTGAACATGGCGCCGAACCCGTACCAGCCGTATGTGGGGGCGAGCGCCTTCACGCACAAGGGCGGCCTGCACACCGCCGCCGTGCTCAAGAACGACCGCACGTACCAGCACGTCCAGCCGGATGTCGTCGGTAATCAGCAGCGCATGGTCGTGTCCGAGCTTGGCGGCTCAAGCGGCCTCATCGAGAAGCTCAAGCAGGTCGGCTTCGAGTTCGAGGTTTCGCGCGACGACGCCCGCAACATGCAGCAGGAGATCAACGATCTCGAGGCGCTCGGCTACTCGTTCGAGGGCGCTGACGCCTCGCTCTACCTGCTCGCTCGCCGCCGCCAGCCCGACTACGCCGCGCCGTTCGAGCTCGACAGCTACCGCACGGTCGAGCGCGCGCTCTCCGCCACCTCGCGCCACAACCGCGAGATCGAGTGCGAGGCGATCGCGAAGGTCGTCGTGAACGGCGAGACGCTGCAGGAGGTTGCCGAAGGCAACGGCCCGGTGAGCGCGCTCGACGCCGCCGTGCGCAAGGCGCTCGTGAAGTTCCACCCCAGCGTCAACGCCATCCACCTCATCGACTACAAGGTGCGCATCATCGACAGCGCCGCCGGCACGAACGCCGCCGTCCGCGTCCTCATCGAATCCAGCGACGGCCACCACGTCTGGACTACCGTAGGCGCCAGCACCGACGTCATCGAAGCATCCTGGCTCGCCCTCAGCGACAGCCTTGAGTACTTCCTCGTGAAACGCGCCGGCTGGTCACCTGGTTAGCCGACTAGTCGGGATAGATCCTGAGTTGGCTGGCTAAGTCGAGAAGGACATCTCTGTCGGCTAGTGGATGCGTTCCTTCAGCGGCGCCGACGGTCAGTCCGACGATCGTGTCGCCAAAGTCGACCGCGAGGGTCATCCTGCCGGGCTGGTCGTCGCCAAGAGACGGCGCAAGGATGAATTTCGCGGGAAGCGACTGAGACGTCACGGCCTCGTGGATGCCTCCTGTGGTCTCCGGCACGCTGTTGTCCCACAACTGTTGTGTGCCGAGTTGGACAGTGATGCTAGGGTCGCCCGCCTCGTGTTCGGTCGATGTGTATCGAAATGTCATGAAGTCCGTCAGCACCGAGGAGCCCGTGTCAGGCACGCGTGGATCGACGTATTCAACGCCGTTGACTTCAATAGAGGTTCCCAACCAGTAAAGATCGTATTGGCGACCCGGCAGCTCTTGCGCACTCACGAAAGCTGGATCAATTGAGGAGTCTGCTGCTTCCTCACCACCCCAACAGGCTGCGAGCACGGTGGTGACGATTGGCAGACTGAGAAGGCCGAGAAGCTTCATACGGATTCCGCTACTAACTGAGCACCAAACACTCAACCACATCCCCAACCGCAAGCGCCCGCACATCCTCCCCCATAACCGCCAGCCCGTTCGCCGTCGCCATCGACGTCAGCACCCCCGAGCTCTGCGATCCCGTAAGCCGCGCGTGCCAGACGCCTTCGCGTTCCGTCAGCACCACCCGCGCGAACTGCGTGAACCCCGACGTGTTCTCGATCGGCTCGTCGCAGACCGCCATCACGCGCGGGCGCTCCCAGTCGTTGCGGCCGAGCATCTTGTACAGCGCCGGCCTCCCGAACAGCTCGAACGACATCATCGAGCTGACGGGATTGCCGGGCAGGCCGATGTGCGGCACACGGCGTTCGCCCGACGGAAACGTGCCGAATGCGAGCGGCTTTCCCGGGCGCATCCGCACCGTCCAGAAGTTGATCTCGCCGTGCTTCATCAGCACGTCCTTCACGACGTCGTAGTCGCCACGCGAGACGCCCGCCGACGTCACCAGCAGATCCGCGTCGAGGCCCTCGCTGAGCTTCTGCTCGAGCGCCTCGACCGTGTCGGTCGCGATGCCGAGCCGCTTCGGGACGCCGCCGGCTTCGCTCACCATCGCCGAGATGCTGTAGGCGTTGATGTCGTAGATCTGTCCCGGCGCGAGCGGCTTCCCCGGCTCGATGATCTCGTCGCCGGTGCTGAGGATCGCGACCACCGGCCGCCGATGAACGCGAACCGCCGCCATCCCCAGCGACGCCAGCGCGCCGACGTGCGCCGGTCGCAGGACCGTTCCGCGCTTCAGGACTGTCGTGCCCGCGTGCACGTCCTCGCCCGCGGGCCGCACGTTCGCGCCGAGCTTCGCCGTCTTCAGCACGCCGACCTCGGCTCGCGACTTCGCGAACGAACCGAAGTTGCGCCCCTCAGGCTCGTCCGTCTCCTCGAACGGCACGACAGCGTCGGCGCCCGCCGGAATCGGCGCGCCCGTCATGATGCGCACCGCCGTCCCCGCCTCGACGTGTCCTTCGAACACGTACCCCGCCGCCAGTTCGCCGACGACACGCAGCGAAACAGGGCGCTCATCCGACGCGCCGTCAGTGTCAGCGGCGCGCACGGCGTAGCCATCCATGCTCGTGTTGGCGAGCGGCGGTATCGTCAACGGCGCGACGACATCCTCGGCCAGCGCCAACCCCAGCGCGTCGAGAATCGGCATCTCGACAGCATCAAGCAGCGGCACGAACGAAAGAATCCGCTCCCGCGCCTCCTCGATCGTGATCGTCGTCACAGCGCCCAAGAACTACCTACTACAAACTACGAACCACGAACTACCCGCCCATCGCTGACATGATCGTCTCCGTCGACGGCATGCCGCGCTGGTAGAACTTCACCTTGCCCTCGGCGTCGATGCCGACGACCGTGCGGTTCACTACCGTGACGAGCGGGATCGGCATCAGCGCGTCGTATGCCTTCGACACCTTGCCCTTGTCGTCGAGCAGCAGTGGCGTCCGCAGCCCGTGCGTCTCGCTAAAGCTCTTGTGCGCCTTCTCGCTGCCCGGATTCACACCGAACACGGCGATGCCCGCCGCTTGGTACTTGTCGTAGTCATCGCGCGCCGCGCACATCTGCGCCGTGCATCCCGGCGTGTTGTCGGCGGGATAGAACATCAGCACCACCGACGACTTCCCCTTGAAGTCCGCCAGCCGCACCGTATTCCCCTGCTCGTCCTTAACCTCAAACTCCGGCGCCGCATCGCCAACCGAAAGTCCCATGATCTAACACCTCCTACTACACAAGGATACTGCGATACACCGTAGGGGCCGACCTGCGTGTCGGCCCATCGCCGTGAGACGTTTTCTCGCTTGCAAGAAGAAGAGGGAGCCGCCCTTCGGCGACTCCCTCAAACAATGACTTGTGCTCTGATCCCGGCGGGCAAGCCCTACGTCGCCCGAAAGTGACTGCTGACGGCTGAAAGCTGAACGCTAGTACCCGGCGCTCTCGCCGTCCGAGCGGCCCGTCCAGCGCGACTGCGGGACGTTGCGCGACCAGAGGTTGTCCTCGGCCGAGTTCGGGAACTTCTTCACCTTCCCGCAGACCTTGCATGTGCCGCGGCTGAACTCGCCGTGCGGGCTCTCCAGGAGCCAGTGGTGCGGATGGCGCGTCTTGGCTGTTACATTCGTCGTCTGTGTCGTCGTCACTTCCCTGACTGCTGTCTTCATATCTGACTGTCTCCTTCCATCTAACCGGGCCGCCGAGGCGAGCCCACCGGTTGGTCCCTCTACTGTCTATATACGCAGGAGAAGGCATTCCGGTGCCACGAGTATGGCACAGGATATTATCCCGTGTCAAGGCAAAGACGGTTTCTACGGTGTAGACTGTGAAAAGATGATCCGTTGAACCTGGAAGCAGCCGTCTCGAAGGGCGAAGCCGGGTTCGTTAGAACAATAGTTCGTACACGATGCATGTTTCACGTGAAACATCACCAATCACCGTTCTCGAATCTGCGGCAATAATTTGCCGCTATACTGATTCAGGCGGCATCTAAGACAGCCCAGAATGCATTCAACAAAGACCGAAATCCTCGCCCATCTGAAGCGCCGCGACGGCTCCACCGTCGATGGAATCGCCTCCTCCCTGAATCTGGCCCCGATGACCGTTCGCCAGCACCTCACCGCCCTCGAGCGGGATGGCGCCGTACGCTCGCAGGAAGTCCGGCGGGCGACGGGGCGCCCCCACCACAGCTACAGCCTCACGGACGACGGCCATCGCCACCTCGCAAACGGCTTTGACCGCCTGCTGGCGCTCCTCGTCGAGCAGGTGGGTCTTACCGAGCCCAACGGCGTCCTCGAGCCTGATGACCGCCGCTCGAAGCTGTTCCGCGCCGCCGCGCAGACCCTCGCTGAGCGCCACGCGCCCGAAGTCCGCGCCCTGTCCGGCGAAGCGCAGGCCGAGCGTGCCGTCGCCATCCTCCGCCTGCACGGAGGCTTCGCGGAGTTTCACGCGGAACAAGACGCCATCGAGATCCGCGACTTCGGCTGCGTGTACCGCGAGATGGTGACCCGCATGGGGCCTTGCGCCTGGCACGAGACGTTCCTGGGGGCGCTTCTCGATGCCGACGTGAGACCCGCCGAAGAGCCAGCCGAGTGCGCAGTCTGTTGCCGCTATATCATCCGAACGCGCGTGCCAGAGAGCACGCGCTCATTTTGAGGAGCACACATGAGTGTTAGTGAACAAGACGTCCTCAAGGCGCTGAGCGCCATCGAGGACCCGGACCTGCATCGCGACATCGTGTCGCTGGGGTTCGTGCAGACGCCGGAGATCAACGGCGACCACGTGACTGTCCGCATCGTCCTGACGACGCCGGCCTGTCCCGTGCGCGACAAGATCGAGCAGGAGGCGACCGGCCTGCTGCTGGCGCTGCCCGGCGTGCGCGAAGCCACCGTCACGATGGAGGCGAACGTCGCGCAGCATGGCCCCGGCCAACAGTCGCCGATCGAGGGCGTGCGGAACATCATCGCTATCGCGAGCAACAAGGGCGGCGTCGGCAAGAGCACCGTCTCGACGAACCTGGCGGTGTCACTGGCATCGCTTGGCGCGCGGGTGGGCCTGCTCGACGCGGACATCACCGGCCCGAACATCCCAACGATGATGGGCGTGGGGCAGGGGGCGCAGGCGGATGGCCCCGGCGGCCTGCGCGTCGAAGAGCGGTTCGGCGTGAAGCTCTGCTCGATCGGGTTTGTGCTGCCGCGCGGTACGCCGGTGGTCTGGCGCGGCCCGATGATCGGGACGGCGGTGCGGCAGTTGCTGCACGACATCTCGTGGGGCGAGCTGGACTACCTGCTCATCGACCTGCCGCCGGGCACGAGCGACGCATCGATGAGCATGTCGCAGGAGGCGCCGATCTCGGGCGTAGTCATCGTCAGCACGCCGCAGGATGTGGCGCTGGAGGACGCGGCGAAGGCCGTCTCGATGTTCGACAAGCTGAATGTGCCCATCTTCGGGGTCATCGAGAACATGAGCTACTTCGTCTGCCCGCACTGCGGCGACAAGACTGATATCTTCGGGCACGGAGGGGCGCGTCAGGCGGCCGAGGACCTGGGACTGGAGTTTCTTGGGGAACTGCCTATTGATCCGGCGACGCGGATCGGCGCAGATGAGGGCGTGCCGATCGTCGTATCGGCGCCGGAGAGTCCGCAAGCGGCGGCTTTCCTCGATGTAGCAAAGCAAGTAGCGGCGCGCTGTAGCGTGCTTGAATACGCAGCAGGAGCACAGGTTGGTTAAGATTTTCGGAAAGCCACGCAAGGACACGCGCAAGGCAAAGGCGGCCGAAGCCGGCAGCACGGACGCCGCGGCAACAGATGCCGCGCCCGTGAAGGCGGAGCCGGTCGCAGCAGCGGCGGCGCCAGCAGCCACAACTACAACAAGCACAACGACCACGAAGCGCGCATCGACGACGAGCCGCGCTGCGGCCGCGCCTTCGGTCGCGGCGAGCGACGCTGGCGCGAAAGCTGACGCGTCGGCGACGGCGCCGGCCAAGACGACACGCACGCGGCGCGCGCCGGCTGTGCGACCGCCACGGCGGGACTGGGCGGCTGAGGCTGCGTCGACGCCGATGGATTCGCCGTCGCCGGTGCCATCGTCGCTGGCGGTGGCGCCATCACTCGATGTGGTGGCGGACGGCGACGCGGCCGTGAAGCGACGCCGGGGCACGCGCGGCGGGCGTGGGCGCAAGAAGCCGGGCACGAACGGCAACGGTGACGGCGAGCTCGACTTGTCCGTCCTGCCGGATGTGACGCCGGGGACGATCGAGGCTGTGGTGGCTCACCAGGCCGCGGTGCTGGAGCAGTTCACGCGGGAGACATCGGCGACGCTGAAGGCGCTGCAGGCGACGATCGCCGAACTTAAGAATGGCGATGTTTCACGTGAAACATCGGTCGGGGTGACGGCGAGCCAGCGCGTGGGCATCTTCGTCGACGTCCCGAACCTGATCTACGCGTCGGAGCGGCGCAAGATCGACATGGATTTCGGGCGGGTGCTGGAGTTCTTCACGCGCGGGCGACAGCTCGTGCGGGCGACGGCGTACGCGCCGATCACGGACGACCCGCAGGCGAAGCTGGAGAGCCAGCGGTTCGCGCATCACTTCATCGGCCAGCCGTACAGGCTTGTCACGAAGCCGCTGAAGCGCTTCGCGGACGGCAGCATGAAGGCGAACTTCGACATCGAGCTGGCGGTGGACATCCTGACGATGTCCGAGCGGTTGGATGTGGTGGTGCTGATGTCGGGCGACGGCGACTTCGTGCGAGTGGTCGAGCTTGTCGAGAGCCGCGGCGTACGCGTCGAGGTGGCCGCGTTCCCGGAGGCGGCGGCGAGCGAGTTGAAGTCGGTCGCTGACCGATTCATCGACCTCGGGCTGCACATGGAGGAGTTCCGGCGGCGGTAGGTGTTGAGGGCTAGGGATTAGCTTTAGAGCGCGGGCCTATTGGCCCGCGCTTTTGTTTGCGCGCGATCGCCGATAGTGATGTTCCACGTGAAGCATTGATCGTGGGCGGGGGAGGGCCGACACGCAGGTCGGCCCCCTGCGGTTGATCCTGCGGGTGGTGATGTTTCACGTGAAACATGTAGCGCGTGCGAGTATGTATTATCGGTGGAGTGCCGTGGGTGGCTTGGAGTTTTGGGGCAGGCGTGGGTGAGGTATGGGCGTAATTGACGGGAATTGTTGTTCGGAGGGAGGGTGGGGGCGTAGGCTGCGGTCATTCCCCGCGTTGTAAGTAGGAACGTGACTTCTTATATGAGGGCTGGATCTGTGTCGCTTCGACTGGCGATGGTGCCGCTGCTCGTGCTTGTCGTGCTGGCTGTCGGGGTCGCGTGGCCTGCTCGCGGCGAAGCTGATTCGACCTGGGCGCTGGACTTCGACGGGACCGACGACCGGGTGTCGTTCGGGACGGCGCCGAGCCTTGGGCTTTCGACGTTCACGCTCGAAGTGTGGTTCAAGCGGCAGGGGACGGGCGCGAGCACGACCACCGGCAGTGGCGGCGCGACGGCTGTGCCTCTCATAACAAAGGGCAAGTCCGAGAACGACGGCTCTACCGTCGATATGAACTATTTCCTTGGAATCGATTTCACCACTGGCGTGCTTGTGGCTGACTTCGAGGAAGCTGTTGCCGGGAGCGGCAGTTCGGGCCTGAATCATCCGATCTTCGGATCGACCGCGATCGCCGCCGACAACACGTGGCACCACGCCGCGGTGACGTACGACGGGACGTGGCGGCTGTATCTCGACGGCATGCCTGACGGCGTGCTCGTCGTGAACGAACCGCCGCGCGCGGACAGCATCCAGCACGCGGGTTTGGGCACCGCGTACAACTCGACGGGCGTCGCGGAGGGCGCGTTCAACGGCGTGCTGGACGAGGCGCGGATCTGGAACGTGGCGCGGACGCAGACGCAGATCGCGGGGAGCATCGGGGCGGAGATCGCTTCTGCGCCGGGTCTGGTTGGTAGCTGGCAGATGGAGGCGGGCGGCGGGACGTCGATCGCCGACAGCAGTGGTAGCGGAATCATGGGCACAGCAACAGGCGGGCCGGGCTGGGTTTCGCCGGGCTTTCCGGCAGGCACCGCTCCGGCGACGCCGACGCTGGTATCGCCGGCGAACGGTGGCGGGGGCGTTTCGCCGTCAGCGACGCTGCAGGTCGGCGTGAGTGATGAGGATGGCGGACCGCTGACGGTGACCTACTACGGGCGGCCGGTGAACACTACGCCGGGTGAGGACTTCACGCTGCTGGTGCTGCCGGATACGCAGCACTACGTTGACAGCAACACGAACCACCCGACGTTCGGACAGCAGACGCAGTGGATCGTGGACGACCCGTTCGATCTCAATATCGCGTTCGTTAGCCATCTGGGTGACATTGTCGAGGATATCGACTCGTTCGAGATCCAGTGGCAGCGCGCAGATCAGTACATGAAGACGCTCGATGACAATGGCGTGAAGAGCGGCGTTGCGCCGGGTAATCACGACATGTCGACGGCGGGCGTCGCCAACTTCTTCGATGAGTACTTCCACCCGGACCGCTATTTGCCGTTCGACTGGTACGGCGGCTACCTGGGGCAGCAGCCGTCTGACCCGATCAATAGGCTCAACAAGGACAACTACGAATTGTTTTCGGCGGGCGGGATGGACTTCATCATCATCCACATGGAGTACGACATGCCCGACTACGTGCTCGACTGGGTGGCGGAGATCCTCGAGCAGTATCCGGAGCGGCGGGCGATCCTGAGCACGCACGCGTTTCTCAACACGTCGAACAACCGGCCCACGGCGCCTATCTATCGTACGGCGGATGGAAACTCGGCAGAGACGGCGTGGCAGGAAGTGATTCGCAGTCACTGCAATGTGTTTCTGATCGTCAACGGTCACTACCCGGGCGAAGGCCGCAGGACGGACCTCAACGATTGCGGTCAGCCGGTGCATCACGGCCTGACCGACTACCAGAGCCGGACGAATGGTGGAGACGGCTGGCTTCGGTACTACACCTTCAGCCCGGCGACGGACACGATCGACGCATACACGTATTCGCCGAAGCTGGGGACGTTCGAGAACGACGCTACGAGCCGGTTCACCTGGGCCTACGACATGTCGCCCGGGTTTGCCGTGGTGGCGACGGACACTGGTGTTGCGTCGGAGACGACGAGCAGCGGCGCCTGGTCGGGCCTGCAGCCGAACACCGAGTACGAGTGGTACGCGACGGTGAGCGATGGTGTGCGGACGGCGACGGGCCCGACGTGGACGTTCACGACCGGCAGCGCGAGCACACCAACGCCAACGGCCACAGCTACCGCTGTCGCTACGGCAACCGCGACCGCCACCGCGACTGCCACCGCTACGGCAACCGCGACGGCTTCGGCAACCGCAACGTCGAGTTCTACTGCCACGGCCACCGCGAGCTTCACGCCCACGCCGACGTTTACGGCCACGCATACGCACACGCCGACCTTCACCGCGACGAGCACACCCACGCCGACGCTCACGCCCACACCGACGGCGACGCCGACGAGCACGTCGACACCCACGGTCACGCCAACGCCGGGCCCGGATAGCGACGGCGACGGCTATTCGGACGCTCGCGAGATCGAGCTGGGTGAGAATCCTCTTTCGTACTGCAGCATCATGCGCGCGGACGTGGACGGGAACACGACGGTGAACTCGCTCGACCTGTTGCGGGTAGCCATCGACTTTGGGGCCGGGCCGGGGCTGCGGACGGACCAGGACGCCAACGGCCAGGTGAACTCGCTCGATCTGTTGACGGTCGCGATCCAGTTCGGGCGGATCCCGAGTGAGTGCGTTTAACATAGGTGACGACAGCAGCCGCACGACGCTGAACTCAGGCGGGAACAGGGGCGGATGACGGGACGAGGGCGTGGGGCGATGTGGTGGCTCGGTGGAGCGCTTGGGCTGGCGCTGCTGCTAGCAGGCGTCCTCCTCTGGACGGGCGGCGACGAGCGGCGGGCTTCGGCGGCGCCGGGCGATGTCGTCATCGTGGGCGCGGGGGACATCTCACGCTGCGACAACAACAACGACGAAGCGACGGCGGCGCTGCTCGATAACATCGCCGGGACCGTGTACACGCTGGGCGACAACGTCTACGAGAGCGGCACGACGGCGGAGTTCGCGAACTGCTACAACCCGACGTGGGGGCGACACAAGGCGCGTACCCGGCCAGCCGTCGGCAACCACGAGTACCAAACGGCGAATGCGACCGGCTACTACAACTACTTCAACGGCGTCGGGGTGCAGGATGGCCCGGCGGGCGATCGCTCGAAGGGCTACTACAGCTACGACATTGGCGACTTCTGGCACGTCATCGTGCTGAACAGCGAGTGCGGCGCGATCACGGGCGGATGCGCGGCCAACGGCGCGCAGGAGTTGTGGCTCCGCGGAGACCTGGCGGCGAACCCGACCAAGCACGTTGTGGCGATGATGCATCACCCGCGATGGAGCAGCGGCCAGCATGGGAGCAGCACGGCCGTGGCGCCGCTGTGGAATGCGCTCTATGACTACGGCGCGGAGATAGTGCTCGTGGGTCACGAACATAACTACGAGCGGTTCGCGCCCCAGAACAAGACGGGCGTGCTGGACACTGCGTTCGGCGTGCGGCAATTCGTCGTTGGGACCGGCGGCACGACGCTGCGTCCGATCGGGACGTTGAAGGCGAACAGCGAAGTGTTCAGCTCGACCAGGTGGGGCGTACTGCAGTTGACGCTGAAGCAGGACGGCTACGATTGGCTGTTCGTGCCGATCGCGGGGCAGACGTTCGCGGAGAGCGGCAGCGGCAGCGTGCACGGCGTCCCGGGCGCGCCAACGGCAACGGCCACTGCGACGGCTACCGCTACGCGCACGAACACGCCGACGGCGACGGCTACGCCGACGGCAACGCGGACGAACACGCCGACGGCGACGGCAACGCGGACGAACACGCCGACGCCCACGTCCACGGCCACGCCGACACGCACGAACACGCCGACCATAACGTCCACCAGCACGCCGACGGCAACCGCGACGCCGACCATTACGATGACACCGACGGCAACTGCGACGCCGACCATAACGAACACGGCGACGGCGACGCCGGACCCGCTGCTCGATAGCGACGGCGACGGGTACACGGACGCGCGCGAGGTCCAGCTGGGCGAGGATCCGTTCTTGTACTGCGACATCATGCGGGCGGATGTCGAAGGCAATACGACGGTGAACTCGCTCGACCTGTTGAAAGTGGCGCTGGACTTTGCGGGCGGGCCGGGGCTGCGGACGGACCAGGACGCGAACGGCACGGTGAACTCGCTCGACCTGTTGAAGGTGGCGCTGCTGTTCGCTCGCTATGTCTCGGAGTGCTGACCTACTCCTCGACGGGTTAAACACGCGGGCACCGAGGATCTTGTGGCTCATGGGGCACCTCACCCCCGGCCCCTCTCCACGACGTGGAGAGGGGAGCTTCGGTTGGTGGACTGCTGGACTCGGACGGGCTGACGGCTGAGGGGCTGACCGACTGACCCTCTCCGGGGGTTACCAGTGGGTGACGTTTGGCTTCGAGGGGGCGTTTACTTGACATACAGCTTGAATCGGGCAGCTTGCGAGGCTTATTCTACGTTTGCTGGCTTCTCCCCGTCGCCGGCGAAATAAACGTAACCCCGCCGCAGTTATCACGTTCTGATTCTTTATGCAGCGCCGCGCTTAGCGGCGCCATGCTCGTATTGTCGCTTTGTGGCGGCGGGGGTTCGACGATGGGGATCACAGCGATGTCTGGACGAATTGTGCGGCGCGCGGGCCTGGGCCTCGCAGCGGTAGCGCTGGCCGCGGTTGCGGTTGTGGGGTTGCTGTTCGTTGGTGGTGGTGGCCCCGCGACGACGTACGCGGACGCGACGTTACTTGGCGCGTTGACCACTGACACCGCTGCGGGACAAAACAACTGCACGTTTAACCACACGCTTCTCGCGGGCACCAACAGGGCGATTGTTGTAAGCGTTTCGACAGCGCGAACTGCCAGTGGTAACTCCGTACGCACGGTGAACAGCGTGACGTTCGACGGCACGGTCGTCTTAGCGGAAGCAATTGCGGCCACCAACCCCACTCCGGATCCCGGGTTCAAGCCAAACGCGGAGCTGTGGTATGCCGCTATCCCGAACGGGACCGCGAACGACGGAGTCGGTTCGGTTGTCGTGACCTTTAGCAGCACCGACACCAATGCGGTTTGCGGCGCGACCTCCTGGGCAGGCGTTGATCCTGCGAACCCGATTAGAAATGTCGGATCGTCCACAACAACAACTTCTACCTCCGTGTCAGGCGTGGTGACGGGTGACGCAGTTATCGACGTCGCTGTCGCGATGGGCGGAACACTTGCTGCGAATGCCGCACAAACACAGCGGTACAGCCTGACCGGCACGAACATGCGCGGCGGCAGCAGCACCGATGAAGGTGTTAGCGGCTCTGTGCCGATGTCGTGGACGGGAGGCACAGCGCCGGTCGCCATGGCAGCGGTTGCACTTCGTGCGTCGGCACCCCCAACACCCACTAACACCTTCACAGCAACAGCAACCCCGACGACCTGTGGGACAGAACTGTTTATTTCGGAGTATGTCGAAGGTAGCAACTCCCTTAGTGACTTCTACGAGATCTACAACGGTACAAGTGCCAGCATTAACCTTGCCACGGGTGGCTACGTCTTCGACGTCTACCTGAATGGTTCCGCGACTGCTACGTCGTCCATCGCGCTGACCGGAACGATCGTTGCCGGCGACTCTTTTGTGTTAGCAGAGGCGAACCAGTCGGGCGTGACTGAAGATCAAATCAATGTCTTGGCAGCTACAAACGGAGACGACGCGTTTGCGCTCAGGAAGGGTGCGTCATTAGTCGACGTGGTCGGGCAGATTGGATTCGACCCGGGAGCCCAGTGGGGAACTGATCCCACGAGCACGGCCGACAACACTATTCGCAGGAAGCCTTCGATTTTCGTGGGCGACTCGAACGGTTCCAACGCCTTTGTTCCAGCGACCGAGTGGGATGGCTTTGCGGTAGACACAGTCTCCGGATTGGGCACGCACACCACCAACCTGTGCACCTCCTTCACACCTACACCATCAAACACGCCGACGGTGACTAACACTCCAACGAACACGGCGACACCGACGATCACGAACACGCCGACGGAGACCCCGACGGCCACGAACTCGCCGACGGCGACGAACACGTTCACGCCGACGAACACGCCGACGGACACAGCGACGCCGACTAACACCTTCACACCTACGAACACGTTCACGCCGACGAACACGCCGACGAACACGAACACGCCGACGAACACGCCGACGAACACGCCGACGCCGACGCAGGATCCGGTCTTCAACGCCGCGTTCGTGAGCAGCAGCGCTTGCGCACCCGTCGAAGTGGGCGCGTTGGCGAGCTGGTCGCACACGGTGGCGAGTGGCACGAACCGGCTGCTGATTGTCGGCGTGTCGTACATCGCTGAGGAGGGCGTGCCGGGGACGGTGGAGAGCGTCGAGTACGGCGGCCAGGATCTGGTCTTCGTGGGCGCGACGTCCCAGCTCGTCGGCAGCAATGTGGTCGCGCGCGTCGAGCTGTGGCGCATGATCAACCCGCCGGTGGGCACGGCCAACGTCGACGTCTCGATTGACAGCGACGACGTCGTCTACGGCGTGACGTGCGGTGCATCGAACTTTGTGAACGTCGACCAGACGAACCCGCTGGGGACGCCGGTCGTTGGACAGGGCGTCGGCGGCAGCCCGCAGGTCGTCGTTCCCTCGAACATCGGCGATGTGGTGACGGACGTCCTGTCCGTGAATGCCTTCGCGGCCGTCACGGCGGGGGGCGGGCAGACGATCCGATGGACGGGCGGCGCGGACCAATTCGGCAGTAGCCGCGACACGCGCGGGGCCAGTAGCAGCGAGACCGGTGCGGCCAGCGTCACGATGAGCTGGAGCGCGGTCGGCAATGCATGGGCGCAGGTCGGTGTGAACATCCGCCGCGAGGCCGTTGACCCGACGTTCACGCCCACGGCAACGGCGACGCCAACGCTCGACCCGAGCTTTACCGACACGCCTACGCACACGGCGACGGCGACATTCATCCCGGGGAACAATGTGACGTTCGCGGGCGCTGCGGAATGCACGTCCGCCTCGGCCGACACCTTCGTCTGGCAGCACACGATTACGAGCGGGAACAACAGGCTCCTGCTGGTGAGCGTCGGCGTCCCGGAAACGGACGAGACTGTTGCGAGCGTGACGTACGGTGACGCCGACCTTGATCCCGTCGGGGCTGCCAGCGTGGCTGGAGTCGTGCGCGCGGGCATATGGAGTCTCGCGAATCCGCCTGTCGGCACGGCCGATGTTGTTGTTGTCTTTACGAACAACGTGCTTGGTGTCACGTGTGGTTCGACGTCATGGAACAACGTCCACCCCGTGAGCCCGCTGGGCACGCCGGTCGTTGCGTCCGGCGCGAGTGGCGTCCCGCAGGTGGTTGTGCCATCGGGACCTGGCTCGGTCGTGACGGACATCGTCGCAATCAATCGCGCGGCGGCGGCTTCCGTTGGTGGTGGTCACACGGAGCGCTGGAGTAACACGGACGACAACCCGGGATCGGGTGCGGACATAGCGGGTGCAGGCAGCAGCGCGCCCGGTGCGGCTAGCGTGACGATGAGTTATGCCTCTGTCGCCAACGGCTGGGCGCAGGTTGGGGTGAACATCCGGCGGATGGACGACCCGACGGCGACGCCGACGAGCACCTTCACGCCGACGAACACGCCGACGGTGACGCCGACCCCAACGGAAACGCACACACCAACGAACACGCCGACCAACACGGCGACGAACACACCGACGAACACGGCAACCAACACGCCGACTGAGACGCCTACGGAGACTGCGACGGCGACGAATACGCCGACGGAGACCCCGACGGACACGGCCACGGCAACGGCAACGCCCACGGAGACGCCGACCGAGACCGCGACGCCAACGCCAACGGAGACGTTTACGCCCACGAACACACCGACGGAGACGCCGACCGAGACGCCGTCGCCGACGGCGACGAACACGTTCACGCCGACGAACACGCCGACGGAAACGCCGACGGACACGGCTACGTCGACGTTTACGCCGACGAACACGGCGACGAACACGCCAACGAACACCGCGACGAACACGCCGACGAACACGCCGACGAACACAGCGACGAATACGCCGACTGCGACGTCGACGACGATTCCCGCTGCGGGGTCCGTGATCTTTGATGCCGCTTCGGAGTGCATCGGCGGGTCGAACCTGGCGTTGACCTCGTGGCCGCACACGATTGGCGCCGGGTCGAACCGCGCGCTGGTGGTGACGCTGGGCTGGGTGGCCGTGGACGGGTTCAACGCCTCGGCGACTTACGACGGCATTCCGATGACGAGCGCGGGAGTGGCCGTGTCCGGCGGTGCGACCGAGATGCAGGCGCAAATCTTCGTGCTCGTGGACCCGCCGGTGGGGACTGCATCCGTTGTGGTGACGTTCGACCCGGGCCAGGCGGAGAATCTGGTCTGCGGATCGTCATCGTGGTCCAACGTGGACCCGAGCGATCCGTTCAGCGAGCCCGCCTCAGCGTTCGGCCAGAACTCAAACCCATCTGTGAACGCGAGTGCGGACGCACTTGATGTGGCTGTGGACATCGCCGTCGTCGCTGGCGGCGGGACGATGACTGCGGGTGCACAGCAGACGACGCTGTGGACGGATGACCTGGGTCCGACGGCCCTTGGCGGCGGACACAGCAACCAGTATGGCCCGATCAGCAACCCGATGACGTGGACGGCAAGCGGCGAAGAGTGGGTGCAGCTGGCCATCACGCTGAACAACGCGCCGGAGCCGACGGCGACGCCGACACCGACGGAGACGTTCACGCCGACGGCGACGGCGACGTTCACGGCGACGAACACGCCGACGGAGACACCTTCGCCGACGAACACGCCGGAAGTGACGAACACGCCTACGCCGACGGCGACGAATACGAACACGCCGACGAACACGCCGACGGCGACGAACACCAGCACACCGACGGCGACGGCTACGCCGGCGGGACCGGACACAGACGGCGACGGCTGGTCGGACTCGCAGGAGACTAACATCGGGGAGAATCCGAACTCGTACTGCGCGATCATGCGGGCCGATGTGAATCACAGTGGCGGGGTGAACAGCCTCGACTTGCTGACGGCGTCGTTCGGGTTCACGACCTTTGTGGCGCGGTACGACCAGAACAACAGCACGACGATCAATTCGCTCGACCTGTTGCTGATTTCGTTCCAGTTCGGACTACCAGTGACGGATTGCGCACCATGAGCAGGAAGCTGAGCACACGATGAACAAGCTGACCCACGCCACGAAGCTGATGTCCGGACGCCCGCTGCTCTTTGCAGCGGTAGCGCTGGGTCTCGTCGCCGTAGTGGCGCTCGTCTCGGACGGGACGCGGACGGCGAGCGGTGTCGGGCCGGCAGCGCTGGACTTCGATGGCACGAATGACTACGTGACGTTTGGTGCGGCCCCGGCGTTAGGGGCATCGACGTTCACGCTCGAGGCGTGGGTGCGGCGCGACACGGGCGGCACGACGGCCGGCACGGGAACGGGTGGCGTCACGGGGTATCCGATCATCGCGAAGGGCCGGAACGAGTCAGACGGCTCGAACGTTGACGCCAACTACTTCCTGGGCATCACGACCACCGGCTTCCTCACCGCCGACTTCGAGGACGCTGCGACGGGTGCTAATCACCCCGTGACGGCGATAACGAACGCTATTCCTGTCGATACGACGTGGCGTCACGTTGCTGCGACGTACGGCGCCGGCACATGGAACATCTATCTGGACGGCGTTCTCGTGATCACAGAGTCAGAGGCGGGCGCAGTACCTCGCTCAGACTCGATCCAGCACGCGGCCATCGGGGCGGCGCTGAACTCCACGGGTGTCGCGAACGGTTCCTTTCCTGGCGCGATCGACGAAGCGCGGATCTGGAACGTCGTGCGAACGCAGCCGCAGCTCCTTGCTTCGAAGAGCACCGAGATACTGTCGGCGACGGGCCTGATCGGGCGCTGGGGGATGAACGAGGGCGCGGGCGTGACGATTGCGGACTCGTCGGGCAGCGGCGTCACGGGGACGCTGACGAACGGGCCACTGTGGTTCTCGCCGGGCGGGCCGGTGACCGTGCCGTCGTCGCCGACTTGCACGGCATGCGGCATCGACTTCGACGGCGTGAACGACCACGTGCGGCTGGGGACATCGACGGCGCTAAACGCGACGAGCTTCACGCTCGAGACATGGGTGAAGCGCGAGGGCTTCGGCGTTGGAACCGACACGGGAACGGGCGGCATTGCAAGCGCCGTCCCGCTGATCACGAAGGGTCGCGCGCAAGCTGAATCGGTCGCGGCGGACATCAATTACTTCTTCGGCATCGACGCGACGACGGGCACGCTCGTCGCCGACTTCGAAGAGGGCGCGGGAGGCGTGCAGCCAAGCCAGAACCACCCGGTATCCGGAGCGACAGCGCTGCCGCCGGACGGCATCTGGCATCACGCTGCTGTGACGTTTGACAGCGCGACGGGAACCTGGAGCGTGTATCTCGATGGCGTGCTCGACGGAACGGCCACGATTGGCGCGGGCAGGCCACCGAATGCGGCGAGCACGGCGACGATCGCTGCGCTGGGCACGGCCTTCAGGACAGACAACACGAACGCTGGTTACTTCAACGGCGTCATGGATGAGGCGCGGATCTGGAACATCGTGCGGACACAGCCGCAGATCGCGGCGGGTATGACGGCGGAGATCCCGTCGGCGGCCGGACTGATCGGGCGCTGGGGCATGAACGAGGGCACGCTCGCGGTCGCGGCGGACACATCAGGCAATGCGGTTGACGGCCTGGTGACGGGCGGGGCGCGGTGGGTGCAGGGCTCGCCGTTCTCGAACGCGGCGCCGACGCCAACGGCGACGCCAGCGGGCGACCCGGTGCTGGTCGGCGCGGGCGACATCTCGCGCTGCGACACTGACAACGACGAGCGGACGGCGCAGCTGCTGGACCACATTCCGGGCGCAGTGTTCACGCTGGGCGACAGCGTGTACGACGCTGGGACGGGGACGGAATTCGCGACGTGCTACGACCCGACGTGGGGACGGCACCGCCCACGCACGCGGCCGGTCGCGGGCAACCACGACTACGATACGGCGAACGCCACGCCCTACTTCGACTTCTTCAACGGCGTCGGCAACTTCACGGGGCCGGCGGGCGACCGCGACAAGGGCTACTACAGCTACGACGTCGGACCGTACTGGCACGTCGTCGTGCTGAACGGCGAGTGCCTGGCGCCGCCGAACGGCATCGGCACGACAGCCTGCGACGTGGGCTCCGCGCAGGAGCTGTGGCTGCGCGCCGATCTGGCAGCGAACGCGGGCAAGAACATCGTCTCGATGTGGCACAAGCCGCGCTTCAGTTCGTCCGGCAACGTCGCCGTCACGGACCCGCTCTGGGACGCGCTGATCGAG
The DNA here is from genome assembly GCA_021731085.1 of Dehalococcoidia bacterium. Lineage (GTDB taxonomy): Bacteria > Chloroflexota > Dehalococcoidia > DSTF01 > JACRBR01 > JACRBR01. Next base: position 48,318 of record JAKFYB010000037.1, read on the forward strand.
TACGGGGCCGAGATCAACCTGACGGGCCACTTCCACAACTACGAGCGACTCGCCGCGATGGACGAGAACGGCGCTGCGGACCCGGCGTGCGGCATGACGTCGTTCATCGTCGGTACCGGCGGGACGACGCTGTCGGCCGCGGGGACGCCGCTGGCGACGAGCATCGTGATCAACACCACGACGTGGGGCGTGCTGAAGCTGACGCTGCACGAGAACAGCTACGACTACGAGTTCATCCCGGTGACGGGGCAGACGTTCACGGACAGCGCACGATCGCGACGAATGACTGTGGCGTCGCGGCGACGGCTACGCCGACGGCGACGAACACGGCGACAGCGACGGCTACGAACACGCCGTCACCGACGAACACCGCGACGAATACGCCGGTGCCGCCGACGAACACGCCAACGAACACCGCGACCAACACGCCGACGAACACGGCTACCGCCACGGCGACGGCTACCGCTACGCCGACGGAGACACCTTCGCCGACGAACACCGCCACCTCGACGCCGACGAACACACCGACGGCGACGAACACCCCGACGAACACGCCAACCAACACGCCGACGGCGACAGCGACGCCGGCGGGGCCGGACACGGACGGCGACGGGTACTCGGACGCGGCGGAGCTGGCGCTGGTGCCGCCGGAGAATCCGAACTCGTACTGCGCGATCATGCGGGCCGACGTGAACCACAGCGGGTCGGTAAACAGCCTCGACTTGCTGACGGCGTCGTTCGGGTTCCTGCCGAATCCCTTCGTGGCGCGGTACGACCAGAACGTGAGCGGGACGATCAACTCGCTCGACCTGTTGTTGATTTCGTTCCAGTTCGGGTTGCCGGTGGGGGATTGCGCGCCATGAGAGAGCAATTAGCTGGCGGGAGTCAGCGTTCGGCAGGAAGAGACGGGCCAGGACTGCAGAGGAAGCGAAGTCAACGGACGTATAGCAAACATCGAAGGGCCGGAAGGCCAGTGGAATCGGGAAGCATCGACGGTCACGGGGACGTGGCGACAAGCACGAGGGGGCAGTCATGAGGAACGGGATTAGCAGTTTGGTACGGAGAGGGCTCCTCGGGGTGCTTGCGATCGCTGCGGTGGCGGGAGTCGCCGGGGTGATGCTGTCCATGGAGGGTGGGCCTACGGCGACGTACGCGCAGCCCATCGCGACCGACGGTGGTACCGCCTGTGCGCCGACAACGGCGAACAGCGTGAACTTGACGACACACGATGTCGGCGCCGGTAATAACCGGTTGCTAGTCGTTGGCGTTTCGTTCCGCTCTGAGGTGGACCTGCAGACGGTCTTAAGCGTCACGTGGGATGCTGACGCAGGCGGTGCCGGTGCACCTGTTGGACTCTCGGTAGTTCCTGGCTCTGAGCAGATCCTCACCGTGGGCACCGGGACGACAGACGACGTTCGAGTCGAGTTGTGGTATCTCACGAATCCCGCGACGGGCACTAACGGAACAATCGCGATTGACCTCGATGGCGTGGCTATCAGCCCGATTATGTGCGGTGCCGTGTCATTTGCGAACGTGAATCAGACGACGCCATTCGACACGCTGGGCGCCGCAAACGTTGCTACGAGCACCTCGCTTACGACAGCCACGCTCACGATTCCATCGGAAGCGGGAGATGTCGTACTTGGTGTCATTGGAACACCGGACGGTAGCGACGGCATTAGCGTCGGTGGCGGCCAGACTTCACGATGGAGTGACCTAGTAGACACAGGTGGCACCGGCACCGCGAACGACATCACTGGTGCTGGCAGCACGGAGCCAGGTGCCGCGAGCGTGACTCACACCTGGGGCAGCATCAACAGTGGCGACTGGGTGTTCGTGGGCATGAACATCAATCAGGACAACGTTCCGACACCGACGAACACGCCGACGAACACGCCGACGAATACGTTCACGGCGACGAACACACCAACATTCACGCCGACAGCTACGCCGACGGTGTGTGGCGGGGAACTGTTCATCTCGGAGTACAGCGAAGGCAACGCGCTTGCCGACTGGGTCGAGATCTACAACGGCACCAACGCTACGGTGGATTTGGCCGCGGGCAATTACTCCGTGCTTGTTTACGTGAACGGTTCGACGACCATCCTTGCGACGATTCCTCTGACGGGCACTGTCGCGGCGGGGGATGTGTTCGTGCTTGCGGCGGCCGACATTGCCGGTACGACCGAAGAGAACCAACTCTCAGCTTCGCTGAGCTACAGCGGTGACGACCCGGTCGCGCTCCGGAAAGACGGGACGAATATCGACGTCATCGGGCAAATCGGCACGGACCCCGGGACTGAGTGGGGCACTGGAAACGCAAGCACGTCGAACAACGTGATGCGTCGGAAGCCCAGCATCTTTTCCGGGGACGCGAACGGTGCAGACGCGTTTGTTCCAGCTACAGAGTGGGACGGGTTCGTCGAAGACACGATCACCAACATCGGTGCGCACACAACGAACCTGTGCAACACGGTGACGCCAACGGCGACGAACACGCCGGATGCTCCGACGAACACGCCGACGCCGACGAACACGGCGACGAACACGGCGACGAACACGGCAACGAACACGCCGACCGACACGCCGACGAACACGGCCACGAACACGGCGACGGCCACGCCAGCGCCGAACGGGTGGGCGATCTCGGTTGACTGCGACATCGTGACGGCGGGGATTCAGAATGACTGTGACTTCGCGCCGGGCGCGGTGTCGGTCGATGTGTACGTACAGAACATCAGTGAGGCGACGCGGACGCTGGGTGCGTTCGAGTTCCGCCTGAACGTGGACCAGGCGGTGCTGCTGCCGACGGTGCCGGGCGCATGCTCGCCGCCGGCATACAACTGCAACCCGGACTTCAACGACACCATCGACGCGATTCCGGGCGGAGTCGTCGGCACGGGCTGGCAGTGCTCGCCACCGCCACCGAGCGCGGACAACGACGTCAGCGCGACGAACGCACGGTCGTTCATCTCGTGCATCAACGCCGTCTTCCCTCCGGGCGACGGTCCTGTGATGACGGCGGGCACGGACGTGCTGGTCGCGCGGGTGTCGTACACCGGTACGGCTGGCTCGACGACGGCAGTGCTGACGGGCAGCCTCGCCGGTGACGACAACGCTTTGGAGCTTATGAGCTGTCTGCCGGTGGGTGCGTTCCTGGGCAACTGCAACGGTGCGACGATCGACGTGATCGCGCCGCCGACAGCGACACCGACGCCGGAAGACACGGCGACGGCGACGAACACGCCGGAAGACACGGCAACGAACACAGCGACGAACACGCCGGAGCCGGACACGGCGACACCGACGAACACGTCGACGAACACGCCGGAGCCGCCGACGGAGACGCCGACGCCGGTCGACACAGCGACGAACACGGCGACGAACACGCCGGCAGATACGGCGACGAACACGCCGACGAACACGGCGACGAACACCCCGACCTCGACGGCGACGACGGTGCCGCCGGTGGGCGCAGTGACGTTCGACGCGGCATCGGAGTGCGTGGGCGCTGAGGTCGGCTTCGGTGGCACCGTCACATGGAGCCACACCGTGGGCGCGAGCTCGGACCGCGTTCTCATCGTGGCGGTCGCGCTGACGGGAGACAGCGGTCTGAACACGCTGGTAAGCGGCGTCGAGTACGACGGTACGCCGATGTCGCCGATCATCTGGGCGGGACCGTCCACGGGCGACATCATCCGCGCAGAGCTGTTCGAACTGGTGAACCCGCCGGCGGGCACGGCTGACGTCGTGGTTACGGTGGAGACGACCAACCCGACGGTGTCGGTGCTCTGCGGAGCGTCGTCATGGTTCGGTGTGGACCAGACGAACCCGACAACGGACGAGACGGGCGCCAACGCGGCGCTGGGCAACCCATCGATCAACGTGGACAACATGACGAACCTGGACGTCGCAGTTGACGTCGTGGCGGTCGCCGAGGTCTCGGCGATTCTCACTGGCAGCGAGCAGTCGCCGCTGTGGGTGGCGAACCTCGCCGGCACGAACGGCGACATCAGCGGCGGGCACAGCAACATCTACGGCGTCGGGAGCGTGCCGATGACGTGGACGGCGAGCGGCACGAACGCGTGGGCGCAGGCAGGGGTGCGGCTGAACGCCGTCGACCCGGCCACGGCCACCCCGACGCCGACGAACACGCAAGTGCCGACGGAGACGTTCACGCCGACGAACACGGCAACGAATACGCCGGAACCGCCGACGGAGACGCCGACGCCGGTCGACACCGCAACGAACACGCCGACGAACACGCCGGAGCCACCGACGGAGACGCCGACGAACACGGCAACGAACACGCCGGTCGACACCGCGACGAACACGGCGACGAACACGCCGGAACCACCGACGGAGACGCCGACGCCGACGAACACGGCTACGAACACGCCGACAAACACGCCGGAGCCAACGGAGACTCCGACGAACACGGCGACCAACACGCCGACAAACACGGCGACGAACACGCCGACGAACACGCCGGAGCCGCCGACGGAGACGCCGACGCCGACGAACACGGCGACGAACACGCCGGAGCCGCCGACGGAGACGCCGACGCCGACGAACACGGCGACGAACACGCCGACCAATACGGCGACGAACACGCCGGAACCGCCGACGGAGACGCCGACGCCGGAAGACACGGCGACGGGTACGCCGGAGCCGCCGACGGAGACGCCAACGCCGACGAACACGGCGACGAACACGCCGGTGCCGCCGACGGACACGCCGACGCCGACGCCAACGGCCACGGACACGCCTGTCCCGCCGACGGACACGCCGACGGCGACGAGCACGCCGACGGCAACGCCGGTACCGCCGCCGGATGACGATGGTGACGGGTACACGAACGCACGCGAGATTCAGCTCGGTGAGAACCCGAACCTGTTCTGTGGCGTGATGCGTTCAGACGTGGATGGAAACTCGACGCCGAACTCGGGCGACCTGCTGCGGGTGGCGTTGAAGTACGGGGTGTACGCAACGGTCATCCGCGAGGACCAGAACGCGGACCTGAACATCAACCCGGCCGACCTCGGCCTGGTGGCGAGCAGGTTCGGGAAGTACGTGCAGCCGGACTGCCCGAACTTCTAGGGGAACTTAGCAGCGGCGCCGTCTCCAGCGATGGGGGCGGCGCCGCTTGAGCATGAATATCGAGACATAACACGGGGAGCGACGCGGGATGCAGCGAGCACGACTGAGTGAAGGAATGAGACGATATGCCGCGATGGGAATCGCGGCGGTTGTGCTTGCTGTAGTGGCTGTTGTCGGAGGGTTGGTCATTGGCCGCGGCGGCGCACCGTCGGGTGAGGCTGCGGTCGGGTTTGTGGCTACGGGTAGTGGACTCGCGACGGGCACGGGAAACACCTGCACGATCTCGTCGTACACGGTCGCGGTGGGCTCGAACCGGCTGCTCGTCGTCGGCGTATCGATCCAGGATGCGGACACGGTTTCTGGCGTGACGTTCAATGGCGACGCGCTTCAGTCAGCGGGCAATGCCGTTCAAACAGGCCCCACGCCAGACATTCGTGTCGAGACGTGGTATCGGATCGCGCCAGACGAGGCGACGGCGAATATCGTCGTGACGTTTACAGGGAACGCGACGGCAGTCTGCGGAGCGGCGAACTTCACGGGTGTAGATCAGACGACGCCGCTGAGTGGGTTCGTGTCGGATGCGGACGCAACCGATGGCTCTGGCGCCAACGACCCTTCGCTCACGCCTGCGGGTGCCGCAGATGGTGACTTCATCTTTGATGTACTGGCGATGTCGGCTGTCACTGGTGTTCCCGTGGTCGGTGGCGGACAGACGTCTCGTTGGAACGCGTCGTCAGGCGGCACCGATCCGGTGCAAGGTGCAGGCAGCACGCAAGCTGGATCAACTGCAGGCGACGTGATGTCGTGGAACCTGGGCAATAGTTTCTTCTGGGTGTACTCGGCTGTCGTCATCAACGAGAGCACGGCGCCGACGCCTACCAACACAGCAACAGCAACAGCGACGCGCACGAATACGCCGACGGCGACGGCCACGGCAACGCCGACTCGAACGAATACGCCGACAAACACAGCGACCAACACGCCTACAAACACAGCTACGAACACGCCCACGAACACCGCAACAAATACAGCAACCAACACACCGACCTCGACGATCGCTGTGCCAACGACGACGGCTTGGGCGCTGAGCATCGACTGCGACACGGCGACTCTCGGGATCCAGGCGTCGTGCAACGGCACGCCGGGCGCGACGGACGTCGGGGTTGTGCTGTCGAACATCTCGAACGGACCGCTGCGGCTGGCGTCGTTCGACTTCAAGGTGCGGGTCGATGAGGGCGTGCTTGTGCCGGTTGATCCAGGTGTGTGCGTGCCCGAGGTCAACTGCAATCCTGAGTTCAATGCGCTAATGCCAGGCAGCGCCTGGGCATGCTCGCCTCCGACGCCGGAAGCGGATCAGGATCTGAGTCCGTCGAGCGCGCTGAGCTTCTTGTCCTGCTTCAATGCGACGCCCACGCCGGGCGATGGGCCGGTGCTGAATGCGGGTCAGTCGGTCGTGCTGGCGTTTGTGCGGTATACGGCGACGAGCGGCAACACGGCCGTTGAGATAGAGCGCGGTGCCGTGTACGACGGCGACTTCAACGAGATCATGTCGTGCCGGCCGCCACTGAGTCTCGAAGGCATATGCAACGACGCATCGGTGACGATCTCGGCCCCGCCGACATCGACGCCAACGCCCGCGGATACGGCGACGAATACGGCAACGCTGACAAGCACGGCGACGAACACACCGACGAACACACCGGTGCCGACGACGACGGCGTGGGCGGTGCGGGTGGACTGTGACGTAAACACGCCGGGGATCCAGGCGACGTGCACGACGACGAGTGGCCCGGTGGATGTGGACGTGTACCTCGTGAACGTGAGCGCAGTGGCGCGGACGCTGGGGTCCTTCAATCTGAAGCTGGTGGCGGACCAGGGGGTATTGTCGCCGGTGCTGCCGGGCGCCTGCACACCGGAACTCGACTGCAACCCGCAGTTCAATGCGGGACTGACGGGAAGCGCGTGGCAGTGCAGCCCGCCGACGCCGGAAGCGGACCAGGATCTGAGCCCGACAAACGCGGTGAGCTTCATCTCGTGCTTCAACGCCGTGGCGCCGCCAGGCGATGGTCCGGTGGTGAACATCGGAGATGAGGTGCTGCTGGCGACGGTGCACTACATCGGAAGCGCCGGCGTAACGTCCGTAACGCTGGATCAGGTGGCGGTGTACGACGGGGATCTCGGGGAGATCATGTCGTGCCGGCCGGATCTGGGCATCGGCGGGGTGTGCTCGGACGCGCAACTGACGGTCGAAGACCCGACCGCGACGCCGAGTCCGACGAATACGGCAACCAACACACCGACGAATACGGCCACGAACACGCCGACCAACACGGCGACGAACACCGGCACAAGCACGTCGACGGCGACGAGCACGGCAACGAATACGCCGGTGCCGACGACGACGGCGTGGGCGGTGCGGGTGGACTGTGATGTAAACACGCCGGGGATCCAGGCGACGTGCACGACGACGTCAGGACCGGTGGATGTGGACGTGTACCTCGTGAACGTGTCTGCGCTGGCGCGGACGCTGGGGTCCTTCAACCTGAAGCTGGTGGCGGACCAGGGCGTACTGTCGCCGGTGCTGCCGGGCGCCTGCACACCGGAACTCGACTGCAACCCGCAGTTCAACGCAGGACTGACGGGGAGCGCGTGGGCATGCAGTCCACCGACGCCTGAGGCAGACCAGGACCCGAGCGTGACGAACGCGGTGAGCTTCATCTCGTGCTTCAACACGGTGGCGCCACCAGGCGATGGTCCGGTGGTGAACATCGGTGATGAGGTGCTGCTGGCAACGGTGCACTACATCGGCAGCGCCGGGACGACGGCCGTGACGCTGGATCAGGTGGCGGTGTACGACGGGGATCTGGCGGAGATCATGTCGTGCCGGCCGGACCTGACGGTGGGCGGTGTGTGCTCGGACGCGCAGCTGACGGTCGAAGACCCGACGGCGACGCCGAGTCCAACGAATACGGCGACGAGTACGCCCACGGAGACATCGACGCCGACGAACACGGCCACGAATACACCTGAAAATACGGCCACGAATACGGCGACAAACACATCGACGGCGACGAACACGGCGACGAACACACCGACGAACACGCCGGTGCCGACGACGACGGCGTGGGCGGTGCGGGTGGACTGTGACGTAACCACGCCGGGAATCCAGGCGACGTGTACGACGACGTCAGGTCCAGTGGATGTGGACGTGTACCTCGTGAACGTGTCTGCGCTGGCGCGGACGCTGGGGTCCTTCAACCTGAAGCTGGTGGCGGACCAGGGGGTGCTGTCGCCGGTGCTGCCGGGCGCCTGCACACCGGAACTCGACTGCAACCCGCAGTTCAATGCGGGACTGACCGGCAGTGCCTGGTCGTGCAGCCCGCCGACGCCGGAAGCGGACCAGGACCCGGGCGTGACGAACGCGGTGAGCTTTATCTCGTGCTTTAACGCAGTGGCACCGCCGGGAGACGGACCGGTGGTGAACCCGACGAATGAGGTGCTGCTGGCGACGGTGCACTACATCGGAAGCGCCGGCGTAACGTCCATAACGCTGGATCAGGTGGCGGTGTACGACGGGGATCTCGCGGAGATCATGTCGTGCCGGCCGGACCTGGCGATCGGCGGCGTCTGCAGCGACGCGCAGGTGACAGTGACGGACCCGACGGCAACGCCGAGCCCGACGAACACGGCCACGAACACGGCGACGAACACGGCGACGAACACCGCAACGAATACGCCGACAAACACGGCGACCAATACACCGACGCCGACAAATACGGCAACGAACACCGCGACCAACACGGCGACGAACACCGCAACCAACACGCCAGAGACGCCGACGGAGACGTCGACGCCAACCAACACGGCAACGAACACGCCGACCAGCACGGCAACGAATACAGCAACCAACACAGCGACGAATACGCCGACCAATACGGCGACAAACACACCGACCAACACGCCGGTGCCGACGACGACGGCATGGGCGGTGCGGGTGGACTGCGACGTGAACACGGCGGGGATCCAGACGACGTGTCCGGCGACGAGCGGGCCGGTGGACGTAAACGTCTACCTGGTGAACGTGAGCGCCCCGGCGCGGACGTTAGGGTCGTTCAACCTGAAACTGGTAGCGGACCAGGGGGTGCTATCACCGGTGCTGCCGGGCGCCTGCACACCGGAGTTGAACTGCAACCCGCAATTCAACGCTGGACTGACGGGGAGCGCGTGGCAGTGCTCACCACCGACGCCGGAAGCGGACCAGGATCTGAGCCCGACAAATGCGGTGAGCTTCATCTCGTGCTTCAACGCCGTGGCGCCACCCGGCGATGGTCCGGTGGTGAACATCGGTGATGAGGTGCTGCTGGCAACGGTGCACTACATCGGCAGCGCCGGGACGACGGCCGTGACGCTGGATCAGGTGGCGGTGTACGACGGGGATCTCGGGGAGATCATGTCGTGCCGGCCGGACCTGGCGATCGGCGGCGTGTGCACCGACGCGCAGGTGACGGTGACGGATCCGACGGCAACGCCGAGCCCGACGAGCTCGGCCACGAACACCGCGACCAATACGGCCACCAACACGCCGACAAACACGGCGACCAATACACCGACGC
>JAKFYB010000028.1 GCA_021731085.1 Dehalococcoidia bacterium
GGCAACAACTGCCATGCGTCTTATCCGGACTTCTGCATCCCGCCACCACCACCGGATCTCGACTGCCCGGACATCGGCCACAAGAACTTCACCGTGCTGGCGCCGGACCCGCACAGGTTCGACGGCGATCACGATGGCGTTGGGTGCGAGAGTTGACGGCTATGAGAGAGATCGGAGGGTAGCGTGACCACTGAACCTGAACCTACTGAGGACATGGAGTTCACTGAGATCCTCATCGAGTGCCGACCCGATCCTAAGGGCGGGCTCCTGCCGCCCAACGCCGTACTCTTCGCCTACGACATTGAGGTGCCGGGGAGAATTAGTCCGGACGGAGCCCGCGAGGCTTTGGAGCGTGTGCTTTCGGAGGCGCTGAGCGACATCCCGCAGGGCGTCACATTCGACGTGCACTCAATTGAAGCGCAGGAAGGATCGGTGATCCTCATTCTCATCGTCACGGTATTCGTGGCGCCTGAGGCTCTCCCTGTGGTTGGCACGGTAGGTGCGGGCGCAGCGGTTCTTTGGGTGGCGGAGCGCTTCGCCGGTGGATTCGTGAGCAGGATCGGTGGAGGTCTCGCTGATCGCATGCTGCGGCATTTTGGTGGAGATCGATCCGCTCAATCCCGCGGCGACGAAGCCATGAAGGCAGCTCAGGATGTGGCGGTTCAACGCGGCTGCACGGGTTTGGCGACGTCTGTTGGGGGAATCAAGCGCGACGACGGACGACATCAGTGGATGTTCGAACTAGTTGGTTGCGACGCTCGCAGGGTTACTGTGATCATCGGTCGACGGCCACCACCCGAGGTATATGTCGGCTGAGCCGCGGACAATTGCGAAGTCAGCAGCTTGTGGTCGTAGCCGATTGAATTCCCGTACAGCGACTATAGGAACACTATTGCCTGATCGTGATGCCCAGATGCTGCCCCTATACTTCTCAGTCTGGCTCTCGGCCGTCACTGAGCAGCAGCTTTCTTTTCGACTCGAACTCGTCGGGTGTTATCAGGCCCTCGTCTCTCAGCGAGGTGAGCGTGCGAAGTTTTTCTCCCAGCTCGGCGATGTTCCCTGACGATGCGGACTTTGCTGCGTGCGTCTGTGAATCGCGGGGTGGACGTGTCTCTGTTCCGATGTCCAACCGTGCGGCAACGTCGCGGTAGCTGGGGTTGTCGGCGTAAATTCTCTCGAAGTCACGCTTTGCTTGTGAAGCCTTCCCGCTTGCCGCGTAGACGGCGGCTCGCTCGTATCGCACCTCCGTGAGCAGGCCCTTGTCTCGTCCCGCTGTCTTCTTCAGTCCGGACGTGAAGACGGCGCAAGCAGCGTCGGCCAGTCCTAGTTGGGCCAATGCCTTGCCTCGCAAGACAAGGCCAGCCAGCGCGAGATCTGAATCATTCTCCAAGTCGGCAGAAGCCTCGATAACTCCGTCGGCGTCGCCATCTTCAAACAACAGGTCGCACAGCGCGACCTTTAGAGCGATTTCGTTGGATGCGTCAACAGACAGTTGCTGCAGGAGGCCGATTGCTTCTTCCAGACTCCCGCGCTCTTGATAGATCTCCGCGAGCAAAAGGCAGGCACCAAGACTGCTTGCCGGAACTGTGGCCTTGACCGTTGGCGTAATATCGATCGAAAGGCTTATCTCAGCGATGGAGGCGGGCAGATACTTGGCCATCAGTTCATCTGGCAGTTCGACCACGCTCGCCACGACTTTTTCTAGGTAGCTGATCGCCTTGTCGTTGTCGCCGAACTTGTGCGCGACCACCCCCGCAAAGAGATCGTCACTCGCATTTCTTTCATCCCCGCTACTCGCCGACTCGAACGCGATCAACGCCTTCTGTAGGTCCCCGCTGAGGTAGGCCTGCACGCCTTCGTAGAATCTCTTCTCATATCCCGGCGCGAACATGCCCGGCTTTGGCAGCACGGCTCTTGGCTGTGGTGAAATAGGCGGAGACTTCGCAGTTTGCCTGTTTGCCTTACCGGCGCTGCCACCGATCTTAGAAGTGCTAACTGAAGACAATCCTGTTCCAGGAAGCCCAATCGACCTAGTCGCTCGCCCGGATGTATTGACCGAATATCGCAGGCCCTTTGTGCCAGTCGAGACCCCAAGGCTCTTCTTTCCCACGTTCAGGCGCACGCCAGGCCCTATCTTGATACTGCGCCGAAAGCGGAGAGCCATCTGTCCCCCTTCACCGCCCTGCGTATCCTGGCTTGGTTACCAAGGCCGCAAGGACCTACAGACAAACGGTAACGAAGAACACGGCACGTGTGATAAACAGCGCGTCGGCATTCGTAATCAAGCCATTGCCATTGATGTCGAAAACACCATCCTTGCCAATGATGTTGAATACGCCCCGCTTGATGAATAAGGCGTCGGCGTTGGTGACGAGTCCGTTGCCGTTCACATCCATGACCTCGCGGCAGTCGCCGACGCCATCGCCGTCTGAGTCGACGACTGTGTGGCTGGTGCCCCACTTGCAGATTTCCCACGCGTCCATGAGGCCGTCGCCGTCAGTGTCCGTACTCGCTGGGCCGCAGTCCGCAGGCGCGCCGTCCAGCTTGCTGTCGCAGTTCGTATCCCAACTCGGGCCGTCCTCACCGACGTCAGTGTCGGTGCCACTGAAGCAGCCGTTGGCGGTATTGCCGTCGCCATCGTCGTCGTACGTATTGTCGCCGCCCGGATCGGCGTCGGATGCGTTGATCAATCCGTCGTTGTCGATGTCGGGATCGCAGGCGTCGCCTAGGGAATCGCCGTTGGCTACGGTGGTATCGTGGCCGCCGATTCCCGGACCGTTGCCGAGGCCGTCCGAGTCGAAGTTCGCCTGATCCGCGTTGGAGATCGCGGGGCAATTGTCAAGCGCGTCGCACACGCCATCACTGTCGGCGTCGGGGTTCACGCACGGCGTGGGTGTAGGTGATGGTGTCGATGTTGCTGTTGGCGACGGCGTTGGCGTGTGCGTTGCGGTATTCGTCGGAGTCGAAGTCGCAGTCGGTGTATTCGTCCGTGTAGGCGTCGGTGTAGGCGTAGATATTGTCGCCAGGACGACTTCGCCTCTGCCGAACACATTGTCGGTACCGGCCGCGCCGCGATCGACCGTCGCGTTGTTAAGCAAGTAGGTCTTGACCTGCGCAGGTGTTGTAGCCAGGCCGGCTCCCATGACGAGGGCTGCCGCGCCAGCTGCCGCCGGTGCTGCGGAACTCGTACCGTCGAAGCAGTCGGGCGCGTAGGTGTGGCTCGTAACACAGGCGGCGGCACTGAGGTCGGGCTTGGTTCGCGCATCGTTCGTCGGACCCTGCGAACTGTAGCCCGCAATTGCGACACCAGCGGCCGGGTCGACGGCGCCAACGGACAACCCCCCTGCGCTGGCCGTGTCGGAGGCCGGACCACCGGCGCTGAACGGATTCTGCCAGTATTCGATGACGCCGGCGTTTGTCATTATCTCCAGGACATCGCCCGCGGTACCGGAGCCTACCGCAAACCTTTGGATAACGAGGTAGTCGACGTCGCCGAAACAGGGGATGGACTCGAGCGGATTGGCGCCGGCGGTCTGGTCGTTGAGGCTTGAACCGATTAACGCGCCTCCAGGCGTATCGAACACGAACACATCATAATCGCTCTTGTTCGCTCCCCAATCGCTCCATCGCAGACCATTGGCGAATCCACAAGCAAAGCCTAGGTATTCGTCGCCTGCAGCAAAATCCATGAAACCGTTGTTGTTTGCGTCGGTCCAGGTTTTCCTCCAGTACTGCCCAAAGTCCGGAGCGACCGCCGCGGAATTTCCTGCGGAGTTGAACCACACCATGCCGGCTGTAACCGCGTTGTTGATGACCGTTGCCATCGGGCCCGTGCCGTTTCCCTGGCCGTCATATTCGGAGGTCAGTGAACGAGAGATGATCTTCACGCCCTGAGAACTGAAGTAGTTCACAGCGGCTTGATGGTCGGTGGTGCTTTGCACCGTAGCGAGATAGAGCTGTGCGCCCGGGGCCATCTCATGGATGATCTCGGCGACGGCGGTTCCGTGCTGTTCGCCGGGGAACACGGTGAAGACATTGCACGGCGTACCAAGCACGAGGCAGAATGTTCCGCTCGCTGCCGGAACTTCACCGGCGCTTTGCGCGCTGTTCCATACGGAGGTGTCGAAGTAGTCGATGATGCCGACCTTGACGCCGGTGCCGATTCGCCCGGCGGCGTGCCAACCGCTGGCGTTGGTCTTCGCAACCTCCTGACCGGTGACCGGCGAACCTCCGAGCGTGCGCTGCAACCGCGTCTTGTCGCCCTGCGACATGTCGCGCGCGATGAGTGGGATGTTGGACTTTAGCGGTGGCCGGAGGTACTGCACGCCGGGTGCCGCTTCGAGTGCGACTAGAGTGTCGGTCGGCAAAGTGGCCTGGGTTAGTCCCTCGATTTCGCCTTCAACCACGCCCCCCAGGAGGGCCACAAGGAACGCGACCTCCAGGCTCGGACGATCATGCAAAATCTCCACTCGCGTCGTCGATTCGGGACCGAGGCCTAACGTGATCCAGCGCAGAATCTGATCCTCGACGACTCCGCGACGCAGCTCGCCGTTGACGAGTGCGATCCCCGCCGTGCCGCGAATTGGTACTTGCGGAGAGCCCGGGTCGGGCGCTGGCGCGGTCAGTTCACCGAAAGCGGATTGCTGGGCGCTTACCAACGAGGTTCCAGGCGCATCGGGACTCGCTGCGATGAGCATGAGCAGAATTGCGGGGATCGACAGCAGCAGTGAACGACGAAGCATGGTTTGGGGCCCTCTATTTCGACTTCTGAGGCGCGACCTCGGGCGAGGCGGAATTCCAGAGCGATACCGATCCATGCGGGGAGGCGGTGAGGGGTCAGAATCACTGACCCCTCACCGTGCACGAATTTCTTTAACGGGAGCGGCGGATGGTCACGAGCATGCCTGTGCCGAGAGCGGCTGCGGCAATCATTCCGAGCAGTAGCCATGTGTGCGAGCCGCCACCGGATGATCCGCCTGATGTACCGGTGTCTGGCAGTGTGATTGGGCCGGAGCCGTCTCCACCAGCGTCGCCACTGGGCTGAGTCGCGACGCTCGCGGGCGAGGTCGGGCTACCAACGCCGGTCGTCGCCGTGCTTGTGTTCACCGGTGTATTCGTTCGGGTTGGCGTGTGCGTGTTGGCAGTTGTCGATGTGTTGGTTGCTGTAGGGCACGTCACTGGGGTGCCGTTCGTGGTGCATGGTGTCGGCGACGGGGTTGGGGTTCGTGTGGACGTGGGCGTCGGTGTGTTGGTTTGGGTGGGCGTGTTGGTGTGCGTAGGCGTGTTCGTTGGCGTGTTTGTGTTGGTGGGCGTGTTCGTAGGAGTGTTCGTCGGCGGTGCTTGCACTGTTATCGAAGCGCCAGCACAAGTGAAGCCACCCTGTCCACAAACGGGGTTATTGGCGCCGCTGGCCCCCGTGGAAAGGTCGGTAGTTGAGAACGCAAGGGTGCTCGTTCCAAGACTGACGGGATTGTTGAATGTCAGGGTGGCGAGCAGGACATCCCCACTCACGGCTCGATCAGCCGCCCCAACAGACTCGCACGTTATCGTTGCAGGGGACGGCGTCCCGGACGGCGCCGTTCCAGCGCCGTCGAGAATGTTGCAGTCCCACGCTCCACCACCACCGAGTGACGCCTCATTCCAATCAGGATTGGCGGCCAAGTCTGTAGTGCCGTTGCCAGCCACGTCGGAAGCGATGAGCGGAGCTGTATAGCTAACTCCGATCGTGGCACCAGAAATGAATCCACTTACAGGAGTCCCGGAGGCATCGAGGAGACAGATACCCACGGAAACGGACGAACCCGTAGTTACATTGCGTGTGTTCTGAACGGTGCCGCAACCGTCGGTTGGATCAGCGTCAATCGCTAGCGATGCGTTTACGCCTGCTGAAGCTGGCGGAGGACTAAAGGTGAACATGATCGCTGCAAGTGGTAACGCGATCGAAGCTGCAAGAAGGACTCGTTGGAATCGGCGCATGCGGAGGCTCCTCTTTGATGATGATGCGGTGCAACGCCGATCCTCGGCGTAACGCGAAGCGTATCGGCTCGTTTGACTGGGTGTCAAACGGTATGTCTACTTGTTATCTTTAGCGAGCTATCTAATCCGACCAACTTGATACCGTGATTCAGGCCGGCGGCTAGCCGGCACAGTTCGAGATTCCATCGTGCTGATGCACACTATGTCCCGATCGTGAGGGACTACATTTTGTAGCCCTGCGTTCAAAATTAATCCCTACGCATTGACATGGGACATACTCGCGCGTACTATCCCGCCAACTCAGGACAGTTAGACGACCTGTGGCGAGGCTGACGCCGCTGGCACGGAGGTGCTGCGTGGCGTCATTTCTGAAGGCGGGCTTCCTCGCCACCATTGTTCTTGGCGTACTTCTGAGCTTCGGCCACGTTTACTCGGCGCCAGCGAGCATGGATGAAGTCATTGCACGGTTCCAGATCGCGCGCGCAAACGCGCAGATGGTTGATCCTCCCACACCTGAAGCCACACTGCCATTTGCGACACCGACGTTGGCCCTGCCCGTTGAGGCGAGCCCATCCGCCAGCGCGACGCCATCTGAGACCGTAACTACCGCGCCATCGGCGACTGGCACACCAACCTTGGTACCAGCATCTCCCATTGGCGACACTTCAACTCCCAGCGACACGCTGACTCCAAGCGTGGAAGCAACAGGTACTCCATCAGCGTCCGCGACACCCACGCCCCTCACCACCGAAACGACCACGCCGGAGGCGACCGAAACAGTCATAGGTCCCGAAGGCGGAAATATCACGAGCCTTGATGGCGACGCCGAGATCACGTTTCCTCCAGGCGCGATTGACGAACCAGTCCTAGTGCGCGTCACGCAGAAAGAGAGCTGGGGAGCTTCCTGCTGACTTGCCGGCTGGGATGCCTGAGAATATCTGGGACTTCTCCGCGTTCGCCGTGGAGCGCGCGAACGAGCCGGTACACGAGTTCGCGGTGCCACTCACGGTAGATCTGCTCTACGACCACGACGAACTCTTCGGCAAGGCCAGCCAGTCACTAAAGTTCTACTCATACGACGAGGCAGAGCAGGAGTGGCTGGAATCAGCCGTTTCGCTCGCCGAGCCGGGTCGCTTCCGCGTGTCACTGAGTCACTTCAGCACGCAGGCATCAACGCTCGATGATGTGATCAAAATGCCGGCCGTGCTGGACGCGGCCCAGGTAAATCCTTCGACAGGTGCGGCAACGTTTAGCTATCCCATTCAGATTGCGCCCGGTGTCGGGAGCGTTCTGCCGCAGCTCCAACTTACGTACAACTCCGCGAGCGCGGACGAGTCCCATGCGGCCGCGGGATGGGTCGGCACTGGCTGGGACCTCTCCGCGCCGTCGATCAGCCGCTCGGGCGACCGCTATTTCCTCAATCTCAACGGTGTCGGAACGGAGATTCTCGAAGTCGATGGGGACTACGTGGCGCGGAGCCAGCGGTTCTGGCTAGTTACACGTGACTGCTCGACAGAGGACAGCTGTTGGACGGTGCGGGACACCGCAGGCAATACCTACGTATTCGGCGGCGACGACGACAGTCGGCGTTTCTACAACGACTTCGGCCTTGTGGGCGAACAGGACTATCAGTGGGACCTCTCGCTCGCGATGGACGCACACGGAAACGAAACCATTTATGAATACGAACAGATCCTTGGCACCTGGTTCTATAGCTATTACGACAGTCCCGACCCATATGTCGTTTCCTCATACCTGAAGCGCATCACGTATCCCGGCGGGCAGGTAGACCTGACGCTGAAGAACGAAACGAACTCTCCTGGTTGGCTTGAGGACGCATCTCGCTACAAGACGGCGCCTGAAGGTTCGTACTTGCAGGTCCGTCCTGACGTGAGGATGTGCGGATCTAATTTCACTGCGGTCATCGAGACACAAGCCCTACATGAGATAGACGTGAAAAGCTGGGACGATGATGCGTTCTATACGGCGCGCTCTTACGTCTTTGAGTACGAAGACGTGGACGCTGATGCGAGTTGTGGTCAAGGCACCGCAAACCTCGGACATTCGCTGAAGTCGCTGCTTGTTCGTGGCCAGGACGACGGCAGTCTTCACAGGATCGACTTCAACAACATCGAGAAGCAGACCTCCAAGATCTGTCCCCATGCGGGTGGCGGCACGTCAACGTGGAAGAGCAAACGGCTTGAGAAGGTCAAGAACGGCTTCGGCGGGGAGACGACATTCACATACGCCAGCACGCCCGTAAGCTTTCCGTGGCCAAATCCAGCGGACATCGTTTGTGATGGCGACGACGCTCCTCGTTTTCAGCACCACCTTGTGACGGGCGTTACACAGTCTGCCGGAACAGCGTGGGCAGGGGGCCAGTCGCCCTCTGTGACCCAGACGTTCTCCTACATCGGCTCACCCGCGTGGAAGACCGACGGCGTTCTTGACACGGACAATCTGTACGGGATCAGAAGCGTGTTCACCGGATTTGAGGAGGTCCACGTCACGGACAGCGAGGGCAATAAGAACAAGCACTTCTTCGCGACAACGGGTGAACATGCAGGCACCCAAGTCAAGCAGGAGACTTGGGGTCATGAAGCGACGCCCGTCCTCTGGCAAAGCAGCGAGTCTACTCCCGTAATAGTGACGCAGACACCGACTCTTACTCTGCAGAGCATCACACGCGCGTCTGGACGTATTGCGAAGGCAACAACGAGTACCTACCAGGAGGGCTTGCAGGTAGGTGAAGTAATCGTTGTGTCTGGCGTCGACAACGGGACCTACAACGGACGATTCTACAACGGCGCGTTCAAGATCACGAAGGTCGAGCACGACTGCATGAACTGGTACACGTGCTTTAGCACGGAGTTCTGGTACGTGATGGACGGCGCACCAACAGCCAACGCCCAGGGAACCTACAAGATCGCCGGCCGGCCGGTCGTGTCGGGTGTCGAAAGCACCACAACTCGGGCGAAGGGGATGTCGTCATCCCATGGTGCGCGCGTCAGCTACGCCTACGACACGGCGACCGGGATGGTGGCAACTACGACGGAAGATGGTGACATCTCATCAACATCGAATGCCGACTGCCGTGTTTCCGTGATGACGTATGTGGCGAGCCTGCCTACAAACGCTCCGCGATTCATTTTGCCAAGCACGAGCAGCGTCAAGGGCTGCGGAGATGGGGCGACGCCTGAGGCGAAGAGCGCATCATTCTACGATGGCTCGACGAGCCTGTCGGCAACGCCTACCAAGGGCAACCTCACGACGTCCAGGCAGACCGTCGACATCGCGCGCGCCAGTACCGACGGCGAGAAGTACATCTATCAATACTCGAGCTACTTCGCCTCTGGCCAACCACTCGCCGCATCTGTTCCAATGTACGGCAACGAAGCTGCGATCCTGAGCGGTGGGACGGAGGGCACAGTCCCGACGACGAAGGGCCGAACGGTACTGGCCTACGATCTCGGCTCTAACGACTCAATTCAAACCTCGTTGACCGGTCCTGGGCGCTTCGTAACTTCAACAACGACGTACGTCTATGAGGCGAACGGCAGTGCTGCGTCGCCCGCGACGCAAGTCACGACAACAGAATGGGACCCCCGCCTTGGTGTGCCTAAGCGCGGGATCGACGCGACTGGCCTCCTGGAGAGCAGGACGTTCTACGATCAGTTCGGCAGGACGACTGGTACGTGGCGCACGTTGGACTCGACAGCATCTGGGACGCCAGTGCCGGCCGTCGAGTATGCCTATTCGTGGGGTGTCCCCGGTACGCCCATCGCCAGCCCGGATGGCAACAATGTGGTCACCGTCAAGCAACGACCGACGAGCAACACCTCCACGATCCTTGAACAGCACCGTTGCATGGATGGCCTCGGGCGAGAGCGCCATGCGGTGGCACCCTTTGGTAGCGGTAAGGCACTCACGCAGTACACGTATGATGCGCGCGGATTGCAAACCAATACGCAGTCATACAGCATCAATCCTTCGTACTGGTGCTTCCCAGGTACGGACGCCAACTACGGCCCAAACAACTTCACGCAGTATGACCCGCTGGGACGCCCGTTGACCGTCACCAACAGCGAACCCGGCACGCCCGTCGCATGTCCGACGTCGACCACAGTTGGCTGCTCTCGGGTCGAGTACTCGAATTCCGATAGCCATGTGCTTACGACGACGTTCGATGAGAACGGACACAAGACGCAAAGCGAAACGGACGGCCTTGGCCGGATCGTTGCGACACGTCAATACGACGACGCCTCGACACCGAACCTATACGCCGAAGTTCTGTACACCTATGACATTCAGGGCAATCTCCTGAAGGTTGACCCCATTGCCGGGTCTGGCCTCGATGACACGGTCATCACCTACGACGCCCTCGGTCGAAAGTTGACGATGATCGACCCCGACATGTCCGGGTACTGGGAAGACGAAAAGCGAGCTCCTTGGACGTACAGGTACGACGCTTCAGGGAATCTGCTGGAACAAACTGATGCGCGGCGCGCGCCCGACGACCCCAACGGTGTGGGTGTTCGCACAACCATGACATACGACTCGCTCAATCGCCTCAAGACGAAGGAGTATGCGCAATCGAATCCAACCTGGACACCAGACTTTCCAAACAGTGTGCCCTTCCTGGCGGTGATGCGACCCAATCAGACGTTCCTGTACGACGACTATGACGAGAGCGGCGACGACAGCTACTGTGGATCAGACGATGCAACAGCAATCGGCCGCTTGACGAAGTCGACCGACGGTGAGATCACGACGAAGTACTGCTATGACGTCCGCGGCCGCGAGATCAACCGCAAACTGAAGATCGCGCCCAACAACACGCTGTCCGGGTGCACGGGTTGGAGTGTGCCCTACGAGACTGCCCGTACGTACGATGTCGGTGACCGCCTCGAAACGCTTGAGTATCCAGATGGCGAAACCTTGGAGTACGACTACAAGGACACGGCGGTCGGCGGCGGCCAGCTAGACACGATTTCTTCCAGTTTGGCGACGTACGTGTCATCGACGAGCTACCACGTCTCGGGCCAACCAAGTTCCGTCACCTCTAGCAACGGCATGGTGACAACGTACGACCGTGACGCGCGGTACAGGCTCTCGAAGATCAAGACCGTCCTGTCAAGCACAACGAAGCAAGAGCTCGCGAACTACGAGTACGACAGGGCCGGCAACATCAAGCGCATCAACGACACGGTCGCCGGTGAAAACCAGACCTTCGATTACGACTTCCTCGATCGCCTGACCAAGATGACGATCAATGGGTCCAGCACACCGACGGCATCGTATACGTACAACGCGGGCACGGTGTATGGCGGCAAGATCGGCAACATGACATCAAAGACTGAGGGCAGCACGACAGCCCTCAACTACACAGCCGAGCATATGCATGCCGTTGACACGGGACATTACGACAAGAACGGCAACGCGATTCTACTCGGCCAGGACTTGTATGCGTTCGACGTGGAGAACCGTGTGTACGCGATCTCCAACTTTACAGGAGCCATGCTCCAGACAAACTACGCGTACGACGTTGGTGGTGAGATGGCGTTCCGGCGGACTACGAGTTGGTACTACGCTGGCGTCGACACGAAGTACACATACATGGACGGCATCTATCAGCAGCGATTCTTCAACTGCGGCGCCCCTGTCGAGACGACGAAGTTCTACGCGGCTTTCGGCCGCTCAATCGCCATTCGGACCGGATCGACCCTCAATTACTTGCTCGCGGACCACCTCGGGAGCACTACCGGGCAGATGGATAGTTCGGGCAATGTCAGTGCCCTGAGGTACTACCCCTTCGGAACCCTGCGATCCGGATCGCCTCAGACTGATCGAATGTACACGGGTCAGTCGAATCAGATGAATGGCCTTGGTTCCGCCGTGTACTACTACCACGCGCGCTTCTACTCGCCGCAGTTCGCGCACTTTGTGTCTGCGGATACGCTCGAACCCATGATCGACGGCCACTCTTCGGGACGTTATGCGTATGTCTTCGGCAATCCGATTCGACGTTCTGATCCTTTAGGTAACGTGCCATGCTTGGACTGTAGCCCGCAGTACTCGTCAGAAGAGGTCGCGAATTTCTTTGCCTGGGCCTACCAAATGATCTCGGCTGGATACCAGATCCTTCCTCGCGACGCCGGCCTTTTCTTATTTGGAACCGCGACAGCGAACATTTACGTTCTCGGCAATAAAGACATGCGATTCGCCTTGGGAGGTGGCGCCCTCTTTCTCGCGGCAGGGACGTACTTGTTGCAGTTCGACGCTGGAGCCATCTTACGTGGGGATTCACCTGCCGCGACAGAGGGAACATTAACAGTCAATTCCGAAACGACCGCGTTCGACTGGATTACTGGCCAGCGCGTCAACTTCATGGCCGCTGCTTTTGCCCTCACTCTTGCCGCGGAGAACGGATATCTGCATTACACGAATCAAGGAGCGGCAGAGAAGATTGTCGCAAGCAGGCAATTGCTGTCTCCAAATGGTCCAGGAGGTGACGTGTTCGTAACTCGAGACATCTATTTCACAGGGGCCGACGCGAAGGAAAAACTGGGCCTCGATCCTAGTCGGACGGTGGATGCTGTCGTCGGGTTAGTTGCATTGGCACCTCTGAGCGGACGGCAAGCCGCACCAAACCTAGAAACTGGCTTGCCCGCTGGCGGATTCCAGTTCGTCGGAGAGTCACCCTTTCCAATTCTGCCTGTGTTTGTTATTCACCTACTGAAATGATGCTATGGAACGACCCTAACGCCCAAGGGAATCGCATAAACCCGCCCGATGCTGGTCGCGTTGAACGCAGTACGGCTGCGCTTGAGCGTGCACCGACGCTCTTGAAACAGACCGCGTTTCATCGCGAGCTCTTTGATTTCATTCGAAACTACGAACTACAGGCCCAAGTTGATACCTTCGCCCGTGGCGAGTTATGGACATTGCGGTTCGACTTTATGAGAATGGAGCGATGGGTTCAGATCAGGCTGTTGGAAGCCTCATGGTTCTTAGGCATCGAACTGGAACTCACCTCTTTAGCAATCTGGAATGGGCAGAGTCAGAACGATATCAATGCATCAACGGGCATTTGGTCGACTCGAGGCACACGAAGGTGGATCGGTATGACGACTTTAACGCCCGTCACCGTCTTTGCGGAAGGGCTCGAGCTAGTTATTAAGGACGCCAGATCATACACCTCAAACGATCTGGATCATGAGCCGATCGACAAGTCGAGTAGACCGGAGGGCCGTCCGCGCCCCCTCTGATCGCAGTCATCCAGTACTGTCAATGCCCCCTGAACGTGAACGAGCGTCTTGGCTCGTTGCGCCTTAGCAGGCCGTGTATGGGTCCGTCCAGTGCTCGTCTTGACTTCGTGCAACACGACGCCAATATGGTGCGACTCAAATCGAGAGGAGCCATACCATGGACGCCAAAATCACAACCTTCACAGACGCAGACAGTTGGAGCCGTGCCCTCTACGCCTTTCTCGCCGAGAAGGAACGCCGCTCAGGATCGCGAAGGACGGTGGAGGGCTACAGCCGCATGCTGCAGCACTTCTTCGGCACGGTCGGCAAGTCGCCAGACCGCATCACAAGCCAGGACGTCTTCGGCTGGGCCTACAGCACCGGGCTCTCAGGCAGGCCGCCATCGTCCGTGACGATCGGCGCACGTCTTGCCTGCCTCAGTTCGTTCTACAAGTTTCTGATCCGCATGGAGGCCATCCAGCACAACCCATGCGACGCGCTCGAACGCCCGAAGGTCTCTGTTGCACCACCGCGTGGGCTCGGCGGTGACCACATCCGGCAACTGCTCGCCGCGATCCCCGACACGCCCGTTGGTCTCCGCGACCGCGCCATCGTCCTCACGCTGGTCCTCACGGGTCGGCGCCGGCAGGAAGTCCTGAACATGACCGTCGGCGATCTCTCCCGCGAGGACGGCCGCACCTCGTACCGGTATCGCGGCAAGGGCGGGAAGACGGGCAAGCGCGAATTGCCGCAACCTGCGTACGCGGCGATCGTGTTGGCGCTGGCGGCTTTCGGGCACGACGTGGCGGCATTGCCAGCTGATGCGCCGCTGTGGCCCGCGACAGGCCGAACAGGCGCCCTCACGTCGGGGACGTTCTATGCCAATCTCCAGCGATACCTGCATGTGGCCGGATTGCCGGCTGCAGGTGTACACATCTTCCGACACTCTGCGGCCAAGCTCAGGCGAGACGCTGGGGAGAGCATCGAGGACGTGAGCCGCTTCCTTGACCACTCGTCGCTGGCAGTGACGACCACGTACTTGCGGCGATTGGAGGGGCAGGAGGACAAGTCGTGGGCGAAGGTGGCGGAGGCGATCGGCGTTCGATAGGCTAGCAGCTTCCAACGGGAGGTGAAGATGGCCACGACTACCTGTAAGTGTCGCTGTGGATGCGCGAAGCCGGTCACCCGCAATAGTTTGCCCGAGGGACGCACGGTCTACTGCTCAGCTTGCAAGAAGGCAAAGAGGACCGACATCCGTCATGGTGTACCGTCATAGCGGCGCGAATCTTGTGACAGCAACGGTGACAGCAACCGATACAGACAGTCGCGAATTCGCGCGGACGTGTGTGGAAACGTAGTCCTGAAAACCATCGTGCGGCGGATGGTTGTGGACGGCTCTGTATCGACCAACCCAACCTGTAAAACCGTGTATCGCAGGTTCGAATCCCGCCCCTGGGACCACTTTGCAATTTTTCGTCACCGCCTCCTTAGCCCGGGGGCCTCTGTGATCCACACGCTGGCCGGTTCGCAAAGAAGAGGGAGCGCTCCATGTGGAACGCTCCCTTTCGTTTATCCGTCGTCGGCCGGGTTAACGGCTATCAGCGCGGTATACGGCATAGCGGCGCCGTCAGGACCTCGTGCAGATCCGCGCCGTTGATGCGACCGTCGTCGTTGAGGTCGTACCGCCAGTTGTAGTGGCGCTGGCCTTCGCGAGCACCCCACCGCAGGAGGATGCCGATCGTGAGGTGAATCTTCTCACCCAGCGTCAGGCAGTCCTCGGGCACTGGCGTGGCTGTTGCCGTGCGGGTCGGCACCACCGTCCTTGTCGCGGGAACCGTCTGGGTCGGGCGCACGGTGCGCGTTACGGCAGGCGTGTTCGTCGCAGAGACGGTGTTTGTCGCCGTTGGCGTGTTCGTCGACGTTGACACGGCCGTGTTGGTCGGCGTCGGCGTGTTCGTGTTCGGAACCGTCGTGTTCGTCGGCGTGTTGGTCGGCGTGTTCGTGTTCGGAACCGTCGTGTTGGTTGGCGTATTGGTCGGCGTGTTCGTGTTCGGAACCGTCGTGTTGGTTGGTGTGTTGGTCGGCGTGTTCGTGTTCGGAACCGTCGTGTTCGTGGGTGTGTTGGTCGGCGTGTCCGTCGGCGCGCCAACAACGGTGTTGGTCGGCGTCGGTGTGTTGGTGTTCGTCGGCGGAACCGTCGTGTTGGTCGGCGTGAATGTGGCCGTCGAAGGGACGGTCGTGTTCGTCGGCGTCGGCGTGTTGGTGTTCGTCGGCGTCGGCGTATTGGTGTTCGTCGGCCCAACGACCGTGTTCGTCGGCGTCGGCGTGTTGGTGTTCGTCGGCGTGAATGTAGCCGTCGGCGGAACCGTCGTGTTGGTCGGCGTGAATGTGGCCGTCGGGGGGACGGTCGTGTTCGTCGGCGTGAATGTCGCCGTCGGGGGAACCGTCGTGTTCGTCGGCGTCGGTGTGTTGGTGGCCGGCCCCGTCGTCGCCGTCGGCGTGTTCGTCGGAACGCCAGCGCCGAATGAGACGTTGGTCTGCGGGCAGTCCATCGGCACGCTGATGATTTCGTTGCAGCTACCGAGCTCGCCGAAGTTCTCGTCGTAGAAGTTGCCGTTGAGGAAGGTCATCGCGGTCGGGCCATTGACCGACGTGTACGAGACGCGTCCAACAACGAGCGTTCCGCCGTTCGCAAGCGTAACACCATCGGCGGCGCCGTTGAAGCAGCCGATGAATGAATCGGTGACGGCAGGGTTGGCATCGACAGCTGGGTTCGATCCTGGAACCTTAACGTCGTGTTCTGGGGCGGGAGGCGAGCATGCCCAACCGGCGCCCGTTACGGCCGTCTGGTTGAAGTCCGGGTTGCAGTTGAGGCCCGATGGGTCGCACACGGCTACCGGCGTGGCTGTTAGCACGGCCTGATCCGCGAGGACGTTGTACCCAAACGCACCCACTTGTACCGCGCCGCCACTGTTGTTGGTGACGACGATATCCACCGCAAATGTGCCTGCCGTTAAGCCGGGACAGGCGAGCTGGATGCCGCCCGTATTCACATCGCAGTCGATGCTCATGTTAAAGGCGCTTGCCGGTACGCCGGCACTCGCTGGCTCAGGTGCAATAGCACCTGGTAGCGCGGCCATAACCGCGAGCAGGAGTGCCGCAGCTACGCCACCGCCCCAAATCTTCAGTTTGTTCATGTTGCCTCCAGGCCATCGTTCACCGCATCCGTGCAACACGTAAACCGGCGTCCATCCGTTGCCGATGCGCAATCATAAGGGACACTAGCCTCTAGCGTCACGCGTTTTCGCGTCCAGTTCGGTTAAAAAAGAGATCAACTTCATAACAGGCGCGGTCGCCGCCGTTGAGGTCGGAACGAAGCGAACAACCTTCGCTGACGTTGTAAAATTCGCGAATTTCTGCCTGGAGACGGCGGGAACCCTACTTGCGTGGGCGGCTAGCTTCGCCTGGGGTGTCCGGACGGGTCCTTGCTAGACGAGGAGCGAAGCTTCCGAATGGGATGAGGGGCGACGGCGTGAGCGCCCAAACCTCGGCGTTCGCTTCGTGTGCGGAGCGAATCCGGGGGTTCGGAATTTGCGCATCTTGACGCGGATTTGTGTGCTTGCGGCGGATCAGGCGCATCTGTGTCGCTCCCCGCCTTCAGTATCGGTTCGCATGACGGTCGGCATGAATGTCGGCGGTCAGGTCGCGGATCCAACAGGAGTCGGGTGAAGCGAACGTACGCCGAGCAGGTTGGTCAGGCCATGGTGTTCCGCCTGGCCGATGGGCATCCGGGGGTCATCGGCCCGCTCGGCTACAAAATTGGCGCCGAATGGTGCGGGAACGTAGACGCGTTCGGCGCGGGAGATCATTAGGTCGAGGGCGCGGGACTTATCGAGCACAATCATGACCTCATGTGTCGCACGACGGACCTCATGTGTCGCACGACGGCGTATGGCCTGGCATGCGGGTCAGCCCTCATGCGGCGGGTGTGAATACGCTGACGGGGGCCGCCGAACAGCCTCATTCGACCCTTCGGACCGAATGCTGCGGCAGACGGGCGGGCTGCCTGCGGTCCACAACGGCCGCCAAATATACGGGTTTCTCCTGACCCCGAGGCGCAGCCGCCGTATGATGCAACTCGTTTCCGTTCGAGTCGAGCGCGAGAGGAGTCGGTGATATGGCGAAGGTGCTGTGTGTTCTCTATGACGATCCGGTGGACGGCTATCCAACCTCGTACGCGCGGGACAGCTTGCCGAAGCTCACGCACTATCCGGGCGGACAAACGGTGCCGAGCCCGCAGGCAATCGATTTCACGCCGGGCGAGCTTCTGGGCAGCGTTTCGGGCGAGCTGGGCCTGCGGAAGTACCTGGAGGGCGCCGGGCACACGCTCGTCGTCACGTCGGACAAGGACGGGGCAGACAGCGTGCTCGACCGCGAGCTGGCGGACGCCGAGGTCGTGATCTCGCAGCCGTTCTGGCCGGCGTACATGACGGCGGAGCGGATCGCGAAGGCGCCGAACCTCAAGCTGATCATCACGGCGGGGATCGGGTCGGACCACACGGATCTGCAGGCGGCGATTGAACGCGGCGTGACCGTCGCTGAAGTGACCTACTCGAACAGTATCAGCGTCAGCGAGCACGTCGTGATGCTGATCCTTTCACTGGTGCGGAACTACATCCCGATGTACCAGACGGTCGTGAGCGGCGGCTGGAACATCGCCGATTGCGTGTCACGGTCGTACGACCTGGAGGGTATGCACGTAGGAACTGTGGCGGCTGGGCGGATCGGCCTCGCGGTGCTGAAGCGCCTGAAGCCGTTCGACGTGAACCTGCATTACACGGACCGCCATCGGCTGCCGGCGGATGTCGAGAAGGAGTTGGGCCTCACGTTTCACTCGGACGCGGCGTCGATGGTGCCGATCTGCGACGTTGTCACGATCAACGCGCCGCTGCATCCGGAGACGGAGCACCTGTTCGGCGACGAGATGATCGCGAAGATGAAGCGCGGGACGTACCTCGTGAACACGGCGCGCGGCAAGATCTGCGACCGCGACGCGATCGTGCGAGGGTTGGAGTCAGGGCAGCTTGCGGGGTACGCGGGCGACGTGTGGTTCCCGCAGCCCGCGCCGCAGGATCATCCGTGGCGGACGATGCCCCACCACGGCATGACGCCGCACACGTCGGGCACATCGCTGTCAGCGCAAGCACGTTATGCGGCAGGGACGCGCGAGATCCTGGAGTGCTTCTTCGAAGGGCGGCCGATCCGGGAGGAGTACCTCATCGTGGACGGCGGCAAGCTTGCGGGCGCCGGTGCGCATGCATACAGCGCGGGCAACGCGACGGGCGGCTCCGAAGAAGCGGCGCGCTTCTCGAAGAAGTAGCCCCGCATGGAACGCAGCGTCGCCGACTTCGACGTGCACGCGTTGTTTCGCGCGATGGACGAACAGCGCACCGCGCGCGGACTGTCGTGGGCGGGCGCCGCGCGCGAGATGTGGGATTTGTCGGCCGAACTCAACGCGCGCCGGAACGACCACCCGATCGTGGGCTCGACGCTGGTGAACATGGACAAGCGCGGCGCATCGACGTGCCAGCACGTCCTGTTCATGCTGCGTTGGCTCGGCAAGGCGCCGGAAGAGTTCGTGCCTGGCGTGGTCGTGAGCAAGAAACATGCCCTGGCTGCCGCCGGCCCGGATCGCCGCCTACGGTGGTCGCTGCCGGAGACGTATGCCGCACTGGATGCCGAGCGCGAACGGCGCAGGCTCACGTGGAAAGCGGCGGCCGAAGAACTGGGTTGTGGACCAAGCCAGCTCACCGGCCTGAAGAAGGCGCGCTACGCGATTGAGATCAAGCTGGCGATGCGCATCGTCGGCTGGCTTGGCCGGCCTGCCGCCGACTTCGTCTACGCGGGGGAGTGGTGAGGCACGACACTACAGAAGAGTGCCCGATAGCCTCTGACCGTCGCTCCGGCTACTATCCCACTCCGGAGACAGAATGACCGACAACCACGGCATCGAACGCAGCGTCATCGACTTCGGCGTGCTTACGCGCTGGATGGATGGCGAGCGCCTGGCGCCCGGCGACATCGCGAGCGTCGAGACGCTGGCGGGCGGCACGCAGAACGTGCTGTTGAAGTTCGACCGTGGTGGACGCTGGTTCGTGCTGCGCCGCGGGCCGCCGCACCTTCGTCCGAAGAGCAACGACGTGATCCGCCGCGAGATGCGTGTCCTGAGCGCACTCGCGGGAAGTGATGTGCCGCATCCGGGATTCATCGCGGGGTGTCCGGACGAGAACGTGATGGGCGGCGCGGTGTTCTACTTGATGGAGCCGGTCGACGGCTTCAATGCGGCGAATGGCCTGCCTGCGCTCCACGCAGGTGATGCGTCGATCCGGCACGAGATGGGGCTGCAGGCGGCAGACGCGATCGCGCGATTGGGCGCGGTCGATCATGTCGCCGTCGGGCTCGCGACCGTCGGCGCGACGGCCTTTGGGCAGCCGGAGGGCTTCCTCGAGCGGCAGGTCGGGCGGTGGATGTCGGAGCTGGAGTCGTACTCGAAGCACGAGGGATACGCGGGGCCAGAGATCCCGGGCGTCGACGAGACGGCGGCGTGGCTCGACGCGAATCGGCCTTCCACATGGAGGCCGGGCATCATGCACGGCGACTATCACTTCTCGAACGTGATGTTCGCGCACGACAGCGGGCGGTTGGCGGCCATCGTCGACTGGGAGATGTGTACGATCGGCGACCCGCTGCTGGACTTGGGCTGGTTGCTGGCGACGTGGCCAGAGCCGGGGCGGCCGACGGCGACCGGTTCGCCGCTGGCTGCGGCAGGCGGGCTCTGCACGCCCGACGAGGCGCTCGCGCACTACACGAGCCGATCGGCACGCGATCTCTCGGCGATTGCGTGGTACAAGGTGCTGGCGTGCTTCAAGCTCGGCATCGTGCTCGAGGGGACGCACGCACGGGCGGCTGCCGGGAAGGCGCCGAAGCCAGTCGGCGATCTGCTTCACGCGACGACGCTGCGACTGTTCGAGCAAGCACGCGTGCTAATCGCAGAGGGGTGAGGCGGAGTTCTCTTGAAGATCCTGAACACGACGCCTTACCTCCGGGTTTCCAACATGGAGCAGAGCCTACGCTTCTATCGCGACGGTCTTGGCCTCGAGGTAACCGATCACATCGAGGAAGGTGGGCGGACATTCTGGGCGCGCCTGGCGAAGGATTCCTTCTCGGTGATGATCTCGACCGGCAACGTGCGATTCATGGGCGACGAGTCCCACGAAGAGGACCACGAGCATGACGAGCACGGACAGCACATCTATCACGGTCCTACGTCCGTTGTCGACGGTGAGCTGAACGCCGTGACGTTTGTGTACGTCGAGGATGCGGACGCGGCGTACAACGAAGTGAAGGCGCGCGGGATCGTTCCGGAGGATGCGCCGTCGAACAAGGACTACGGATTGCGCGAGTTTCTCGTGCGCGACCCGGACGGGTACTACTACGCGATTGCGCACCGGCTCTGACGGATGTTGGATCTGGTGCTAGAAGAACAAGCAGTGACGAAGGAGTGAGCAATGATCGACTTTGAGATTCCGGCAGAGGCGCAGGAAGTGCGCGAGCGTGTGCGCAAGTTCGTGCACGACGTTTGTATTCCGGCTGAGGCGGAGCTGCAGACGCGGCCGTACCCGGAGGTGCTGGCCGAACTGCGGACGAAGGCACGCGCTGAAGGGCTGTGGTGTCCGTTCATTCCGGTCGAGTACGGCGGGATGGGGTTGGGGCCGCTGGCGAACGCGCTGGTGCAGATGGAGCTCGGCGAGAGCCACCTCGGCGCGCTGTCGATGAACACGCAGGGCCCTGACGACGCGACGATGCTGACGCTGCTCACGCATGGCACGGACTACCAGAAGGAGACATACCTCAAGCCGCTTCTCAACGGCGAAAAGCGCATCTGCTACTCGATGACGGAGAAGGCGGCGGGCGCGGATGCGACAGGCATGCAGACGCTGGCCGTGCGCGACGGCGACAACTGGGTGCTCAACGGCGAGAAGTGGTTCAGCAGCGGCGCCACGGCTGCGGACATCGCGATGGTGATGGCGAAGACGAGCCCGGACGCGCCGCGGCACCAGCAGTTCAGCACGTTCCTCGTCGAACTGCCGAACCCCGGCTACCAGATCCAGCGCAACATCAAGACGATGAACCCGGAGAGCGAGTTGGGCGAGATGATGGGCGGTGGCCACGCCGAGATCATCATCAAGGACCTTGTCGTGCCGCACGCAAACATCGTCGGTGGCGAGGGGCAGGGGTTCAACATGGGCCAGCACCGGCTGGCGTACGGGCGTCTGCGTCACGGCATGCACAACATCGCGATGGCGCAGCGCGCGCTGGACATGGCGGCGAAGCGCGTGCTCGAGCGCTCGACGTTCGGGAAGCCGCTGGCCGAGCGCCAGGGCGTGCAGTGGATGCTGGCGGACTGCGCGAGCGAGCTGTACATGGCGCGGCTGGTGCTGCTGCACATCGCCTACAAGGCCGAGAAGGGCCTGGATCTGCGGCAGGAGAACTCGATCGCGAAGGTGTATCTGGCGAACATGGTGCACAAGGTCGTCGACACGGCGATCCAGCTGCACGGCGCGCTGGGCTACAGCCAGGACACGCCGCTGGCGCGCTGGTACACGAGCATCCGCTCGCAGCGGCTCGTGGACGGCCCGGACGAGGTGCACCGCTGGACGGTGGGCCGCAACCTGTTGAAGGCGTACAAGGAGCACGGGACGACGGCGTCGATGTGCGGCGGCGACCTGATTTAGATGAAAGCGCTTGTCTATCACGCGCCGCGAGACATTCGGTACGACGACATGTCGGAGCCGATGATTGCCGCGCCGACGGATGCGATCGTGCGCATGGAGCTTTCGGGGATCTGCGGGAGCGACCTGCACA
The DNA here is from genome assembly GCA_021731085.1 of Dehalococcoidia bacterium. Taxonomy (GTDB): domain Bacteria; phylum Chloroflexota; class Dehalococcoidia; order DSTF01; family JACRBR01; genus JACRBR01. Next base: position 22,149 of record JAKFYB010000028.1, read on the forward strand.
TCTATCACGGTCCCGGGTTCAGTCCGGCGAACGGATACGCCGTCGGACATGAGGCCGTGGGCGCGGTGGTGGAGGTCGGGAGCGGCGTCTCGCGGCTGAAGGTCGGCGACAAAGTCATGATCTCGGCGGCCGTGGGCTGCGGGCGCTGCCGGTCGTGTCTCGCGGGACACGTCGTGCGGTGTGAAACGGGTGGCGCGAACTGCTACGGGCTCAGTCCGGCGCTGCAGGGGTGCCAGGCGGACTTGATCCGCGTGCCGATGGCGGACTTCAACGCGGCGCCGATCCCGGATGGGCTTACGGCGGAACAGGCGCTGATGCTGACGGACAACACGCCGACGGCGTGGTACGGCTGCGTGAACGCTGAGATATCGCCTGGGAAGACGGTCGCCGTCGTCGGGCTCGGGCCGATCGGGCTGATCGCTGTCGAAGCGGCATTCGTCATGGGCGCGAGCAAGGTGTACGCGATCGACCTCGTGCCGGAGCGCCGCGCGATCGCGGAGTCGATGGGCGCGGTGCCCGTCGATGGCGCGACGGCGCTGGCGGAGATGGGGCCGCTGACGAAGATGAAGGGCGTCGATTGCGTCGTCGAGGCTTCGGGCGGCGACGTGACGATCGCGATGGGACTGCAGCTCGCTGGGATCGGCGGCATCGTCTCGGTGATAGGCGTGAACCAGTCGCCGAAGTTCGACTTTCCGATGGCGATGGCGTTCTTCAAGAACACGACATTCAAGATCGGGACGTGCTCGGTGCAGTGCCACTGGCCGGAATTGGTGCCACTCGTTCGGGAGGGGCGCCTGCACCCCGAGCGCATGATCACGCACACCATGCCGCTGTCCGAGGGCGCGGAGGCGTACCGGCTGTTCGACGCACGCGAGGGCGGCGCGCTGAAGATGGTGCTCACGGCCACTGGTTAGCCGACGGGAAAACACAGAGACACAGAAGCACAGAGGATCGGTCTGGATCCTGATGAGGTTCTGTGCGCGCTGTCGTATGGTCGATCATGTTCGGCACACGAGGGCAGCCACGTAGGGCAGCCCCTACATCGTCTGTCAGCAATCTGCACACTCATTTGCCGTTCGCTACCATGATCGTATGTGCGGGCGATTTACGATGACGCGGACGGACTTCGACGAGATCGCGGACGAGCTTGATGCGGAGCCGCGCGCCGATGATTTGCCGCTGTACCGGCCGCGCTACAACATCGCGCCGACTGACCAGCACTGGATCGTGCGGACGAAGTACGAGAAGCGCGAGCTGCTGGCGGCGAAGTGGGGTCTCGTGAACTCGTGGGCCGACGACGCAAAGGGCGCCGCACGTCAGATCAATGCCCGCAGCGAGACGGCGATGACCTCGCGCGCGTTTCGCGACGCGTTCGAGTCACGGCGGTGCGCTGTGCCTGCGGACGGCTTTTTCGAGTGGTTGGGGGCGAAAGATGCGCGACGGCCTGTGTGGTTCCACGCGCCGGAAGGGCAACTGCTGCTCTTTGCCGGACTGTACGAGTCGTGGCAGGACCGCTCGACGCAAGAGTGGATGCGGTCGTTCACGATCCTGACGACGGACGCGAACGAGACCGTCGAGCCGGTGCACAACCGCATGCCCGTGATCCTTTCACGCGACAAACTGGACGAATGGCTGTTCGTGCCGCCGGAGGAGAAGGCGCGGCCGTCGTACGCGAACGATGTGCGGACGCTGCTGCGTCCTGCGGACGAGGGCGTACTCGTAGCGACGGAGGTCTCGCGCCGCGCGAACTCGGTGAAAAACGACGATCCTGGCGTGCTTGCCCCTGCAGACGACCGTGAGGCGGCGGAGCAGGCGTCGCTGTTGTAAGTCTGCGGACGCCCGAGTGCCAACTCATGCTTTGAGATCGCATCCCCTACTGCGTACCGTCCCTTTCAGACGCGGCGCTACGGGCAACCCTTCTCGTACCGTAAAACGAACATAAGACATTCGAGCCGAATCTGGAATGCCCGGCGGGAAGGGCTTAACGGGGCAAAACTGCCAAACGAACTGTCCCGCGTCCAAACCGAGAGGGACGCCGGAGTGATGGCAAGAACTCAAGAGCACGGCAGGGCGTTAGCGGGTAATCAGCGCGTCCAGTTCACTGATCAGCGCCTGCTTCTCAGGCGACGCGAAGGCTTCCCGGGCGGGCGCGAGGGTTTCGACGAGCCAGTCGGCGACGCCGTTCTTGAGGTCGGCCGGGTGGAGGGCGCCGGTGGCGTAGGCGTCGTCGACGGCTTCTTGCGACGTGAAACGTAGGTCGCCACCGTGCGCCTCGCTGCGGGCGATGCGGAACTCGCCGTCGCGGGCGAAGATGAGCTTGCGCGTCCAGTCGAGCATCGGATTGAAACGCGGGTTGTCGGGCGGGCAGAAGGCCTTCTTCACCTTCTGACGGATCTCGTCCTCGGTGTCGTGTACGAAGAGCGCGGACGACTTCACAGACTTTGCCATCTTCATGGACGCCATAATCTCGGTGACGTCAGCGCCTTCCTGCGGTGGCCATACCGCTGGCTTGTTGAGGCCGAGCAGTAGCGGGTGATGGACACAGATCGGCTTGATCTGCTCGCCCTTCGCGTCGCGCAGAACCTTCACTTTGAGTTTGGATGCGACGTCGCGGGCGATGACGTGTGCCTTGCGCTGGTCCATGCCGGCGTGGGCGATGTTCACCTGCAGGTTGAAGATGTCCGCGACTTGCATCGCCGGGTAGATGAGCTTCGCGAAGTCGACGGACTCGCCTTCCTTGCGGCCGAGGATCGTGATGCTGCGTTGCATGCGGGCCAGCGATGTCTCCTTCGCGACGTCTATCAGCGACGCCCAGTACTCGTCGTTGTTGTGATAGAGGTCGCTGCCGAGGACGAACTTCAGCTTCGATGGATCGCCACCGAGGCAGCGGAACGACGCCTTCAGGCCTTCGGCGAAGTAATCGACGGAGAATCGCCGGATCTGCTCACGATCGCCACCGAGTTTGTCATTGATCCAGGAGTGCCAGTCGGCGAGGAAGACGGTGCATTCGACGCCCGCATCGACGAAGTCCTTGATCTTGCCCATGCAGACGAGGCCGGTGCCGAGGTGAATCTTGCCGGAGATCTCGAAGCCGATGTAGTGCCGTAGGGGCGTACCCGACGCGATGAGCTTGTCGAGATCCTCGCGGGTGAGGACTTCGTCCAGATTGCGGGTGATGAGGTCTGCTTCTCGGCTCATGGAGCCAATTGTAACCGGCGTGAAGCTAACGGACGCCCGCGCTACGATGGCGCCACTCAATCAGCTTAAGGAGTCGATACATGCCGAAGAAGTTCCGATTTGCCGTACAGACATCGCGGGGGCGGTCACGCGAGGAGTGGCAGGAGAAGGCGCGCAAGATCGAAGACCTTGGGTTCTCGTCGCTGCTGATACCCGACCACTTCGACGACCAGTTGGCGCCGATGCCGGCAATGATGGCGGCGGCCGACGCGACGACGACGCTGCGTGTCGGCGGACTGGTGCTGGACAACGACTACAAGCACCCGCTGGTGCAGGCTAAGGAGGCGGCGACCCTGGACCTGCTCTCGGGCGGGCGGCTGGAGCTTGGGCTGGGCGCGGGATGGATGGAGACGGACTACGTCGCGTCCGGTATCCCGTACGACCCGCCAGGCGTGCGCATCAGTCGCTTCGTCGAGGGCCTCAAGATCATCAAGGGGCTGCTGAGCGATGAGCCGGTGGACTTCGCCGGGAAGTTCTACACGATCAAGAATCACAACGGGACGCCGAAGCCGGTGCAGAAGCCGGTGCCGATCCTGATCGGCGGCGGTGGCAAGCGTGTGCTCTCGATCGCGGGACGCGAAGCCAACATCATCAGCGTGAACTACAACCTCGCTCCGGGCGCGGTCAACGCTGAAGTGATGGGCACCGGCGACGAGGCATCGACGCGGGAGAAGCTCGGCTGGATCCGCGCCGCGGCTGGCGATCGCTTCGACGAGATCGAACTCAGCGTGACAGTGTTCGTGTCGATCGTGACGGACGACCGCAACACCGTCGTCGAACGGATGGCAGGCGGCATGAACACGACGCCGGACGCCGTGCTTGCGTCACCGCACAATACGATCGGCAGCGTCGATCAGATCGTCGAAGCGTTGCAGGAGCGCCGCGAGTCGTTCGGTTTCAGCTACATCGCGTTCTCCGGCGATCGGTTCGAGGCGCTGGCGCCCGTGGTCAAGAAGCTCGCCGGGACGTAGGGCAGGTGGCCACTACGACGAGGTCGTCGCCGAGGCTTCGGCGTGCAGCGCGCACGCCCACCGCCCGTCTTCCTTGCGGACCCAGACAGAGGTGTCGTAGGTCTCGCTCGTTTCGCCGGCAGGCTTCTCCGATGACAGCTTGTAGGCGATGACCGCTGTATTCTCGTCGATCGACAGAACTTCGACGCTGCTGTCGTCGACTGTGTAGGTCGTCTTCCCGTCGTGCTGCTTAGCCATGTCGCCGGCGGCTTGCGCGTCGAAGCGCTGCACGCCCTGCGGGCCCAGGACGATGCATTCGTCCGCCGTAAGTCGAGCGACGCTGGCGCTGTCGCGCTTCTTGACAGCCTCGTAGTAGGCGCGTTCTTGCTCCAGAATCTCGTCCGCGATGGTCGGTGCCGTGGTTTGTGCGTTCATGTCTGTGCTCCTTTCGAGACAACAGCATGACGCGGGCAGAGTGACAGGCCGATAAGACGCCGCCAGCGATAATCGTGCGAATTCGTGTCATTCGGGATGGGGCGTATGTTCGGCTGAGCTAGAAGAGATCGACGCGCTGCATCTGTGGCCGTTCGGCCTCCGGGTGGAATTCGCGCCAGATTTCTCGCGCCAGCATGTCGAGGTCTTTGTGTTCGCCGAAGACGTAGCCGTCGCTTGCGTCGAAGTGGATTAGGACCTTCTCGACGATCCATTCGCCCTGGCGCTCCCACCAGATCTTCGGGATCTCGCTGGAGCTGTGGCCACGCGCTTGTACGTACGGGCTTGTATCGAGAACGAAGCGTGCGAACTCCAGCGGGTCGCCCTGGTCGAACGTCCAGCGGACGTGCTTGCAGAGCCTGCCGGGTTCGTTCGGCTGTGCGCAGATCGGACAGCGGACTGGTGCGCCGGCGTCCGCGTTGCCGCCTTCTACTTGCGAGATGATCGTCCCCATCTGAGCCTCCGCGCCTCGCCCACATCGAAGTCGCACAGGATCAAACGCCGGGGGTGTTCGGCCGTTTCGGCGGCGAGACGACGAGCGTCAAGATCAGGGTTGAATGGCCTTCAGGTGCTTGGCGGCGAAGCCTTCGAGTACGGGAATGGGGTTCATCAGGTGCTTTGGGTGAACGCCGACGATGGCGTGCGAGACGCCCATCTCCTGCAACTTCGCCAGCCCTTCCGTCGTCTGCTCGAAGGAGTTGGGGTTGAGTGCCGCGACGCCTTCAACGGCAATCTTCAGTTTCGACGGATCGCGACCGACCTTTTCGGCCGCTGTGCGCGCGACTTCCCAGTCCTGCTTGATCGTCGGGAACGACTTGGGCGTCGCGAGCCATCCGTCGGCGTACTTGCCGACGCGCTCGACTTGCTTGAGGCTCTCGCCGCCGAGCCAGATGGGGATGCCCTCAGGGTTCACGGGCTTCGGGTTGCAGGCCCAGTCGACGCACTCATAGAACTCACCCTTGAAGTTGACGAACTCTTCCGTCCAGAGTTGGCGGACAAGTTGCAGGCACTCGTCCATGCGCTTACCACGCCGCTCCCACGGCACGCCGAGCACCTCGAACTCCTGCTTCCACCAGCCGACGCCGGCGCCGAGGATGAATCGCCCGCCCGACAGGTGGTCGATCGTGGCCATGATCTTGGCGTGGAGGACGGGCTGGCGCATCGGCAGGACGAGGACGGACGTGCCAATCTTGGCGTTCTTCGTGATGCCGGCGAGCCATGCGCAGAGTGTCAGCGGCTCGAGGAAGTCGAGTGTGGGCGGGAAGCCCAGGCTGCCATCGGGAGAGTACGGGTACTTCGACTGCTGCTCCTTCTGGAGGACGACATGGTCGTACACCCACAGGCTGTCGAAGCCAGCGTCATCCGCGGCTTTCGCGAACGCGCCTACTGACTCGCGCGAGGCCAAAGGTCCGACCTGGGGGACGTGAATGCCGATTTCCATGTGAGCCTCCTGTGGCCTGGCCAACGCATGGCCATCAGTATTGTGGGGAGACAGTATCCGTTCGAGGGCTTATGATCGATGGGCGCCGAAGCGCGAACAGGAGACCATCACCATGCCACACGCGAACGTCAACGGCATCGACATCTACTTCGAGACACACGGGAGCGACGGCGAGCCACTCGTCTTCGTGCACGGGTATACGGGCGACTTGTCCGACTGGCGGCATCAGGTCGCGGAGTTCGGGCGGACACACTGCGTGCTGGTGGTGGACAATCGCGGCCACGGACGCTCGCACTCGCCGAGCGAGCGCGAGACGTACAACGTGTTGCAGATGGCGAGCGACCTCGAAGGCGTGATCTCCGGGGTCGGGTTCGAGCGGTACCACCTTGTCGGGCACTCGATGGGCGGCGCGATCTCACAGGAGATCGCACTGAAGAGCCCGGGACGCCTCATGTCGTTGACGATCGAGGACAGCGGGCACTCGTTCGAGATGAACCCAAACGTGCTGCAATTCCTCGAGAAACGCTACGAGATCGCCGAGCAGCAGGGGATGGAAGCCGTGGCGAACTTGCCGGGCTTGCCGCCGCCCCCGCACGGGACGGCAGCGAGGAAGGCAGAAGAGAAGGCGCGGCTATCGCGGATGTCCGTCGACGGCTTCGTAGGAGCGTGGCGCGGGCTCACGTCGTGGCGCGGCACGACGGACCGCATCCAAAACGTCACGACACCGACACTCGTGATCTGTGGTGAGCTGGATGGTGCGCTCGTGCCGCAAGCAACCAGCCTCGCCGAAAAGATCCCTGGCGCCGTGCTGGAGATGATCCCGGAGGCCGGCCACTCCCCACAGTTCGAGCGCCCGGACTTGTTCAACGCGGCGCTGCGCAAGCATCTCGATCGCAACGCTGGCGGTGGGGCCAAGTAGGCCACGAAGCTACCCAAGCACGGTCATACCTCAGAGAGTGCCGAGACAGCGAAGAGTGTCGCGAACTGGCGGCACCAGACGATGGCGTTGGCGTACTGCGCGACGTCAGTGCCGGGCGGGATCTCGTAGTTGAACGCACCATCGGTCGCTTTGAGTTCACCGAGATTGATCGCGCCATCGATCGATTCGCCCGACGGATCCGGCGTCAGGTACACGAAGAGGTCGGGCCCGTTGCGGACAGAGAAGTCCTCGACGCGCAGGGTGTACGTGCCGGGCGCCGTTTCGATGAGTTGCACGGTGCCGCGGCCGAAGTGAAAGTCGTCTGCGCCGACGAAGGATCCGGCGTGCGTCCGGCGTGGGAAGACGGCTGCAGTGGGTTCGGCCGTGGTCGAAGCCGGCGGGGCGGTCGCTGGTGCGGTTGGGCTTCGCGCTGCCGGTGTGGGCATGCTGGCGGCCTCGAGCGGGCTGGCCTCTTCGAGGTACGAACGCTGCCACAGGGGCGAGAGTGTGTACCAACCCGCTGCGAACAAGACAGCGCAGGCCGGGATGGCGATGACGGCGGTTCTGACGGGGTTGCGCGCGACTGCGCGGTGCCAGCCGCGCTTCCAGGCGAAGGCCACTAAGGCCACTGCGCAAGCGACAAGTACGGCCGCGATCAGCCATCGATATGGGTATAGGTCGGACAGCCCACGCTCGATATCGCCGAAGACTTCCACGCTGTCCTCCGTTGTCAGCGACGCACACCGTCACCGACGAGATACGCCACCGCAGACCTAGCGGTTCTGCGGGGCTCATTGATGGTGTCGGGCGGGAGGTAGGCGTTACACGCGGCGGCTGTTGGCGGCTCCTGCCACTATTCGGCGGAGGCGTCCTTATGGCCGTCGGGGACAAACATATAGCCAATGCCCTGGAACGTCTTGATGAGCGTGGGCTTCGAGGGATCTTCTTCGAGCTTCTTGCGGAGGCGGGATACCCAGACGCGGAGATATTGCAGGTCGTCGCGATATTCGGGCCCCCAGACCTTGCTGAGGAGTTCGGCGTTGAGCATGACCTTGCCCGGGTACGACGCCATGTGCTGGAGCAGCATCCACTCTGTGCGGGTGAGTGAGACGAGTTCGTCGTTGCGCTTCACCAGCCGACGGTTGAGGTCGACCTCAATCGCGCCTGCTTTGACGATGCTTTCGATGGTGTTGGGCCCGCTTGCGCGGCGGAGGACGGCGCGGACACGGGCACTGAGTTCGTCAGGGCTGAAGGGCTTGGCGACGTAGTCGTCGGCGCCCATTTCGAGGCCGCGCACTTTGTCGGTTTCGCTGCCCTTCGCGGTGAGGAGGATGACGGGCAGCGGGCCCCGTTCTCGCAGGCGGCGCATAAGTTCGAGGCCGTCCATTTCCGGCATGACGATGTCGAGGAGAGCGATGTCGGGTTGTTGTTCGGTTGCCGCTTGTAGGGCTTCTTCGCCGCCGCTAGCCGTGATGACACGAAAGCCCTGCGTCGTAAGCTCAAGCTTGATCAGGCGCAGGATGCCCGGCTCATCGTCTACAGCTAACACCAGTGGATCCGTGCTCATGCGGCGTCCTCCTCTATGGGCAAGGTGAATCCGACTTCGGCGCCGCCACCCTCGCGGTTGCGGGCCCAGATGATACCGCCCTGCGTTTCGACGAGGCGTCGTGCGACCGCGAGTCCCATGCCTGCGCCGGGCGCGTAGTCGGCTGTTTCTGGCGAGCGATAGAAAGTCTCGAAGATGCGGTCGACTTCGCCCTTGATCCCAACGCCTGCGTCGCACACCCGTACGGAAAGAGTTGTTTCATCATGGCGCGCCATGTGAATGTCGATGGGCGCACCGGAAGGGCTGTATTTTTCGGCGTTGATGACGAGATTGCGCAAAATGTGCAGTACGTATGTTTCGTCTCCGCAGGCGGGGACTCCGGCCGAAGAGTCATGCACACGAATCTGTGTTTCGGGATATCGGTTGCGGTGCTCGGTTGCAGCTTTGTCGACGACGCGCCCCAAGGAAATGGGTTCGATGTCGGCCTTGCCGTGCTCTTCGATGCGCGCCAGCACAAACATGTTATCGATGAGCTGCTGAAGGCGCAGGGCCTCGCGCTCGACATCCGTCATCACTGCGACGATTTGTTCCCGCGGAAGCTCGCGTATCTGACGCTGAAGTACGCTGGCGTTGCCGTAGATGGTGGTTACCGGCGTGCGCAGCTCGTGCGACACCATCGCCAGAAACTCGTCCTTGGCGGCGTTGGCACGGCGCAGCTCTTCGGACATTTGCCGCATGTCGTCTTCGGCGACGCGGCGGTCGTGCACATCGACTGACACGCCGACCCAACCTTCGATCTCGTCATCGGCGTTGCGCAAGGGCGCCGTGCGCGTGAGGTACCAGCGATAGACGCCATCGTGGCGGCGGATGCGGTACTCCGACGAAAAAGGCTTTAGGGTTTGGATTTCTGCCATCCACCGCTCGCTGCCGGCGGCAACGTCCTCGGGGTGGATCAGGTCCACCCAGCGCGACCCTTGCAGGTCGCCCATCTGCACGCCGCAGTAATCGAGAAGTTCGTCGTTGCAGTACACAACGTCGCCATCCGCAGACGTTGTGAGCACGAGTGCAGGCATCGCTTCGGCGAGCGCCTTGTAGAGTCGGGGGCTGGACTCGACAGACTGGCGGCTGATGGTGGATGAATCGGGGGCGGAAGGACTGAAGGGTACGTCGTCCGACCTTGCTTGTTGGCTACCCATCGACGACTATCCCCGGCGAACACGCTCCCTGCCTGGTGCTCCCCACCAAGCTTCGACTCAGATGCTAACAACGCATCGGCCCAAGTCTCCCTCGGTATCGGTAGGAACTGCTTGCAGTTCTATTACAACCACGCGCGGCGGCTCACGGTCCAGGGGTTGTCAGCCGGACGCGCGAACGCTTGAGGCAATATGGACGCGTGGGATACCATGGAGGCCGCTAGCACGTTCTGTGTTCGCTCGCGCTCCTCGGTAGCTCAATGGTAGAGCATGCGGCTGTTAACCGCAGGGTTGTAGGTTCGAGTCCTGCCCGGGGAGCCATCTTTTCTCTTCGTCATTCAAGGTCTTCTCACCTCGGCGTTTCGCGTCGCCTTGTCGCTGGCTATACTCGGGCGATTTCAACATTGAAGCCGGCCCGCCCGGCATGGAGGACTAACGAGCATGGCCGTCAAGTGGAGCAAGGTCGCCCCGTACATCGAGAACGGGTTGGCGTCGCGGGGCAATATCGAGCGGTCGAGCATCGTTGATGCGGCATATGACGAGGCGGCGGACGACGATGTCGTCGACGCGATCGATACGCTGGGCTCGCGCATCTTCATGACCGTCGAGGAGACGAAGGCGTTTCTGCTGTCTCAGGGCGCCGTCGAGGAATAGGCGTCTTCAGGCTGCACACCGGCGGCCGTTGGCGCGACTGACACGACTTCCGTCGGGCTCGACGGTCGCTTGAGCACCATCGTCGCGATCGCGGCGAGGGTGACGGCGCCGCCGATGATCTGCACCGGGCCGAGCGCTTCGCCAAGCATGAGCCAGGCGGCGATCGAGGCGACCACCGGAACGCCCAGCAGCATCAGCGACGAGAGCGAGACATCGACGTATCGCTGCGCCCACCCGACCACCATCTGCCCCATCGTCCCTGACACGAGCGCGAAAAACAGCACGATGGCCCAGTCTTGCATGCTGAGGCCAACGAGTTCCTCCGGCCGCGCGAAGATGGCGGGTATCACGACGATGGCGGCCGCGATGTGCACCAGCGTCATATATTCGAGCGTGCCGCTGGTGGCGCGGACGCGCTTGGTTACGAGGAAGTACACGGTGAACGTCAGCACGGCGGCGACGGCGAGCGCGTCACCGAGCGGATTCCACTCAGGGGTGCCGGCGGATCCGACGATCACGATCGAGACGCCGAGCATCGCGACGATCACGCACGCGATGTCGATGGGTCGCACCACCTCGCCGAAAAGGCGGCCAGCGACGACGAGCACGATGGCAGGTTGCAAGGCGCCGATGAGCGTGGCGTTGGCAACGGTTGTGAGCTTGATCGAGAACACGAAGCACAGCACGTTGACACCGAAGAGCGCACCGGCGAGGAGCCCAAGCTTCAACGAGTCACCGCGCAGTGAGCGTCCGTTTGCGCGGACGATGGCGATGAGGACCGCGGCGCCGATGGAGAGACGGTAGAAGGCGAGTGCCTCGCCGCTGACGTCGGCGGACTTGATGAGCGGGCTGACGAGACCCCATGTGAGGACGGTCGCCATGATGGCGAACAGGGCCAGCGACGGATCGCCCTCTCGCACGCGGGTGACCTGGGCCCGGGCCCTCATTGCCTCAATCCCATCGCAACAACAACTGGTACATGCGGAACATGAGACGCGTGGAGTCCATCGTGATGGTGTCGGGGCGCTGGTTGAGCTTGGGCTCGACGTGCTCGAACAGGCGTAGCTCGTCGAAATGAGCGCGTGGTGTGTCCTCGCCGGCGAGCGCGCGCACTTCGAGATCGTCCTTCATGCGCCGCGACTCTGTATACGCGATGTAGGGATCGGCGCGGTCATGGATGATGAAGAGCTCTGCTTCGATGTCGTCGATCACGCTGCTCGGCGACAGTTTGTGTAGCTCGTCGATCGCGTCCGGCGGAAGCCGCTCGGCGAGCGCTTCGACTTGTGAGAAGTCTCGATTCATCAGGAAGTCGTACGTCGCCCGGCCTTCATCGCCAAGCTGGTTCTCGTCGATGTCGACGGGCGGGCGATCGAGGAACTGCTGCGTCAGGAGTTCGCGGTCGCGGCTGGTGTCGACGCGGTCGATGAGCTGGCGCGCGGTAACGCGCTTCGCATGGCGTTTAGGGCTCCAGTCCTCGCTAACATCTTTGTACTCGATGCGATCTGTGGTGATACCGCCGAAGGCGACGATGGCATCGTAGTAGCCGCCGAACGACACGACGTGGTCGACGTCGGCCGCGATGCGTTCGTCGCCGGCTGCGACGAGGGCAAGCGAGCCGCCGACGCTGGCACCGAAGAAGCCGATGCGGTCCGGATCGACCTGTTCCACGCCCTGGAGGTACTGGAACTCGGCAACAAGCGCGTCGATCTCCTCCGGCTGGATCTGCAGATCGTCGAGGCGGTTGCTGAACGGCACGAGCATGACGACGCCCTTACGGGCGGAGGCTTCGGCGATCCGCACGAGTTGCGGCTCATCGAGGTCGAGGGGTGGCGCACCCATAGAGAAGACGACGCCGGGCAGATCTTCGCCGTGCTTCGGGATGTAGAGGTCGGCTTCGATCGAACGAGGGCCATCCCGGCTTTCGTAGTTAATGGTCACGCGCTCGACGGTCGGGACGTCGGAGATGAGTTCCACGAGGCGGAACGGAGCGGGCGGCTGGACGATCATGTCGGGGAGATAGATCGCGGCTTCGACTGCGACGCGCCCGCGGTCAGACATCCACAGCAACGCTGGCGTGGCGATGAGGATCACCAGCGCCAACAGCAGCGGCCACGAACGCAAGAACAACCGGCGCGGATTCAGCCTCGCACCCTCCATCCACATCACAGTCTATCGGGCACTGTTCGTCGCGAATCCGGCCATGTGTCGCCGGTATACTCGACGGCTATGCGCATCGTGCGGGCTGGCCCCGAGATCCTCATGTGGCTCCTGATTGTGGCCGCGGCGTTGTTGAATGTCGCCATCTACACGGGTGTCGTGCAGGGCGAGAATGCTATCGATGTGCGCGAGATAGGCTCGGACGGCGAGCCCTTCCTGAGCAGCACACCCGCGGCGGAAAGCCCGGCCGCACGCGCCACCGCCGCCGAGGAGGATGCCAGCGATGATCTGCCCGGCACGTGGGTGGCGACGCAGGGGCGACAGCACACCGAGGGCTACGGCGTCGGGCCGCGGATCGAGTTCTGCCCGGATGGCGATGTCGATGACGATTGCTATGCCTCCAACCCGCCTACATCCGGCCTGCACTATCCCGTCCAACGCGACATACGTCTCGCTGACGGGAACATCGTGAACATTCCGCCGGACCCGGGCGTGTACGGGTTCGAGATCCCTCGCGAGGCGATTCCGCACCTTCAGGAACATGCCGGCGTGTACGTCGGCTACAACTGCTCGTCGGACATCTGCCGGGACGCCGTCGAGAACCTGGAAGGCCTCGTGAACCAACTCCTTGAAGTCGACACCCGCGTGATCATGTCACCGGCACCGGACCTCCCCTTGGATACGATTGGGCTGGCATCGTGGACGCGCGTAGATTCGATTCCGGCGGCCGAGTACACGGAGCAGCGCGCACGCGAGTTCATCGAAACACACAGCTGCCGCTTCGACCCCGAAGGCTTCTGCTGACCAAGCGAGCGACCGTAGCGCGGCCCATCAGCCCGCGCGGCGAGCAACGACTGTAGCGCGGGCCTTCAGCCGCGCGTTGGGGAACTGAGATCCGGAGCGTCGTGGAAGTCGAGATCCGGAGCGCGGGCTTTTCAGCCCGCGTGGTCGAAGCACCGCCGTCTCCGTTCGTAGTCACGGACCCCCGGCGGGCCGTTCGAACCTCCGACACGATGTCCGTCGTTGCCCATGGCGGCGCGAGCCATGCCGAAAACGAGTGGGTGTTGCGACGGGCGGGGGCGCCCGTCCTCAAGAGCGATTGTGAAATATTGCCCAATAGGGCAGCGATCACGGACAATGCACCGATGGTCACCGAATCTATCCCCCTGATTGGCGCCGGCGCGATCGACGACGTGGATGCTGATGTCGAACAGAACATCCTGCTGACGGGCGTCGACACCGTGATGAACTGGGCGCGCTCGTCGTCGCTGTGGCCGACGATGTTTGGCCTGGCGTGCTGCGCGATGGAAATGATCGCGACGGCGACGCCGCGCTATGACATCGCACGCTTCGGGGCGGAGATCTTCCGCGCCTCGCCGCGGCAGGCCGACCTGATGATCGTGTCGGGGACGTGCACGTGGAAGATGGCCCCCGCCATTCGCCGCATCTGGATGCAGATGCCGGAACCCAAGTGGGCGATCTCGATGGGTGGCTGCGCGATCATGGGCGGGCCGTTCGCGAACGCTTACAGCGTGCTTCCCGGCGTGAACCTCATCATCCCGGTCGACGTGTACGTGCCGGGCTGTCCGCCGCGTCCAGAGTCGCTGCTGACGGGCCTGATGATGCTGCAGAACAAGATCATGGACGTGAAGGTCACGGGCCAGCGTGAGCAGCCGCAGCCTGACGGCGATTTCAGCCGCTTCCTGCCCCCGGACGACCCGATTCGACTCGAGCTCGAGTCGTTGTTCCCGCCTTACCCGGCGTTCGACCCGGCGCTGTCCGAGGCGTAGGCAACGGGTTACAGGCGACTGGTTGCAGAGCACATGTAACCTGACTCACCGCGACTGAGCGGAGCTAGTGCTCCGCCGCTACACCGCCGCTCCATCACCAGTGCACCCAGACGGGCATCCCAAGTTCTGCGTAGGCGTAGACGACTTCCGGCGAGCCGGTGCGGATGCATCCGTTGCTCACGCGGCCGGTGGAAGGATCGACGACGGTGCCGGCGGCATCCTTGAGGAACGAATGGAAGCCGTTCGCCCGATCGGCGTCGTAGCCGATCCAGTGGCTGATGTAGGTGTCGTACGGAGGGTCGTATGCAAGCTCTTCGATCTTGGTGTGGACGTAGAACAAGCCTGTCTGGCTTGATGCGTACTCGCCCGTGTCGACCTGCACGCCCACGCCGACGGGCGCGATCTCTTGTACTGCGATCGTGCCGTCCATCAGGCGCACGGCGTAGGTCGATACATTCACGTCGATCCAGCGCCCTTCGGTGGGTGCGGCGCTGCCATCAAGCGCGAGTGGTGTTTGCGTTGCGGTAGGTGGCGCTGCGGGTTCGGTCGTCGGGACTTCGGGCGGCGGCGTCGGCTCGGCCTCGATGACGGACTCGGGTGTGGCGCTTGCCTGCGGAAGCGGAGGTGTCGCGGGCTTGCCGCCGATCGGCGGGAGAAGGCGCGGCGTGCTGGTGAGAAGCGGCTCGATCGTGACACCGCCCTGCACGGAAGCGTCACCAGAACCGCATGCCGCGAGCAAAACGACATAACAAAGGGTGAGTGCAACTAGCGGGACCGCGCGGATGTTTGAGGCCACCCATGCATGATGCCGGGAGACGGCGCGCTGGCCAAATCTCACTTGCGCGCCGGATCAGGCGGGGTGTGGAGTCTGGATTTCCGGCGAGGCGAGGATGAGTTCGGCTTCGGCTTCGGGTTCGCTGTTGAGGAGTGCGCCGCTGCGGCGTCCGAGCAGTTCGGGGACGATGCCGCGGCGCGGGGCGAACAGCCATGCGGCGAAGAACATCAGCGTCGAGACCAGGACGATCGCACCGCCGGCCGATGACTTCTGTTCGTAACCGACGTAGAGCCCGATCACGGACGCGCTGATTCCCAGTCCGCTCGCGAGAATCATCATCATGTTCAGCCGATCCGTCAGAAGGCGGGCTGTTGCCGCGGGCGTGATGAGGAGCGCAATCACGAGGATGTTGCCCACGGCCTTGAAAGAGACGACGACGGTCAGCGCCGTGATGACGAGGAGAGAAACGTCGAGCAGAACGACGCTGAGGCCCATCGCGCGCGCGCCCGCCGGATCGAACGACGCCATCACGAGGAGCCGCTTGAGAAGAAGCATCGACGCGAGCACGGCGGAGCCGATGGCGGCGGTGAGCGCGACGTCCGTCCAGCTTGCGCCGAGCGGATCGCCGAAGAGGATGTGCTCGAGTTCTTCGCCGTCGATCGCGCGTTCAGTGAGGATGACGACGCCGAGCGCGAACGCGGCAGTGAAGATGACGCCGATGGCGGTGTTGTCTCGCACGCGGTCGTTCGCCGTGAGAAGGGCGATGAGCGCCGCGGTCACGAGACCGGCGACGAGCGCGCCGACGAGCAGGTTGGCGTCGAGCAGGAACGCGATGACGATGCCGGGGAAGATGGAGTGAGCGAGCGCATCACCGAGGAAGCCGATGCCCCGCACAACGATGAACGTCCCGACGACACCGGCGATCGTCGCGACGATGAGGACGTCGAATAAGGCGCGGATGAAGACGGCGTCTTGTAGCGGATCAATGACGATGTCCATGGTGCTCCCCTGCTTCGTGTACGTGGTGTTCGAGGTCTGCGGACGGGATGGGGTCGGCGTGGCGGCGGAGTGCAATCACGGAGCCGCTGTGCGCGTGAGCATGCGTCGCCTGTAACACGACTTTGCCTTCGGCCTGCCATTCGTCGAACAGTTCGAGGATGCGATCATGCGTCTCGGCGTCGATGCCCGCCATCGGCTCGTCGAGCAGGATGACTTGCGCCTCCTGCACGATGGCGCGGGCGATGAAGGCGCGCCGCTGCTGGCCGCCTGAGAGTTCGCTGATCTGGCGGTTGGCGATCGAAGCTATGCCCATCTGCTCGAGGGCGTGAACGACGGCATGGTCGTCGTCCTTGTTGGTCGGACGCAGCCAGCCGCGGCGTGGGTAGCGGCCCATGAGCACGACATCGCGGACGGAGACAGGGAAGGACCAGTCGACGTCCTCCCGCTGGGGCACGTAGGCGACGTGCTGTCGCATCTTCGCGATGGGCTCATCGAAGAGGCGGATTTCGCCGGCGGCGAGCGGTAGCAGGCCCGCGATCGCCTTGAGCAGTGTGCTCTTGCCAGTGCCGTTCGAGCCGACGAGGCTGACGACCTGGCCCTGTGGGATGTCGGCGTTCACGTGCGCGAGGACGATGCGGCGTCCGTAGGCGATGGTGATGTCGTCGATGACTACGCAACGCGCGTGCATCGCGGCGCCCGCTGTGGGCAGGGCGCTAGTTGTTGCCACGGCGGCCTCCACGTGCGCTAGTCGCGCGCTTCGATGTTGCTGCGGATTTGGATTCAGGAACCGACGCCAGGAGCTGGCACGACTGGCAGCGTCCGTAGACCTCGAGCCAGTGTGCTTCGATCTCGTATTGCGTCGCCGACTGCAGATCGCGCACGAGCGAGTTCACGTCGCAGTTCGAGAAGTCCTCGACGCGGCCGCAGTTTGTGCAGACGAGGTGGTGGTGGTGACGGCCGGTGCTGAGCCGGTAGTGGAGGGCGCCGTCGTCCATCATTACGCGGCAGACGATGTTGAGGTCGAGAAGGATCTTCATCGTGCGGAAGACGGTTGCGCGACCGACCTTGCGTGTCGTGTGGAGCAGATCGTCGACGGTGAAGTGCGCCTGTTGGGCGAGCACGGCGTCCAGGACGCGGCGGCGGCTGCTGGTGATCCGGTGGCCGCGCAGTTCGAGGCGTTCGATGATGAGGTCGATATCAGACATGGCTTGCGCTCCTTGGTGAGACATCGTCTCACTCTAAATGAGACGTAGTCTCTGGTCAAGGATGTTCCTGTTCTTGTGACAAATCGCGCCGCGACAGGGCGATTCCCGGCCGGCGACTTCATGGATGAACGAGAGTCCGGCTTGCATGCGGCGACTGCGGCGGAGCTGAAGCTCCGCGGGTACATGCAAGCTTCTCGGCCGCGCTAGGGGATGTCAGCCCGGAGGACGACTTCGCCGCTGTGTTCGTCGAGGTCGCCCGAGGGTTCGATCGAGACCGCGTAGGCGGTGAGTGCGCCGACGGTGGCGGATGTGGTGTCGAGATCTTTCACGATGAGTCTGCCAGTGCCCTCTTCGTCGACGTCGAAGGTTCCGGCGAGCACCCAGTCGGTCTCGTACACGAGCCAGAGGCAGTATGTTTCGTCTTCGGCGAGCGGCGGCAGACTGAGGGCGACGAGCGACCCCATGCCAGCGGCGCTGCTCCAGACGTAGCGACCGGAGGACTCTTCAGAACGCTCGGTGCCCTCCATGGCCACGCGCGCAGCGTCGGGCTGCGTGACGATCTCGGTTACCGCGTCCTGCGTGTCGGCCAGTTCCTCGTTTGCGTCGGACGCCATGACGAGTTGTGTGCTGACGGTTGCGTACTGGCTTTCCGCAGTGCTCGCGCTTGAGAGCGCCACGGCCCGGCTGTCCTCGAGATTGTTGAGGTCGTTCTGAGCGTTCACGCCCCACGCCCCGATTCCGACGCCAATGACGGCGACTGCAGCCGCTGCGGAGGGCCAGTATCGCCAGGCAGCCGGTCGCTTGCTGACGGGACGCTGCTGAGGCGCCGTCGCGCTCGACAGCACGCGCGTCTTGAGGGATGAAGGGGCGGCGTGAAGCGGAACGGCCAGAGCGAGCGCGCTTGCTGTCGAGCGTGCGGCGTCTGCGGCGAGCGTACAATCCGCGCATCCAGGCAGGTGGCCCTCGAGTGCGGCCGTGTCATCGGCGTCGAGAGCGCCTATGGCCCATGCATCGAGGTTGTCGCGCACTTCTTCGCAAGTAATTGGCATCAGTTTCCCCGGTAGCTCCCCTCGCGCGCTTCGAGCGCGCCCCGCATCTTCTGCATGCCCAGGCGAATCCTGGTCTTGACGGTTCCCAGCGGCTGGCCGAGCCTCTCGGCGACCTCCTGTTGCGTGAGCCCGCCGAAATAGGCGAGATGTATCGCGAGCTTCTGTTCGGGCGGCAATATTTCCATCGCTGCGCGGACGGCCGCGCGATCGTCGGCGATGACGGTGGCGACGGCCGGGTCGTCGCGCTCGTTG
Organism: Dehalococcoidia bacterium; assembly: GCA_021731085.1. Classification (GTDB taxonomy): domain Bacteria; phylum Chloroflexota; class Dehalococcoidia; order DSTF01; family JACRBR01; genus JACRBR01. The sequence goes on from JAKFYB010000028.1 coordinate 40,808, forward strand.
CCGCTGGGTATCACTTCCTCCTCATCGTCGATCGACGGCAGCGACTCGTGCCGCAGCCTTCTGCCCCTACTGCGCCGCTCGTCGATAGAGCGGTTGCGCGTGACGCTCATCAGCCAGGTGACGAACTTTCCGCGCTTCACGTCGAACAGCTCCGGCCTGCGCCAAACGCGCACGAACACATCCTGCGCGATGTCCTCCGCAATCGAAGGGTCGCCGACGACACGCATGGCGACCGAGAAGACGAGGTCGCCGAAGCGGTCGTAGATGGCCTCGAATGCAGCCAGATCCTGGAGGGCCACGCGGTCCATCAACTCGTCGTCACGGAGGTCCGCGTAGTTCACGGCTCCATCTCCAATACGCTCCCCGACGGCGCCGGGATTCGAAATCATGCCGGGATCTTATCAGCAGATGTGCGCTGAGGTTCGTGCGCTGCGGGGATTCTGGGCCTGGGATCGAGGGAGTGTGCTGCAGTTCGTGCGTTATGGGGTGTTCAGGACTTAGCCTCCGCCCGGTGCGCCGCCCTGGATGACTTGCTGGATCGTGACATCGTCCGAGATGAGGCTGCCCGGACTATCACCGGGCCGGCCGAATGCGACGATACGGTCAGAAGGGCGCACGTCGTCGAGCGACAGCGGCCCGCCGCCAGCGCGCATGATGCGGGCATTCGGTGTGAGCGCGATCTTGTCGTACTGCTGCTGTTCGCCGGTTGGGCGGATCTCGATGATGCGTGTCGTCTTGATGACAACGCCCACCACGCCCTGAACTTCGATCGTTGTCGCCGGTGTGGGCTCACCGGGGTCGGGCGAGGGTGGCTCCGCAACTTGCGTAGGAGCGACGGTGGATGCTGTGGTGGGCTCCCCGCCGCTGTCCGCGTCGTCGCCGTCACCGTCTGAGCAGGCGACGGCCGCGAGCATGAGCGTTGGAACAACGAGCACGGTGAGGAGTAGGCGGCTAATCGTCGTACTCCCTCAGTAACAGCACGGGCGCGGGTCCCTGCAGGACACGATCGGCGACGCTGCCGAGCGCGGCACGGGCGAGTCCCTTGCGCGCGTGTGTCGTCATGACGATGAGGTCGACGTGCTGTTGTTCGGCGAAATCGATGAGGCCATCGGCGATGGCGCCGCGCACGACGAAGGCGTCGGCTTGCACGCCGTCGGGGAGCGCAGCCTTGCGCTGTTGGAGGTACTCCTTCGCGCCCTTCTCGAGCTCGTCATCGATTTGCGGCACGTATGCGTCGGGGAGGGTGTATGGATACGCCTGCACGGCCCAGCGCAACGCACGCACGAGGGATAGCTTCGCGCCGACCTTGGTCGCGAGCTCCGTGCTGACGGGCAGTGCGCGTTCCGACAGCGGCGAGCCGTCGATGGGGGCCATGATGTGGGCGATGTTGACCGTGGTTGCCTTCTTGGCGAGGACGTTGGGTCCGACGGCGAGCACAGGCACTTCGGAGGATCGCAGCAACTGGCCGGCGGTGCTGCCGTACACCCAACGTCCGATTCCGGAGCGACCGTGCGTAGCGATGACGATCGCTCGCGCCCCTGTGTCCTTCGCCGCCTTCTGGATCTCGTCTGCGGCGTCGCCGGAACGTACGCTGGTCGCGGCGACGTTCACCTTCAAGCCGTCCTTGATCAACGTGAGGTATTTCTCGAAGTGCGTCGTAGCGGCCACGGAAACGTCGCGCGCCACCTCGGGGAACGTCGCGATGAGCTCCGGATCAGCGCCGTCCGAGACGGTGAGCAGCACGACGTCTGTTCCCAGCGCAGTCGCAAGCGCCGCCGCGAAGGGTAGGGCGCCTTCGGCTGTTTCAGAACCGTCGAGCGGAACGAGGATCGGACCTGACGAGAGCATCGTTGCCTCCTGAGTGCGGCGCGTTGCACTCATTCTAACCCGGCTGCATGTGGCGGAGGCATGGCCGAATGGCCCTCAGTGCGTAGCACCGGTCTCGCTTGCGGGAGACAGACGCTCGTCGCGGGATTTCAGCGCAATGCCGGCCTCTTTGCGCGACTCCCCTGCGGACTCGTCCTGCACCGAAGGGCGCGTTTCTCCATGCGCCTCGCCAAGGATCTCGAAGCCCAGGTCGCGGATCATCGCGATGTCGTCCTCCGGGCGCTGGCCCTTCGCGGTGAGATAGTCGCCGATGAAGATCGAGTTCGCGACGAGCAAGCCCATCGCCTGGAGCGATCGGAGGTGATGTTCGCGACCGCCGGCGATCCGGAGCTCTCGATCAGGATTGGTAATGCGCATAAGGCTCAGGATCTTGAGGCAGCGCGTCGGCGTGAGTGCCCAGCGGCCGGCGAGTGGCGTGCCCTGGATCGGGATGAGGAAGTTCACGGGAATGGAGTCGACGCCGATGCGGCGCAGTTCCTGTGCGACTTCGACGATGTCTTCGTCCGACTCACCCATGCCGAAGAGGGCGCCACAGCAGGGCGACAGACCCTGCTCCTTCGCGATGCCGACAGTCTCGACGCGATCGGCGTACGTGTGGGTGGAGCAGATGTCGCCGTAGAAGCTCTCACTGGTGTTGAGATTGTGGTTGTAGGCGAAGACGCCGGCATCGTGCAGCTCAGCGGCCTGTTCGGTGGCCAGCAGGCCGAGGCAGGCGCAGATCTCGGCGTCGGGAAGCGCGCTCTTTACTTCGCGCACTGCCGTTGCGATGTGGCCGACATCGGCGTCGCTGGGGCCGCGGCCGGACGCGACGATGCAGACGCGCCGCGCGCCAAATTCGTGACCGCGCAGGGCGGCCTTCAGGATGTCGTCGCCGGAGAGCAGGCTGTACTTATCGATCGGCGCCTTCGACAGCTTCGATTGCGAGCAGTAGTGGCAGTCCTCCGGGCAGATGCCGCTCTTGATGTTGACGAGGAAGTTCACCTTTACGGTGTTGCCGAAGAACCTTCGGCGAAGCATGCCGGCGGCCGCGACGATCGACGGCATCTCGTCGTCCGGCGCGCGCAGGAGCGCCAGCGACTCATCGGCTGATGGCGGTTGGCCGTCGAGGGCGCGTTGCGCGAGGCGCATCCAATCGTTCGACATAGCTGCTCCCTTCGTTCGAGTTGATGCAGTGTTGAGTCGTTGCGGAACTGGGTCAAGCGGGAGTGGCGGGGTTGTGACTGGCGACAGAAATGCAGAAGCCAGCGTCATGCTGGTGGCGGGGTGACGCTGGCTTCCGTCAGGTTGGAGGGGATAGGTTGGCGGCTCTCCCCACAGCAAGAATCGGCGGTCAGTGCCGTTTCCGAACCCCCGAGCGGTAGAAATCTTTTCGCGAGCAGAGAATCAGATTGAAGCTGCTACAATGCGCCGTTTGGAGGGACGGGCGGACGCGGGGGCCGGTATGCAGGCTCGCAGATGCTCGGCAGCGCTCGAGGTTCGCGAACCAACGGCGCCGAGGACGGGATGCCCCGCATGAGTTCACCGTTCGGGCCTGAAGCGCGGGCAGCCGTCCTGCGCCACCCCTTCTTCCTCGCGGGCCTGTCCGTTGTGGCACTGCTTGCGCTGCTCGCAGGAATCCTCGTGCTGTTCGAGAGCGTCCAGGGGAGCAGCGGCGCAGGCGAGCCGACGGTTGTTGTGTCGGAGCAGACGACGGCAACGCCAGGGCCGGTTCAGCTAACGGCTGTCGCGTCGGGCGTCATCGGACGGACGGTGCGCGTGACGACCGTCCGGACGGCTCCAGGGGCGGGGTCTGCGGTGCTGGGCACCCTTCCCCGCAACACGGATATCGAGATTGACGGTCGGACGACGGACTCGAACTGGTATCGCGTCATTTTTCCACCGAACTCCGAGTTTCACGGCTGGATCGACGCTGACGATCTTGAACTGACCGGTGACGGCGAATCGCTCGTCGTTGCCACGGCGGAGCCACCTCCCATCATCGCGCTGCCGACGGACTCGCCCGAACTGCTAACCGCGATCGCCGAGCAACAAACGATCGATGCATCAGCGATCGCGGACGAGACTGAGACACCGACGCCGACACCGGGGTCTGGGTTACCTGACCTAGTCGTCGGATCGTCGCCGACACTGAACGGCAACCAACTGTTTGTCACCATCATCAACCAGGGGACGGGCGATGCCGTTGGTGACCTTGTGGTCGCCGTTTTCAATGCGGACGAGACGGCGCTGCTCGCGGGCGCAACGCTGCCGAACTTCATCCTGCCAGCGGGCCGCAGTGTCGATGTCGGCACAGGGTTGGCCATTGTCGGATCACAGACGTTGCTGATCATCGTCGATCCCAATGGGACGATTGAAGAGAGCGATAACTTCAACAACAGGATCACGATTGCGATCGATACCGGGGGCGGCGAACCGACGGTGGACCCGTTTGCGCCCACGGAGACGCCTGCTCCGCCGCCACCGCCGGAGGTTCCGCCGCCCGCACCGTAACCATCGCCTGCGTCGGCGATAGGGTGCCATAACGCCGTAGCGGCCCCGGCTTCTGCGCGGGTACAATGCCGCACATTCCAAGAACTCTTGTGCGCGCACGTTTCGGTGGTAACACCGGTGGGGGCTTCCATTACTGATCCCGCAGGCACCGATCGCACAGGCACTGGTCACGCAGTGGCGCTGCAGGCAAGCCGCGATCGTCTCTTCTCGGCGATACGGGGATTGACCGAGGAGCAGTTTCGCTTCATGCCGTCTGGCCACGAGTGGTGCATCGCGGCGCATCTCACGCACCTGCTGCGCATCGAGCGTGTGTATGTCGAACGCGCACGCGTGGCGCTCGTCGAGGTCGAGCCATACGCTGCGAGCACGCGGGTGCACAACGATGACGATCCGGGACTCGCGCAGCATCTCGCGGTGCCCCAGATGGTGCACGGGCTCTTGAATACGCGCCGCGATCTGCTGGCCCTGCTGGCGGCGTGCGGCGAAGCGGGTTTGCAGAAGGCGATCCGTCACGAAACGCTTGGGCGGATGACAGTCGAAGAGATCGCCGTGAAGATGGCGGGACACGAGGACGAGCACGCGGCCGCGATCGGTATTCTCGTCAAGCAGGCACCAGCTTCGGCGCGCGTAATCATTCCGCTGGCGCAACGTTCATGAGAATAGGGTTGCGATGAGCACCGTTGACGACGTCAAACAGCGCATCGACATTGTCGATCTGATCTCGCAGCACGTAACGCTGAAGCGGGCGGGACGAAACTACGTCGCCGTCTGTCCCTTCCACGCTGAGAAGACCCCGTCGTTCCACGTGGATCCGGCTCGGCAGAGCTGGCACTGCTTCGGCGCGTGTTCGACCGGAGGCGACATCTTCGCCTTCATCATGAAGAAGGACGGCATCGAGTTTCGTGATGCGCTGCACCTGCTTGCCGAGCAGGCGGGTGTTGCGCTGGAGACGCGGCGCGATACTCAGGAAGACGCCCGTCGCGCGCGCCTGTTCGAGATCAATGAGGCGGCTGCGGCGTACTTCCACGCGATGCTGCTCGCGGACGACGGTCCGTATGTGGCGAAGGCGCAGGCGGCACGTGACTACGTTTCGGAGCGGCATCTGGCGACGTCGTCGATCGAGAAGTTCCACATCGGGTATGCGCCCAACACTTGGGACGCGCTGACGTCACATCTCGAAGGGCGCGGCATCACGGCGGCGGAGGCCGTGGCGGCGGGGCTGGCTGTCGAAGGAGACCGCGGCGCGTACGACCGGTTCCGGCACCGCCTGATGTTCCCGATTCGGGACGACCGCGGGCGTGTGGCCGGATTCGGCGGGCGTGTCCTGCCGGGTGAAGCGCTGGGTTCGGGCGAGAACCAGCCTAAGTATGTGAACACGTCGCAGTCGGTGATTTTCGATAAGGGGGCGATTCTATACGCGCTCGATCTCGCCAAGGACGCGATTCGCGCCGAGGGCAAAGCGGTGATCGTCGAAGGCTACATGGACGTGATCGCGGCGCACGAGCATGGCTACAGCAATGTCGTCGCATCGATGGGCACGGCGCTGACAGAGCGACAGGTAACACTGCTGAAGCGCCACGCCACGACCATCGTCCTTGCGCTGGACGCGGACAACGCGGGTAGTGAGGCGACGATCCGTAGCGCGTACGAGATCGTGAACAACAGCCTGCGGCGACGACCGGTGCCGAACGCGCGTGGCATTGTGCGCCAGGTCGACACGATCGATGTTGACCTTCGCGTATTGTCGATGCCTGAAGGGCGCGACCCGGACGATGTCGTGCGGTCGCAACCGGACGCCTGGCCGCAGATCGTCGATCAGGCGAAGCCCGTGCTGGATCATCTGTTTGATGTTGCGGCGGCGCGGCACGACCTTACCGATCCACGCCAGCGCTCAGTCGCCGTTGCAGAGCTGTCGCCGTTTATTGCGTTGACGGCGGATCGCGTGTTGCAGTCGCACTACTTGCAACGCCTCTCTCGGATGGCGAAGGTCGACGAAGCGACGCTGCGGCTCGAATTGCGCCAGCCAGTGCGCGCGCGTCAGCTTCAAGATGAAGTGCCCGAGGACTTGCGGCGGGAGCAACCAGCAACGCGTCAACACGACCCGCGCGAGGAGTTTTGTCTGGCCTTGCTGTTGCAGTATCCTGACCTACGCGCTGAGGCAGGCGGTCTCGACTCAGGCATCTTCAGCCAGAGCGAGAACCGAGCGCTGTTCGAGTCATGGATCGGTGGGGCGGACGACGGGGAGTCGCTCGGGCCGGATCTTCGGCCACACTACGAGCACTTGCTCACCGTTCAGCTGCCGGCGTACGACGACACAACCGCCGTACGCGCATTGCGCGCCACCGTCTTCGGCATCGAACAGCACCGCATGCGCGAGGCAAAGCGCACGCGTGCGTCAGCCCTCCTTGATGTAGCAGCGCAGGGAAGCGCGGCAATTGCTGAGCGCGCGCGAGCGGCGATTGATGGACGCGTACTCGACGTGACGGAAGACGACGAACCTGACCCCGCCACGGTCTTCGTGAACGACATGGAGGCCGGATTGGAACTGCATAAGCGCGAGCTGGATCAGCACCGGCCGCGCACGGCGAGGTAACGATGACGAAGCGCAGGGAGCCGACCCCGCCCGCGCTCGACGAAGAAGCCGCAACGGCGCGCCCGGAGCCCGGCGCCGCCTCGCCTGAGGAGGCGTTCGGTGAGATCTTCGCGCGCCTCGCAGACTCCGTCACCGTCGCGGGTGCCAACCCTCCGACCGTCGCCGCTGAGCTGTGGGCCGAGGAATCCGAAGACGATGAAGCCGAAGTCGAGGCCGACATCGCCAAGGCCGCCGCGCTGCTCGAAGCGAGCGAGGGCGTGGACGACCCGGTGCGCATGTATCTGCGCGAAATCGGAAAGGTGTACCTGCTTTCGAGCGCGGACGAGAAGCGCTTGGCGCGGAAGATGGAGGAAGCCAAGCACCTCGACGCGCTGGAAAAGCTGTGGTTCGACGACCATGGACGCCCGCCGTCGGGCATGGAGACGCTGTTCACGCTGATCGAACAGTACGCGGACGCGCAGAAGTGCGTGCACTTCATCAGTAGAGAAATCGGAATCAAAGCGTCGCTGCTGTCGGACGTCATCCAGAACGAGCAGTGGCGAACGACAGTTGATGCGGAGATGGACTTCGTATTGGCCGACCGTCTCGCACAACACATGCGCGTCGAGCAAGGCGAAGCTCAGCTGGCCATCGTCCGGTTGTCGATTATCACCCATATTCTGCGCGCGGAGCATGTGCAGGCCGTGGCGAGCGAGTTCGGTGCGAAAAATCTTGCGCCCCCACCATGGGATCAGATCAACGGCCATCATCCGGATGAGCCTGCTCTTCGCGACTACTTCTTGCAGGTGAAGCGCGAAGGCTTCGAGGCGGAGAAGCAACTCACCGAGGCGAACCTGCGGCTGGTTGTGAGCGTCGCGAAGAAGTACGTCGGCCGCGGCATGTCGCTGCTTGACCTGATCCAGGAAGGCAATATAGGCCTGATACGGGCCGTGGAGAAGTTCGACTACCGGCGCGGGTTCAAGTTCAGCACCTACGCGACGTGGTGGATCCGGCAAGCGATCACGCGATCGATCGCGGATCAGGCGCGGACGATCCGTATCCCCGTGCACATGTTCGAGACCATTAACAAGCTTGTGCGCGCATCACGGGCGCTCGTGCAGCGGTTGGGGCGAGAGCCGACAACCGAAGAGATCGCCATAGAGATGACGGACCCTCAAAATGGGCCGCCCGTCACTGCGGAGCGAGTGCGCGAGATCATCAAGGTGTCGCAGGAGCCGGTGTCTCTGGAGACGCCGATTGGCGAGGAGGAGAGTCACCTCGGCGACTTCCTGCCGGACGAGACAGCTCTGGCGCCCGCGGATGCAGCGTCCCACCAGATGCTCAAGGAGCAGGTGACGGACGTCCTCAACAGCCTCAACACGCGCGAGCGTAAGGTGCTCGAGCTGCGGTTCGGGTTGGAGGATGGGCGGGCGCGCACGCTGGAGGAGGTTGGGCGTGAGTTTCGCGTCACACGGGAGCGTGTCCGCCAGATCGAAGCGAAGGCGCTGCGTAAGCTGCGGCATCCGTCTCGCAGCAAGAAGCTGAAGGACTACCTCGACTAGGCGCGCTTGACTGACGCTGCGGCTAGAATGACCTCATGCCAATCTACGAATACTACTGTCCCAAGTGTGCTGCGAAGTTTGAAGAACTGCGACCGATCTCGCGGGCCGATGAACCGGCGCTGTGCGCAAAGGGACATCGCGGCGCGGCCCGGACGCTCTCTATGTTCGCCTCTGTGACGAAGGGCGAAGGTGGTTCGTTCGCCGAGATGCCATCAGGCGGTGGTTGCGGGTGTGGTGGTGGCGGCTGTGGTTGCGGGCACTAGTCCGCGCGTCTAACACCGCGAGAAGCCGCAACTGCGGCACATGAAGCATCCCTCTGCGAACACGAGTATCGAACCGCACTTCGGACAGCTCATACCGGTGCTCGTTGCGGCTCCGAGTAGGGGCGCCGCTTGCTGCGCCCTCGTTGCCTGAAGACTTGGGGCCGTTCTTGGCGATGTCGCCGTCTGGCTGCGGCTTTTCACTTTTGCTGGCGATGCCGTCGCATCTTGCAGGAAGCGCGCTTCGAGCCAGCGGAAGATGTAGTCGACGAGCGACGATGCGGTTGGCACGTCCCTGTTGGCCGTGAGGCCTGCAGGCTCGAAGTGCACGCCGCGGAACTTCTCGACGAGGTTGCGCAGCGGCACGCCATACTGCAGCGCGACGGACGTGAGGAGCGCGACGGAGTCCATCAGGCCACGGATTGTCGAGCCTTCTTTCGAGATGTTCACGAAGATTTCGCCGGGCGTGCCGTCGTCGTACAGGCCGACGGTGAGGTAGCCCTCCTGGTCGCCGATGCGGAACTTGTGCGTGAGTGACTGTCGCTCATCCGGCAAGTGGCGTCGGTACGGGGCGCCCTGCGGCCGCGGCGCCGTCGATCCAGTTGGCGCCGGGTGTCCGATGGCCGAAAGCTCGTCGGCGATGCCCAGCGCGACTTCGGCCGCGACAGCTTCAGCCTGCTCCGGGCCGCGCGCAGTGGCGTGCGAGAGCACCTGCTGGTCGCGGGATCCGTCGCGGTAGACGGTGATGCCCTTGCAGCCTTCTTGGTAGGCCAGCATGTAAGCGCGCTCGATGTCGTCGATCGTCGCGTCGCGGCGGAAGTTGATCGTCTTGCTGACAGCGTTGTCGGTGAAGCGCTGGAATGCTGCTTGCATCCGGACATGCCATTCGGGCTCAATGTCGTGCGACGTGCGGAAGACATCCTTCGCCCAATCAGGCACGTCGTCGCGTTCCGTCAACGCACCGCCTTCTGCGAGGTACGTCATCAGCTTGTCGCTGTGGAAGCCTGACTCGCGGGCGATGTTCTCGAAGGTGCGGTTGACCTCGGGCAATTGCGTCACCTGCGACGGGTCGTCGCGGTTGAGGAAGTGCTGGCGCATGAAGGCGAGCGCAAACGCCGGTTCGATGCCGCCGGAGCAGTCGGCGATGATGCTCAGCGTTCCTGTCGGCGCGACGGTGGTGCGCGTGGAGTTGCGGAAGCGGCGGCCGCCGCGGGCGTCGCCGGAGGCGGGATCGTAGATGGAGCCAGGCCAGGCGGGGAAGACGCCGCGCTCGACGGCCAACGCTTCTGATGCGGCGTCGGCGCGCTCTTGGATGAACGAAACAACTTGCCCGGCGAGGTCGACGGCTTCGTCGGAGTCGTAGCGGATGCGGAGGGCGAAGAGCAGGTCAGCCCAGCCCATGAGGCCGAGCCCGATCTTGCGCGTCTGCTTCGTCATCGCCTCGATCTCGGGGATCGGGTACTTGTTCTGCTCGATCACATCGTCGAGGAAGCGAACGGCGACGGGAATCGCCGCGGCGAGCGCGTCCCAGTCGATCTCAACCGCGACCGGCTTTTTAGACGACGAGCCGTTGCGGGAACGCGCGCGCGTCCGTGCCGTCTCTCGTACGAAGCGGGACAGGTTCAGCGAACCGAGGTTGCAGGACTCGTACGGCAAGAGCGGTTGCTCGCCGCAAGGGTTGGTCGCTTCGATGCGGCCGAGTTGCGGCGTCGGGTTGTCGCGGTTGATGCGGTCGAGGAATACGAGGCCGGGGTCGCCGTTCCGCCAGGCGTTGGCGACGATGCGCCGGAAGATATCACGCGCGCGGCGAGTGCCGGCAACGGCGTGGGTGCGTGGATTGAGCAGATCGTACTCCTCATCGCGCTCAACGGCCTCCATGAAGCGCTCCGTAACGGCGACGCTGATGTTGAAGTTCTGTAGCGTCGTCATGTCGGCCTTCACGTCGATGAACTTCTCGATGTCCGGGTGGTCGACGCTGAGAATCGCCATGTTGGCGCCACGGCGCGTGCCGCCCTGCTTGATGGATTCGGTGGCGGCGTCGTACACCCGCATGAACGACACAGGACCGCTGGCGATGCCTCCGGTGGAGGAGACGATGTCGCCGGCGGGGCGCAGGCGGCTGAAGGCGAAGCCTGTCCCGCCACCGCTCTGGTGGATGAGGGCTGTGTCCTTGAGGGAGTCGAAGATGCCCTCCATAGAGTCCTCGACGGGAAGAACGAAACAGGCAGCGAGCTGCTGGATCGGGCGACCGGCGTTGCCGAGGGTCGGGGAGTTCGGGAGGAAGCGGAGCGAGGTCATCAGGTCGTAGAAGCTGGCCTCGGCGGTTTCGGCGCGGGCCGTAGCGGTGTCTGTCGAGCCGAAATGAGCCTCGGCCTGGGCGATGTTGTGGGCGACGCGACGGAAAAGCCCCTCAGGCGTCTCCACGGGCTGTCCGGCGTCGTCGCGGGCCAGATAACGCCGTTCCAGGACGACGAGGGCGTTGTCGGACAGCGGCAGGCCTGATTTGGGGCTCTTGCGGTGCCGGGCGGTTGGTTGCGGGCTCGCGGTCATAACTTTGGTGTTGGTGCCCCTTGAGGCGCGCTGACGCTGCTTCCGGGCGGCCGGTGCGCCGGACGTGGCACTTGGCGAGCCGGAAACGCTCAACCAGGCCGGGGGCTTCGCACGCTCGTTCGGCATGACGTCAATTATACCAGAACGTCTGTGCGAAAGACGCCTTTCTCCGGCTGATCGTGGCGCGAGCCGTAACGCTTGTCAATAAGGGCCGTTCTTCTTGACGACACAAGTTGACAGCCGTCGGGAAACCCCCGCCGACGCAAAGGGACATGACGATGAAGCACGGAAACAAGACGGAATCTGGAAAGACGGCGATGCGGCTTGCATTCGGGCTTGGTCTCGGGGGCGTCGTGTTCGCTGCGGCGATGGCGCTCAATACGGGCACCGCGCTGGCGCATCACACGAACCTCAATGTCTCGTATACCTGCGGCACCTACTCGGTAGACGCGGACTACGTGGGCGGCAGCGGCAAGAAGCTCATCCGCGTCTTCATCGACGCTGATGGCGACGGCCCTGGCGGCTACGGCGCGTACGTCGCCCAGTTCCAGTACAACAGCGTCAGCAGTGCGAACAACTTCTGGACGGAGAACGGCAATCTGTCCGTGAACCGCGGTATCAAGATCGAGCTGTACGCGGACAACAACCAGAACGGCGTTCCGGACGGCAACGCTGAGGACACGGAGACGCTGCTGGTCAAGAAGAGCAACAGCTGCACGCCGACCTCGACGCCAACGACGGCTGCGACGCAGACGCCGCAGGTTACGCACACACCGCAGGTGACGAAGACCGTGCAGATTACGCACACGCCGCAAGTCACGCAGACGCCGACATCGACCAACACGCCGATCCCGACGTCAACGCCGACTAACACGGCCACATCGACGCACACCGCGACGAACACGCCGACGAACACGGCCACAAACACGCCGACGAACACGGCGACGGCCACGCACACGCCGACGGAGACGCCGACAGAGACCGCAACCAACACGCCGACGGCGACGAACACCGCCACGAACACGCCGACAAACACGCCGACGGCAACGAACACGCCAACGGAGACCCCGACGAACACCCCGACGAACACCCCGACAGAGATGCCGACGAACACGCCCACAAACTCGCCGACCTCGACGGCAACCAGCACGAACACGCCGACTTCGACGGCGACCAACACAGCGGTGCCGACGAACACGAACACGCCTGAGCCGACGGAGACCAACACGCCGGACCCAACCGAGACGAACACGCCCGCCCCGACGAACACAAGCGTTCCGCCGACGAACACGCCGGTCGTGGAAGTCGCTGGTGAGTCCCAGAGCCCGGCTGTCGAGCTTCCGGAGACGGGCTCAGGTTCGCAGGGCGGAACCAGCAGCCTGTTCTCGACCATCGTGATGCTGCTCGCAGCGACGGCTGGTCTCGCAGGCATCGGCATCGCCACCCGGCGCCAGATGAACTAAGAAGGACCCGACCCCCGCACACGCAAACAGCCGCTGGAGCAATCCAGCGGCTGTTTTGTAGTCGTGCCCGTAAGGCGGCGATCGATCAACATGGTGGACAATTCAAGCGCGAGATCCGGAAAGGAACATCATGCCAACGATCATTGCGAAGCTGACCGTTCAGGAAGGCAAGGAAGAGGAGTTCAAGGCCGCTGGCGCCGAAATGGTCGCCGCAGTCAAGGCGAACGAAGCCGGTCGTACGCTCATGTACACACTCACGCAGAACAAGAAGGCGTCGACGGAGTTCTTCTTCATCGAGTCGTATGCCGACGATGCGGCTGTTGATGACCACGGCAAGACACCGCATATGGCGGCCTTCGGTGGAAAGATCGGCGGCCTGCTGGCGGGACGCCCGGAGATCACGCGACTCGACAAGATCGCGTCCGTCGACTAGCCGGTCGCGGGCGCCGCTCGCGACCCTATGCCTTCGTCGAATTGAAGACGCTGGAATAGACGCTGTAGATGTGGGCGAGGCCGTGCAGAACGACCATCCGCATCACCAGGTCGCTAACGGCGGTGTCCTTGTAGCCCTGCACGGTCGCCTTCGCGTTGAGCGTCTCGTCCGGGGCGGTCTTGATGAATTCGATGACGCCGCGGTAGTTCGTCTCGATCTCGGCCGCGAGATCGGCGGCCGTCTTGCCTGCGCGGGCGCCGACGATACCTGCGTTGATCTGGTCGATGTCGATCGCGGCGAAGGCGTCGGCGCCTGCCGGTGCGGTCGCCATGCCGCCGACCATCGGCTTCACCATCGTGCCCGTGCCTGCGACATGCGCGAACGCTTCGAGGCCCTTCCAGCCATCGAGGTCGACGGCGTTCGCCAGTTCGTCGGCCGTGAGATCCTTGGCGAGGCGGTTGCCTTCCTGGATCAGTGTCTCGATGCCAGCGATCAGTTCTTCCCTCGAAGCCATCGTCGTCTCCTTCTTGGCGGACGCACGCTATACGCGCACGCGGCGCGTTGCGGTTCTGGTTGGTTCGCCGGATTGTACGGGCGGGGGCAGGCAGGCGGTAGCCCTGGCCTGCTTTGCCGCGCTGAATTGGCCCCTGCTATCATTCCGGCACGAACGGACTGGTGATCCATGGTGGGGAACGTACTTGTCCTGAATCAGAATTACGAACCACTGAACGTCTGCCATCCAAGGCGGGCGTTCGTGCTAGTGGAGCGCGGCAAAGCCGAGGTGCTGGAGCACGGCCGCGGTCAGATGCGCTCGGCACACACTGCCTGGCCGCTCCCGTCCGTCATCCGCCTCATCTACATGATCAAGCGCCCGCGGCCGCAGATGCGCCTGTCGCGTCGTGAGGTGTTCAACCGCGACCGCTACACGTGCCAGTACTGCGGCCGTCGCGGCGCGCGCGACCTGACGCTCGACCACGTGATGCCACGCCACCGCGGCGGGCGGCACACGTGGGAGAACCTGGTCACGGCGTGCAAGACGTGCAATCACCGCAAGGCCGCACGCACGCCTTCCGAGGCGAAGATGCTTCTCGCGCGCGAGCCCTTCCAGCCGCGCGTCAGCAGCTACTACGTCGTGTACCCGTACCTCGATGCAGAGGAAGAGTGGCGGAAGTTCGTGCCCGGCTGGGAGCCAGCGGCCGAGGGATACGCGTAGGGCCCGTCGTCGGTCGTCACTGGGCTACGGAAGCAGAAGTGCGTCGAGGGCGGCCGCTTCCTCCGGCGTAGCGGGTCGCGGGCGGTCGGCGTCCGCGTCGAGGAGTACGGCGTCGGCACGCCACGATGTCACACCCGCGCCCTTCTTCAGCGTGATGTGCAGAATGGGCGAGACGCGCGGCTCAGGGATGCCATCAAGATCCCACTGATCCAGGTCGAAGATGAAGTTGCTCAGCCCCCAGGCAATGAGCTGATCACCGCGCTGCTCGACGGGCTGTACGACGTGTGCGTGGTGGCCGAGAAAGGCGTCGGCGCCCGCGGCGAGCGCCGCCTCCGCGAGCGCGACCTGCGTCGCGTTCGGCGCGTTCACGTATTCGTCGCCGGCATGCACAGACACAAGGACGAACTCATTCATCGCGCGTGCGGCCTGTACTTCGGCGGCGATGCGGTCCGCACTGCAGACGGCCATGCCCGTCGTCGTCGCGCCCGCCGCCCAGACGCTGATCGAGAAGCCGCTACCTTCGTCGGGAGAGAGCGCGCAGGCGATGAAGGCGACGCGCATGCCGTCCGCCTCGATGACGGCCGGCGCCCAAGCGGATGCGTCGTTCAGGCCCGCGCCCGCGTAGGCGACGCCAGCGCTGTTGAGGGCGCTGACGGTGTCGAGCAGGCCGACGACGCCGTAGTCCATCGCGTGGTTGTTGGCGAGCGCGACGATATCGAACCCGGCCGCCGCGAGACCGGGCGCGAATTGCGGCGGCGTGCGGAAGTTAAACGACTTCGGCCACGGCTCGCCGCCGTCGGTCAGCGCCCCTTCGAGGTTGCCGAAGACGATGTCGCCGGTGAGCAGCGGCTGGATGAGTTCGTACGGGTACGACGCGCCGTACTGGGCCATCCAGTCGTTGACCTGCCGGGCGAGTGAGATGTCACCAACGGCGCTGATGGTGATCGATGGTCCGGTGGCAACGGCCGTCGCTGCCGCAGCGAACGTAGCCTGCGCGGCAGGAGTGGTCGTGGGCGGGGGCGTGGGCGCCATCGC